>DAOUBK010000052.1:0-116061 GCA_034432635.1 Roseiflexus sp.
ACGCTATACACCCGCACCCGCCCTCCTCGGTCAGGCCCGTTCCCGCAATTTCCAGCAACAAGGATACACCTTCAAGTGCAAGCCGAATGGTATGATGGTTGCGCGTGTGATGAACGCGAGTCAATGGAGTGCAGATAATTTTATTTTTGATTGCTACGGCGCATGACTCGCGAAAGTGTAACGGGATTGCGAACGTTCAACGTTCGACCTTCGACGTTCCAACCTTTACCCTTACGACACAGTTTCCACTGCCACTGCCACAGCTTCACCTCCACCCAGGCACAGTGCAGCAATGCCACGCCCGCCGCCGCGACGCAGCAGGGCATAGATGAGCGTCACCAGAATGCGCGCGCCACTGGCGCCGATTGGGTGACCCAGGGCAATTGCGCCGCCATGGATATTCAACCGGTCGGTATCGAGATTCAGGGCGCGGATGTTCTGAACGATCTGAGCCGCGAATGCTTCATTGATCTCAAACAGGTCGTAGTGATCGAGTGTGGTCGCGGTTTGCACTAGCAGGCGACGGATAGCGTAGACCGGCGCGGTGAACACCTCGCGTGGCGCAACTGCTGCCTGTGCCACGCCGGTCAGCCGTGCTAGCGGGCGCGCACCGAGTTCAGCAGCGCGCCGGGCGCTGGTAACGACGAGTGCAGCCGCGCCATCGGTCAATCCGGGCGCGTTGCCGGCGGTTACGGCGCCGTCTGGCGAGAAGACGGGTGTCAGTTTGCTCAGAGTGGCGATGGTTACACCACGACGGGGCGGTTCGTCGGCGGTAAGGGTATCGCCGCTTTGCAACCTGAACGGAGCGATTTCATCGGTAAACGCCCCGGCATCCTGTGCCGCGATTGCGCGTGCCTGCGACTCGACAGCGTAGCCGTCCTGCTGTTCGCGGGTTATCCCGTGGGTTCTTGCCGTCCAGTCGGCGGCGTGACCCATATGGTGGTGCTCGAATGCGCACCACAATCCGTCATGGATGAGCGAGTCAACCAGTTCGGCATGTCCCAGGCGATACCCGCTCCGTGCCTTTGGCAGCAGGTAGGGTGCGCTGGACATGCTTTCCATCCCGCCGGCAACGATGAGCGACGCTTCACCAGAACGGATGAGCGCAGCAGCCAGCATCACTGCTTTGAGACCACTGCCGCATACCTTATTGATCGTCAGTGCGCCGACCGACTCTGGGAGACCGCCGCGCAGCGCCGCCTGACGCGCCGGCGCCTGCCCAAGCCCGGCGCTGACCACATTGCCCATAATGCACTCATCGACCTGCGATGGGTCAATTGCCGAGCGTGCAACGGCTTCCCGAACGGCATGCGCACCCAGGTCGGTGGCAGGAACGGTGCGAAACATCCCCTGAAACTTACCGATCGGTGTTCGTGCCGCACTGATGATCACAATGTCATTTGCGTCGGGCATGGTGTTCCTCTGCCGGAGTGATGGCAATTTCCAACATATGATTTATGACGGGGTTGCCATAGTATACCACAACCAGTGCTTTGCCGATGAGTATGGAGTATGGTACACTCCCGCAGTGTATGCGTCAGTATCTGAGAGCCGCAGCAGGCGGTAAGACTATGCATTCACTGGCTGCCCTGACGTGGGCAGCACACACGATTGCGGCATCGCTGGCCGGTATGGTGCTGGTGGCGATCCTTTGCCAGATACCAGTCACACATCATGTTGATGTTGGACGGTTCGATGCCGCGTATGTGCGCGGATTCTATGATCCGGAGCGCCTTGATTTCCCGCCGGCGCGCGCCTACCTGCACGGCTCCGACGGTAGTGCGCGCTGGACGCGCGCTGGGTCGCATCTGTTGTTGCCGCAGGCTGGCTTTCCGGCGGAGGTGACGATCCGTTTGCGCGGGTGGCGCGCCGATGGTGTGCCGCCGGGCTTTGCCATCCTGGTTGATGGTGATGAGATGTACACTGGTGTAGCCACCGGTGAGTGGCAAGAGGTTCGGATTCTACTCCGCCGCGTGTCGCTGAAGCCAGAGGATGTGCTGGTCACCATTCGATCCGATGTGGCGCCGGTGAACGCCGGTGATCTGCGTCTGGTTGGTGTGCTGGTGGATTCGGCGGTCTATCGCACGGCGCAACCGCCGTTACAGCCGTACCCGGCGCAGATGGTGTGGGGGACGCTCACCGGTGGATTGCTCTTTCTGGCGCTGAACGGTATGCGTAGCAGTGAAGCGATTCAGTGGCTGCGCTTTGTTACGCCGTTGCGCGTCTGGCTTGCCGGTATGCTCCTGATCGGCGTGCTGTATCTGTTCTTCTATCGGTTACAACCGGTGTATCCCTATCCGCTGCGCGGCTTGCTGCCAGGGGTGTGTGCTGCGCTTGGCGCCGTCGTGGTGCTGCGATACGGTCCGGCGCTTGTGGTGCGCCTGCCCGTGCTGACGGATGTGGTGGCAGTGAGTGGCATTGCCGGGTGGACGACGGCAATTCTTCTAGCGGCGCAGGATCACGTGACCCTGGCAGTTCCGGGTGTCGAGAAAGATTTTCGCGTCTTTGCGACGCGCGCGGTCGATCTGGGGCTGGTGCTGCGCGCCGATGGCTTCTACAACCTGGGGTATCCGTTCCTGCTCTGGCTATTCGCACCACTGACCGATGGCAATTCCTTTCTCGCGGCGCGGCTGGTTGCGGCGCTTGCGGGGATGCTTCTGCTCGGCGCGTCGTGGTGGCTGGCGCGTCGTCTGCTGGGGCGCGGTCTGGCGCTGGCAGCACTTGTGATGCTTGGATTGAACCCATTTGTGGTGCAGTACGCGCTGTCTGTCGGCAGCGATATGCCCTTTGCCGCGCTCTGCACGCTGGCGCTGGCGCTGCTGGCGAGTCATCGCGCACGAGGGAGTCTCTGGTTCGCTGCGCTTGCTGGGGGTGTTGCCGGTTGCGCGTTTCTGGTGCGTCATCCCGGTATTCTGCTGCTTCCCTTTGGCGTGTTCGTCTTCCTGTGGATGCAGCGAGAGGCACATGTACAACATTCCAACGTTCAACGTTCAACGTCTAGCGTCGTGATCTTCGTTATTGCCTTTCTCATTGCTATTGCGCCCCAGGTGCTTGTCAACATGCGCGACACAGGTCAACCATTCTACAATCAGCAGGCGAAGAATGTCTGGCTGGCGGTGTATGGCGACAGTGACTGGGGACGCTGGAATGAGGTGAGCAATGATGTATCACTCACCAGCCTCATTCTGGAAGATCCCGGTCGCTTCGCCGGCGCGTGGTGGACACACCTGCGCGCATTCATCGGCAGTGGCGCGGAGGCTGCCGGTGACAGCGGTCAGGCGTCACAGTTGCGCTTGCTGGCGTTTCCGGCGAACTGGCTGGCGGTGCTTGGACTTGTCGGCTGGCTGGCACTACCCGTCTATCAGGGGAGGAAGGCGCTCTCCCGGTCGCACGATGCTGCGGGATTGCAACCGGCGCTGCCGCCGTTCGGCGTTCCACTGCTCGTATGGGTGGCGCTGTACACCCTTGCGCTGGCTGTCGGTCTGCCGTTGCAACGTTTCTTCCTGCCGCTTGCACCGGTCTATGCGGCTGCCGCAGCCTGGATGTTGCTCGTCATCATTCGTGTACTGGCGCGTCACCGGGCGTTGACCCCGGTGCGGCTTCAGATCGGCGCCATCCTGATCCTGCTACTGGTCTTGCAGTCCGGTTTCGCTCGCGGCGTGCGCGATGTTCTCGACCGGCAACCCGTCGATGAGGTGGCTGCGGTGCGTCTGGTACAACAATCGTTGCCGCCGGATGAGACGTTGCGTGTTATGCTGGCGCCGGGCGATCCGGTCGGAAAGTATTCTGCAATTGCGCATCGCATTGTGCCACCGGATCGGGCAACGCGCTACCTGCTGCACAGTACCGAAGCCGGGGCGCTTCCCGATGGTACGGTTGTGGCGGTTGCCGGTAAGTATGCCCTGGTGCGGATTGAACCATGAACGAACCTCAGACGCTGGCGTGGCGCATTGAACCGTACATGCAGAGGATGCGCCGCGCGCTGGATATGACCAGGGAGCGTGTATCGCCACTAACCACCGCATACGCGCTGCTGACTGTACTGGTCGTGACAGGCGTCATACTCCGCCTGTGGTTCATCAGCGTCAGTCCGCTCGATCCGCGCTACTCGAATGCCGATGATGGCGATTACTACCGTCGTGCGCTCCGGTTCGCTGTGACGGGTGCATATGTCGATGATGCCTGGCTCATCCGTCCGCCGCTGCATGTCTTCTTTTTTGCGTTCTGGCTACGGCTGGCGCTGGTGCTTGGTGTGCCGCAACTCGGTGTGTTGTTCGTTCAGGTGGCGCAGACTGTACTGGCGGCGAGTGTGACGCTGATTGGGTTTGGACTGGCGCTGCGGTTGTTTGCCAGCGTGCGCGCGGGATTGTTGTTTGCCGGATTCCTGGCGCTCTGGTATCCGCTGATCGAGCAAACGACCGTGCTGTTCAGCGAGCACCTGTATCTGTTTCTCTTCCTGCTCCATCTGTGGTTGCTGGTGCGCTACGATCAGGAAGAGCGGTTGCGTGATCTGGTACTTGCGGGCGCTGCGCTTGGCGCTGCGGCGCTCACGCGCTCCCCGGCGCTGTACGCCATCGTCTTTGTGGTGGGATGGCTGGTCGTCCACGCGGCGACGATCGGCGCATCCAGCGCTGCGTCGCGCTGGCAGGCAGCGAAAGGGGCAATGAAAGCGGCGCTGCCTGTCGTGGCGGCGTGTCTGGCGATCGTTGCACCCTGGACAATGCGCAACTACCTGACTTACGGACACCTGATCCCGGTCGATACGCTGGGGCAGATCAATCTGTGGCTCGATCTGGACGATGTGGCGCGGCGAAATGCAAACATCGAGACCTTGCGCGGTATGCCGCAGGCGGAGCGGCATATCTATGCCCTCGAACGTGCGCGCGATATTCTCGCCACCGATCCGCTTCGTCCCTTTCGTTCGATGTGGCCTACATTCCGCCATATCTGGAAGGCGCAGTTCGTCGAAGACTACTTCGTCAAGCAGAGTTTCTTCACCCGACCGTTGCGCGAAACGGCGCTCCCCGGTCTGGTCGGTGATCTCATATGGCTGGTCGGCGTGGTTGCCGGTCTCGTCGGACTGGTGGGGCGCGCACGTGAGGGGATTCATCACCGATTGTTGTTTCTGGTCTGGATTGGCTACTCGTTGCTGACCGTACTTGTGTTTCATGTCGAGCCGCGTTACCTGTTGCCGCTCTGGGTGATGATAGGGCTGTACGGTGCCGGGACACTGGCAGTCTGGCGGCGTGAAGTGCAGTTGACGTCACGACTGGCAGTACAGGCGATTGTGGTTGCGGCATTCTTCTGGTTGTTGCTGACCTACCGCGACTACCCGGCGATCATCGCTACCGGTATTGCGCGCGAACGCGCCATGATCGCTGGCATGTCCGCCTACCGGTCAGGCGACTACGCCGCTGCCGAACGCGCATTTCGTGCTGCGCTCACTGCTCAACCACGCTTTGTCGATGCTCAGGTGCATCTGGCGCTGGCGCTGAAGGCGCAAGGGCGTTATGAAGAGGCGCTGGCCGGGCTACAGCGCAACAGTTCACGGCGAACCGAACTGGTTGTCGGCGCACTGCTGCGCGAAACCGGCGATTTCGCACAGGCGGCGTCCATTCTGACCTACATCGAGACGGTAGCGGGAGAGGATATTCAACGCTGGGCGCTGGAGTGGCTCCGTCCGCCGCCGGTGAATGTCCTGGCGCCAGGCAACGGTCTCGATATCGGATACCTTGCCGGTTTCTCTCCGGCTGAGCAGGGTGCAACCGGCAGTTTTCGCTGGCTCGAAGGGCAGGGGGTTATCGTTCTACCGCTGACGGAACCACTGCGTGATGACGCTGTTCTGCTTCTATCGATGACCGGGGGCGAGGCGGAAACGGTAACGCTGCTGACGGTGCGTATTGGAGATGGCGTTGCGTGGAGCATACCGGTCGTGCGCGGGGAGTGGCGCCGGTATCATCTGCTCGTGCCGTCGGAGCAGGTAACGGATCAACGGATCGTGATTGAACTGCGGGCACCGACCTTCGTTCCGGCGCGGCTCGATCCGACGAGCAACGATGCACGCGCCCTGAGTCTGCGTCTTGCGCGTGTTCAGGTGCGCTGAGGCGCAGCCGGGGTGCTCGGAACCTGACGCGGTTCAACCGACGGTGTACCACAATTGGTGCGTAGATGCGAGAAATGTTGGAGAACGATCATAAAGATTGCACCAGACAAAGAGTTGGTATATACTGAAAATATCTATTTAGACGATGGAGGTACCATCGATGGATACAGCCAGGATTTTCCAGAATGGTCAGAGTCAGGCCATCCGTCTGCCGAAAGAGTATCGGTTTCGCGGCGACAGAGTCTATCTCAAGCGCATGGGCAATGCAGTCGTGCTTCTTCCTGAGTATGACTCATGGCAAACGCTCATCGATAGTCTGTCCATGTTCTCTGACGACTTTATGTCCGAACGCAATCAGCCTTCAATCCAGGTGCGTGAACCTCTGTTCGAATGAAATATCTGCTGGACACGAACATCTGTATCCTGCTCATTCGCCAAAAGTCGCAGATCGTCTTGCAGCGACTTACGCAACTTCCCCTGACTGATGTAGCCATCTCGGCGATCACGGTCGCCGAACTCCGGTATGGCGTTGTGAAGAGCAGATATGTCGCCCAAAATCAGCAGGCGCTCGATTACTTTCTGCTGCCCCTGACGATCCTGCCTTTTGATGAGAAGGCAGCGATGACCTACGGAGAGATACGTGCCTTTCTTGAAGCGCAAGGAACACCAATCGGTGCGATCGACACCTTGCTTGCGGCTCAGGCAGTCAGCCAAGCGCTGATTCTGGTGACCGGCAATGTGCAGGAATTCGCACGTGTACCGGGGTTGATCGTCGAGGATTGGTCACAGCCGTGATACGCCGCTCGCCCCGTAATCTGTGGCAGGTTCGGGCGCCCTTCGTCTGCGACACATATCAGACAGGAATGTCATATCGTCTGCTGCAACAACCGGCGTATGCGTCAGCACGTCGAGATGCCCCCGCGGTCTCGCAAGCCATAGCACGCAATCAGTTTCTCGATGACTCGACGCAATTCCTTTCTTTTCCGCGCCAATCGCGCCATGCAACGCCCCGTGACGCAGGCGCCACCGGTCACGAGCGGAGCGCCCTTCAATTATCGGCGCCACCCGTCATTCTGACGCCGATGCGCGCAGGTCATGGTACAATCCAGTGTGTCTCACGCAGGACGAGGTTATATGGCACATCCAACGATACTCGCAACCGATCTGGAAGGTGTTCTGGTTCCAGAAATCTGGATTGCGGTTGCCGAACGCACCGGCATCGAACGGCTACGCCGAACAACACGCGATATTCCCGATTACGATGAACTGATGCGCGGACGTCTGGCGATCCTGCGCGATCATCGTCTGACGCTGGCGGATATTCAGCGCGTCATCAGTGCTATCGACCCGTTGCCCGGTGCAGTCGAGGCGTTGGGGCAGTTGCGCCAGCGGGTGCAGGTGATCATTCTTTCGGATACATACTATGAATTTGCCATGCCATTGATGGCGAAACTTGGCTGGCCAACGCTCTTCTGCCATTCACTCGATGTTGATGACCAGGGTATGATTACCGACTACCGCCTGCGTATGCCAGACAGCAAAACGGCTGCGGTGCGCGCGCTGCGCAATATTCATTTTCGGGTGCTGGCAGTGGGCGACTCGTACAATGATGTCGGGATGCTGGCGGCAGCGCATGCCGGCGCCCTGTTTGACCCGCCGGAGAATGTCGTCGCCGATTTTCCGCAATTTCCCGTGCTGCGTGGCTATGATGATCTGCTAGCGTTCGTCGAGCAGGAAATGGTTGCACCGTGAGCGACGGGTCGGACAGATGCCGGGTATCATCGATTGGCATCTGCAACGTCCTAGTGATTGCTATGACCACCGATACTTTTCCATACTCCGAAACCGAAACAGAACCGGCAACCCAGAGCCACTGGCCCTTCAGCATCAGCGTCGTTATTCCTGCATTCAACGAAGGTCCTCGAGTCGGGCACGTTGTGCGCGCGGTGCGCGCGCAGGTCCCCGACGCAGAGATCATCGTTGTCGATGATGCGTCGTCTGACGATACAGCGGTACAGGCGGCTTCAGCCGGGGCGCGGGTTATCAGCCGACCGCACAATCTGGGCAATGGCGCAGGGGTGCGTACCGGCATTCGGGCTGCGAGCGGCGATGTCGTAATCGTGATCGATGCCGATGGACAGCATAACCCCGCCGATATTCCACGGTTGCTGCGCCATCTTGACCGGTACGACATGGTGATCGCCACGCGACCGGACCGGGACAGCCACGAGAACCTGTTGCGCTGGTTTGGCAACAGCGTTCTGAATGCGCTCGGCACCTATCTTTCCGGCTTTCCGATGAGGGACCTGACGTCAGGGTTTCGCGCAATGCGTCGTGAGGTGATGCTGGAGTTCCTGCACCTGTTGCCGAACACATTCGGCTGGCCCATGACAAGTGCGATGGCGTTTGCTAAAGCCGGGTATCACATCCGTTTCGAGCCGGTGACGATGAACAAGCGCCAAGGGGGGCGCAGCAGCCAGAAACTGTTCAAAAACGGCGTGCGCAATATTCTGATTATGCTGCGGATGGTTTCGATGTTTGCGCCGCTGCGTGTCTACTTTCCAGTGGCGCTGGCGATGTTAGCATTGAGTCTGCTCTCGTTTGCCATCAGTTATTTCATTACCGACGTCGGGCGTTTCCGTGTGCCCAACTCTTCTGTCGGGCTGTTCGTTGGCGCAATCGTCGTTTTCATGTTTGGCTTGCTGGCTGAACAGATTGCCGGGCTTCGTTTTCAACGGCGCGACCTGTGAAACACTCCCTCCGCTGGCTGCTTCGTTTGATCGGTCCTGCGCTCTTAATCTTTTTCCTGTGGCGCAGCGATCCGGCTGCGCTGGTTGCGGCGCTGCTCGGCATCGATCCTGGTCCGGCGATCCTTTCGCTGGCGCTGATGCCCGTGTTCATCTGGGTCAAAGCATGGCGCTGGAGCATCATCGTGCACGAGCAGGGGCATGCGCCGCCATCGCTGAACTATCTGGCGGCGCTGTACGCAATCGGGTTATATGCCGGCGGCGTCACGCCCGGTCAATCGGGTGACTTTATCAAAGCCTGGTATCTGCGCGAACGGGGGGTGCCGCTGGCGCCCGGTCTGCTGAGCATCCTGCTCGACCGCCTGTTCGATTTCGTGATCTGGGCACTGATGGCGGTACTAAGCCTGACGGTATTCCTCGATGTCTTTCCAGTCGAAGCGCGCGGCACGGTGCAACTGGCGACGGTTGGCTTTGCGGTAGCAGTACTGATTGCCACACCGGGATTGATGGCACGGACACCACGTGAGTGGGCGCTGGGTCTGGTGATTCCGCTGGCGCCGGCGCGGTTGCGTGCGGCGCTTGAACGCCTGCGCGACCAGTTCGCACCGCTCAGTTTGCGCTTTACGCCGCTGTTGCTGCTCTTGCTCAGCACGATTGGTTCGGCGACCTCGACCTTCATCCGTATTTACCTGATGTATCTGGCGCTGCGGTTGGGAGATATTCCGTTGCTCGAAATCCTGGCGGCTACCGGGTTGATCGCCATTCTCCAGGCGCTGCCGATCAGTTTTGCTGGTGTAGGGGTGCGTGATGCGGTACTGATCGCTATGCTGCAACGTCACGGACACGCTGCGGAGATCGCTCTGAGCCTGTCGGCGTTGTTCCTGCTTATCAATATCCAGCACATCCTGATCGGATTTCTCGTCTCGCTACGCTATCCGCTCGGTGAAACGCTGTCGGATGTGACGAAAACTGTGGAGTGAGAGCGATAAGGGGGGTGTTCAACATTCAACACTCAACTTTCAATATTCAATGCTCAACACTCAACTTTCAATATTCAATGCTCAACACTCAACACTCAATGCTCAACGCTCAACATTCAACATTCAACGTTCAACGCTCAATGCTCAACGCTCAACATTCAACGTTCAACGTTCAACGCTCAGCATTCAACATTCGACGTTCAACGTTCAACGTTCCCTGGCAGGCATCCGCACTCACGATCATCCTCATCGTCCTGGCTGCCTGCGGCGCCACGCCGACCATCGTCGAGCAGCGGGTGGTCGATGGGTTGACGATCACACTCGAGCGGCCCGCGCAACCGGTTGCACTGCGCGACTATGAGTTCGTAGCAAAGATTACCGACACGGGCAAGCAACCGGTCGAAGCAACACTGGTCTATTTCGATTTTACGATGCCGCAGATGGAAATGGGGGTGCATCAGCCTATCGCTGACCGGCTTGGTCCTGGAACATACGGGGTTCGCACATTGTACTCGATGGAAGGAGACTGGCGCATTACTGTGGTTGCCACAATTGACGGGCGCGATATCCGCGCATGGTTCGATCATCCGGTGCTTCCGCCATAATATCCAGGAAAGAAGGAGACGTATGACCCACCAACCTGTTCGCTGGGGCATTCTCAGTACAGGGCGTATCGCGGGCGTGTTCGCCGAAGCGCTTCAGTCTATCGATGACGCGCACCTAGTTGCGGTCGGGTCGCGCAGCGCCGATAGTGCTGCCGCCTTTGGCGACCGCTTCAATGTACCGCGTCGCTATGCGACATACGAGGAACTCGCCGCCGATCCCGATATCGACATTATCTATATTGCGACGCCGCATGCGCTGCACTACGAGAACTGTTTGCTCTGTCTCCAAAACGGTAAAGCAGTGCTGTGCGAGAAACCGTTCACCATCAATGCACGCGAGGCGGCGAAGGTCATTGCCGCTGCACGTGAGCGTGGTTTATTCCTGATGGAAGCCATGTGGACGCGCTTTCTGCCAGCAATCGTGCGGTTGCGCGAATTGCTGGCGCAGGGCGTGATCGGTGAGGTGCGCATGATTGCTTCTGACTTTGGCTTTCGTGCAGGCGTCGATCCGCAGAGCCGACTGTTCGATCCAGCACTCGGCGGCGGGAGTCTGCTCGATGTCGGCGTCTACACCGTTTCACTGGCATCGATGGTGCTGGGTGGAGAACCGGAGCGCCTGGCAACCCTTGCCGATCTCGGATCTACCGGCGTTGATGAGCAGGCAGCGATGATCCTGGGGTACAGCGGTGGACGGATGGCAGTGCTGTGGAGCGCCATTCGCACCGAGACGCCGCACGAGACAACGATCATGGGAACCGGGGGCATGATCCGGGTTCATCCGCAGTGGTGGCGCGCCACTACGTTGACGGTGCATCGTGGCAGGCAGGGTGACGAGCCGATCCATCTCCCGTTCAATGGGAACGGCTATCAGTTCGAAGCGCTGGAAGCTATGCGTTGCCTGCGCGCCGGTCTCAGCGAAAGCCCGGTGATGCCGCTCGATGAAACCCTGGGCATCGTGCGCACTATGGATGCCATTCGCGCGCAGTGGGGGCTAAGGTACCCGATGGAGTAATGAGGAGCATGACAATGCAGTACGGTCACGTTCTCGGCATCGACAAACCGGTTTCGCGTCTGGTTCAGGGATCGGTGATGATCTCGACGCGCGATCTGGAAGGGAGTTTCCGGTTGCTCGACGCCATCTTCGCTCTGGGGTGCAACACATTCGACACAGCGCATGTGTACGGGCAGGGAGACAACGAGCGGGCAATGGGGCGCTGGGTGAATGAACGTGGTATTCGCGACGAGGTGGTCATCATCGGCAAGGGTGCACATCACAACGCCGATCGCAAACGGGTCACCCCCTTCGACATCACCGCCGATCTGTTCGACTCACTGGCGCGCTTCAAGTTCGATTACATCGATCTCTATCTGCTGCACCGTGACGATCCATCGGTTCCGGTCGGTCCCATCGTCGAGGTGCTGAACGAACACCTGGCTTCTGGTCGCATTCGCGCGTTCGGCGGGTCGAACTGGAGCCATCGACGCATCGCGGAAGCCAACGAGTACGCTGCTGTTCACGGTCTGACGCCGTTCGTTGCCAGCAGCCCGAATTTCAGTCTGGCGGAGCAGTACCGTGAACCGTGGGAAGGGTGCATCAGCATCAGCGGACCGCAGAACGAAGAAGCACGCGCCTGGTACGCCAAGCAACGCATGTCCCTCTTCACCTGGTCGAGTCTGGCGGGTGGGTTCTTCTCAGGTCGTCTGCGACGCGACAATCTTGACACATTCGAGGATTATCTCGACAAACTCGCGGTCTATGCCTATGCTGGCGAAGAGAACTTTCGCCGTCTCGAGCGGGTGCAGCAACTGGCTGAAGAGAAAGGGTTAAGCATCCCGCAGGTCGCCCTGGCGTATGTGTTGAGCCAGCCTCTCGACATCTATGCGCTGGTGGGTTGCCGCACACCGGAAGAATTCGCTGCCAACCTGGCTGCGCTGGAGGTGCGTCTGACACCAGAGGAGTGCGCCTGGCTCGATCTGCGACTGGAGGAGCGAGGGGTGCGTGGTTGAATGTTGAACTCTGAAGCGCATCCGGTGCGCCGGCAAAGGGGAACGACAGTGATTTCGGTCCCCAACGCTGCGCACCCAGCTCGGCGCGTCTGCAGGCAGGGACGCCCGCGCACCCAGCGCCCGGGCAAAGATAGCTTTCGGTTCAACGTTGGATGTTCAACGCATCCCAGGGAAATGTTGCCGCTGCTCCCCACGGAACTTCGGCGCGCTGATCGTTGGCAATCACTGAGGCATGATGGGGGAACGGTTCGATACGAAGGTGTATCTGCATATCGCGCCAGTTCAGGCGCACTCCGTACAAACGCCCGGCGACACGCCAGGCAGGCGGCAGGTTTGGGCACACAACGAGCCGTTCGCGCTCCGGGGTTATGCCCATCAGCACGTGGAGCAACAGGTGCGTGGTGAAAGCGCCCCATCCATACCCCTCGCCACCGCAACGCCCATCGACGGGCCAGTATTCACACGCTATCCCTGGCAGCGTGCGGTCGGGGTGCGCCTGATGCGCATCCCAGAACGTGTAGGCACGGTCAATGACAGCAGCCGCGAGTTCGGCGGCGTGATCGTTCAACCCGACGTGTAACGCTGCTTCGACTGCTGTCCAGGCAAACATGGGCCATGTCAGCGTGGCAGGATCGATCCGCTCGATCTCATGGCGTAGCGCCGCATCCCGCCCTGGTCGGGCAACGCCCAGTGCAACCGGCGCCAGCAACATGACATCGTTCACCGTCGTCGGTTTTCCGGCACGTGTGTCAAAATCGGCATACCGGTTGAGCGCATCCTGCCACAACGCATCCGTGCGCGCCACATACTCCTCACCTAGCGCCAGCCATCCGTGGGAGTCGGCAGCCCGCCCAAGTTCACGCGCAATGTCACTCATCACCAGGCAGGCATGGGCAAAGGCAGCCTGGAGATCGACCGGGCGCACGTGACGCACAGGGTGTCCGCCGCCAAGCGGTTGATCACCGAAACGCGGCGAGTCGTCCTGCCCTGACTCCCAGCTACACGCATAGACCAGCCAGCCATCCGGGTCGCGCCGGTTTTCCAGCCACCAGTGCAGATAGGCAGTCAGTGCAGGATAGATGTTTGCCAGCCACTCACGGTTGGGAAGCAGGCTGGCAAGCCAGTCGATAACCAGCCAGGGGTAGCCCCATTCGGGGGCAGTGCCGCACACAGTTCCATCGGCGGCAACCATGTTATAACTGCCATCTTCGCGTGAGCAGGGTACCTGAGGTTCAGGAGCATCAACGAACGTGCCAAGCAACAGGTGCTGCGCCAGCGATGGATCGGCATAGGCAAGCAGGAGCGCATCGATGGCTGCTTCGGCGAGCACCACGCGCGGCGCCTGGATCTGCATCGCGTCCCAGATATGGCGGTAGATGCCCGCCGGTGCGCGCACCATCATCCGCAGCGTTTCCAGGTCGTACACCAGCCCACGCCGCCAGTGGGGAAACCAGTCGCCTTCCAGGATCGGGGCACGCGCCCAGAACGCATCATTCTCCGCCTGCTTACGCGCACG
Source organism: Roseiflexus sp. (assembly GCA_034432635.1). Lineage (GTDB taxonomy): Bacteria > Chloroflexota > Chloroflexia > Chloroflexales > Roseiflexaceae > Roseiflexus. The sequence goes on from DAOUBK010000052.1 coordinate 13,959, forward strand.
ATCCGCTGCCGCTGTGCGTTGGACGGCGCGCTGCCGGTGTTGTGCCATGCGCACCGTTTTGCCGCGGGTCATGTACAGGTCGAGTTGTTCGCATGGCATACTGAATCCAAGAGTGGCGAAGAGCGCAACGGTGTCACCTCGTCGACCGGTGACTGTCACGAAGCCCTCGCCCGGCAGTCCCGGCGCCTGGGACATCGCCCAGACTGCCGCCTGCGCCGGATCGGTCGTGATGCCAAGATCGGCAAAGGGGCGCGTCGCATGCACCACAAATGCTTCGCCATCCTCGAAGCTCTGCAACACCAGGTCGCCATCGACGATTCGACCAACCAACCCGGACTCGCCCCATTCACCGCAGGCTGCAATCGTGCGCGTGTACTCGACGAGCACTGCTACGCGCGTTGTGCCCTGCATGGTTGCCGTAGCGCACAGGGCGTGTTCACCGACAAGGTGGAAGGTCGCGTGAAGGGTCGTACCACCGTGAGACAGATCGAGAGAAAAAAGGTTCATCGAGTGGTACGGGCTGGAAACCACATCAAACTCGGTCAGTTCGAGTGCCCCGCCCAGCGCAAAACGAAAGCCGGCGCGGTAGATTTCACGCCGACCGCCGTACATGCCGGCGTGCGCCGGGTAGTGCCAGCGAAAGCCCGCACCGTGCGAGCGTAGCACGCCTCGCGGCGAAAGATTGCGCGTATGCGTCGGCGTATTCAGATAGCCATGCGGCGTGTAGTCATCGATCGGGAAAGGCATAGCGCAAGTATAGCACAAGGATTGACAAACGCTTCACTGTATGGCAATGTAGGATCGTTCAAGCACCGGTTGGAGGATCAGCGAGGAAAGATGACTTCGCTGCAAAAACGCACCGCCGCGGCGCGACGATTGCACCCTTTTCCATCGTCTCAGCATGCGCTTGCGGCTAGAGCCTGTTATGCACGTTCCTTTCTGATGGAAGCGGCATCGACTGATCACAGTCACACCGCACCGTGCGTCTCAGGCACGCGGGCCTCTGGCGCCTGCATTCACCGCAGTGAGCTGTGCTGCCGCGAATCGCGGCGCCAGAGGGTGTCGGGGAAACCGGGAGGGGCGACGCATGCGTCGTCCCTTGCCGGTACGCGCCAGGACAAACTGATGCGCTCATGATTGGCGGCGCGGGTCAGCACGGCGCCTGCACGTCAGTGGATGCGACCCGTGCGTGCTGGTGTGCGCGATCCGTGTGGAGAGGCGAAACGGGCAGGACAATCCGGTCAGGCGCCACAGTACATACCAGCCTCTAGACTGAACCGGGTTACCCGATGCGTGGGCGGCGCTTCTTGAACAACGATACTGCAATGAGCGCGATAATGAACGGCGCCCAGAACAGTCTGCGGCTGAAGAAGAACCCGACGGCAATCGCCAGGGCTGTGGCTGCGACCATTCTGCGTGCTGCAATGTTGCGCAGCACGCTGAGCAACAGCCCGACAACTCCAACGGCGATGATAATGAACGTCATGAATCGCGGTAGTGTGACCATCGCTACTGCAGCCGTGATCAGCAGCAGTGGAATCATCAGATCGTCGTACCATTCGGTCTGCGACGGCGTCGGCGGCTGCGGTGCAGGAACGGGGAGAGGTGCAGGCGTGGCGGGACGCGCCGGCAGTTGTACCGTTGGTCCGGTCGCAGGCGGCGCCTGCTCGATAACCAGGTTGTCCATCGGCGCGCCGCAGTCGATGCAATACCGCGCGTCAGCAGGGACGCTGGCATGACAATGCGGGCAAACAACGGTCGTTTCGGTCATGGAGTGATCCCTTTCAGGCACACGACGCGCAGATGTGTGCCACTCATCGCTCCTGTCATGATACGCGCATGGCGTGCGTAAAGTTGCAATACTTCACTTTTGTGCGTAACAATGAGCATATCGAACAAACTTCTCCGGCAGCAGATGATCGCGGCGGTACGTTTGGGCGCGCCGGTTGTGCCGCGTTGCCCGTATGCCCCGCCGACGGGTCAGTGCGGCGGATGCGCATTCCAGGATCGTGAATACCCGGCGCAGGTGGCGGCAAAGCGCGCGGTGCTTCATCATCTCTGGGAAGGCGATCTGCCCGACGCGCTCCTCATGGCGCTCGATGTTGTCGCCTCGCCCAATCCCTTCGCCTATCGCACGCGCATGGACTTTGTGGCGAGCAAGAATCGTTTTGGTCTGCGACGCAGCGGCAGGTTCAACTATATTATCGATCTGGAGGAATGCCATCTCATACCGGCGCGTGCATTCACCGCCGCGCGTGCAATGTACGATCATGCGATGCGTCTGGGTTTGCCCGACTACGACCTGCGCACCCACACCGGTTTTCTGCGGTACGTGGCGGTGCGACGCAGCCCCGACGACGACGTGCTGCTGGCGCTGATCACCGCAGCTCCCGATGAGGCAGGGACGTATGCCGGGAAGGTAGAAGAGGTGGCGCTGGCGGCGCTCGAATACGATGGCGTGGTCGGTGTTCACTGGTTGATCAATGCCACCCGCACCGATATATCCTTCGGCGAAACGGTGCGTTTCTGGGGGCGTGCAACATTGCCGATGCGTGTGGGGAAGCATACGCTCGACATCGGACTGAACACCTTCTTCCAGAATAATGTCTGGTTACTCACGCCCCTGCTTGCGGCAGTACGCGATGCAGTTGCCGGACGAGGTGAACGCGCACGCGCGCTCGCCGATCTGTATAGCGGGGTTGGCACAATAGCCCTGTTTGTCGCCGATCTTGCCAACCGGATCGTCTGTGTTGAGGCGGTCGAGGAAAGTGTGGGTCTGGCGCGGGAAAACATTGCGCGCGCCGGCTTCGAGCACATTGTCGTTGTTGGAGCGAATGTCGCCGATGCGCTCCGCGAACGAGCGAGCGGCGCGTTCGATATCGTCATTGCCGATCCGCCGCGCACCGGTTTGGGACCCGACGTATGCTGTGAGTTGCTACGGTTGCGCCCGCAACGCATTGTGTATATCTCGTGCAATCCGCTCACCCAGCGTGATGATGTGCGTATGCTGGCGGAAGCGTATCGCTTGGTGTCATTGCAGGGATATGATATGTTTCCCCATACGCCGCATCTCGAATCGCTGGCAGTGCTGGACGTTGTTTGCTGATCCCCAACCTGCGATCCTCCGCAACTCTAGTACGCTCTGGTACGTAGTACGTAACAGATAGATTCGGTTGCCGTTTCCGCGCAGGTATGCTACCCTACCAGCGAGGCGCGTATGATGCCTGTCGCACGCAGTGCAGGTCCACCTATGACCGATATACAGCAGATTCTCTGCCCCAGGTGTCACAAGCCGAACCTTCGTCGCGCCCGGTTCTGCCAGCATTGTGGTCATGATGTTATCCTGAACAACGCCGGACCGCGCTACTACATCACGCGCATCATCAAGGAAGGCGGGCAAGGGGCGGTCTTCGAAGCGATTGGCGATGACGGGCAGATCTATGCGATCAAGCAGATGCTCGATCGTTTCACCGATCCCCACGAACGCGGCGAGGCGATTGCGCGCTTCGAGGCGGAGGCGAAGATCCTGGAGCGCCTGCGGCATCCGCGCATTCCGCGCGTCTACGTCGATTTCAAAGACGAAGGGTATCACTACCTGGCGATGGACTTCGTGCGCGGTTCCGATCTCGAAGACATCATCCGGCGCGAGCGGTACATTCCCGAAGAGCGTGCGCTGCGATGGGCGGATCAGATCTGTGATGTGCTGGAGTATCTCCATCAGCAGAAGCCGCCGATCATCTTCCGCGATATGAAACCGTCGAACATCATGATCGAGCCGGATGGCAATGTCAAACTGATCGATTTCGGCATTGCCAAGGTGCTTCAGCCATCACAGCGCGGCACCCAGATCGGTACGCCCGGCTACGCACCGCCGGAACAGTACCAGGGAATTGCCACGCCGGAGTCGGACATCTTTTCGCTCGGTGCCACGTTGCACCATATGCTCACCGGGCACGACCCGCGCGACCAGCCGCCCTTTTCGTTCCCGCCGGTCTACGCCCTGCGTCCCAATATCTCCAAGCGCACGTCCGACGCGATCCAGAAGGCGTTGCAGATGAAACCGGAGGATCGCTACAGAAGCGTGGCGGAGTTTCGGCGGGCGCTGTTGCCGGAACGCGCACCGGTACAGGTGCGGGTCGTGCCGGCGACTCAGGCGATCCCGGCGCAGGTGGCTGCACCGGCATCCCCCCAGCCGGTTGCAGCAACAGCCGCGCCTTCCGCTTCGGCTGGCTCAGCGCAGAAGCGCGTGACCCCGGTTGTGCCGTCGGCGCCCGTTCCCGCAGCGAAGCCGGGCGCTCAACCGGCAGCGCCACAGAGGGCGCGTCGTTCACGTGGTTTCGGATACGTGGTGTTCGTGCTTATCATTCTTGCACTGCTGGCAGCGACGGTTGCACTGGCATTTCCTGACCTTACAACACGGGTGCTGCAACGTGTTCCGGTGCTGGCAACACCAACGCCCCAGCGCTTTGTCAAGCAACCTTTCACTGTCGAGAATATCGAAGTGATCGTTCCGCCAGACGGTGATGTCTGGCAGGCATTCGTCGCTGCATATACGCGCATTGTACGGGAACAGTTCGGTCCGGAAGCCCGCATTCTCCCAAGTGTGTCGTTATCGTACATTGGTGGTGAACCGGAAAAGATCGGCGAAGATGCCGGTGGGGTCAAGTATCGTGCTTCGATGACCGGGTACATTCTGGTTCCCCTATGACGGTCACGCCGTAGCCAGCAATCTGTGCGCGTCCAGGTTGCCAGCGGGCAGCGCTGTTCGCCGGTTACGGCAGGTACGACGGCGCCGGTCGGTACCATTCGGCATATGGCACATGCGTATGTTATCGTTTGCGTTCAACGACATTGATGGTGATAGCAGCGACAATCGCAGCGATCAGAACGATAATCAGGGCGATCGTGACAGCGCTCCAACCGGTCTGCCAGGCATTCACGAAGAGCGCGCTCAGTGCAACGATGCCAATGCCAATACACCCGCGTGTCACGCGTCGTTCAGGCTGATCGGACATGGGACCTCGTTTGTGATAATCAGACTTCCTGCTATGATACAGGATACACCGGGAGGAAAACAATGGGTTTTCTAGATGAACTGAGCCGCAAGCTTGCCGAAGGGGTTGATCGCGCCAGGTTCGAAGCCGAAAAGTTTCAGCGCGTCACTGCCATTCAGGGCGAGATCGGCAATCTGCGGCGACAGATCGACGGCAAACGATTGGAGTTTGGTGATCGGGCGCTCGAACTGTTCAAAGCCGGCGCCATTCAGTCGCTGACGCTGGCAGCGATTCTGCGTGAGATCGAAGCATTGCAAGCCAGCCTGACGTTGAAGGAAGAAGAGTTGCGCCAGGTTCAGGGACAGGTTTTTGTCGAGCCGACGACCAGCCGAGCTCAAAGTGTTCCTATAAGCGTCGAGCCGCCTCGTCCGCCTGCCCCGGCACCGCCGCCGGCGCCACCTGTTGCCGGGAGCAAAACCTGCCCTTCGTGCGGGTTTCAGATGCCGCAGACTGCCGTCTTTTGCCCGAACTGCGGTCTGCGGGTTGGGTGAACCTGAGCATTCTACCAGGGTGTCAATGCGCGCGTATCGTTATCGGGCAACCAGTGGATCGTAACATTATTGCGCGCATCCCACTCATCGTCAGGATGGTCGTCTTCTTCGTCTTCATCGGGATGAATGACGATCGGACCCTGGTTGTACACCCATGCTATCAGGTCGTCGATCGAGTACCATCCGGCGCGGTATGACTCCTGATCGACCGGATTGAGCCAGAACTTGATCTCGCCGTCCATCCACTGCCAGCGTTCAAGCGAGCGCCATTCGCGATGATGCTCGGCGAGTACGGCTTTTGTTTCCTCGAAGAGACGCAGCAGTTCAGGCAGTGTTAACCCTTTCGTGCGCCGCTTCAGCAGAATGCGGCGATTAATGGCATCGCGCAGACGTTCGAGTTCCAGAACATCGAGCGCGTCCAGGTCGATGTCGATGGGCGTTCCCATAGCGATGCGTCCTTTCTAGGAGCGGTCGCGCACTTCGCGTTCATCGGCGCCATGCATCATTGCGAGACGACATCCGCCCTCTTCATGTTGTAGCAGATGCCCGCCACAACGGTTGATACACTACTGGCGCGTGGGTCGCTTCACGGCGAACCCACCCTCATGATAGCAGGAATTGGTATCCCCAACGCGAACGATTGTGTGACAGTCTATTCACAATTCGATGATATTCTGTCATTAACCGATCCATACCCGCTACTACGCCATAACCGGAAGGGCTGGATGGTGCCACATTGCCCATTCTCAGGCACAACGCATCCTCTGCACGCTCATTGCGTGCTCCAGCATCCTGGCTTCATGGCAGTCGATCTCTGGAAAGGGAGAACCAACAATCACTAGACACGTTACACTGCTGACTGGTAGTGTAGCGTCATCGCCTTCGTGCGCTCTGTCAGGTGAGCAGCGCACATTCTGTGTGCTGGCGGTATGAGCGTGAGCTGACAGGTTCTTTGCCAGCGCCACACAGGAAAGGTGGAGGCGACGACCGGATTCGAACCGGTGAATGGGGGTTTTGCAGACCCCTGCCTTACCACTTGGCTACGTCGCCATCTAACCTGATTTTAGCATAGCCGACGTTTACTGTCAAAGGGGGAGCGCGTTGCATAAGGACGTGCGCACGACCATGATCTCCGCGTATATCCTCCAGCGCGGCGGACTGGCAGTTCGCTTCCTTTTCGTCTCTCTGAGACCAACCTGCTGTTTCGGTTGAGCGTCTGCCGGATTGCTCCTCATTTGGATCGTACAGACTTTTTGCCAGACGTTCAACTGACAATTGCTGTCCTGACTTTTGTGCAATCAGAGTCCGAATCATGAAAAACGACCTCAAACCACAAACAAGATGTTTCACCTTGCCAGCTGACCCCGCATTTTGTATGCTTGTTGTCATTCTCAATCAAGCGAGAAGTCGTCCGGAGCTGATTCGCCGAACATATTGGTCTGGTCTAACGCCTGCGGGCAGCGTGCGAGTCTGGCGATTGCCTGACCGGGCAATGGTATCGTTGACCGAATGTGGTGCACTGATGTGCAATGTTGAGGCGCGGAGGCGGACATTGATGTTCTTGACCGCCCTGCGTTCGATAAACGTCGTAGCGTTATCCCTGCAACCGTGATCTGGCGCTGATCTGCCATTGTGATTATGCAGCCTGCACAGCGCGTGGACGCCCGGCAGTGACGCCAACGCCCAGCCATACGAAAAGGATCGCGCCAGCGAGACGGAACGCAGCCCCGGCAAGCAGCGCCGGCGTGTAACCGAACAGGTCTGCCAGGAGCGTGCCGACCAGCGGCGCCACCAGTGTTGCAATGTAGGTCGTCAACTGGTACAGCGCGATATATGCCGCCGTGCGCTTAGGCGGCGCAGTAGACAGTGAGATATCAAACAGCACCAGGTTCAATCCTGCGCCGAAAATGCCCGCCAGCGCCGCGTAGAATACCAGCGGTTCGACCCGTGGCGTCAGTGCGGTCAACAGTGGATACAGCACCAGTCCGAACACACAGATTCGGAGCGCCAGCACGTTCCCCTTGCGGCGGGTGAGCGCCGTCCAGATAAAATAGGCGACGAGCAATACGCCATTGTTGGTGGTATTGATCAGACCAATCCAGAAATCGGAGGCATTGAGCTGGCGCACCCAGTAGAGTGGAAAGAGTGGCAGCGCCATCATCACGCCCAGGTTGAACACGAATGCGCTGATGACAAACCGGCTGAATGGTGATGGTTCACGCAACACCGCCAGCATATCACTGAGGTAGGCGCCCAGTGATTGCTGAACGACATCCTGTTGGGGCGGCGGGTTATCTGGAATGGTCAATCGTCGGGAGAAGAGGAAACTCAACGCCCCGCCGACAAACGATGCGATGAAGACGATCTGGTAGTTGAGCGGGAAGGGGACGTTGTCGAGAAACGCACCGATCACAGCAACGGTGATCGCTGTGGTTGCGCCAAGCACCGACCAGCGGCGACTCATCAGATACTGACGCCGACGTGGTCCGGCAACTGCGCCCATGACCACTGTGAAGGTGATATTGACAATCGTTTGCGGGATCGTGACCAGCGCCCAGATGATAATGACGGCATAGACCGTAATCTGCTGACTGACGAAGAAGGGGATCAGCCCCATCAAGACGAACGACCCCTGTACCATTGCGCGGGGCCACGAGTACCAGGGCGCCATGTTGCGCTGGCGTTCGAGGAAGCGTCCGGCAGGAATGGCGAGGAGCATACCGGTCAGTGCAGGGAGGGCTGTCAACAGTCCGACGAGGAACGGTGATGCGCCCAGACGGGTCAGGAAGACGCTGAGAAAGGTCGAGACGCCGGTGACGATGCCGACTCCCAGACCATCGATCAGGACGCTTCGTTCATTCTGCTTCTGGATGTCTGCTAGCTGAGCGTCACCGGTGCGCCAGCGGGACAGCATGGGCATATCTGATGCGCCTCCGGATCGAGGAGCGAATGAGAGTGGTATTATATCATCAGTTGGTCAGAGGAATATGGCGTCAAGATAAAGGTTCGCTGAGTCTGGAGCGGGCGGCTGCCGCTGAGAACAGGACGTCGGAAAGGGTGGAGGGTATGTTCATGCATCGGGTGACGCGCGGTTACATGGTGTTGATCGCCGGTCTGATAGCGTTCTTCGGTCGTCGATTGCTGGCAGGGGACGCGCTGTGGCCTCCAGGGATGCTGGACGCCGAGATACTGAGTGAAACAGAAATGTGGATCGTCATCTCGACAGCTTTGCTGATCGGTCCGGCAGTGGCGCTTGGACGTCTGCGCGCGATGCTGATTGCGCTGCCTTTCTCATTGCCGCCGATCATGCTGTATCTGACATTTTATCCACTTTTGATCATCTTTCTGCTGCTGGCGATGGTTCCCTGGCTGGTGCATGCTGCACTGAGCGCCTGGATGCCCGCACAGCAGCACAAGACTTGAGTCACGCGCTTCTGTAATCGATTTACCGCCAGCATACCGTGCGACCAGCACTGCCATGGCACACGCAGCCAGGACGCTCTGGGGGTTGCCGTTGGGTTCGGGCAGCGCCACTGGTACGCGCCCGCCGACCACGATGCCGGCTGCCTGAGCGTGTGCCAGACGGTCGAGTTGCTGCACCAGCATCGTCCCTGCTTCCAGATCGGGTGCAACGAGAATGTCGGCCTGCCCGGCGACCGAGGAGGTCAGTTTCGCCTGACGCACTGCTTCGGGTGAAACGGCGTTCTCGAAGGTCAGCGGACCGTCCACCAGACCGCCGACGATCTGCCCGCGGTCGACCATTTTGCACAGTGCGGCGGCATCGAGCGTCGAGCGCAATCTAGGGTTGATTGTCTCCACCGCTGCGAGAATGGCGACTCTTGGCTGTTCCACGCCGAGCGCCAGTGCCAGGTCAATGGCGTTCTGCACGATTGCCCGCTTTTCTTCGAGGGTCGGGTCGGTGTTCATGCCCGCGTCGGTGATGAACAGCAGACGCGGATAGTTGGGCACGTCCATCGCATAGACGTGGCTCAATCGTCGATGATCGGCGATACCGGTTTCGTGCGCAACCAGTTCGTGTAACAGCCCGTAATAGCGCACTCCCGGATCGACGATAGCCTCAACTGCACCGGCGCGCGCCATAGCGACAGCACGTGCGGCTGCGGCGCGTCCGTCGTTTGTTGGTTCGAGATGGAAGGCGTCGAGGTTGATGTCCAGCGTTTCCGCAACACGGCGTAGCGGCATCTCCGGACCGATAATGATCGGGTCGATCAGCCGTGCCTGTGCTGCCTCAACGATGCCGTGGAATGCTATCGGTTCTGAAGGAAACACAACTGCCGCCCGCACCGGTCCGAGCGATGCTGCGCGTTTGATGATTGCTTCGTAGTTCGCCCCTGGTTTGTGTAGCAGTACCTCTGGCAGGCTGACACGCTGACGTTTGACTTTCTCAGTTGGTGCGAGCACTTCGGCGCTGCCGCTGATCACCACTTCGCCGTGCTGGTTGGTGCACTGGCAATCGAGCGTTACCCGGCGTTTCTCCGGGTCTTTTGCCGTCACGATCACTGCCACCGTGATGGTATCGCCGATGGTCACCGGACGGCGGAAGCGCAGTATCTGGCTCAGGTAGATCGTGCCCGGACCGGGGAGCATTGTGCCGAGCACAGTTGAAATCAGGGCGCCGCCCCACATACCGTGGGCAATGATTTTGTGGAAGATGTCACTGCGCGCGTATTCTTCGTCCAGATGCGCCGGGTTGACATCGCCCGACATAACCGCGAACAGTTCGATGTCGGCTTTGGTTAGGGTGCGCGTCAGCGACGCCCGATCGCCGATCTTGATTTCGTCGAAAGTGCGATTTTCGATGTATTCTGTCATTGTGAAGCCTCCCTTCAGCATGTTCAGCATACGCCCGAGAGTTACAGCGGGTCTCCCTAACAGGTACGACAATCGATGCTGATTCCGGGAATGCTACGAAATTGTTGCCAGATCGTATCGATTTTGCGACTGTTTTCTGCTGCAAGCCGGTTATAATGCAGGTGAAAGGCATGAAATTGTGCAGTACGTTCATGGATCGTTTGCGCCACTTCTTTCTGATACTCTTCCTGCTATGTACTGGCATGCCGGTGATGTCGGCACACGCGGAGCAAGAACCTCCCCCACCACCTGGCGGTGACGGTGTCGCTGCAGAAGAGACCAGTGTGACAGCGCCGGTTGATGCTTCTGATCAGGCAATGATCGGCGAGGTTCAGGTGACGATGAACGGTGTTTTTCTCCCGTTCATCAGTATACCGGCGCCTCCCAGCCCGTTTGGTTTCGATGTGCGCACCTATGCGCCAGATGGTGTCATGCCGCTGGTGCTGGAAGCCAATCCGCGCTGGTCGCGCGCCGGTGATATACTGTGGGCGCTGGTAGAGCCGGTGCGTGGCGGCGGGTATCGCTGGGAGGCGATTGCTGATGTCGAGCGTAATGTGCGACGCCTGCGTGCAATCGGGATCGAGCCAACGCTGACCGTGCAGTGGTCGCCGTCGTGGGCGCAGAGCATACCCGGCAAGTTGTGCAGTGCACCGCGTCCAGATGCCATTCCCGACTTTGCAGCATTCATGCGGGCAGCTGCTCAGCGATTCTCCAGCGGCGATCTGCGGGTGGATCACTGGGAGATCTGGAATGAACCTGATTTTCGTCCAGACGAGGTGGTCGGCAATGAGGGGTTTGGCTGCTGGGCGACGTATAACCCGCCGTACTACGGTGGCGACTACTACGGTCAGGTGTTGCGCGCCGTCTATCCGTCGATCAAGGCGGGCAATCCGAATGCGCAGGTGTGGGGCGGGGCGCTGATGCACCGCTGGCCCGACGATACCCACACGCTGGGGTTCGTGCGCGGTATGCTGGCGGCTGGTGCGGCACATTCATTCGATGCGCTCAGTTTCCACGCCTATGGCGAATGGGGCGCCGGCGATCGTCTCTTGTTCAAGTACTGGCGTCTACGACGCCTGCTCGATGAGCACGGGCTGCGTGCGAAGCCGATGGTGGCAACCGAAATCGCCGCAACCTGCCTCGCGCCAGCGCAGTGCCCGCCCGATTTTCTCCGCCGTCAGGCGAATTATGCAGCGCGCATCTATGCACAGGCCATAGCGCTCGATCTGCTGGGTGCGTTCTGGTATCCGATCTCGTTTCGCGGCGAAGGTTTTCTGTACAGCCAACTGATCGACGAAACCGATGATGGTTTGGCGCCGCGCCCATCGTTCTACGCTTTCCGCAATTCGGCGCGTTTACTCGTCGGTGCACGCTATATCGGTCCGCCTCTCGTCGAACCATTACCCGATCAGATCAGCAATGTGCAGGTGCTGACGTTCGAGAAAGGGCGCAACCGCTTGTACGTTCTCTGGGTGCCGCGCGCCGACTTCCCGGTGCTCTACAATCTCCAGGTTCCCCCCGGTGCCACAGCCATCTGCACCGATCAGTTGAACCTGACAAGACCGGCGACGTACTACTGCTCCGATGAGAATCGTGATGGGTTCATTCCACGCGCTGTCAATGAGTTGCCGCAGTATGTCGAGGTGGTGATGCCATAGGCGCTGCGGTGGACGTGGTTTTACCGGCGTGCATCGCGACGCGCGTTTGCCCTCATTCCTCTGAACGATGCCTATCTTTGAGCAAGAGTTAATATCACAACCTGATCGAGGCAGGGCGCTGTCAGTCACCCACGGCTAAAGCCTGTGGGCTTGCGCCTGAACCCGAAGGCTCGACGCTATGGGCCAACTGACAATGGCCCGATCACGGATATTGCACGCAGCATTGACATTAGCGGAGTTTCGATAGCCACAGCCAACACAACAAAACGTCGCTTAATCAGGGCGGTTCCGTTTGTCAATGGTTCCGCACCTGTTGCACGCTTACGATGTGGAGCGTGGGTCAACCAGCAATATGCGAACGCCGCACATCTGCGCTTTATGGCTAATGTACTGGCGAAGCTGGTTGAAATCCAATTGCTGTGCCTGGCGCGTTGAGATTTCCGAACCCTTTGCTCTGGGCGTTGACGGATGCCCGTCAAATCTTCAAGGGCAAGTGCACGGCGAGTGCGTTTGGCTTTCTCAACAATCTGCTTGGCAATCCAATGATTGGTATCCGACTGAAAACGGCGTTGCTTGCCGCTGAGGTGCTTCAAGCGCCGTTTCGCGCTTTTTGTGCCGACAGATTGCGACCGATCACGGCGGCGTTGGTAGCGTTGGCGTACTCGTTCAACCTGTGCGCCACAGTACTGGTCGCTGTCGCTGTCGGTGGCAAGGTTCGTTATCCCAAGATCGACACCCAACACCGCGTCAGCATCATCCGGCGTTGGTTCGTCAACCGTGCACGTTGCCAGGAGGTAGAACTGTCCTTTACGAAAGACCAGATCGCTTTCGCCTTGACGGTTGCGCAACAACTTGCGCTGGTGTTCACCGCACGCAAACGGGATCGTTTGGCGACCGTCAACCGTCTAGACCGAAACCGTCTGCTTGTCAGGTTGAACGACAGAATACGGTCATCATAGGCGATGCTGCCGTGCGGCCTATAGCTGCGCCGTGTCTTGCGATCCAGCTTGTAACTATCACCAACTTTGGCAAGCGCCCGCACAACCATCTGCGCCGATAGGCCAAACGTTGTGGGCACGTCCTGATAGCACAACTTCTCAAGCGCAAATTTGCCGAACGTGCGCGTATTCTAGGCCACATCGCTGATGTAATTGCACGCGGCGTTCGCCGCTTCAAGCGTGCGCTTGAGCGCATCGGCTTGGCCAGGCGTCGGTTGCAGCTTCAGTTGCGCAATCAGTTTCATATATTGAAGTATACCACAATCCGAACGTCTGTGCAGGCATTGGTCTAAAGCCGCTCAAGCGGGGGCGTTCATCCCACCGCTGAAGCTGGTGGGCTTCCTACCCTGAAGGGTAAACAATCGTGAAAGAGCATGGTCCAGCGTAACCGCTGAGTTCGCTTCAATGTGGAAAAACACTGTACAGGCGACTCGTTGCCACCCCCGCTCTCCACACCGGGCAACCGCTGTGCCCACGACCTGCGGGCGTCGGTATGCCCCCCGCTCTCCACGCTCGGCGCAACGCTTCCGGGGGACGCAGGCACCTCTGATTACGTTGCTGGAACGCTCATCCCGCACTCAGAGCAAGCCTTCAACCCCGGACGTTCTCCTGCTCCAATCCTGCTGCGCCTGTGCGTATGCCGCCGGTGTCCCGATGTCGAGCAGGTAGCCGCGCTGCGGGCGACCATATACCGGCGCGCCGGCGCGCAGCATGGCGGGAATAATGTCGTGTCCGAAATCGCTGAATCCGGGCGGTGTCCAGTCCACAACGTCGGGTTCACAGACGTAGACGCCGGCATTTGCCGTATCACCGCCATCCCACGTGACCGGCTTTTCGACGAAGCGAACCACGCGACCGGCGGCGTCAACTTCGACCATCCCCTGGGATTGGGGATGGTCGGTACGTTTGAGCGCCAGAGTCATGAGTGCGCGACGCTGGCGGTGAAACCGGATCAGATCGTCGAGGTCGGTGTCGAGCAGCAGATCACCATAGATGACGAGAAAGGATTGATCGAAGAAACCGGGGAAATTGTGCAGTGCGCCGGCTGTACCGCGCAACTCGGTTTCGACGGCGTAGTGGAGCTGCATGCCAAAACGGTCGCCGTCTCCCAGCCCTTCGCGTACAACATCCGGCAGATGGTGGAGGTTCAGCGCTGCTTCCGTAATCCCATAGCGCCGCAACCACTCCAGTGTCCAGGCAAGGAGTGGTCGTCCGGCAATCGGCACCATCGGTTTGGGGCAGGTGTCGGTGAGCGGGCGGAGGCGTGTGCCGGCGCCTGCCGCCAGAATCAACGCTTTCATCGACGTTCGTTCTCCATTGCGCAACCTGTTGCCCACAGGGATTCGATCGTTGCACGGCGCGTGCTGCGGTTCACTCCTGACAGTCGCAGATTTTCGTGCGGCAGGCTTCACGCTGTGCAGACGTCATCGCCAGTATGTGATCCCCTGATGACATCCCGATGAATCACCCGCGCCATGTTTTTTTCAAAACACGCAACCAGTTTTCGTGCGCCAGTTTGCGTAACGCAGCGTCGTCGAACCCGTGACGGCGCAGGGTCTCCAGCAGGCGCGGCAGTCCGGCAACGTCTCCCAATGCCTGCGACATCAGGGCGCCGTCGAAATCTGAGCCAAATCCGACCCGGTCGATCCCCACTCGTTCGACCAGATAGATGACGTGCTGCGCTACCACATCCAGTGGCGTTGCAGCGTCGCAGCTGCCATCGTGGCGGAGAAAGCCGACGTGGAAATTGACGCCGACCATCCCGTCCGACTCGCGGATCGCATCGAGCTGGCGGTCGGTCAGGTTGCGCGGCGAAGGACAGAGTGCATATGCGTTCGAGTGGGTTGCAACCAGCGGTGCACTGCTCAAGCGCGCCACGTCCCAGAACCCGGCTTCGTTCAGGTGCGATAGATCGATCAGGATGCCGAGACGGTTGCATAGTCGCACCAGTTCGTATCCGGCTTCGGTCAGACCAGGACCGATATTGGGAGTGTGGGGGAAACGAAACGGCACACCCCATCCGAATGCGTTCGGACGACTCCAGACGATCCCCAGTGACCGGAGACCGGCCCGGTAGAGCACTTCGAGTGTATGAAACTCAGTATCGATCGCGTCGGCGCCTTCAAAGTGCAGGATCGCACTCAGCGTACCGGTTCGTATGTTCTGCTCGATGTCATCAATCGTGCGAGCGACCCGCACCTGACCGGCGGATTGCGCTTCGATCCGGAAGAGCAGGGCAGTCATCGCCAGAGATGTTTCGAGAGCATAGGCGAACGGTAATCGCTCTGGAAGGTCTTCATCGTTCGCCGGCTGTTCATCTGGCATAGCAGGAACAAAGACCGCAAAGAAGCCACCGGCAAAACCGCCAGCACGGGCGCGCGTCAGATCGATATGCCCCTGGGTCGAATCAAAGAATGAGTCGTTGGATTTCGATGTGAAGAGGCGCAGGAGCGTATCGTTATGACCGTCGAAGATCGGAATGAGGGGTTTCACACAGGCTCGCTTTCTTGCGCGTTTGCGTTCAGCATGTGCGACAGTATTTCGCGTTTATTGTACAATAACTGGCATGAGCGATTATGTGTTACGCTGGTTGCAGGTTGCACAGCAGGAGGCGACCGCAGAGCGCGGCGGCGGCGATGGTGATGGGGTTGGTCCGGTGTGTATCGCCGAGGTCGAAGGGTTGATCCGCGCTCAGATTATCCGATCCTACCTGGAGGATGCTGGCATCCCGGCACACCTGGCGGGTGAAGCAATCGCCGGCGTCTATGGTCTGATCCAGGGACCGCTCAGTATGCTGAGGATATATGTGCCAGCGGCGCTGGCTGCCGATGCGCGCGAACTGCTAGCGGATCTCGATTTCGACGATAAGCGTTGACGACCGGCAGGCGCCGGTGCGAGAGCCATTAGAAAAGTCTGGCTGCCTGCCAGGTGACTTCCATCGTTCAAGGCTTGCCCTGACTCCGGCGGGTCGGCTCCAACGTTGTGTTGGGCGCACACCTGGCAGATGACGTAGGGAAACACACTTTTTGCCTGCTCGATGATCCTTTGAGCTTTCCTGCCGAGTTCAGTTCCTCTAAAATGCACAATCTCACCACTTCTGCGGTTGATAACAAATGTCATTCAGCAAAGCCAGTTCAGCGACCCATCCTGTGGTTACAGCGTCTTGATTCACCCGTTTCAAGAAAAAGTGCATCAAGTAGTCGAAAGCCGTTCCGACCAGGGAGTAACGGTTCGAGAGTGGCGGAGCCAAAATCTCGCGTTTTACTGCCATTGAGGGTATGACGAGCTCTTGGCGGAATCGCTGCCTGACATCTCGATTCTGCAAAAATGACGTAAGATTCATTGGTCCTTCAGATTGCGCTTCGCCACCCAACATTCTTCGCTTTGCCTGCGCTGCGAGGTGCAGCAGAGCGGCGTCGGGTGTAAGCGGGTGTTGGGGTAGCATGCTCTCATCGTTCAGCCTGCCATTTCTGCATGATCTCGAACGCTCTGGCAAGGCAGCCACCGTACTCCGCCAGCCATTCTAGAGGAGACGTCGCTTCGACTGATAGCCAGAATGTGTCAGCGCCCCTTTGCCCGGCGTGCTGCGGAGTATGGCCGATGACGTGCTGCCGGAGCACGTCCCTGGGAATGACCCGGCAATGCGCGTCGAATGGCGAGATGCCGAGACATATAGCGAACTCGTCATCTTGATCGCGGATGTGCTGGAACTTGTAGACGCCACTCTTCCAGAGTGTGGAGAACTTGATTTCGACGCGTCGTCCGGCAATGACCCGGTCTGTTTGAGAGTCCCGGCTGGACGTGACATCTAGCCCCCTGACTGCGCACCAACCCACCACAAGTTGCTCGCCAATCTTGCCGACCTGGCGAGACGGACACGTCTGAATTCAGGCAAAAGGACTCCCTGCCCATGGGTCGCCGGCGCCCTCGCGGATGTCGTTGCCCTTGAGCATGCCTGCGATGGCGACAGGCGTTGTGACATCGGGATCCGTGATCTCGTATTGCACGCTGTCATCCCCTGCGGACAATATGTGGCGGAAACAGGCTTTGTTGTTGCTCGCGCTTCTAGTAGGGCGCAGGATCGAAGCCGACCCACGCAATATCATCGACGCCGTCAAACCGGCGCGCCATAACTGCCAGGGCTTCGGGATTGTTGTCCACTAGGATGAACCGTCTGCCGAGTTCGAGACATGCGAATCCGGTTGTCCCGCTGCCGGCGAAGAAGTCCAGGACAACGGCACCAGGGCGCGAAGACGCCTGAACAATGCGCCTCAGGATTCCGAGCGGCTTCTGCGTAGGATAGCCGGTTTTCTCGGCTCCATTGGTCGGAACAATCGTGTGCCACCAGGTATCGGTTGGGAGTTTGCCCCGCGCCGCCTTTTCAGGTCCAACGAGACCCGGCGCCATGTACGGAATGCGCTCGATCGCATCGACGTTGAACACATAGTTCGATGGGTCTTTGACGTAGAGCAGAATGTTATCGTGCTTCGGCGGCCACCGGTTCTTCGGTCGACCGCCGTAGTCGTAAGCCCAGATGATTTCGTTGAGAAACGCCTCCCGCCCGAAGATCGAGTCCAGGAGAACCTTGCAGTAGTGCACCTCACGGTAGTCCACGTGGACGTACATCGAACCATCAGGCGCCAGAACGCGGTGCGCCTCGACCAGACGTGGCTCCAGGAAGCCCAGATAGTCGTCGAACAGATCACTGAACCGCTTCGTTCCCACAACGATGCTCTCGTAGCGCCGGTCCTGGAACCCAATGCGGTCGCCACTGGCAGAGCGCACCGTCTTGAGTTGCGTCCGCTGTTGGACCTTACCGGTGTTGAACGGAGGATCGATGTAGATCAAATCCACGGACGCCGACGGCAGCGTGCGAAGAACGTCAAGGTTCTCAGCGAAGTAAATCTTGCCGATAAGATCACCCTCGAGCATTCCTATCCCCGTGTCTCCTAGCGCCTGGCGGCTGGCACGTGAGCCGCCGCGTGGAGCGTGTTG
Organism: Roseiflexus sp.; assembly: GCA_034432635.1. GTDB lineage: Bacteria > Chloroflexota > Chloroflexia > Chloroflexales > Roseiflexaceae > Roseiflexus. Next base: position 32,027 of record DAOUBK010000052.1, read on the forward strand.
GCTGCGACCACCTGTTGGGCACGGCTGTTTGCCGATAACACCGGATCAAGGCTCATCGCCTGTCTGATCGAACTGAGCATATTCCGTCGGCATGGTAAGATCGGAGTGCTGGCAGAGAATCTTGACATCCTGATAATCGTGCTCATCGAGGCGGTAGTCGCTGTGGAGTCTGACCGGCCACTCCGGATCGATGCCATGTATGGAATCGCCGTTCCTTGCGTTCTATCCGGCAAGCGATCTACGGGAACCTGTCGTGCTGCCCTCAACCAAATGCTGGCTGATCGAGATGCTCAGCAGCCTGCTCACTCGTCAAACGGGTCAGCGGTTCTTTGTCTGCGCTCTCGTTGAGTACTGCCAGCGTCCTGCCTTGACCATACCACTTCGGCCAATACCCGTCAAGTCAGGAGCAAGGAGCAACCATCGTGTGTGAGACAGGGCTTGGGGACGCTCTGGGACCCTCACCTCCGGCCTCTCTCCCGCATCGTTCAAGTGTGGACAGAACACATGAGCGTCAAGGGGCTTTACGGCATTAGGATGCACTGGTTGGCCCTCACCCCCGGCCCCTCTCCCGCGTGCGGGAGAGGGGAGACCAGAAGCATGCGCCAGGGCGTTCCAATGCGGCAGAAGTTGTGTTAGCTCATATATTCTGTCCGCCTCTAAACTCCGCATTGCGGGAGAGGGGAGCAGTGGCTTATGCCAGGGTGTTTCGACACGGCAGAAGGTGCGTTGTCCCATCGGTTCTGTCCCGTCTCTGAACCTGCGCACGTGGGAGAGGGGAGCAGTGGCTTGTGCCAGGGTGTTTCGACACGGCAGAAGGTGCGTTGGACCGTCTGTTCTGTCCCGCCTCTAAACCTGCACACGCGAGAGAGGGGCGACGAGCGAGCTGCGCCGGGGCGTCCCGATGCGACAGAAGGTGCGTTGTCCGATCTGTTCTGTCCACCCTTGAAGCCAGAACCATGACCCCTCTGAACAAAGGCGCTGGCGCGGTTATGCACTCAGGTTGACCGGCAAGAACACCATCAATGCGCGTTTCATCGTTCGCGGTTCGTCTTCTCTCCGGCAGCAGCGGCTATCTGACGTGCGGCGTACCTATGACTGGCGCCAGAGCGTCAACCCCTGAGTGAAGAGGGCAATCTGCGCTAGCGCAAACCAGAGCGACTGGATCGCCAGCATGATCCGCGCGATGCCAGCCCAGATGGGCAGCGCAGCCCGCAGCGCCGTCAGATCGGTGCGCAGATCGGTCACGAGAGTCTGATACTGATCGATCACCTGGCGCGCATCACGAAAACTGGCGTTGATCCGCGCAATCTGTTCAGCCACCTCTTCAGTATTCGTACCAATACGACGCAGGTTCGCGCCGGTGACCGTCAGGCGATCCTGAACGCCGCTGAGCGACGCCGGCAGCGGATCGAGACTGTCGGACACCTGCTGAATCGCCCGGTTGAGCGGCACTTCCGGGTTGTAGACGTTGCCGAGCAATCCGGTGCGGCTGAGGGCGCCGAGAATGGTATCGACGACACGCGCTGTCTCGCGCGTCGACGCCAGCGTCCGTTGTGTCGAGCGGATCGTGCGCGGGATGTCTTCGCCGATCAGGATGCCGATCCGATCGACGGTCGGCAGAGTGTCACTGATAGCCCGACCGGAACTGCGAACGGTCGTTTCGATGGCGGTGATGGTTCCTGCGGCGCCGGATAGCGAATCGTCAGCGATGCGAAGTCCATCTGCCGCAGCAATCAATGCCTGGTCGAGATCGGTCAGTCGCCGATCCAATGTCCGTTCGGCGATGCCCAGCGCCGGCAGCCCGACAATCAGTCCCGCCAGGCTGAGACCCAATCCGATAATGCTGGCAACGATCAGGAGGGCGCCTGCCAGGCGCGATATAAGGCGTCTCATGCAGTGCCTGCTTTCTGGTGCGGTGCGAAGCGCGGCGCACCTACACCATCTCACGATCGAGGATTGCGGTTGCCTCCGCCGGTTCGAGCGCACGCGCAAACAGCCATCCCTGTCCATACGCGCATGACATCGAGCGAAGGCGGATCAACTGCTCCTCGGTTTCGGTGCCTTCGGCGATGACCGCCATGCCCAGTGAACGCGCCAGCGATATGATAGAACGGACAATTTCAGTGTTCTCGTGGCTGCGATGGATCTGACTGACGAAGGAGCGATCGATTTTAATCGTTGCTATCGGGAAGCGGTGGAGATAACTGAGTGACGAATAGCCGGTGCCAAAGTCGTCGATGCAGATCTGCACCTCCAGCGTGCGCAGCTGCTGTAACACCCGACCGGCGGCATCCCCGTGTTCGATGATCGCCGTCTCGGTGATTTCGAGGCGTAACGCATCAGCGTCGAGGCGGTATTCTTCGATCAGCGCCGCGGTGCGATGAACCAGATCAGGATCGGCAATCTGTCGTGGCGACAGGTTGATGTTCATCGCCAGTGGTCGTTCGGGATGCCGCTGTTTCCACTCGCTCAGCTGGCGACATGCCTCACGCAGTACCATCTGACCGATTGTCACGATCAATCCCGTCTCCTCGGCAATAGCAATGAACTCGGCGGGGGTTACAATACCGCGTTGGGGGTGGCGCCATCGCAGGAGTGCCTCGAAGCCAACGGTTCGTTGCGTGCTGAGTTCGACGATTGGCTGGTAGACGACGAAGAACTCATTGCGTTCGATGCCGTGACGCAGATCGGTCTCGATTTGCAGGCGGAGGCACGCGCGATCGTGCATAGTCGGATGAAAGGCCGCATAGCGCGCCCGCCCTTCCATTTTCGCGTGGTACATGGCGGTATCGGCTTCGCGCAGCACATCGGATGGCGAGTGGTAGCGCGTGGCGTCGCTGAGCGCAATCCCGATGCTGGCGCTGCTGAAAACCTCGTGACCGTTCAGATGAAACGGCTTCTCGAACAGTTGCAGGATGCGTTCGGCAACTTTCACCGCAGCGTGTGGCTCGCTCAGATCTTCGAGCAGCACGGCGAACTCATCACCACCGAGACGCGCCAGGGTATTGCCCAGTCGCAGGCATTGCTCAAGGCGACGGGCGATGGCGATCAGCAATCGATCACCAACGAGAGGTCCCAGGCTGTCGTTGATCAGTTTGAACCGGTCGAGATCGAGGATCAGAACGGCATACGGAAATGAAGCGCCGCGCCGGGCGCGCGCAATCACGTGCTCCAGGCAGTCGATGAAGCGCGCGCGGTTGACGAGACCGGTCAGGCTATCGTGGGAGGCATTGTGCCACAGACGCTGCTCCGCCAGTTTGCGATCGGTTATATCGGTTTGCGAACCGACAATATGCGTTGCATTCCCATCGACATCCCAGACCGCAATGCCGCGACAGTGCACCCAGCGGTAGGCGCCATCGTGGTGCAATATGCGATAGTCATACTCGAAACCGGCGATCAGCCGGCGCAGATAGGCGGTCAGGCGTACATCTAGTCCGTCACGATCATCGGGATGCACGCGGTCGAACCATTCTGAGGGATGGTTGCCGATTTCTCGATCCTGAAAGCCGAGCATCTCTTTCCAGCGTTGGGAGAAGGTCATCGTTCCGGTGCGCAGTTCCCATTCCCATAAACCGTCGCTGGTTGCCTGCACGGTCAGTGCGTACCGTTCTTCGCTGGCGCGTAATGCCTCCGCCATCTGAAACGAAGCCGTAATATCGCGGAAGATCGCGAGTGCTCCGCTGATGTTGCCGTTGCTGTCATGCAGCGGACGGGCGGTGACCCTGATGCGGCGCACAGTGTCAGGATCGTCTGCAGCCAGCAGAAACTCGCTGCCATCGATCTCCTTGCCACAGAGAGCAGCGGCGAGCGGGAGTCGATCGGGTAGACACGGAACGCCATCCGTGTCATACAGTGCCGGTACGGTTGTCCGCGGCATCACATCGAATATACGGTCACCGAAGAGGGTATGCGCCGCACGATTGACATGCACCGGATTTCCTTCTTGATCGATCACGATCACTGCGTCGCCGAGACTATCCAGGATCGCATGGAGTGTAACCGTCTGTTGCTGGAGTGCGACGGTAGTGCGTTCGGCGATCCCTGCTTCGAGCGCCTGAAATTCGGCGGCGATGCGGCGTTGCTCGCGCCACGCCTTGCGTTCAAGCAGGACGTCAATGCGCGCGCGCAACAATACACCGTTGAACGGTTTGAACAGATAGTCATCCGCGCCGAGTTCGATGCACCGCGCGATCAGATCAAGATCGCCAGCGCTGGCAATGACCGCCAGCGGTATGCCGTGAACCGTTGTATGCTGTTGGAGTCGTTGCAGCGTCTCGAACCCGCGCACATCCGGATCAGCAGCATCAAGGTCGAGCAGGATCAGATCGAACACCTGATGGGAAAGGTGCTCCAGCGCTTCTTTCCTGTCGGCGGCAACTGTCACCCGGCACCCCTGACTTTGCAGGAGGCGAATGAGCAATACCCGATTGTCATCATCGTCATCGATAACCAGAATGTGTGGCAGCATGAGTATTCGGGTTGTCTATGCTTCGCAATCATCTGCCGTCAGGGTCAGCACAGGCGACGTTTTCAGGAGGCGACTTCGCGCTGTTCATACGCCCTGGACAGGAGACGTGCAATCTTGTGGAGCAACCGGTCGAAATCGATCGGTTTGGCTTCGAAGTCGTCGCAACCGATGTTCATTGCGCGATACCGATCTTCGCTCAGGGCATATGCCGTCAGCGCAATGATTGGAATGTGGCGCGTTTCAGGGCGCTTCTTGATCCGTTCGGTCGCCTGCCATCCATTCAGGATTGGCAATCCCATATCCATGAGAATCAGATCGGGTGCAGCTTGGACTGATGCCAGCAATGCACGGACTCCATCTTCGGCGAACGCGGTTTCGTATCCAGCCATGCTCAACCGGCGCGTCAGCATATCGCGGATGGCGGCGTCATCTTCAACAATCAGAATACGTGGCATGTGCTTAGACCTCCAGGGGGGATAACTTCGTATACGTGGCAATTGCAGTGCGCATCGCGTGGACGAACTCTTGGCACTGAAAAGAACCTTTATGAAGAACACGGGTGACTGAGCGACAGAGGTTCTCGCGCTCAGCGGATGTCATGTCCAGAGCAGTGACAACGATAACCGGCGTCGAGCATCCCTTGGGGAACGCGCGCAAGGCTGCGATGAACTGCAAGCCATCAATACTAGGGATCATAAGGTCGAGCACGATAGCGTCCGGCATGGCGGTTGTGCAGTGTTCCAGCGCAGTCTGACCATCAGCCACGTCCGTGATGATCCAGCCTTTATGTTCGTGTTCGAGCGTGCGGCGCAGGTATTCACGCAGAGTGTCATCATCCTCAACGATCAATATCTGTCGCCTGTCATCTTCCATCGGTATGGGTTGTTTGTTGATCAGTTCACGAATGCGCTGCTCAAGGCGATCAAGGTCTGCCGGTTTGTGAACCATTTCGGCAGCTCCCAGCAGCATCCCGTGTTCTCTATCGTCTGCTATCGTCAGTAGTATAACAGGGATTGCAGCGGTTTCGTTCGACGATTTCAACTCACGGAGCACCGTCCAGCCGTCCATCTCGGGCATCAGGATGTCCAGAATAATCAGGTCGGGCGTGAGCAGGCGCGCCAGTTCCAGCCCGCTCGTTCCGTCCGTAGCGGTCTCGATATGGAGATCGGGTCGTTCCAGCATACGCGGCAGCAGATCGCGCACAGCCGGATCGTCGTCGATCAGCAGCACCAGGCGTCTGGCGTCCCCGATGGTTTCAGGGGCAGGCGGTGTGTCCGACAGGGACGCTGCATCGACCGGCGCCGGCTCGGAGGCGGTTGCAGGTGCAAGGTGTTCAGGAAGTGTTACAACAAATGTGGTTCCTGCACCCGGTTGGCTGGTGACGGCAATCTCATCGCCCAGCAGATGACACAGGTGACGGCACAGTGCCAGCCCCAGTCCAGTTCCTGCGTATTTGCGCGTTGTTGATGGGTCTGCCTGAGTAAACTCGCGGAACAGACCGGCAATCTGATCGGCGGTCATCCCGATACCGGTATCGCTGATGGTGAACACGATGTGTGCGGTGTGATCACCGGCACGCACCACGCGATCGATGGTGAGGGTCACGGCGCCATCTTCGGTAAACTTGCATGCGTTGTGCAACAGGTTATACAGTATCTGCCGCACACGCACGTCATCGGAATACATCGTCTCGACGGCTGGATCGAAGGTCAGGTTGAGTGCACTGTTTCGTTTCTGCGCAAATACGCGCATGCTGGCGATCACTTCCTCGGCGAGTGCACGCACCGAGAATTGCTCGTTGTGGATGTCCATCCGTCCGGCTTCGATTTTCGACAGATCGAGCAGGTCGTTGATAATGGAGAGCAGATGTTTGCCGGCATCCCGTACTCGTGCAATATCGCTTTCGACGCGATCAACTTCCCCATTGCGCACCGACAGAGCGATCAGGTCGGCGTACCCGATAATCGTCGTCAGCGGTGTACGCAGTTCGTGGCTCATATTCGCCAGGAAACGACTCTTGGTGCGGTTTGCCTCTTCCGCCCATTCTTTTGCCTGCCGTAGCGCCTCTTCGGTTTGTTTCCGCGCCGTGATGTTGTGGGCGACGACGTGCCATACCGGTCAGTCTTCCATAAGGAACGGCGCTGCCACGAGTTCGAGGTAGATGCTCGTTCCATCGGCGAGCGTGAGTTCGCGTTCATAGCGTATCGCGTCACCTTTGGTTTCCCGGTGCGGCGCCGGTGGCAGAAAGGGAGCGGCGTCGGCGCCGATCAACGATGACGGGTCGGTATGACCGGACAGACGCGCGCCTGCCGGGTTGGTGTAGATGATCCGTTCACCATCGTGGACGATGATCGCTTCGGGGGATATTTCGACCAGTTGCCGGTAACGTGCCTCGCTCTCCGCCAGACGTTGGGCTGCCTGTGCGATGTTGTCGAGCATCGCATTGATTGCCCTGCCGAGTTGGGCAACCTCATCGTTACCGGTCACGCTGAGGCGTGTCTGCATATCGCTGGTGCGCCCGATCCGCCCTACCTGGAGGCTGAGTGCGATGATGCGCGACAGAACATTGCGCTCCAGCAGTACGAACATAACCGCAGTAAATATACCGATGACCAGCAGCAGGGTCAGCATGTAGAAGCGCGAAGAGGACTGCCCGTACTGCACAATATCGCGCGGGACGTCGATGCGAAGCATGAGTCCCTCACCGCCGCGCAGATCATCGATCTGTGCGTATGCGTATACACGGTCATCAGAAAATGATTGCGAGCGGACGATGATCGGCGTGTCAACGGTCATCAATCGGTACGCCAGATCGAAATCAGGTGCAGCAGCAATGTTCGCTATCGGCACGAACGAGATCGGGAAGCCGGCGAGATTGCTGAGGCGCTCCAGTTCACCGTCGTTGAAGTCGCGTCCCAGGATCAACACGCCGCGCGGCTCGCCCTCTCCTGTGCTGCGCAGGATGGGATGGGCAGCAATGAGCAGAGGTTTCCCATCCGCTATCACCATGCCGCTTATCCCTTCGCGCTGCGATGCGGCGCTCAAAAACACTGCATTGTCGCCATCGAACGAAGCTAATTCCGTCAGCGTCGGCAGATCACGACCGTCGTGCAGGTCGATGCGACGGGTGTAGACCGTTTCACCGGAAGAGGTTACGAACGCAACATACGATGCGCGAATGGCAAGTAGCGCGTCGGTGGTCATATGGACATCGACATAACCGGGAATGTCGCGTTGTGCCATAAATTCATAGGTGGTATCCCACTTAGCGTAGTCTTTTGCATTGCCGTACAGCACATCGATCTCGTTCTGCAGCGTTTTGAGCGTCTGCTGCATGACGCTGCGCGTGCTGCGCTCTTCGAGTTCGAGGAAACTGCGTCCAATGATGAACTCCGAAACGGTGATCTGCAACGCCAGCAGAACCGCCAGTGCGACAGCAATGACCTTGAGCGTCGTAATGCGCAGGGTGTCAGTGTGGGCGGAGAACACGGTCAGGCAATCCTTCTCTTCTCAATTACGTGCTGTCAATCACGCACTACAGTTTACCTGAGTATCATTACCAGTGCGAATTGGTTCAAACGAACGGTTTGTTCGATGCGGTACCCTATCGTACTCTGCTGCCGATCGCCGGTGCGCCCGCAAGGAACGATGAATGTTACAATAAGAATGTAATACGACGATAATTGAATGCTCTGGTTGTAATGATTACGTGTCAATCTGGAACGGATGTGCGCCACCTGTATATCCATATTCCGTTCTGCCATCGCCGCTGTGCATACTGTGATTTCAACACATATGCGAATATGGAAGACCGCATGGCGGCGTATGTAACGGCGCTTTGCACCGAACTGCGCTCATACGCGCCGCTGAACCGCTCCGTTGCCCCGCCGCTGCCCATGACACCCGATCTTACCCGCGCAATGCTGCGCCCGACGATCTTTCTCGGCGGTGGAACACCCAGTATGCTGCCGGAAGGATTGATGGCGCAGACGCTGGCTGCCGCTGATGCGGTTGTGCCGCTAGACAATGCCGAGGTGACGGTTGAGTGCAATCCGGGAACGGTACTGGCGCGCGACTACCTGCGCACGCTGCGGGATCTGGGAGTAAACCGGATCAGTCTGGGAGTTCAGAGTCTCCACGATCCAACCCTGCGTATCCTGGGGCGCATTCACACCGCAGCTGAAGCATACGCCTCGTTCAACGATGCGCGTGCTGCCGGGTTCGAGCGCATCAATCTGGATTTCATCTTTGGATTGCCGGGACAGACGGTGGCGCAGTGGGAGGCGACGCTGCGCGAGATCGTGACCTGGGGCGCGGATCATTTCGCTCTGTACGCGCTGATTCTGGAGGAACGCACGCCGCTCTATGCACAGGTGACCGGCGGGCGGGTCACACTTCCCGACGATGATGCCACTGCGGTGATGTACGAATGCGCGCTGGAGTATTTTGCCGCTGCCGGATATGTGCAGTACGAAATCAGCAACTGGGCGCGCACCGATGATCCTTCGCTCCCCCTCCCGACGCATGCCTGTCACCATAACCTGGCATACTGGCTCAACGCCGATTATCTGGCAGCCGGCGCCGGGGCACACGGGCATCGCTACCTGCAGCGGTATGTCAATGTGCCGGGGATCGCCGACTATATTGCGTGCGTGTCCGCCGGTGAGTCGCCGGTGGCGGAGATCACGACTCTGACGCCGCGCGACCTGGCGGCGGAGACAATGTTCATGGGGTTGCGTTTGAACGTGGGGGTGAGTGCAACCCATTTTCGTGATCGCTGCAGCGTGGAAATGGATGCCGTGTTTGGGACGGAACTGGCGGAACTGGCGGAACTGGGGTTGATTGACCGCGACGAACGTGGCGTGCGCCTGACCCATCGCGGACGGATGATCGGCAATCGGGTGTTCGAGCGGTTTGTGTGATGGGTGGCTGAGAAGATAGCAGGGTTTGCCGCTTCAAGGGCTAGAGGCTGGTATGGACTGTGGCGCCTGACCGGAGCGTCCTGCCGAGCGGGGCAAGCCAAGGCAGCGCCTTTGCCTGCCCGTTTCGCCTCTCCACACGGATCGCGCACACCGGCATGCACGGGTCGCATCCACTGACGTGCGGGCGCCGTGCTGACCCGCGCCGCCAATCATGAGCGCATCGGTTTGTCCCTGGCGCGTATCTGGAAGGGGCGACGCATGCGTTGCCCTTCCCCGTTTCCCCGACGCCCTCTGGCGCCGCGATTCGCGGCAGTACAGCGCACTGCGGTGAATGCTGGCAGGCGGCGATATTTCGGGTGTGCAGGAGTTCATCTACTCGATACCGGCTGCCGGAGCGACACGTCAATTGCGTGGGCGATCTTTCTACCTGCAACTGCTCACCGAAGCGTGTGCCCACCATCTGCTGCACGAGACGGGCATGCCGCTCTGCAATCTGCTGTATGCCGGCGGCGGACGCTGATATGTGCTGCTTCCCGGCGTCTACACCGACCGTCCTGGCGCCTGGCGGCGCGCTATCGGCGAGCGTCTGCTCGATGCGCACGGTGGTGCGCTCTATCTGGCGCTGGGCGGAGTGTGCTTCGCGCCGGAAGACTATACTGCGGAGACGTGGAGCGATCTGAGCCGCGCAATCGATGATGCCAAGCATCGTCGGTTTGCCGATCTCGACGATGAGCGCCTGGCTGCGCTGTTCGAGCCGGTTCAGCCGGAGCTGCCGCCCGACGAAGCCGCTCTGTCTGAAGAGCCGTCCGACGCCATGAGCGAGTCGCTCAAAGACCTGGGGCGGCAGATGGCGCAGGCTGCGCTGCTGGCAGTGACGCCGAGCAAGCTGTCTGGTGGAAACGCAGTGTGAAGCGCCCTGAATCCCTGCCAGGGGAGTGCAACCGGGAACAGGAGACAGGAACGCAGGGTATAGATCTGTGCCGCCGATATTCTCTAATTGCTGCGTAGCGTGCGGGAGAAGAGACAATCCAGCAGCCAAGGCAAGCCGGTTGCGCTATCAACGCACACCTGACACGCCCGCTTACGCTCCGCCAACCCTGCGGCCAGGCAAGCCGGTTGCGCGCTACGTTTTTATCGACCCTCTGAGTCGCAGCGGTGCAAACGGGCGCTGCGCCGCTGGTGCCGGCGAGCCGGTCACGCTACCTTTCTGTCAACTATTCGGTTATGTGTGTCGGCGCGCAGCCTGGTCTTCTCAACCCACGGTTCTCAGTTCTGCGCCGAAGCCCTTGCGATGAAGCCAGATGTGAGGGGTACACTGACCGCGCGCCCCTCGCAGGGACGGGGCAGCAGGAGAGATGTCGGGCAATAATGCAGATCATCTATGAATGCCCGGCACGCTCCACCATTTGGCGCACCTGCGGATACACCGGCGTCCACATTGTTGCGTCGATGTGTGCCGCCTGTTCTTCGGCGCTGAGTGGCGCCGCCAGCCCGGATTGCACGGCCTCCGCAGCGACTGCTAGCGCTACCGCGCGTGAAACGTCGCGCACTTGGGTGAGCGACGGGTAGAGTGACGCCGTGGGGTCCTGGCGCGCCGGTGAGAAGGCGCTGAGCGCGCGCGCAGCAGCGATGAACATTGCATCGGTGACACGCTTCGCGCCAACGGCGATGACACCCAGCCCGACTCCGGGGAAGATAAAGACGTTGTTGCACTGCCCGATCGTAAAGGTGCGACCGCCGTAGGTCACCGGCTCGAAGGGGCTGCCGGTCGCAACCAGCGCGCGTCCCTCCGTCCACGCGATCAGGTCAGCCGGAACAGCCTCGCTCTTCGAGGTGGGATTGGAGAGTGGGAAGATGATCGGACGCTCGACATACCGCGCCATTTCGTGGATGGTGCGCTCGTCGAATGCGCCGGGTTGCGCCGATGTGCCGATTAGACACGTCGGATGCACATTGGCGACAACGTCGTACAGGGTGAAGGTTGCACGCCCTTCGCGTGTCCATCCTTCCAGCGTTTCATACGGCTGGGCATAGAGCATCTTCGCCGCTTCGAGACCACTGCGCCGGGTATGAACCAGGTTGCGGCTGTCGATCAGCCAGATTGTTCGCCGCGCCTGTTCGAGCGGGATGCCCGCTTCGACCATGACGTCCACGATCTGTTCAGCAATGCCGGTCGCCGCCGAGCCTGCACCCAGCATCACGATGCGCTGATCCGCCAGCGGTACGCCAGCGATCCCCACCGCCGCCAGCCACCCTGCCAGCGTCACCGCACCGGTGCCCTGAATATCGTCGTTGAAACTAAGAATCCGGTCGCGGTAGCGTTCGAGCAGGTTGCGCGCATTATCCTTGGCGAAATCTTCCCATTGCAGCAGTGCGTGTGGGAAAACCTTCTCCACCGCTGTCACGAATTGCTCGATAAAGTCGTCGTACTCCCTGCCGCGTACCCGCTCGTGTCGCCACCCCAGGTAGAGCGGGTCATCGAGCAGCGCGGGGTTGTTCGTGCCGACGTCGAGCACAATCGGGAGGGTGGTTGCCGGATGGATTCCGGCGCAGAGGGTGTACAGCGTCAATTTGCCGATTGGAATGCCAATGCCGCCCATTCCCTGGTCACCAAGCCCCAGGATGCGCTCCCCATCGGTGACGACAATCACGCGCACCTGATCGGCGAAGTGCCAGGCGCGCAGCATCGTTTCGATCTGATCACGGTGCGGATAGTCGATGAACAGACCGCGCGGACGGTGAAACAGGTGGCTGTAGCGCTGGCAGGCGACGCCGACTTCCGGCGTGTAGATGATCGGCATCATTTCGGTGATATGCTCGATCAGCAACCGGTAGAAGAGTGTCTCATTCCGGTCTTGCAGGTCGGTCAGGTAGAGGTACCGGTCCAGGTCGCCGGTGCGCTGTTGGTAGTTGCGGTAGACGCGCGCCAGTTGCTCTTCGATGCTCGAAACGTGGTGCGGCAACAACCCTAGCAGACCAAGCCCGACGCGCTCTTCTTCGCTCCAGGCGCTGCCTTTGTTCAGCACCGGCGTATTGAGTATATCGTGTCCGGTACGGTCGGTCTCGACGGTTCTTCCCTCATCGGCAAACCGGATGCAGATCATGGCGCCCTCCGAGTTTCAAAAAGAACGACGACGCGCGTTGCGCCGTCGCTTCGCGATCTGCCTGGCGAGGGTATCATACGCCGCTCATCGGTATACGCGAGTGAAGAGATGCAAACGAAGAGGGAATATTTATGATCGCACCGGCTGCGATTCCTCCTCAAGCGCCAGGGTGCGTCGCAGTTCGATGATCTGATCCCGTAGTGCGGCGGCTTTTTCGAATGCCAGGTCTTTTGCCGCCTGCTTCATCTGCTTCTCCAGTTCCTTGATCAGTTTGACAATCTCATCCCTGGGGATTGGCAGTTCTGCCGGCGCTTCGGCGATCTGGTAGACGCCGCGCTCCTCGGCGACCTTGCGCACCCGGTCGGTCAGGTCACGCACCGCTTTGGAGATGCCGACAGGGGTGATGTTGTGTTCGCGGTTGTACGCTTCCTGGATGGCGCGTCGCCGGTTGGTTTCATCAATCGCGGTGCGCATCGATTCGGTGATCGTGTCGGCGTACATGATCACGGTGCCCTCGATGTGCCGCGCTGCGCGCCCGATGATCTGGATCAGCGAAGAGCCACTGCGCAGGTACCCTTCCTTATCGGCGTCGAGAATGGCCACCAGCGATACTTCCGGCAGATCGAGCCCTTCACGCAGCAGGTTGATGCCGACTACCACATCATACACCCCCAGCCGGAGATCGCGCAGAATTTCGACCCGCTCCAGCGTCTCGATGTCGGAGTGCAGATAACTGGTGCGGATACCCACCTCCTTGAGATAATCCGCCAGATCTTCCGCCATTCGCTTGGTCAGGGTCGTGACCAGCGCCCGCTGCCCTTTCTGCACCCGTCGCTTGATCTCCCCCACCAGATCGTCGATCTGCCCGCGGGTCGGACGCACTTCGACAATCGGGTCGAGCAACCCGGTTGGACGGATGATCTGTTCGACGATCTGCGCCGAATGTTCGTACTCATAGGGTCCCGGCGTCGCCGAAACGTAGATCGCCTGGTGAATATGCCGCTCGAACTCATCGAACCGCAGCGGACGGTTGTCGAGCGCCGATGGCAGGCGGAAGCCATACTCGACGAGCGTTTCTTTGCGTGACCGGTCGCCAGCGTACATGCCGCGAATCTGTGGCAGGGTAATGTGCGACTCGTCAACGAAGAGAATGAAGTCGTCGGGAAAGTAATCGAGCAGCGTCCAGGGTGTCTGTCCGGCTGCACGGCGGTCGAGGTGGCGCGAATAGTTCTCGATGCCAGAGCAGTACCCGACCTCGGAGAGCATTTCGAGGTCGTAGTTGGTGCGCTGTTTGAGGCGCGCCGCTTCCAGAAACTTGCCTTGTTGTTCCAGTTCGGCGACACGCGCTTCCAGTTCGGCTTGGATGTCGGTGATGGCGAGTTGCAGCGTTTCGGTGGTCGTGATGAAGTGTTTCGCCGGGTAGATGTCCACCGCCGTCCGGTTGAGCAGCACTTCGCCGGTCAGCGGATCGAACTCGGTGATGCGCTCGACCTCATCGCCCCAGAACTCGACCCGCAGCGCGATCTCCTGATTGGCGGGAAAGATGTCGAGCGTATCGCCGCGCACGCGGAATGTGCCCCGGTGAAAATCCATATCGTTGCGCTCGAATTGCAGGTCGAGCAACTGACGCAGCAGTTTGTCACGGTTACGCACCTCGCCGACGCGGATCGGAATGACTACCTGCCCGTACTCGTGGGGCGAACCGAGACCGTAGATCGCCGAAACCGACGCAACGATCAGCACGTCGCGTCGGGTGAAGAGCGCCTGGGTAGCGGCGTGGCGCAACCGGTCGATCTCTTCGTTGATTTCGGCTTCCTTTTCGATGTACAGGTCTTTGCTGGGTACATACGCTTCGGGCGTGTAGATGTCGTAGTAGGAAATAAACATCTCAACCGCTGTATCGGGCAGCAGTTCGCGAAACTCGGCGTACAACTGGCTGACCAGGGTCTTGTTGTGCGCCATGACCAGCGCCGGTCGTTCGAGCTGGCTGAAGACGTGCGCCATGGTCAGCGTTTTACCGGTGCCGGTTGCGCCGAGCAGAGTCTGATGCCTGTATCCGGCGCGAATCCCCGCAACCAGTTGAGCGATTGCTTTGGGTTGATCGCCCGCCGGCTGAAAGGGCGCTTCGATGCGAAATGACATGCTTGCTGGTCTCCTCTGCCTGCTTCTGGTGACAGTGCGCGTCTGGCGTGACGTCAACAATACATCCCGGAAGCCATCTGCATCCCCTTTTCAGCGTCAACGACGGCAGAACAGCGCCTGGCAGGAATGAACCGTGTGTGATAATCAGAGTAGCCTGTTCATTATACCCTGAAACGATTGCCCGCTGTGAGCGACGTCAGCAGAGCGGAACAGTGGACTGATGCAAGGCGGCAGAGGCGGGAAAGTTGGCTGAAATTCATTTCGGTACGGGTTGGGGGTTGGCCGAAATTCATTTCGGCACGGGTTGATGGAGGCGACGAGGCGACCGACATCCATGTCGGTCAACGCCGGGGAGAGGGAGCAGCACAGAAAAAGGGAGCGACCGTCCGGGGGGCCGAGGAGCCGGGAACACGTGCCTCCGGCGCGCCCGCAGCGCGCCGGGTGTCGGGAAACGCGCCCACCGCAGGGAGAGCACCTGGGAACGCGCGCCTCCGGCGCGTCCGCAGTGTGCAGGATGTCGGGAAACGTGCCCGCCGCAGGCAGCGCACCTGGGAATGCGCGCCTCCGGCGCGTCCGCCCGCACACGCAGGGTCTGCCTGGAAAGCTCGCTCGACAATCACCGATCAATGCTATAATAGAACATCGGTACGAGAAACGACGTGCAAACGGAGTGGAGCCACGTATGACCCCTGCCGAGCGTCGCGCCTTCGAGCGCCAGTTGCAGCAAGAGTTCCCCGGTCTCGAGTTGCATGCCTGGTATCGTCAGTATCGCAGCCTCAAAGCCGCGCACCCCGACGCTATTCTGCTCTACCGCCTCGGCGATTTCTACGAGACGTTCGACGATGACGCCAAACTGGTCGCTGATCTGCTCGAAGTGACGCTGACCTACAAGGAGTTCGCCAGCCAGAAGAGGCACGACCAGAAGCAGCGCTGCCCGATGGCGGGGATGCCGTATCACGCTATCGAAGGGTATGTGGCGCGGCTCGTCGGCGCCGGGTATCGCGTTGCCATCGCCGAGCAGATCACCGAGACCCCTTCCAGTCGTAGCGATACGCGCCCGCGCTCGATCTTCGCCGCCGGCATCGAACAAACGTCGCTCACCGGCAGTAACCGGATGGTCGAGCGCAAGGTGGTGCGTGTGATAACGCCCGGCACGATCATCGAAAGTGGCATGCTCCCAGCCGAGCGCAACAACTACCTTGCCGCTCTGATCGCCGATCACGGGAGGATCGGGCTGGCATACGCCGACCTGAGCACCGGTGAGTTCGCCGCTGTCGAGTTCAGCGGCGAACGCGCGGCGCAGCAGGCGCAGGGCGAACTGACGCGCCTCAATGCAGTCGAAATCCTGGTTCCCGACCGCGCCGATCTGCGCCTGCCCGGTCTTGAGCCGTCCAGCGCCCGTCTCGAGCAGGACCTGGAGTTCCTTACGCGCGAAGAACGCGAACTGCTCCTTCCCGGCGAACGGGTGGCGCGGCGCGTCGAGCGCGAAAACAACGCGCGTTGGGCGCACGGGCGGGTGACGGCATGGCCCGAACGACGCTGGGATCTGCGCAATGCGCACGATATCCTGCTCCATCAGTTTGGCGTCCGTTCGCTCGCCGGTTTTGGGCTGGAAGACCGTCCGCTGGCGATCCGTGCTGCCGGCGCGATCGTGCAGTATGCGCGCGAAACGCAGCAGGGAATGGTCGCCAATCTGCGCTCGATCCGCGCCTACACCCCCGGCGATGCGATGTTCCTCGATCCGCAGACGCAGCGGAACCTCGAATTGCTCGAAGGCGCCAGCGGCACGACACGCGGCGCATTGATCGGTGTGCTCGACCAGACACGCACGCCGATGGGAGCACGTCTGCTGCGGCGCTGGATTTCGCAGCCGTTGTGCAATCTGAGGCGGCTGCGCGCCCGCCACGACGCGGTCGAGCACTTCGTCGCCGATGCCATCCTGCGCGCGTCGGTGCGCGAAACCCTGCGACGTGTCGGCGATATGGAGCGGGTGGTCAACCGGATTATTCAGGGGGTCGGGGTGGCAACGCCGCGCGATATGGCGCGTTTGCGCGATGCGTTGCGCGCGCTCCCCGAACTTGTCGCTGCGCTCGGCGATTGGTCGCCGCCGCCAGACGAGATCGACCTCACCAGTGTGCGCGTCTTCCACCCATCCACAGCAACCGGGCCGGTATTGCCGGCAGAAAACGACGGTGAGCGCGTAGAGTCGCTCCGGTCGCCGGCGGTCAGTCTGCGTGTACAGCGTGAGGCGCGTCGGCGGGTGTCGGCTCGCTATGCCGGTGATGACCTGTTTGGCGAGGAAGAGGAAACCGCGCCGTCTGTCGGATCGCCGAAAGGCGCCGTTGAAGCCCAACCATCTGCAGACGGCGAGGCTGCTCCAGGTGCAGTGGACGTGGGCGATCAGACGACCGAAACGCTCGCGCTCGATCCGTGCGCCGACATTCTGGCATTTCTGGAGACTGCAATCGATGATGAGCCGCCCGCACTGCTTGGTGCGTCCAACTATCTGCGTGCGGGAGAGAACGGCGAACCGCCGCGGCGCGTGATCCGCCCCGGTTTTGAACCGGAGATCGATCAGGTAGTGGCGGCGAGCCGTGATGCGCAGCGCTGGATCAGCGAACTCGAACCGAAAGAGCGCGAACGCACCGGGATCAAGTCGTTGCGCGTCGATTATAACCGTGTTTTTGGCTATTACATCGAGGTGCCCAAAACCTACGCCGACCAGGTGCCGAAACACTACATCCGCAAGCAGACGCTGACAACCGGCGAACGCTATTTCACCGATGAACTCAAACGCTACGAGGAGATCGTCGAACAGGCGCAGCAGCGTTTGATCGATCTCGAACGGCGCGCCTTCGCGCGAATCTGCGATAGAGTAACCGGCGCCGGAGCACAGTTGTTGCGCACGGCGCGCATGATTGCGACCATCGATGTGTTTGCAGCGCTGGCGGAAGCAGCAGTACGCGGGCGTTACGTGCGCCCGGAACTGTACGACGATACCCGCCTGCGGATCGTCGGCGGGCGGCATCCGGTCGTCGAGCAGACCCTCGATGAGACGTTTGTGCCAAACGATATCGAGATGGACACCGGGACGCGCCAGATCTGCCTGATTACCGGTCCCAATATGAGCGGTAAGAGCACGGTGCTCCGCCAGGTGGCGCTCATCGTCCTGATGGCGCAGATCGGGTCGTTCGTCCCCGCCGATGCCGCCGAAATCGGGCTGGTTGATCGCATTTTCACGCGCATCGGCGCCCAGGACGACATTGCTACCGGTCGCAGCACGTTTATGGTCGAAATGACCGAGACTGCGGCGTTACTGGCGCAGAGCACCTGCCGCAGTCTGATCATCCTGGACGAGGTCGGGCGCGGTACCAGCACCTACGATGGTATGGCGATCGCACAGGCGGTCATCGAGTACATTCACAACGAGCCGCGTCTTGGGTGTCGCACCCTCTTTGCAACTCACTACCACGAACTGACCGATCTGGAGCGCACCTTGCCGCGCCTCAAGAACTACCACATGGCGGCGACCGAGCAGGATGGGCGGGTGGTGTTTCTCCACGAACTGCGTCCCGGCGGCGCTGACCGCTCGTATGGCATTCATGTGGCAGAACTGGCAGGCATCCCACAACCCGTCATTCGTCGGGCGAGCGAGTTGCTGGTGGAACTGGAACGGCGCGCGCCGCGCAGTGCGCCGCCGGCGGTTCCTCCACACGGCGATGACCGTCGGTCGGCGGGATGTACATCATCTTCCGTCACCGGCGCGGCGCGCAGCGATCAGGATCGCACGCCTCCCGACGGGCAACTCTCCCTCTTCGACCTGGCGCCCGGACCGGTGATCGAGATGTTGCGCCGGATCGATATCAATCAGTTGACGCCGCTGGAGGCGCTCAATAAACTGCACGAACTGCAAAAACTGGCTCGTACCGGCAGTGGATGAGACAGGTTACCAGATGAACGGGATGATCTTCTTCACCCGCTTCTGGTAGTCGGCATACTCCGGGTAGCGCTCGACCAGCCAGCGTTCCTCACGGCGCGATTTGAGGTGGAAGAAGACCAGCAACACAACACTCAATAGCAGCGCGGCGATGCTGCCGCGCAGCAGCGACCAGCCAAACGCGCCGATAATGATCCCGCTGTAGATCGGGTGCCGCACGATGGCATACACGCCATGCTGCACCAGTCTGCCGTTGTCGCGTGGGCGCGGAAAGGGGGTCAGATTTGCGCCGAGATGGAGCAACCCGGCGCCTGCCAGCGCCGCGCCGCATCCGCACAACAGCACACCGGCGATCAGCGCTCCCTGTCCCAGGATCGCTGCAAGCGTCGGAAGTCCCGGCAGTTCCGGCGGCGCCAGCACAAGCGCGAACAGCAGACCAAACTGTGCGGTAACCCACCACCCGCCACGCTCAGTAAATGTTTGCATCATACTCAGAACCTTCGGTATCATGTCAGGCATTGTCAGAACAGCACACACTGCGATAGACGTCGGTTGTCGTCCTGCACCGCCGGGCGACTGCCGGCACGGAGATACGCATGGAGAGAGAGACGTATACCAGCGCGCTGGAGCGCGCCGTTATCGCCGATGAGCGTACAGCCGGACGGATCTTTATGCGTGGCCGCGACCGTGCGGCGTTGCTCCATCGCCTCTCGACCAACGACATCGAACGACTGAAGCCAAGTGAAGGGACGCTGACCGTCCTCACAACCCCGATTGGACGGATCATCGATCTGCTCACCGTCCACGCGCTGGACGAGGCGCTGCTGGTTGTGACCAGTGCCGACCAGGGACCGCCGGTGTTCGGGCATATGCGCCGCAATATCTTTTTCAACGACCAGGTGACCCTGGAAGCAGCCGGGCGCTCCCATGCGCAACTGGCGTTGTACGGACCGCAGGCGGTGCGCCTGATCGCAGAACTGACCGGTACTGTCGTTCATCTACCACTCCATGGTATCACGACAACTGCCATTGCGGGGGTGAGTCTGCTGATAGCGCGTCGTAAGCCGATAGGCGGTGACAGTTTTACGCTGTATATTCCGTCCGACGGGTATGATGCCGTCCATGCTGCACTTCTTGCCGTCGGCGCAACGCCGATCGACGGTGACACGCTCGATGTGCTGCGGATCGAACAGGGATATGGCGCATTCGGGCGCGAGTTGAGTCAGGAGTACATTCCACTGGAAACCGGACTGCTGGACGCGGTCAGTTTCAACAAGGGATGTTACGTTGGTCAGGAAATCATCGCGCGGATGGAGAGTCGCGGTCGTCTGGCGAAGCGCCTGTGTGGTCTCCGGTTGAGTGAACCGGTCGCCTCGCCTGCGAAAGTGGTCTGTGATGGGAAAGATGCCGGTGATCTCACCAGTGCTGCGGTATCGCCACGGTTCGGTCCAATTGCACTGGCATATGTGCGCACAGCGTATGCTGAACCGGGGACGGTTGTCGAAGTGGAGGGCGCCGGATCAACGGGCAGGGTGGTCGAACTGCCGTTTGCAGCATAACGACCGGGATCGATACATCCAGCAGTTTTACGCTTCTTCGCCGCGCAGACGACGCAGTTCAGCTTCCAGCGCGCGCAACCGGGCTTCGGCTTCGGCGCGGGCTTCGACTTCGGCACGGGCGCGGGCTCCGGCTTCGGCGCGGGCTTCGGCTGCTCGCGCTTCGGCTTTGCGGCGCGCCTGAGCTTCGGCGGCGCGGGCTTCGGCTTCGGCGCGGGCTTCGGCATGCATCCACGCCTGTGCCTGCGCTTTGACTTCCGCCAGCGTTTCGGCGACCCGCTCCTCTGCTTCGATGACCATCGTGACCAGAAAAGTAGCGAACACGCCGCTGATGGTCGTAATTGCAGAGCACCTGGTCGCCCTCCTCGGGGTGCAGCAGGTCGATGAGCCGCAGGGGAACGAGTTCTTCGTCGAAGTAGCCGTCACCGAGGTCGCGGCGCACGATGCGCCACCCGTAGCGGAACGGGTCGGCGTCGGCAGAGGTGGCGGGAACCGGTTGTGGCGTAGTGGTTGTCATATTGATCAGTATAGCACAAGAGATGCGGACGTGCCGCGTCCCTTGTGGACAGCACGATTGTCAGACTGCCCTTTCAATCTTTGGGCATTGCCTGAAGCGCCAGGTACGCCGGGCGTGGACTCCAGTCGCCGTTGATGACGCCATAACTTGCCTGTTCATGCAGTTCGTTGCCCTGCGCCCGCCAGGGGACGGCGAAATTGAGTTGCCACAGGAACATGCCGGTCATCCAGGGAGCGTAGCTGGTGCGTGCCATCTGGTAGGCGCGCACGATGTACTGCGCCTGTTTCTCGAACGAAATCTGGTTGCCAAAGCCGTACCCCGGCGTATTGTTGCGCGTCGCCCAGCCGAATTCCGTCACCCACATCGGCATGTCACCCAGTCCTAATTGCACCATGAGCGCGCGCACGTCCTCGACGCGACGGAAGTAAAACTCGCGGCTGTTGGTCCATCCCGGTCCCGGTCCCGGATTGTCGGGCCAGAAGGTGTCGGGCGGGTTGGCCGCGCCGCCGGGATGGACGCCGATAATATCGACATTGGCACGGAAGCGCGGATCGGCGAACATCTGACGCAGGAATACCAGGTCACTCACCGCGATGGTTGGCGCATTTGTCTCAGTGCTCGAAGGTGCGCCGGAAACGATCAGCGCCGCGGGGTCGCTGGCTTTGATTGCCTGTGATGCCTGGACCAGCATATCCATGTAGAATGAAGCATTCGGCACCCGTCCGCCATTTTCGACTGCCAGATTCTGTTCGTTCCAGATCTCGTAAGCCTGTACTTTGCCACGGTAGCGTTTGGCCATTTCGCCCACGAAATAGGCGAATGTGCCGAAATGCTCACGCGACGGCAGGCCGTTCTTTCCGTTGGGGGTTGCCCAGGAAGGTGCGGCGACAATGCTCAGCAGCACCTTCACCCCTTCGCGATGACAGTCTTCTACGATATCGTCGAGTTCGCCCCAATAGATCGCCCCGGAACGGTCGTGCAGGTCCATCCAGCGCACCTGCTGACGCACCCAGCCGAAGCCGCTCTCTTTCACCAGCCGCAGAACGCGCGGGCGATCCTGCCACGGTGTCGATCCCTGCCCGTACAGAATAACGTTGTAGCCGTAGGCAAATGTATTCGATGGAGTCGGCGGCGGTTGATCCGGTGCAACGGCGCCAGGATTGAACGCCAGATTCCCCTGATGGTGCGCGTCGCGGTACTCGTTGCCGAGCAGACCGAGCAGAATGCGGTAACGCGGGTCGGGTTCGTCGGGGTGCCACTCCATGCGTTGACGCTCGAAGTACTGGACCCAGTACACCTTGCCGTCTGCCTGATTCACTTCCTGAAACTGCTCGGAAAGGGGGCGACCGAACACTGCCAGACCGCCGTTGTTGAGCCAGAAACTACGGAACGGCGCCGGTGAGTTGCGCAATGTGTGGCGGGTCACTTCGTCCCAGGTACCGTCGCGCGGATCGGGAACGGGCTGGAACGGCGGTTCGTTCTCGCGTCCCCTGACCATTTCTGTTCCCAGCAGGCGTCCCAGAATGTAGTAGGGCGTACCATAGTTTTCAGGGTGCTCTTCGAGGATCGCGCGCTCGAAGTACTGGACGCGGTAATACTCGCCAGGGTTGGTGAAACTCTCTTCGATAAATGGCGCCGAGATCGGATAGCCAAGCACGAAGAGTGCATTGGGAGTTCGTTCCCAGAAGGAGAGAAACGAATTGACGGCGGTATGCCCGGTTTCAGGGAACAAACGCGCCTTGAACGGCGGTTGTGTCGGCGGCACTTCCTCCGGGCTACGCGCTGACGCCGTTGCGTGCAGTGGCACGAGTACGACGCCGGCAAGCGTGATCAGGAGCGCCAGGGATAGCCAGTGCTTGGAGCGCATGGGGGGTTTCTCCGTCTTTTCTGCGACCGTTCGGCATTGCGGTGTCTGCTATGCGTGCATTCTGTGCCGTTCGTTGCCGGGGAGAGAAGCGCGCGGTTCACCTGTTTTCTGGCATCGCGCCCCTTCTCTCCGGGTCTGATACGCTTCCTCAATCCTTTGGCATCTGTTGCAGGGCGAGGTATGCCGGGCGCGGACTCCAGTTGCCATTGAGGATGCCGAACGATGCCTGCTCATGGAGCGGGTTGCCTTCGCGCTGCGTCCACGGTATGGCAAAGTTCAGGTTCCACAGGAACATTGCTCCCATCCACGGGGCATATTCGCGTCGCCCGATCTGGAAGGCGCGCACGATCCATTCTGCCTGCTGCTCGAACGAGATCTGGTTGCCGAATTCATACCCCGGCGTATTGTTGCGTGTCGCCCAGCCGAACTCAGTGATCCACATCTGCCGGTCGCCAAGACCGTACTGCAACGCCAGCGCCCGATAATCTTCGACGCGGCGGAAGTAAAACTCGCGACTGGTCACAAAGTTCGGTCCGGGACCGGGACGGTCGGGCCACATGCTGTCGGGTGGGTTCGATGTACCGCCTGCATGAACGCCAATCGCATCGACAACTTCGCGGAAGCGTGGATCGGCGAACATCTGCCGCAAGAATGCCAGATCGCTGATAGCGATATTCGGATTGTTCGTCTCGGTTGCTGCCGTTGGACCGGATACGACGATCGCGTAGGGGTCATTCGCCTTGATTGCCCGCACGCCAGCGACCAGCACATCCATGTAGAGCGCCGCCGATGTGACTCGTCCGCCGTTCTCGACTGCCAGGTTCTGTTCGTTCCAGATCTGATAGGCGCCGACCCTACCGCGGTAACGTTTTGCCATTTCTCCCATGAAATAGGCAAACTGACCGATGTTGGCGCGGTTGGGCAACCCGTTGCGTCCGTTGTCGGTTGCCCAACTGGGGGCGGCGACGACGCTGATGAACAGTTTGACGCCCATTTCGTTCGCATCGCGCACGATGTCATCGAGTTCTTCCCAGTAGATCGCACCTGAACGGTCGTGCAGGTCCATCCAGCGCACCTGCTGGCGTACCCAGCCGAAGCCGCTGTTCTTGACCAGTTGCAGCACACGCCTGCGATCCTGCCAGGGTTCGCGATCCTGGTAGAGATGTGCATTGTAGCCGTAGATGAACGGGCGCGGCAGTGAGCGTGCATCGTCGCGCGGCGCGGGAGTGAATGCCGGATTGGTGCGATGATTGGCGTCGCGGTATTCATTGCCGAGCAGACCGAGCAGAATGCGGTAGCGCGGGTCAGGCTCGTCGGGGTGCCACTCCATGCGCTGACGCTCGAAGTATTGCACCCAGTACGTTCTGCCGTCCGCCTTATTCACTTCCTGGAACTGTTCGGAGATCGGGCGACCGAAGACCGCCAACCCGCCATTGTTGCGCCAGAAGGTGCGGAACGGCGCCGGCGAGTTGCGCAGCGTATGGCGTGTCACACTGTCCCACGTGCCGTCGCGCGGATCGGGAACCGGCTGGAATGGCGGTTCGTTCTCGCGCCCTTTTGCCAGTTGCGTGCCCAGCAATCGCCCCTGAATATAGTAGGGCGTGCCGTAGTTCTGCGGGTGCTCTTCGAGGATCGCGCGCTCGAAGTACTGGACACGGTAATACTCGCCAGGGTTGGTGAAACTTTCCTCGATAAATGGGCGGGAGATTGGATAGCCCAGCACAAAGAGAGCATTGGGGGTATTGCGCCAGAACAACTCGAACGAATTGACGGCGGAGTGACCGGTTTGCGGATAGTACTCGGCGAGATAGGGCGGATACGTGTCTGGAACTTCAGCCGGACTGCGCGCCGCAGCACGACTCTGGCGGGGCGTAGCGACAATGCCGGCAATGATGGCGATCAGCATCAACAGCGACAGGATGCGGGGGATAGCGGTCTTCGTTTGCTGGAACATGGCTTCTCCTCTACACTCGATCACACGATTTCAACCGGTCGCTACCCGCAAGTCAAGTATAGCGGGAGCGACTGATGGGTTCCTGACACACACCTGAAGGGGAAATTACCGATCCATGACTCTCGCCAGCAGTGTTCCTCAGCGGGGCAATTCTTCCAGGGTGATCCGTATCGTCCGGGTGGCGTTGTCACGCCAGATCTCGATCTCGACCTCTTCACCAACCTGATGTCGCGCCAGCACACGCAGCAACGGATGGGTTTCATCGATGCGCTGACCGCCGAGTGACAACAGGATATCACCCGGCTGTACGCCAGCCTGTGCCAGCGCCGATCCACGCCTGACTGCCTGAATAAAAAGACCGTAATCGACCGGCAGGTTGTACCATGCCGCCAGTCGCGGCGTAATCGGCACGAATTCGATCGGCAGGTATGGGCGCGCCACCCTGCCGCGTGTTATCAGTTGATCGGCAACGTAGCGCGCGGTATTGCTGGGAATGGCAAACCCGATTCCTTCCGCCTGTTCGGCGCCGCCGCGTATGATCGCCGTATTGATCCCGATCACCTCGCCATCCAGGTTCAACAGTGGACCGCCAGAGTTGCCGCGATTGATGGTTGCGTCCGTCTGGATCAGGTCGTCCAGTACGACATCACGGGTTTGCAGCGACCGTCCAAGCCCGCTGACCACACCAACCGTAACCGAGTTGCGCAGGTCGCCCAGGGCGCTGCCGATGGCAACCACCCAATCGCCTGCCTGAACTGCGTCAGAATCACCCAGCCGTGCTGCGGGATAGGCATCGCCTTCGATCTTGATCAGCGCCAGATCACTGAATGGGTAGTCACTCCCGATCAGTTGCGCCGGGCGCTGTCGTCCATCGGCGAGAATGACGTACAACTGCCGCGCACCTTCAACAACGTGGTGGTTGGTGATGATGTACCCGCGTGGATCGATAATCACCCCCGAACCGCGTGCCGGTGGCGGTTGAAATGTGCCGAAGAAACCGATCTGCGGCGGTAACTGCGACACCACCGTCACCACCGCCGGTCCTGTCTCGCGCGCAATCCGTGCCGGTGCAGTGCGCACCGGGTCGTCCGTTGCAACGACCGGTGCTGTTGGGGGTACGGGAAAAGGCGATGTGGCAGGTACAGGCGTCTGCGCGGTTTGATCGGCGATCGGGCGCGCAACGAAGAACCAGATCAGCGCACCGCCGACGAGTGTGCCGACAATGCCGCTCGCCAGGCTCAATCCGCCGATGAGCGCATAGATCACACAGGGGGAACGTTTCTCGCCAGCGCGGTTTTCCATGATGCTGCGTGGCATAATCCGAACCGGGGGAACCTACTGTTCCTGCGTCCACACATCCGGAAATCTGTGGCAGAAGGTTCGGATCGATAACAGAGATACTGGATCACACCATCTCTGCCTGCTTGAATATGCCCAATGAGGTCGCATTTGAGGTGCGACACTGACTCTCGACTGCGGTATTGTAGAAGAGAGCCGCCGATGCGTCAAGCGCTATGAGCGAGGATGACCGGAGGCCGGATCGACAACCGGGGCAGGCGCGGTGTGCCCGGCGACCAGATCGGCAACCGAGGCGGGAGCAGCAGAAGCAACCGATGGGGATGGTTCGTCGGCCGGCAGAATAATCGCTGTGCGTCTGGCGCGCTCATAGAAGAACTGGGTGATCGAGGCAATCACGCCGGCAACCGGGATGCCAAACAGAACGCCCCAGCCGCCGGCGACCGTTCCACCGAGAAGCAGTGCGGCAAAGACGAGCAGTGGATGCAGCCCAATTGCCTGCCCGACCAGACGCGGCATGACAATATTGAACTGCACCTGCTGGACGACGAGCAGTGTCAGCAGCAGCCATCCCAACCGATCAGGCGCAAACAGGATGGCAAACAGCGCTGGCGGGATCAGCGCGAAGAACCCGCCCACCAGCGGAATGAACACGAGTATGGCGGCAACGACACTGGCAAGCGCAATATCACCGAGACCGAACATTGCCATCACGATCGCATTTGCAATGCCGTACAGCAGTGAGTTGACGAACTGCGCCCGCATGAAACCGCCGAACACCCGGTCGATAACCGTAAAAAGGTTATCGACTTCATCGTGCCAGGAGCGGGGCAGGATCGCCACGAAACTCTTGCCAAGACGCGGACCGTCGAGCGTGATATAGAAACTGAGGATTAACACCAGAAAGATGTTGAACAGAACCGTGGCAATACTGCCAGCAATGCCGAGCGACTGTTGGAGCATCGTGCTGCCGAAGCCTGTCAGTTGCTGCGCAATCGCTTCAGGCTGCACAATTGCGGTGAGATCGCCACGAAACCCGAAGCGCTCCAGGCTTTCATCGAGGTGCTCGATCCAGCGGGCGATTGATTCGACCGTTGTCGGCACCGATCCGGTCAGCGTGGTCAGTTGCTGGGTGATGGTCGGCACGAACGACAGGATCACGACGATCAGCGCCGCGAACAGCGCCAGGTAGATCAGCGCCACCGAAAGCACCCGCGAAAGGTGACGCGGCGGCGACGGAACCCGGCGGGCACGGATGGTCATCGCTGGGAGATCGAGCGCCGTCAGACGCGACACCAGTGGTTGCAGAACGACGGCGATCAACCAGGCAAGGGCGAAGAGGAGGAGCGGCGTAGCAAAAAAACCAATGACAACCACCGCGCGCTCGAACAGAAACACCGCAGCGCACATGATCAGTAGCCACAACGCTACTGTTGCGAGTCGTCCTGACAACATAGCGTTATTATACCACTATACGTCAAAGGCAGAAGGTTCGCTAAGGGTGAACAGTTGATGGTTGCCTGATCGCCGCGAACCACCTTTGCACCGGATGGATTCGTGGTCAGTTCTCACGGGATTGCAGATCGATCGCAGCCAGTGTGGTGTAGCGCGGTCCCTCTGGACGAAGGTCGCTACGGAACAATGCCACGTGCTGAATGCGCCACACGTGGTCGGATGGCGGATTCAGGGCGCGGATTGCGGTGCCAAGGCGTCGTTGCTGCTCCGCCGACGCCTCGCGGCGTACCCGTCCCAGAGTCAGGTGGGGATGGAACGGACGGGGATCGCGGGGAAACCCAAGGTCGGGTAACCGGCGCGCCAGCGCCTCGTACCACGTGCGCAGGTGCGGCTCACCGGTAGCCAGACCAATCCAGATGACCTGTGGCCGTTGCAGGTTAGGGAAAGCGCCGGGAGCGCCAAGCCGGATGTGTGCTGCGTGTTGACCGCTGAATGATAGCAGGAGCGCCGTTTTCAAATCGGCGATTTGATTGTCCTGCACATTCCCCAGAAACCAGAGGGTCAGGTGCATCGCCGATGGCTCGACCCAGCGCACCGGCGGTTGGTCGTGTTTGAGGTGCATTTGCAGCCTTGCCAGTTCCTCGCGAAGCGGATCGGGCAACTCAGCCGCAATGAACAGACGCCAGGTTGTTGTGCTCATGGGCTGTCCAATCCTGGGGAGTGATCCACCGGTTGCTATGGTTCCATCGGGGCGCCAGAGATACCGTCGATTCTGCGTTTTGCTCAGAACACGCGCTTGCGCGATCAACCACCGGGTGTGATCTTCCCGGCGCACAGATCAGGCGTTCCACGCCGCTGCGCCGGTCTTTTAGTACGGCGTCATATTTGCGCGACTGAGGAACTCCTGACTGTCGAACGGCTCTTCGCCTTCGGGCGGGCGGGCGCGCACGTATGAGCCATCAGGTGTCAGGATGCGTGCGCGGGACGTATCGCGCAAATATACATCGAGCAGTTGCCGAATCTCCGCCTTCAAGGATTCGGACTCGATGGGGAACAACGTCTCGACGCGGCGGTCGAGGTTGCGTTCCATCAGGTCGGCACTACCGAGATAGATGTCCGGGTTGCCATCGTTCGCAAAGTAATAGATACGGCTGTGCTCGAGGAAACGTCCGACAATGCTGCGCACCGAGATGCGTTCGCTCAAGCCCGGCACACCGGGGCGCAGGCAGCAGATGCCGCGCGCGATCAACTCGATGGTCACACCTGCCTGCGAAGCCCGGTAGAGCAGATCGATGATCTTTTTATCGACGATTGCGTTGCACTTAAAAATCAGATGTCCCTGCCGTCCCGCCTGCGCGTGGGCGATCTCGCGTTCGATCAACTTTTCGAGACATTCGCGCATACTCACCGGTGCGACGAGCAGTTTGCGATAGTGCTGCTGACGCGAGAAGCCGGTGAGATGGTTGAACAGTTCCGACACATCGGCAGCAATCTCGAGGCGCGCCGTCAACAGTCCGAGGTCGGTGTAGATACGGGCAGTCGTTGCGTTATAGTTGCCGGTGCCGAGGTGGACATAACGGCGCAAACCGTCGTGCTCACGGCGGACGATCAGCGCCAGTTTGGCATGCGTTTTCAGCCCGACCAGCCCGTACACAACGTGCACGCCGGCGCGTTCGAGTTGTTTCGCCCAGATGATATTGTTCTCCTCGTCGAAGCGTGCTTTCAACTCAACCAGTACAGTTACCTGCTTATCCTGCTCGCGCGCGTGCATAAGCGCCTTCACGATTGGCGAGTTCGATCCAACGCGGTAGAGCGTCTGCTTGATCGCCAGCACATTCGGGTCTTCGGCGGCGGCCTGGATCAGCGATACCAGCGGCTGAAAAGAGTGAAATGGATGGTGCAGCAGAATGTCGTGTTGCCGAATCGCAGCGAAGAGTTCCTCACTGCTGCGCGCGTTCTGTAACGGCGCCGGCGGTATCGGATAGAACGGCGGATCTTTCAGGTCGGGACGGTCAATCTTCGTCAACTGCATCAGATCCGACAGACCAAGCGGACCGCGCATCTCATACACGTCGTCGGGGATCAGTTTGAGATTGGTGAGCAGCAGGTTGCGCACCCGTTCCGGCATCGAATGTTGCACCTGCAGACGCACAACGGCGCCAAAGCGCCGCTGACGAACTCCTTCCTCAATGACGCGCAGCAGATCGTCCGCCTCTTCTTCCTCGATCTCCATATCGGCGTTGCGTGTAATACGGAACAGATAGCATTCGACGATCTCCTCGCCGGGGAAGAGCGATGCGACATTGGCAGTGATGATCTGTTCGAGCCAGGTGAAGCAGTAGCGTCGTTCCGGTGGAATATCGTCCGGCGAGTCGCACAGCCCACCCTCGATCGGCACGAGGCGCGGCAGCACTGCCGGCACCTTGACGCGCGCAAAGAGTTCGCCCTCATCCGGATCGTGGATCACCACCGCAAGATTCAGGCTCAGGTTCGAGATGTGCGGGAATGGATGCGCCGGATCGATTGCCAGCGGCGTTAGCACCGGAAACACCTCGCGCTCGAAGTACTCGGCGCATGCTTTGCGTTGTGCCGGTGTCAGTTCGTGGTAATCGAGTACGTGAATGCCTTCCTGCCGCAACTTTGGCTTAATGTCATCGAGCCAGCACGCCCGATGCTGGTCGAGCAGCGGAATGACGTGGCGGCGAATAGCGCTCAGTTGCTCCGATGGGGTCAGACCATCCGGCGAGCGACTGGCGACGTGGGCGGCGATCTGTTGCTTCAAGCCTGCGACACGGATCATGAAGAATTCATCGAGGTTGGTGCTGAAGATCGAAAGGAACTTCACGCGCTCCAGCAGCGGATGGCGTTCGTCCTGCGCTTCTTCCAGCACCCGACGGTTGAATTCGAGCCAGCTGAGCTCACGATTGAAGTACAGCGAGGCAGTGCTCAGATGTGCCATATCACTCTCGATTGTCTCAAAAACCACACTCATCATTGCAACATCCTTGTTGCATAGACGTCTCAATGATACGCAAGCGTCTCGCTCCGATGCTCTTGGGCGTTTTTGATGATCCAGTCCGGCAGTATGGCTTGTTATCAGAGGAATACACTATTGTCAGTATACCATTGTGAATAGCAGAGGCGCAACTGTGTGATCAGAAAGTGACGGGAATACGTTTAGAATAGCGGGCGTTTCCGGCAGTCCAGGTGAAGGCGATCACCCGGTTTGACCTGCTTTCCCGTGATCCCCGGTTGCACAGGATGCCGATTCGTGGTATAGTAGCAGTGTACAGAACATGACTCTGTAGCTCAGCGGATTAGAGCGCTTCCCTGCGGAGGAAGAGGTCGGGCGTTCGAATCGCCCCAGAGTCGCCAGCACAAAAAAGGGCGGCTGTGCCGACTGGCGAGCCGCCCTTCATCTCGCTCCCGGGATGGGGAGGTGACGGAGTGGTTGAACGTGCTCGTCTCGAAAACGAGTTGGGTCTGAAAGCCCACGTGGGTTCGAATCCCACCCTCCCCGCCACGAACCAAGAACTGAGGAATGTATCAGGGTTTAGGGGGTTAGATCGCTCGATGGAGTCTGTAACCCGTTCCCTGCACAATTCGTACTTCCTCGACTTCCATCCGTAAGACTCAACACTCACCCTTCGACGTTCAACGTTCCAGCGTGCAACGTCCAGCACTCACCCTTCGACGTTCAACGTTCCGACGTGCAACGTCCAGCACTCACCCTTCAACGCTCAACGTTCAACGTTCCAACGTGCAACGCTCAGCCTTCAACGTCGCCAGGCGCGCTGGTTGCGTACCGCTGCGCGGCAGCGCCAGCAGTGCCAGGCTCAACCCGCCTGTGAGCGCAACGGTTAACCACATGATGAAATCGAACGTTACGTGGCTCGCCAGCGGCGGGTGATACCCAAGTCCGTAATCGACGCCAAATGCCAGAACGAACCAACCGGTGACGATCAGCCGTTGCGGGAATGATACGTCGCCCAGGCGCGTGGCGAACAGGATCCCCTCGCACAGTAAGCCGATGTGGGTGATGAACAACACCATCTCGAACGGATCGATCACGCCTGATCCTGTCCACTGGCGCAACCAGAACGCCAGCGTCCAGATGCCGTAGTGTATGCACGCGAATGCAGTCAGCGTATAGAAGAGCGTCCAGCGTCGGCCTGCGCGCATCCCAAAGAGGGCGATCGTGCCGAGCAGTGCCGCCAGCGGGCAATCGGGAATAAAGGGCCACGCCCATAGTGGTGATGCCGCCAGCATCGGACCGTACCAGATCGCTGCGCCCCATACTGCGCCGATCAGGTTGGCGATGACGCAACTCCAGAAAATAATCGGGGTACGCAGGATGAAATCGAAGAGTGTATGTATCAGACGGATCATGATCAACCTCTTCCTGAGAATTGAGCCTGGCGAGTCCAATGTGTTCTACCTTCTCATCGAGCGTCTTGATTGCCCGTATCTCGTTGCTGCCGCGCTGCACCCGATGAACGTGCACGCCCGATGGCAGAACGTTTTGCGCCAGAGTGGGACACAATCCATCCGGCGCCTGCTTTCACCAAAATCGAGCATTGATCGCCTTCGGAAGGTGGCGGCAACGGTTGCACCTGCGCCCACGCTCAACAACGTGAGTCTTCTGCCTCCCTTGTCCGCAGGCGCCGCACAGGAACTCCACCGACGAACGCCCCCGGCGGCACATCACGGTTCACCAGGCTCATCGCCGAGACCGTCGCGCCATCACCGATCACCACGCCCGGCAGGATCGTCGTATTCGCGCCGATCGTTACGTCCCGTCCAATCCAGACCAGTCCGCGACGCCATTCGTGACGGGTGAATTCGTGGCAAAGGATAGTTGAATTGTAGCCGATGATGCAGTTATCGCCAAGCGTGACTTCCTGCGGGAAGAAGATGTCGAACATCACCATCAGACCGACCGAAACTTGGCTGCCGACCCGCATACCGATCAGACGGTAGAGCATGTTCTTGATCGCCAGTGATGGCGTGTACCGGGCAATCTGGATAATAAGTGCATTACGTGCGACACGCAGATGACCTCCGGTGACGCGCGGGAAATACCAGAGTGCGTTGTGCGGTCCCGGCGACGATGCAATGTGTAAGCGCGCCTTCCGCGCCGCACTGCTTCCCAGTCCATCGGGACCCGATGGAGACAGTAACGGCGCGTTGACGCCTGCGACCGGTGCCAGACGTGGCATGATCGTGTGTGGCAGGGCAGGCGTGTGTCCGGCAATGTCGAACAGTTCGTCCATGCGTGGCTAGAGAACCTCGATTGTCACGCTCAGGATCTGGTCCCCCTGGCGGATGGCATTGACAACGTCCATCCCGCTGGTGACTTTGCCGAAGACGGTATGCCGTCCATCGAGGTGTGGTTGCGGCGAATGAGTGATAAAAAACTGGCTGCCGTTCGTATTCGGTCCGGCATTTGCCATGGACAGGACTCCGGTTTCGTGTTTCAGCGGGTTTTTCTTCGGATCGACCTCGTCCTCGAACGTATAGCCGGGTCCGCCGCGTCCCGTACCGGTTGGGTCGCCGCCTTGAATGACGAAGTTGCTGATGACGCGGTGGAAGGCGACGCCGTTGTAGAACCCCTCGTTCGCCAGAAAGACGAAATTATTGACCGTCTTCGGCGCATACCGGGCAGCCAGATCGATAACGATTTCGCCTCTGGATGTCATCATCCGTGCGCGGTACTGGCGGTTCGGATCGATCTGCATCGGAGGCGGTGAAGACCATCGTTTTGGCGGCATGATGCTGTTCCTTGTCCTATCGGGCGATCAATCATCCGATGTCCGTGGTGGCAGGAAAATTATAGCACAGGTCGCTGTGAACCGTCCTGTTGCGAGCCATCATTCCTCCTGCACAGGAAACGTCCACACTGAGCACCGCCGAAATGAATATCACAGCAGCAAGTTTAAGGATGGATGGAACATATGGGCTGACGCAACTTCTGCCGCAGCGGGACGCCCTGGTGCCGGTCGCTCGTCTCCCCTCTCACGCGCTGTGCGGGAGAGGGGTCGGGGGTGAGGGCCTCTATGGCGATCCTAACCCCTATCTCCCACACACGCTCGCACGTTCTGTCTGCCCTTGAATAGCAGCAGGAGAGAGGGTGTCTTACGGCGGCAGATTTTTCGATGTGTCTCTGTGTTTATCGAAGGCATCGGGAAGCCCTGCCTCTTCCTTCCTCTACGACGGTGGAAGAGGACATGGGGAACGCAGGGTATGAGCGTACCGGCATCCAGCACAAGGTGCTATGGTTCACAACGCAGGTGCGAAACCGCGCGACGAACCGCGCGCGCCGGATGAGCGGCGCGCATGTCCAGCGCTGTATCCCGCTCCGGTGTCGACGGGATTATGCGCAATGCTCTGACGATGGCGAGCGCCTGCACGACATCAACGGGATGTGTCAGGGCGCATTCGGCAAGCGGAAGAGCAGCCCGTGGGTCGCGCCGGTTCCCCAGCGAAACAATCGCGCCTATACGCACTTCCGGGTTGGGATGCCGGAGTGCATGGATGAGGCGTTCTGTGTAGTCGCGGCGCTTCCACTCCTCTATTCGAGCGCCACAGACGCGGCACGGTGCATCACGCTCGTCAGCCGCCATCCCGGCAAAACAGACAAGACAGAAGAACTGCACGGCAGTCCCCACACTCCGTTAGGGTCGATTGGTCAGCACCAGCGTCTCGGCTGGCGGCAGGTTGCGAATTTCGACATACGACGTGCCGTTCCGGTCTCTGACTGTCAGTTGCCGTCCCTGAGGATACGGACCGTCATAGCCGTCCGGGTCGGCGGCCTGGGTGGTGTTCAGGATAATCGTCATGGTACCGCCGGGGCGGTTCAGCGCGGCATCGACCACCACATCGCCGCCACGTACCGCCAGACCATTTGGGTTGATCACACAGAGCGCCTCTTCGTCATCGAGGATGCGCGACCATGCGACGATTTCTCCGGCAGGCGGGAATGCAAATGGCTGGTTGAAGTTCGAGATCGGACGCAGATACTGGCGACCGTGGCGTAGCACCGGGAAGGCGGCGCGCAGGGCTGCCAGCGCTACAATGCGCATATAGACCGGAAAGCGCTCGTCGAAGCAGTGATGCCCGGCTGTGCCAAACGGTCCAAACCCAGGTAATGATGTGTCGAGCGCCTGCGGGTCGATCCCGGCGCGTCCGGATGCGCGTGGATGGAGTGGACCGAACATCGCTTCGCGCAGGTAACGGTCAGCGCGTCCCCAATCCGGCAACCACCGTCGCTCCGATGGTTCAGGACCGCCGAGCGCCTGTTCGGTGCCGTAATAGATGCATGGAATGCCGAGTGTGAAAAGTTGCAGCGCAACCGCTGCCGCCGCATGATGCTGTGACATCACATCGGTCGAGAAACGGAGTTTTGTTCCAAAGACATGGTCGTGGTCGTCGAGGATTGATACATGGCGACTGCCGAGATTGCGGTGCGACCCCATGACGGCCAGCCCTAGTACAAATCCGTCGAAATAGACACGCGCCGGCGACAGCCCCTTTGCAACATCTCCGAGCGCCAGGCGCATTTCGCCAATGTCGAGCGCAGCATTCAGGTTACGCTCCAGTGCGTCGAGGTAGCGCGTTGCGGCAAAATCGCCCCCGGCAACTTCGCCGACCAGGAAGAAGTTCGCTTTGCCCAGGTTGGCGGCGAACTCCTTGATCGTGCCGCAGAAATTGCGCGCCTGCTCGAACGAGACGTGTTTGAGCGTATCGATGCGAAATCCATCGCAGTCGGTCAACGCGATCCAGTATTTGTAGCACAGCGCCAGATCGGTGAGTGCGCCCGGCGCATCGAGATTGATGTCACGCAGTGTAAAAAAGTCCGACCGTTTATGTTCCGCTGCCGGATCATCGATGGCGCCGACGCCTAGATCGCCGGCGCCGGCGCGCATGTAGTAGTCGATCGTGCGCAGCTCTTCGGGCCAGGCGGCATCGTTCACGTCAGGAGCGCCCAGGAGTGGCGCACCAGAGGCATCGACCCAACTGCCGAACGGGTAGCGACCAGTCGTATAGTGCGGCATGTCCGCGCCGCCGGGGACATCGGGCGGGTAGCGCCAGTTAGGACCGGTGTGCTGGAACACTATGTCGAGCAGCACCCGCATGCCCCGCTCGTGCGCAGCGCTCACCAGATCGACCAGGTCCTGGCGGGTGCCAAAACGCGGATCGACATCGAGAAAATCCTGGATGGCGTAGCCGTGATAGGTATCGAGGTGGACGCGCTGTTTGCAGACTGGACTGAGCCACAGGGTGGTGATACCGAGCCGTTGCAGATAGCCGAGTTTCGACATGACCCCGCGCAATGTGCCGCCCTGGAAACGTTCGCCGCCCGACAAAGCCCAGCGATCCCAGCGCCAGTGCTCGCCGCTGGGTAGCGCCGGTCGCGCCGCCGCCAGGTAGCGCCGGTCGAGCAACGGGCGCATCTCTTCCTGACCATCGCTGAAGCGATCGACCATCAAAAAGTAGATCACCTCGTCGCGCCAGTCGACCGGTGAGGGGTAGTATGCAACGCGGCGTGGCAACTGCACATCGTACCTGATGCCTGGCGGACGTGGTCGGCTCAGCATATCACGGACGAACGTCATGGCCTGTCCTCTCCTGATGAGTCGCGCGATCCCTGGACGTAGACCCGGCGACGATGCGCGCTGCGGTTATCGCTATTCTGCTGCTCGTGCGGATGTCTCCCGGTCTCTTCCCTGGCGAAGTGTTGCTGGTTGCGATATTTCTGTGCGCACACGTGCGTTCTGCGATGGAGAATGTGCATCTATGGTACCATATCCCGCAATCGACAGGAGGGTATACCGTGTCCGAACTGTTTCTTCGCTCGTTGTTCAGTCTGGAAGGGAAAGTTGCTGTGGTCACCGGCGGAAGCGGTGCACTGGGTGCGGCAATGGCAAATGGTCTGGCGCAAGCTGGCGCGCGCGTCGCCATTCTTGCCCGGCGGATCGAACCGGCGACCGCAGTCACGGCCGCTATTGCAACCTGCGGTGGAACGGCGCTGGCGCTCAGTGTCGATGTGCGCGAGCGCACCCAGGTCGAAAGCGCGTGTGCAACCATTGTTGAACACTGGGGACGGGTCGATATTCTGATCAATGCTGCTGGCGGCAATATGCCAGGCGCGACGCTGGCGCCTGAGGCTTCACTGATCGATCTCGATCCCGAAGCGTTTCGTGCCGTCGTCGATCTTAACCTGATCGGCGTGCTACTGCCATCACTCGTCTTTGGTGCGGCAATGATTGCCGCGTCGGGGCAGGGAACGATCATCAACATTTCTTCAATGGCGGCGCAGCGTCCGCTGACGCGAATTGCCGGCTACAGCGCCGCCAAAGCCGCCGTCGAAAATCTGACGCGCTGGATGGCGATTGAACTGGCGCGGCGGCACGGTCCTGGATTGCGGGTCAATGCCATTGCACCCGGTTTTTTCGTTGGTGAACAGAACCGCGCGTTGTTGTTCAATCCCGATGGGTCGTTTACCGCACGTGGTGCGAACATTCTGGCGCACACACCTGCCGGACGTTTCGGCGTTCCAGAAGACATCATTGCGACCCTAATCTGGCTCTGTGGTCCGGGGGCGGCATTCGTCAACGGCGCTGTCATACCGGTGGATGGCGGCTTTTCGGCGTTCAGCGGCGTGTGACATCCTCCAATCGGGGCAGGTTCGTTCCCTGCGTGTAGTAACTTCTTCTCTCTCTGTTCGGGCACAATGAACTATACTTCCGTCTGGAGAGAACAATTTCCCTCCGGAGACAGTGGCTGACAATCCTCGTGGTCAGCCGGGAGTTAGTTGCGCCGGACCTCAAACATCGCCTCGCCTGCTTCCCTCCTCATCCGATAGTCACCGGCGCAAAGCGCGACGACGCGCAGAAAAGACGCTACGATGCGACGTATGGTGTTTCTTGCCCCCCTGCTGATTATTGCGATGCTGACAGCGGCAATGCCCGTCTCAGCGTCAGCGCCACCCTTTGGTAACGACACATTCCGTCGTGTCTGGGAACGCCAGGATCGTCCGGTCGCGGAACAGATCAGCGGTCGGTCGTGGATGTGGGGACCGGCGCCCAACACTCCGGCGCTGCGTGAACCGTTGCTGGAAGGGTATGAGGGGATGCGTGTGGTGCAGTACTTCGACAAAAGCCGCATGGAGATCAATGATCCGACTGCGAACCCATTTTCGCCCTGGTATGTCACCAATGGTCTCCCGCCCATTGAGTTGATGACCGGGCGTATGCAGGTCGGGTACAATCTCTTCGAGTGGCGTCTGCCAGCCCGGATTAGCGCCGTGGGAGATCCGGATCAGTTCCCAACCTATGCCGATCTGCTCCGCTTCTATCAAAAACCCGGCGCGGTCAATCCCAACGACCTGTATTGTCCGGCGACCGGATTTATCAACCCGGACGGCAGTATTACCGGTTTCAACAACTACGTGAACGATCCGGCGACGATACTGCTGCCTGGCGGCAATAATCACAGCGTTGCGCGCGCATTCCTGGACTTCAGAATCAGTCTGGTCTGGTGTATGAGAATGGGCGTTATGTGATGGCGAAAGTGTACGATCCGCTCTATATGTTCGGGTTGCCGGTCACCGGTGCCTACTGGGTCAAAGTCAGGGTTGGCGGCGTCGAGCGACCGATCCTGTTCCGGGTCTTCGAGCGGCGCGTGCTGACCTACAACCCGGCGAATCCACCCGCGTTCCGTGTCGAGATGGGAAATGTCGGGCAACACTACTACTGGTGGCGGTATGGGCATTGAGTCGGAAGCCGTAATTCGGAAAGTCGCCAGCATTGCGGAACGGTGTCCCTCTCAAGAGTAAAGCGTCTGGGAGCGATAACCAGCGCTCCAACGCGCTGGCGCTTCTCATTCGCCCTATCCCCCTCTGCTTGAGGTCGAACCGAACATAGGGGTCAACACACCTTCTGCCGCAGCAAGACGCCCCAGGTCGCGGCACTGGTCGCCCCTCCCTGGCGTGCGTGGGTTCAGGTTGACCGCCGGAACGATCGATGTTGCCAGCAACGCCCCTCCCTCGCGTGCGTGGGTTCAGGGGCGGACAGAATATAGCCGAAAGAATATATGAGCTAACACAACTTCTGCCGCATTGGAACGCCCTGGCGCGCGGTTCTGGCCTCCCCTCTCCCGCGTGCGGGAGAGGGGTATGGGGTGAGGGCCACCCAGCGCATCCCAATGCCGTAAAGCCCCTTGACGCTCATGTGTTCTTTCCGCCCTCAAGCGTGCGTGGGAGAGGGTCCGGGGTGAGGGTCTCCAGGGCGTCCCCAGGCGCGAGGCAGAATTTTTCGGACAGGCTCTTATTGTGTGGCTGCTGGCATCCCGGAGAGGTGTAGGGCGGAAGGGCGTGGTATACTATGTACCGCGACAGAGGTTCGATCACAGGAGGACGTATGCCGCACCGACGCAACTGGATCGCAGGAGGGGTGCTGATCGGATTGCTGGTCGGGTGCGGTCAGACCGCGCCGCTCAGCGTCCAGACGACCGACACACCGTTGCCGCCAGCGTATGCTACGGCTGCAGTCGTACTGACATCGGTTGCAGAAGGGGTTGAAGTGCGGATCGAACCGGCAACCGCCGGACAATCCGGCATTACTGGCGACGTGACTGCAACACCGGAAGCACTGGCGCAGGCGACGCTCGAAGGTGTTCCGGCAGCAGACATTGCTGCTGCCGAGCAAACAGTGCGCGCCTACTTTGCCGCGTTCGGCGGGCGACGCGCAGCGGAAGCATGGGCACTGCTGGCGCCCGCTATGCAGGCTACCACCACCCTCGATATGTTCGAGAGCACAACGCAGGCAGTACAGTCGCTCACCCTGACCCAGATCAATTCGGTGGTTGCCGCCGACCGGCGATTGATCTACGGCGTCACCGTGGAAGCGGCGCCGGTTCCCGACCTGCCGACGCGCTGGAAGCGCGGGTCCAACCAACTCTACGTGGTGGTGATCAACACGCCCGAAGGATGGCGTATCGCCGCAATTACCGAAGAGCCGCCATCGCTGTGACACCTATGTCGCGGTTTCGTCCGCCTCGTGTTCCTCGTAGTAGCGCGCCAGACCGCTGACGAGCATCTGCACCAGCAATGGCGTCGCCGCATCGCTCATCACCGTCATATAGCAGTTGTGTTCGATTGCCAGCGCTTCTTTATACTGCCCGGCAGCCACATACTGCGGCAGGAAGCGGCGCGCCTGTTCCGCCATAGTACGGCGCACGCGCGCCGAAGCGACCACGCCCAGCGCCCGCAGCAGATAGTTGGTGAACGACGGATCGCTGTCATCCTCAACGACTGGCGGCTCACCGATCTCTTCCAGGATCATCTCGAGCATGTCATCGCTGAAGTGCAGCGGCGCAAAGCGTTCATCTCGAAAAATGTGGAGACTAAGCCGGTTGAACGCATCACGATCGGCGCCGAGTTGTAGCGCCTGCATGCGGAAGCGGCGCAGGATTTTGCTGGCGGAGTCGATCTTCGCCTGCTCATCGGCGTCTGGTGGACGCTCGAGCCACGTCCCTTCGCAGTTGCTCACCATTGCCAGGTATGTTGCGTGTTCGCGGCGTTCGCGCTTGATGCGTGATTGTTTGCCCATCACGGACTGCTCCTCTTTATAAACGGTTCTGGATCGGTTTCCGGTTGGGATGACAGAGTGATCCGGTTTGCGTCAGTATGCACCTGTGTCGGATAGCGACGTGCTATACTGTATTGTACCCGAAACTCGATAGAAGGCAGCATGCCTGCCAGGAGACGCGAATGAACCCGCGCGTGCTCGAAAATCTGCGCAAAGTCGAGATCTTTGCCGGCTTAGGCGACGACGAACTGATGCAGGTTGCGGGAATGTGCAGAGCGATTCGTGCGCCTGCAAGCCAGACGATTTTCCATGAAGGCGACACCGGTGACGAATTGTACATTGTGCACGAAGGCACCGTGCGTGTCATGATCACAACCCGCCTGTCGAACGGAGCGGTAGCGCCATCGACGATCAACACGCTGTATCCGGGTCAGTGCTTTGGCGAACAGGCGCTGCTCGGCGGCGCAGCGCGCACCGCAACGGTGGTGACGAATGAACCGTCGGTGCTGATCGTCATTCGTGCGCTGGATTTCGATGCGCTGGCGGAACGCAACCCGCGGATCGGCTTCGTTGTGATGCGCAATCTGGCGCGCGACCTGGCGTATAAACTCAATGCGTCCAACCTGCTGTTGCGTGGCAACATCCGCTGGCGTGGCGATGAATTGGGAAAGCGGATGGGTGAGTGAAATCACCGGCGACGTTTCCGCCTGCGTGGTGCATCACAGGTCTACTTGAGATGCAGAGAGGACTTTCCCCTCCCTTCGCATAGGCAACGCATAACCTTCAGCGTACAGCACCTTCCGGCTCCGCAATCGTGATCAGGCGATGGGTCAGTTCAACGCTGCCGTCAGCAATGATCTTGTCGCCGATGCACGAAATCATGGTCACTATCTCGCGCCCCTGCGGCAGCATGTAGTGAACCTCATCCGGTGTAGCCCATACCTGGCGCGTCACAGCATAGCGATGTTCAACACCGCGTTCGTCGATCAGAATCACGACCGCTCCAGGACGCAACTCCTTCAGCCGCGCGAATGGTGCGGGGATGTGCGGCATCTTGCGGAACCGCAACACGTGTCCCCAGAGCACGATATTATCACCCTGCCCCAGCATGGCGCCGAGTCGATACCATCCTACATCGTGATCGGGCACCACCGGCACACGGTTTGCATCGAGACCTACCGGCACCACGACGCGATCCAAGTCGATAGCGTCGATAACTAGACGCACAGGCGGCATGGCTTCGGAGCGGGCAGTCGGAACCGGCAAGGGCGCTGTCGTTGGAGTCGGCGTTGGTACAGGGGTGGCAGTTGGGATCATCGTCGGCGTCAGGGTTGGCAGAGGCGTCACGGCTGGCTGCGTCGGTGTAGCAGGCAACGAGGCTCCCGGCAACGTGGTACGTATGTCGGAAGCGGACGACATCGGAGCGGACGAAGTGCCACAACCGGTCATGAGCGCTCCCGTCAGTATTACCAGTATCCAGCGCAGAGCAGGTATCATACGATCTTCTCTCCGTGCGTCATTGATATCATATCTCTGTTGACCGGCAGGTACCCGCAGCACCGACCCATTCACCTGGTAAAGCGTCCGCCGCGCAGCGCCCGACCTTCAACCTTCAATC
Source organism: Roseiflexus sp. (assembly GCA_034432635.1). GTDB lineage: Bacteria > Chloroflexota > Chloroflexia > Chloroflexales > Roseiflexaceae > Roseiflexus. The sequence continues at coordinate 73,456 of DAOUBK010000052.1, forward strand.
GGTAGAACGACCGTTTCAGTCGTGGTTTTATACGGGCGGAACCCGCGCGCCTGGTAGTTTGCCAGCGCATAAGGACTGTCGAGTGTACACGTATGAACCCACACACGCTGCGCGCCATCGTCAAAGGCGCGCTGTACCCCCACCGACAGCAGATGTTTCCCCAACCCGTGCCCGTGGAACATGGGCGCCAGACCAAAATAGGCTACCTCGACATCCGGTTCTTCCGACTCTGCGTTGAGTTCGATATATCCGGCAGGTGTTCCTTGCACATACAGTACTAGCAGGGTTACCGATGGGCGGGAAAGATAGTCGTGCAATTGTTCGTCGCTCCAATCATACCGCATCGTCCAGTGGTATGTTTCGCCGACTGCACGATAGAGAAAGCGGTAGAACGCCGGAAACGGAATGTGTGACTCGACAACCGCGACATCCGGGTCGGTTGTAAACCAGGGACGGAATGCCGTCCGGTCTGGCAGTTCAAGATAGGTAGTGACGACAGGAACAGATTTTGCCATGGGTGTCATGCGTGTCCTCATTGTACAGACCTGGTGGAAGATGCTGGCGTGGAACATTCGCTCCGCCAGCATCGGGATAGTTCGGGCGCTATTCTACCGCATGGTCTCTCCAGGCATGTGCCGTGATGCGCCATCTGCGGCGCCGGATATGAAACCAGATATGGTACAATGCCGTTGTGACACATTGCACGTATCCTGTCGAGGAGTCCGCTGTTCGCCAGAGTCCCCTGCCGGCGAGTCATCGACGGCAGCGACGATCCAGAGCATAATCCTCACTCGATGGAGCAATCATGATCACGACACCCTACTCTTATGCTGAGGATGCGTGGGCAATCCTGACCGATGGACGTGTCGCCGAGCGCGCAGAGCGCGGAACGCTGATCTACGCGCCCGACCATGCTGCCGATCATCTGTATGTTCTTCAATCGGGCGCTGTCAACCTGCACCTGCGATCCGGCGAAGGGCGGGCATTGACGTTGCGCATTGTCGAAGCCGGGCAGTTGTTCGGGCATGCTGGCGCTGGCGATGACACGCACTACGATACATTCGCCGAAACAACTATGCCAGCGCTCTATGTTCGGATTGCGCGCAGCGAACTTGCCAGCCTGCTGGCGCACACGCCCGAACTGGGCATTGCCCTGGTGGAAGATATGGTACAGCACCGTGCTGTGGTCAGCCGTCGCCTCGACGAAGTTGCGTTCAAGTCGGTGCCGGCGCGTCTTGCCTCGTTGCTACTCGATCTTGCCCGACGCCATGGCGGACCGCACGCTGCCAGCGTGCCGCGTCACAGTCACCGCCAGCTGGCGGAAATGATCAACACCTACCGCGAAACCGTCACCAAGGTCATCAACCAGTTCCGCGATGCGCGGCTCCTCGAAATCGATCGCTCCAGCATCACGCTGGTGAATGTGCGTCGCCTCGAAGAACTGGCGCAGAGTTGACGATCAGGCGCTCGCTGATATCCCACAAACGCGCTGCTGCTGCCATATCCTGCGCCTGCGGTGCAGGCGTGGTCTCGCGTGATTTGACAAAATACCTGCCGCTGATCGTTGCAACCTCAGGCGCTGTAGCCAGGTAGATCGATGTTTGGGCGCCTTCTTCTGGCGTAATGGCGAACAGGCGCTGCATCAGCGCCATCAGGTTCCTCCAGAAGATGCCGTTGTTGTGCGCAAAACGGGTGGCCACAAATCCGGGATGGAGTGCATTCAAAGTCACTCCTGTGCTTGCCAGACGACGCGCCAGTTCGTTCGAGAAGAGAATATTCGCCAGTTTCGACTGTGCGTAAGCCGCCCAGCCATTGTAGCCGCGGGTGAACTGGAGGTCGTCCCAGCGCATAACGCCGCTGCGGTGTGCATCCGATGACACATTGATCACGCGCGCCGGTGTGCTGGCGCGCAGGACGTCGATCAGCAGATTGGTCAACAGAAAGTAGCTCATATGGTTCAGCGCCCATGTCATTTCGATGCCATCGGTACTGACCTGGCGCGAGGCGAAAAAACCACCCGCATTGTTGATCAGTACATCGAGGCGTTGATGTCGTTGCAGAAATGCTTCAGCCACCGAACGCACGCCGCTCTGCGACGACAGATCGGCGATCAGCGTCTCGACCTCAACGCCGGTCGCCTGTTTGATGCGCGCAACCGTCGCGGCAACCCGCTCTACGCTGCGCCCGACAATGACAACGTGCATTCCCCGGCGCGCTAGTTCGCGCGCGGTGACTTCGCCAATACCCGAAGTTGCGCCGGTGATGAGACAGACAGATTTCTGATCCATACGTGTTCCTGTTCTGCACTAACACGCTCCGTCGGTTGGGAGTCGTATTCACTCTCCGACCTGGATACGTTTTGGCTTGCATGCCGGATGATACCAGAGTCTGCGGACGACGGTTGTCAGCAGTGTCAATCCTTTTTTCTCGATCACTTCAATTATGTTCGATATATTGGACGCTTTTTATTATCGTATATCGAAGATATGCCAGTAGATGTCCTGATTTATCGAGCAGATATTGACAAGATCGGCGACCGGGTGTATACTATGGAAAAATAAGAACAGAAGTGTTGTGTGCCTTTCCGTATCAGACACTTTTTCTCTCGTGCGCGTGATGTTTAGCACCGGGAAGGCACACCGTCACAGCAAAGGGGCGTAAACATACCACAGCGACTCCAGGAGGGTGGAAGCCGAAGGGTATAGTAGTACGCTCATGTTCGGCTGAGACGTCTGCCAGGGAAAACCTGTGTTCGCAGGGCGAACCTGGTCGTCCACGCGCGTTAAGCGCTGCGAGTGAGCAGAGCAGGACCGTGTTCTAAGTGGGGTGGTACCGCGGGTTGTGGTCAACCCGTCCTGGCATGGTCAAAGACCGCGCCGGGACGGGTTCCTTACTTGACAGGAGGAGCCGATGGCCACAAAGTTGCTTGCTGATCGACCAGTACGCAACACAGGTCAACATAGTGCTGCGACCTATCGTAACGGTTCGCTTACGACTGCAAAAATTGTTGCTCCTGATCTAAAGGTTGCCGCATTGCTTGATCGCGTCCTTCCCCTCGTTGAAGAGTGGCGCGAGCATCTGACCGTCAGCATTGGGCGGGCGACGGAACTGACCGGACTCAAGGATACCCAGATCCGCTACTTTGAAGAATTGTACGGACAGGAACGTGATACCTCCGTCCCTGCCGGTGCGACGCGCTCCTATTCGCTGGCTGACCTTCGCCGGCTGGCGGTGTTTGCCGAATTGCTGAAGCAGGGGTATCGCCCGGCACAGGCAGCCGAGATTGTTCGCTCATATGAGCATTTGATCGATCGGGAGGCAACGCGCAGCATTGCTGACGTTCTGCATCGGGAAGGAGATGCGATCACTGACGGTTTTCTCCTTTCACGCCTGGCGAGTCAGGTTATTTTTGCTGCCCAACTCGAACTGCGCGAAGGGGCGCCGGATGCCCGCATTACAGCAATGTTCGTCGCCGAGCAGTTCATCGATCCTGCTTCGAGCGCCGATGTGATGCGCATCGGCAGAGAACTGGCAGCGGATGCGCGGGATATGCTCGTTGCGCTGGATCGTGCGACTGTTGTCGGTGAACCGTTCGAAGGTAGTGACAGTATATGGTCCGACGATGAAAATAGCATTGTGCTGTTCTACAGCCGTGAGTCGTGGAGCGTTCCTCTACCCGATACCACGGCGTTCTGTTGCTACCGTCCGCCGTCGGCGCCTGAAACGACAGTTGTGTTTGCGGTTCAGTCGGTTGCGCCGGAGATCATTCCCCCCTTGCTCAATGTCGCGCTCCCTGCACGCGATCATTTGCTGGACTGGATGGTGCGTATGTGTCGCGTGATCTTCCCGGAGTTTCGTCAGGCGACGTATGTGCACGGGTATCGCTACCGTTCCGACGGGTATTGGCTGGCGCATACTCGCGATGCCCTGAATCGTCTGATGCAGCGCATGCGCGGCCTGATTTTCGGCGACGATGCGGACGTGAGTGTGGCATGTCTGTTGCTGCCCAACGATCTGTATAAACCCACGCACCTTTCGATTCTGGCGCATGCCGGCTACTCTGAAGAGATCGCGCGCCGTGCGCGTCTCAGTCTCTCCGGTGAAGGAGAAGGGTTGAGTGGTCGGGCGTTCATGGCGCGCGAGCCGTTTCTGACGCGCGATGCCGCGCACGATGAGCGTGTGTATGGCGCTCAGAACGAGCAGTGCAAGGTGGCGCTGGCTGTGCCGCTCCTCTCCCATTGGGATTCGCACCCGTTTGGTGTGCTCTACCTGGCGTCACAGCGCCCCGCGTCACCTTTGTTGAGCGAAACAGCGTTTGTGGCGCTGGTGTTCAGTAACGTCCTCAGTGAGTTGCTTGGGCGCTGGTGGCTCACCCGTTTGCGTCGCAGGTCTGACACCTTGCTGCATGCCTACGTGACGGAGTACATCCGCTGGTTCAACGGGATGGATCTGCATGGTCCCGAGTTCGAAGAAGGTGTACGGCAGATCGAGCATATCTGGGAACGCGCGGCTGAGATGAGCGCAGCGAGCGGAGGACGTGCGGTTGTGGAACGTATGTCGCGTCAGTATGTGACCCTGGTGGTGCTCGATATCGATCGCTGCCGCGACTACCATGATCGTGGCGATGAGCCATTCTTGCTGGCAGCGCAGCGCCATGTGCAAAAGGCGGTCGAGCAGATCCTCCCCGGTGTGCGCGGATACTGGTTCAAAAATGATCATACCCTGGTGGTGCTCGATGGGTGTTCGCTTGACGAAGCCGTTGCGCTGACCAGACGGATCGCCAGCCGGGTGCAGATGGTGCCGGTTGTCATCGCCGGCAAGTCTGAACGCACCACGATCACGATCAGCGCCGCACTGAAGGCGCTTTCGTACCAGGAACTCTACGACCTTTCGCACCACGACCGGGATGTGCTGAAGTCCAGTCTGACCTCGATCATCGATACACTCTATGAGCAGACCCACGGGTACGAGCGAACTATTCGCGTGTTCCAGAACGGCGTCTGGGAAAAGGTCTCCTGATCGTTGCTGTTCTTGCTGTTCCCGCTGATGCGATGCGCCGGCGTCTTTGCCGATCCTCAGACCTCGTGCCTGTAGCGGGGTAGGCACGAGTGTCATTTATCTGGTCTTTCATGGTTGCTCCGTCTCCGCTCACCGCTTCGTCAGAATTGCCTGGTGAGAAAGCTATCGATACCTCCCGGCGAGATGACGTCGGGTGTGGTTTGAAATCTCAGCGATCCTGACGGCGAAGGAATTATAACGAACGTATGAAGGCGGACGGCTCCGCGCCGATCGTATTCGGTTTTTTAAAAAATATCAACTTGACATCGATGTTTCCATACTATACTATAGAAGTGCATAGATAGGCACACATTATCCGGTTAAATTCTTGGTTTTCTCAGACGAGGCGTACATGATACAGGTAGCGTTCGAGGTTGTCCCTATCCTCCCATTGCTATGGAAGGAGCATGATCGTGGACATCCCGTTATCACTCTTGCTTCGTGCGGGCGGAAGCGTTGTCAGTTTTTGGGTTGGTCTGTTTCTGGGTAATCGCACTGCGTATCATCCATCGACGCGGTGGCTACGTCTGACGTTTGTCCTCACCGGTTGCTACTTCCTCCTCAGATCGATTGAGTTCTACCTCAGTTCTGCTGCCCAACCGATCTTTGCACAGACGCAACTGATGCTGGCGCTGGTCGCGCTGGCGTGCTGGCACGGGTGGGTTATCGGTGTGCGCGGCATTACCCGCGCAGAATGCCGGTTTCGCTGGGTCTATGTCGCCCTGGCTCTTATGTTGCCCTTCACAACCGCTATTGCGCCATCAGTGATTATTATCGGCGGGTACATCATCATCACGCTGGGGAGCGTCTGGTTTATGATGTGGCGACTGTACCGGCGCGAAACGATCCTGCCGGCACAGCGGGCAACCGGGACGTTGCTCGTCGCAACCACGATCATCTGCATAAGTGTGGTAACGCTAGCAGCAGTCGCGTGGCTGCAACCGGCGCTGCCAGGGTTTGCGCAGATGGCAGAGCAGGCTGGCGAAGGGATGCTCTGCAGCGGCATTACGCTGATGGGATACGGGGCGCTGATCTATACACGCCGACACATGGGGCGTAACAGCAATCGAGATTATCTGGTCAGCGGCGTTGCCAGTCTGGGTATTGTGACGGTGTACGAACTGATCCTGATAGCCTTTCACCACGCAATCCGGAGTGTATTGACGACGGAGCAGGTGCTGGGGCTGGGGGTCATCCTTGTGCCAGTGCTCATTGCCACGCACTTCGGGTTCGATCAATTACGGGACGCGCTCGACTGGTTGCGTTTCGATCCATCGTCGCGTTTGATGCGCAGCATGATGCGATCCCTCACGCGACAGATCGGCACAGAGAAACCGCACAGTCAGGTGGTGCAGGAGTGCCTGCAAACCCTGGCGTGCGTTGCGGATGTTGCACGCAGTGCGCTGTTCTGGTTCGAGGGGGACGAAGCGCGGTTACTCGCATCACACGGAAATATACCTTTATATGCGCTCAAAAAGAGCGATCTGCTCGCATCATGGATGCAACCGTTCGATCGATGCGCCGGCTACTCCTACTTACTCCCGCTCCGTGTCGGTCGAAAACAGTGTGGCGCGCTGTTGCTCAGCAGTCCTGGTTACGGGCAATGGTCGCCCCGTGAGCGCGAGCAACTTGGTACATTCGGCGTGTTGCTGGCGGCATATATCGGGCACGCGCATGCCAAGCCGGTGACTATCCCGCAGCGTCTTCACCGTCTCGAGGAGCAGGCGCGCGACGTGCAGAAACTGCACACTGCATTGAGTGATATGCAATCGCCTCTGGTGGTCATAACAACGCTGGGCCGCTTCGATGTTCAGGTCAACGGAAAACTGGCGACGTATCGCGGAATGCGCATCGGACGGCATATGTTCCAGGGGATGCTGATGTATCTAGTCGCTCACACCGGGCGTCCGGTTCGACGTGATGTGCTGGTCGAAGTGGCGCTGGAGCATCGCCGTGGGCGCAAATACGAAGATAACCCGCCGGATGAGTCGCACTACATCTCCGGGTTGCGCACAACCCTGCACCACTGGGGGATGGGCGAGGCGCTGGACGTGACTGCCGAAACCGTTACGCTGAAGCGCCATTCGTCCTGGACGACCGATACCGATCAGGTGCTGGCATTGAGCAACAGCGCCAGCCAGGATATCGGGCAGGGTCGGATTAAGGAGGCTGTCGCGGCGCTCGAAGAAGCGCTCGGTTTCTTCCACGGCGATTACCTGCCGCAGTACGATGCCCCTGACCATCGCATCGACCCCGAACAACGAAGGTGGGAGCGCGAACGGATGCAGATCGAGAAGCGTCTGCTGAAGTGTTACCTGCATCTGCCGGATCTCTCCGCCAGGCAACGCGCCCCGGATTTCGCAGACGCGATTCTGAGTCGGAATGAAGATGATCCGGAGATGGTCCGTCTCGTGCGAGAAGTTGCGCAGCGCCTGCAGGATTGTCGCCTGCTTCAGCGCTGTCACAGCGTCCGGGAATGATGACTCATCACTGCTCTTCCTCCTCCCCCTCCCCCCTATTTTCTAGAAACATTAGAAAATAGTTGAAGAACTATATATTTTCAAGATCAACGATATTTCTCGTCCGTATCTCAGACGTTTCTCAACAGGATACCTAGAATGAAACTGTCACCGTCGGGTGCATGGCTCGTTGAGCGATGCCGTTCCGGTGACAGAGAGGGGCTGCAATGACGACCTCGGCGCGTTCCTTCGTCTGTGATCTGGTCTTTCGTCCACATCCGCACATTGTCGCCTGCAAGATCGTTGTGCTCCTGGGAATTGGCGGTGGCTCGCTCCTGGCTGGCATCGTTCATGCTTCCGCACTGACATTGCCGGTCGTGATCATCACGCCGGTATTGGCGCTACGCATCGCCTATCAGGAACTCGCGACGTTCCTGATCGTGCGAGGCGACACACTGTTGCTGCGGTCTGGCTGGATCATCCGCCGGGAAGAGCGTATAGCACTCCATCGCGCCGACGTGCTGACAACCCAGAGTCTGGCAGGTCTCCTGTTCGATTACGGTCACATCACGTTCACCTGCGATGATCGGACAGTGACGGTGCGCAACATTACTCCATTTCGACGGTTGCAGGAGGAACTCGCTCGATTACAACGCATTCCAGCACTGTGGAGGTCCTCATGAAACGATTTGTGCGAGACCTCGTGAGACGATTTGCGTTCGCGTTGATCGTTGTGGCGTTGATCGTGCTGGTGTTGGGCGAGAAGAAGACGCGCGCAGCCGATTTCACCTTTCTGCTGTCGGTTGGTCTCGGTCTGCTGGGTATCGAGCGGATCGTCGTGCTCTTCGACCACATCCGCTGTAATGTGTCGTTCTGTCTGCTATCTGCCGCATGCACGCGCGCGTCCCGGTGTCCGGCACCTTCACCGCGCATCTCCGGGCAGCGCGTTCGTCAGCAGGTGTCTGAGGGGGTGACTGTTCCCCTTTTCCGGCGCGCGTCACAGGCGGCGCTCCAGTATGCGTCCGTGTCGCGTCGCTTCCCGGAGTACCGTGAGCTGACACGTCTCCGCCGAACGGCGCTGCACGAGGTGCTGTTGGCGCACGATGAACGCACCCGGCAGCGCGTGATCATCAAGCGAACGCTGCCCAATGTGGCAAACCGGGATTTGAGACGTGAGGCGGGAATGCTCTTCTGGCTCGAACTGGAGCATGTTCCGATCCTGGCGCCGCGCTATATCGATTACCAGGAGTGCGACGGACGCAGCACCATGGTGATGACGTACATCGAAGGGCGCACGGTCGAGGAACTGTCGGCGACCGGGGCGCTTTCCGCTCCGGGGATCGTCCGGCTGCTGGCGAAGGTATGCGTGGCGCTCGACGTACTGCACCGCGCCGGGTATGTGCACCAGGACATCAAGCCTGCCAATCTGATCCTGGCGCCTGGCGGCGCGCTGACAGTCATTGATTGGGGTTCGGCGCGATGCATCAATATCCCCTACGATCCGGGCGCGATCACCTGCACGCCGGAGTTTGCCAGCCCGGAGCAGTTGCGCGGGCTGGTGCTGCCGGGCAACGACCTGTACGCTGTCGGGAAGACGCTGGCAGCGGTCATTCCGACGCCGTCGCCATCGCTGGCGCAGGTCATCACCCGCGCAACCGGTCCCCTGTCGCATCGGTATGCCACCGGCGCCGATCTGGCTCGTGCGCTGCTGATGGCGATACGGATGGATGCAGTGTGGCATGGCGGAGTAGTATGATTGTGAAGCGGGGGGGCAGGAAGATGCAGAGCACAGGAGTTTTGGAATGCAGAACATAGCTCGTGCCAGTTCCATCAACCGGCGACGAAAGGCGCGACTGGATGGCAGTCTTGCGGCAACGCTCTATGCGTTAGTAACTGCGCGCAGTATCGCCGGGCGATCCCCGGATTGCCATGACCGGCGTCTCTCCGACGGCGTTTCACAGAGCACGGTTGCCGCGACAGCGCCGATCAGATTGTGTTCGCAATCGCGCTCCAGCGCCCGGTGCAGCGTCGTGCGCAGCGCCGGCAGTTCACGCACTTCCTGCACCCTGCCGCCAATTGCCGCTGCCATGTAGCATCCGACCGCCCACGGCGCCACGCAAAGCACCCGCATTCCTCTGGCGTTACCTGTTCGTGGATCATCGCGCATTCCACTTTCGGTCATTGCGGTGCGCTCCTATCATACACCCGACGGTTCAGTTCCCGGATTTCCTTCACTCCCATGCCCCGCTGTCGCCGTTCACCCCAGCAGGTGCGACAAACCGCGCCACATGTGTTGCATCCGCACATTCCTAGTTCTCAGTTCTCGGTTCTCAGTTCTCAGTTCCTGGTTCTCACCATCCACTGTCCCAACTTCTGGTATCCTATATCTCGATGAAAGCATTGATCCTTTCCGATGTTCACAGCAATGTCGTCGCACTGGAAGCGATCTGGGTGCGCGAAGGCGATGCCGACGCGATCTACTGTGCCGGCGACCTCGTCGATTACGGCGTGTATCCGCGTGAAACACTCGCCTGGATGCGTGCGCACAATGTCGTATGCGTTCAGGGCAACCATGATCGTCAGGTCGCCGAGACATTTCATGAACCGGCGCTCTGGCACGTCTCTGAGAACGCTCTGCAGTGGCGCCACCACAATGCCCGTCAGTTGAGTGCGTCCGATGTTGACTTTCTAATGTCGCTGCCGGAAGCGGTGACGTTCGAACTCGACGGCATCCGCTATGGTATGACCCACCTCTACCGCAATTACGATCTTATTCTGAGTCGCCACGCATATCGATCATTCTGCCGCTCCCGTTTCCCCGAACATGCAATCAATCGCCTGATCCTGGGGCATACGCATCGTCAGGGCATGATGATCCTGGGTGAACGCGAGGTCTGGCTTAATCCCGGCAGCGTTTCCTACCGTCGGCAGGACGATCCGGATCGGGAGGCGCACTATATCGTCATCGAGGATGGCATCGTATCGTTGCGCAGTGTTCCTTACGATTACAACGTAGTCTATACTGAGGTCGTGCGGCAACGCCTGGCAGTCGATGAAATGCGCATTGCGCAATGGTTTTTTGGTCCGCGGCATGGATAGCGGCGGAACAGTGACGTTCCGCCTGTTTGCAAGGAGGCATTCTATGGCAGAGCGCAAACCGGAAGGATACCTGAACGGACGACCGCTGCACCCCGAAAGCCTGATGATGAGTTATGGCTACCGCCCCGAATGGTCGGAGGGTGCAGCCAAGATCCCGATCTTTCAGACCTCGACGTTTATCTTCAAGTCTGCCGAAGAAGGTAAAGCGTTCTTTGAACTGGCGTATGGTCTGCGGTCGCAGCGGGATGGGGAGCAGATGGGACTGATCTACAGTCGCCTGAACAACCCCGATCTCGAAATTCTCGAAGACCGGTTGACCTTATGGGACGAAGCCGAAGCGGCAGCCGTCTTTGCTAGCGGCATGGCTGCGATCACTACCACGTTGCTGACGTTCCTGCGTCCAGGGGATGTGCTGCTCCACAGCGAACCGATGTACGGCGGTACCGACTTCCTCTTCAAACACATTCTGCCACAGTTTGGTATCCGTGTGGTTGGATTTCACGCCGGGACGCTGCCAGAACAGGCGGAACTTCACCTTCGTCGCCTTGGGCTTGCCGAACGTCTGGCGCTGATCTTCATCGAAACGCCTGCTAACCCGACGAATGATCTGGTCGATATTGCTGCTTTTGCTGCGCTGGCGCAGCGACTGAGCGGCACGCGCCGTATCCTGATCGCCGTGGATAACACCTTCCTGGGTCCGCTCTGGCAACAACCGCTCAGGCACGGCGCCGACCTGGTGCTCTATTCTGCCACCAAATACATCGGCGGGCACAGTGATGTCATCGCCGGCGTCTGTCTGGGAAGTCACGAATTGCTGGCGCAGGTCAAAGTACTCCGCACCATCTTCGGCACGATGGCCGGGCCGCATACCGGCTGGTTGCTGCTGCGCAGCCTGGAAACGCTCAAATTACGCATGACTGCGCAGATGAAAACCGCGCGCCATGTGGCGACATTCCTGACCGGTCATCCGAAGGTGGCGCGAGTCCATTACCTGGGGTGCCTGACGGAGGACGACCCGCAGTACGCGGTATATCAGCGTCAGTGCAGCGCCCCAGGCGGTATGATCTCGTTCGAGGTCGTCGGTGGCGAGGCGGAAGCGTTTCGACTGTTGAATGCGCTCAAGTTGATCCGTTTGGCAGTCAGCCTGGGAGGTACCGAGTCGCTCGCCGAACACCCGGCGACGATGACCCATGCCGATGTCGATCCTGAAGAGCGGCTGGAACTGGGAATCACTCCGGCAATGATCCGCCTCTCGGTCGGCGTCGAGCATCCAGACGACCTGATTGCTGACCTGACGCAGGCGCTGGAGATGGTGTGAAGAGGGGCGTGCATGCAGGTTATGTATTAGTGATACAATCGGGCGCGATGAAGAGCGGCTGATCGTCTGGCTTGCGATCAGTGCACTGACTACGCGGTCAAGATGTTTGTCGGAAATGGCAGGTGTCTTGACCCGTTGTGTTTGGAAGGGGGTTGATGGTCTGGTTGCTGTCGGTTTTTGTTTCGCTTCTCATCGTCGCAGCCCTGATTGAAACCGCAGTCGCGCTGTATGCCTGGCGGCAGCGTATGACCGCTGGCGCAACGCAACTGGTGGTGCTGATGGTGACAGCCATTATCTGGACGCTGGCGTATGGTCTGGAACTGGTCAGCGCGTCGCTGACGATCAAAATGGTCTGGGGGGGTATTGCGTATCTCAGCGTTGCGTTCCTGCCGGTCCTCTACTTACGCTTCATTATCGCCTATACCCAACGCGCGACGTGGCTTCTGCGCTGGCGCGGCGTACCCTGGTACATCGTTCCGGTAGCCACAATTGCACTCAACTGGACAAATAGCGCCCATGGTCTGTACTATCAGCAGGTGACACTGGTGAACGAAGGACCGTTTGCGCTCCTCAGCGTTACGCCCGGTCCATGGCTATGGGTGTTTGTTGTCTATTCCTATGCCTTGTTCGTGCTTGGCGCGGTTCTGTTTTGGCGCGCGGCGCGCGATGAGGCGTCGTTGCAGCGGAGACAATCCGCGATCATTGCCATCGGTGCGCTCGCGCCGTGGATCGCCAACGTGCTACAACTCTTCGAACTACACCCCTTTATGCCGCTGGATATCACTCCGCTTGCCGTTGCAGGCGCGGGGCTGGCAATACTGTGGGGCATGTTTCGCTACCGGCTCTTGTCGCTTGCACCGATTGCGCGTGAGCATGTTGTCGAGATGATAAGCGATGCCATCATCGTTGTCAATACACGTAACCGGATTATTGATCTGAATCCGGCGGCGCAGCGCCTCTTCGCTCCGAGTGGCAGGTCGCTCTTTGGTCAACGGATCGAGGATCTGCTGGCGTTGTGGCCCGTGCTGGTGCAGGCCTGCCGTGAGCCGGTTGAACAGGTGCTGGAAGTCGAAGACCAGCAATCGCCCCGCCAGATCTTCGAAGTCAAAATCAGTCCGCTCGTTGGGGATGATGGCAGGATTAACGGGCGACTGCTGATCTGGCGTAATACCACGAAGCGCAAGCTTAATCAGGCGTTGCTCCGCAACCGGTTGCCGTTCATTCAATTGATCCAGCACGCAGCCAACGATTTCGTGTGCTGCGAAGTGACGCAGATCGACACACACATCATCGACGTCCTGCAGAAAGTCGCTGCCTTCACCGGCGTCGAGCGCAGTTATATTGCCCTGTTTACGCCGGATGGCGACCACGCGACCATTGCCTATGAGTATCTCCATCCGGCGGCGACATACAGCAACGAACGGCTGCAACCGGTTGTCCTGTCGAAGTTCGCCCCGTGGATCGACCGGTTGCGACGGGGCGAAGTGGTCGCCACGCAGGTTGCCGATATTCCCGATACGCCCGAGAACGAGGTGCTGCGACAGGTGCTCGACGTGCTTCAACTCAAGACGGTAGCGGCTATTCCGCTGTTTGTCGGTGCAACGTTCATCGGGTGGATCGGTTTCGACACAATACGTCGCGCACACGATCTCTCCGATGCCGCAATTGAAGCATTTCGGTTAACCGGCCAGTTGATCGCCAGCGCCATCCACCGCCAGCGTACTGAAACAGCGCTTCGGCAGCACGAACAGCACTTCCGTTCGTTGTTCGATCATATGCTGGAAGGAGTGGCGCTGCACCGCTTAATCTACGACGAGCACGGCAGAGTTACCAATTATGAGATTATCGAAGTCAATTATCAGTACGAACGTATCCTCAACCTGCGCCGTGATGATGTCATCCATCGTCTTGCAACCGATGTGTACGGTACACCTGAACCGCCCTACCTGGCAGAGTTCAGCGCAGTGGCGGTGACTGGTCAACCGGCGCATTTCGAGGTCTATTTTGCGCCCATGCAGAAACACTTCTTCATCTCGGTTTCACCGCTCGGACCAGACCAGTTCGCAACGATCTTCTTCGACATTACTGCACGCAAGCAGGAAGAAGCTGAACGCGAGCGATTGCGGACGCAGTTGATGCAGGCGCAGCGTCTGGAGTCTATCGGGCGACTGGCAGGCGGCGTGGCTCATGATTTCAACAATATTCTGACCGTCATCAGTGGCAGCGCCGACCTGGTACTGGCGACAATGCCGCCCGACTCGCCAGCATACGCGGATGTGCAGACGATCCAGCAGAGCGCCAGACGTGCGGCGAGTCTGGTGCGTCAGTTGCTTGCCTTTGCCCGGCGCCAGCCCGGTCATCCCCAGACAGTCGATGCCAATGAGGTGATCGCAGGGACGCTCCCGCTGGTGCGCCGCCTGATCGGCGAGGACATTCGCTTTATATGGGCGCCGGCGCCGTATCCCTGTTCGATCATTATTGATCCGCATCAATTCGAGCAGGTGGTGATGAACCTGATCGTCAACGCGCGTGATGCCATGCCGGATGGCGGCGCGCTGACGATCACCACGTCCGTGACTGAGATGGCTGCCGGAGATAGAGGTTCAGCAGTGATGCCGTTTGTCTGCATTACGGTTGAAGATACCGGCATCGGCATGGATGCAGAGGTCATGGCGCATATTTTCGAGCCGTATTTCACAACGAAAGCGTCAGGTCAGGGCACTGGTCTTGGTCTGGCGACCTGTCTGGGCATTGTCCAGCAGTATTCCGGCTTCATCCATGTCGAGAGCGAACCGGGAACGGGGAGCCGGTTCGCGGTCTTTCTGCCGTATGCTTCTGGTCTGGCAGTGCAGGTGGACGATATCCAGAGCGATGCTCAACCGGAAGGAGGGCTGGAAACGATCCTGGTTGTCGAAGATGAACCGGCGGTGCGGCAACTGGCGGTGCGGATACTGCGTGATTATGGGTATACCGTGTTTGAAGCCGGCAACGGACACGAGGCGCAGCAGGTCGTTGCCTTGCTTGCCGGCGCTCCTGTTCATTTGCTGCTGACCGATCTGGTTATGCCCGGCATGAGCGGTGCCGAACTGGTGATGTGGTTTCAGATGCGCTATCCTGACGCGAGAATTCTGTGCATGTCCGGGTATGCGCGTCAGTTGCCGGATGGCGTCGAGAATCCAACCATCGCCTTCTTGCAGAAGCCGTTTAGCAGTCATACCCTGCTGACCCAGGTGCGTCGTCTGCTCGATGCGGTGGCGATGCGCGTCTCCGTCTGACGGCATCCGGTTGTGCTCACGAGATATACCGCGTTTCTACGCGCGGATGTGAAGATATAACTGGTTTTTCGGCTTCCTGACGCGCCTGCAGCCCGCGGCTTTCCTGCTCGCCAGATGATGCTTCCCCGCGATGGCGTTTCTGTTCCGCCGCTCGACGAGAGTTGCTTTCCTCCTCACCTGTGTGGTCTCACATGTGGTAGAACACGATGCGCAGTATACTGGTGTTCGTCCACAATCCGCTCTATGTGCCACGGAGCGCGGGCATTTCGCCTTCACGGAGCGATCCAGGGTAAGGCACCTTCGCTCTCGCCGAATGCAACGGCGTACATCAGGGCATTTCCAAAACCCGCTCCAGGAAAGATACGGATTGAGCGCCGGAAGATTCAGGTGATAGAACGACGCCAGCAATGAATCACACGCATATCAGCCCGCTTCTATCGGCGAACGTCTCACGCTCGACTATAATAGTGATGGTCTGTCGCCAGTATGGTCGGCAGGATGCTCAATAGTCGTAGTTCGTCTGGATCGAAGGAGCACAGCTGTGAAGATTCCTCTCCTCTGGCGTCAGGTAGCGCTTGTGACGTTGCTCGGCTTGCTGACGCCACTCTTCGCCGCATGCGGCGGCGCGCCAGCCTCACAGGGAACCACACCGCCGACAGCAGTGATCATTGCACCGACCACGCCTTCTGGAGCGGCAACAGTCAATCCCATTCCGCCCTCACCAACCGTCGCTACAGATGATCCGATGCCAGCGCCTGCTACTCCGGCGCCCACGGCTACACCGGTTGAGTTGATCTTCCCGCTCCGCTTGCCGCAGGCGGAGCACGGGGTTGTTGCGCACCTCTACTACACCGACCGCGAGCGGGTCTTGACACTCACCGAAATTGCCGGATACACCTGGGTGCGCCAGCAGATTCAGTGGAAGGACATCGAAGGACCGGAACCGGGCGATTACAAGTGGGGTGAACTTGACGACATTGTCGACGACGTCGCTGCGCGGAATCTCAATCTGCTGATCAGCATCGTCAAAGCGCCGTCGTTCTACAATCCCACGAATGGCCTGCCACGCGATCCGGTGACTATGGGGAATTTCGTTGAGGCAATGGTTCGACGGTATGGCACGAAGATCAAGGCGATCGAGATCTGGAACGAACAGAACCTGGCGGTCGAAAACGGTGGTCGCGTAACCGTCGAGGACGCCGGGCGTTATGTCGAAATCCTGGTCGAGTGCTACAAACGAATCAAGGCGGTCGAGCCGCGCATTTTCGTGCTGGCGGGCGCACCCTCGTCGAGCGGCGTCGATGATCCGTCGCTGGCAGTCTCCGACGAGCGGTATTACCGGGCAATGTATGAATATAAAGACGGGCTGATCAAGGATTATTTCGATGCCCAGGCAGTGCACCCCGGCGGCGCTGCCAATCCGCCCGACACTCTCTGGCCCGAAAAGCCGAGTTACATCGAAGGATGTCAACCGGCGCCGGATCGTTGCTGGAATGACCATCCGACACACTACTTCCGCCATGTCGAGAATGTGCGCAAGTTTATGGTCGAAGAAGGGGTTGGCGATCATCAGATCTGGATCACCGAGTTTGGTTGGGCAACACCGAACAATACCCCTGGCTATGAGTTCGGCAACTATGTTTCGCTCGAACAGCAGCGTGACTACATCATTGCTGCGATGAAGCGCATCGATGAATTCTATCGCACGCCGGAGGGCGAACCGTGGGTCGGAGTTGCATTTCTGTGGAATATGAACTTTGCAGTGCTTTGGGGAGCGCAGGGCAATCCAGATCATGAGCAGGCGTCGTTTGGCATCCTGAACCCCGACTGGAGTCCACGCCCTTCGTTCCTGGCGATCCAAGGTTATCTGGCGGAGCGCAAGCGGCGGATGGGAGGCGGCGGGTAAGCGAGCCGGAAACCGGAGTGCGGGGATGCAGCGCTGGGTTCATCGTTCGTCTCCGCGCTCCGGTGCACCGGGAATGCGCTCAGAAGGCTGCTGTTTATGACCCGTCACGTACCCGGCAGGAGTACCTGGAATAGTCTGGCGCGCGTCTGGCGTGGCGACATATGCGTTGCCCCGTCCTGCACAACGCCTTTTCTCCAAAGGTTCATGGCTGGCAGAACATGCGTGTATGTACGGGAGATAGGGCTGGGGGATGACCTGGAGACTCTCACCCCCGGACCCGTCTCCCGCGCTGCGCTATGTATGACCCACATGTTACCCAACAGCCGGTATAACCCCTCATCGCACAGCGTGATGGACCGGTGCATCGTTCGTCACGCACACCAGGCGGTCATGCGCGCCGCAGCGTCCTGCGGCATGATCAGCATGCCAGCGCGACCGTTCCTGGGGTGCGGGACGCCCGTGGCGCGGGCTTTCAGCCCGCGTGCAGCCATCCCCGCCGCCGCCGTCAGGTGCTGGCCGTGGCAGATGGTGCGCTGGCTGGACGCCTGACCCACAGGCTGGCACGCCGTCCCCCGCGGCGCCGCACAACCCGTCGATCGGCGCTCCCCCGCCAACGGAGCGCCCTGCCGGGGCTATCCAAGCAGTACGTCCGGCGCCGCTTCCCGCCGCTAGGCCAGCCCCGCAGGGGCTTCCACGGCGTGCGGCAGGGTTTGAACCCGCCGACTCACAGCCCGCACCCCCGGCCCCGCTCCCGCACGCGGGCTATGTATTATCCGAGTTATGGGTAATGTATAGCGCGCACGCGGGAGAGGGGAGACCAGAGCCGCGTACTGGAACGTCCCAATGCGGCAGATGTTGCACTGGTCCATACGTATTCCCTCGAACCCCCAGAAGCTGTTGCACATTAGAGCTTGGCCAGACCATTCTGCCGGGCGGGGAAGGCGACAGGTAGGGGAGGCGAAGAAACTGCCTTCGCCGCCCTACGGGGATCGAGCTCGCGGGAATGCCAGCGTCGCGTGGTTTGGCGAGCGGAAGCATGCGTCGCTCGCCGACATTCACAAGCGAAGGGGGCGGCCTGGCGTGCATCTAGCGGACGATGCCTGTGTCGTCCCTATCATTGCCACGTCTTTCCCCTGGCGCGGCGTCTCCTCAGCCAGACGGTTGTCGCGCCTGGTGCACCATTGTGGGAATGTCCCGGCAACCCGTTCAGGTGCGTCTTCCAGGGCACAGGCGTGCGCAACGTCGGCAGTGTGGCTGATGGGGAGTGGGCCAGTTGGGATCGTCCGCTATCGCAGGTCGTCCGACACGGGCAGCGCCGGAGCAGTCTCAAGCGTTGGGATGCTGAGGCGCCGCATCGGTGAACACTGCCAGGCGCCATGCTATGCAACACGAGATGACCAACGCCGACTACGACCATTACCCTGGCGAACGACAACCCGGTCCTGATAATCGGATGTATGGGTAACGGCTGGAAATGCTGCTGCGAGCAGTCCGATTGGTTGAGCAGCGGCATTGCTGTCACCTATCTCCTGTCTTAATTTCCCGACGCCTGCCGCGTGAAGCGAAAGAGCAGCAGTTGATCGCACCACTTCGCCTGACTGCCGGGCAGGCCCTTTTCACTGTCACCTCAGCCAGATGGACATATCCCTCCTGAGCATGACAGAGGACGGGATACCAGTCTGCTGATGTGCGTTTCGCAGTCGTCGGGTGATGCTTCTGAGCCGACATCAGGTGCGAGCGTGTCAGATTGTGGCGCTCGCAACAACACGCTCAGTGCAGTACGTCGCGCACAATCTGCTCGAGCCGATCGAGGGGGAAAGGTTTGGGCAGGTAATAATCGACGCGCTGCTCGCGGGCGCGTTTTTCCAGTTCGGGAGTGGCGTAAGCCGTAATGAGTACCACGCGCGTATCGGGAGATGTTTCTTTGATTGCAGCGGTCAACTGCAACCCATTCATCCCCGGCATATTGTAGTCGGTGATAACCAGTGGCACGGGGCGCAGCGCAATCTGCGCCAGCGCTTCAGCGCCGCTGCTGACCGTTACAATATCATACCCTCCGGTGAGATCGCGCATGAGGCGATGAAGGATGATAAGAATATCAGGCTCGTCCTCCACCAGAACAACTGCCGGATTTCGGATTGGATAATCGGGCATGGTGCGATCTCCATCGCTCTGCGTCAGAGTGGTAAACGCCAGTCTCCTCAGGCACGATGATGAGCTATTCTTGTCTTACAACTGGCGCACACGATCGACAGTGCGATTATTGTATCACAGGGCGCGAAGTCGGGCAATATGCCGGAATTGTACGCCTCACGCATAGTAGCCGTATCCGCCGTCGAAGTGTGCGCCGTTCAAGACCACGCCAATAATGTTGGCTTTGACCTTCTCCAGTATCTCGCGTGCCCGGCGTGCCCGGTCGCGGCGTGTACGTCCCGCTTCGAGCACCAGCAGCACGCCATCGACGCGCGTCGCCAGTACAGCGGCATCAGTGACTGCAATAACCGGCGGCGTATCGAACAGGACCATATCGGCCATCCCGCGCAACCGCTGGATGACCGCTTCCATCCGACGCGAGCCGAGGATGTCGGCGGGACGCGGCGGTAGCGGACCGCTCGCCAGCAGGCTCAACCCTGGCACCCCTGTTTCCTGGATCGGCGGCGGCGCATCATCATGCGCCAGGATCATATTGGTTAACCCGATGTCGTTCGATAGCCCAAACAACGTGTGGAGCGAGGGGCGACGCAGATCGCAGTCTGCCAGAATGACACGCTGTTCTGCCTGGGCGATTGTGACCGCCAGGTTCGCCAGCGTGGTCGATTTTCCTTCGTCGGGCGCGGTACTCGTTGCCAGCAGAGTATGCAGCGGCCTGTCAAGGCTGGAAAACTGGATGTTGGTTCGTAGCGTCCGGTATGCTTCCGCTGCGGGCGAACGTGGGTCACGCAGCGCAATCAGCAGAGAGTCGGCGTATCCGTTGGTATTCATCTGTTCGCTGCACTTCAGTTGCCTGTGCCCAGGGCACGCGGTGTTCTTGCGAAACTCAGGCGCTTCTTCGCGTTGTATCTCGATCCCGTTGATGCAGGTAATGTGCGAAACCAGACCTTTACAACGCCCACAGAGTAATGCCGTGCTGTCAGACCGGCAGTGCGCTCCACTGCCACGCGGTCGTTGTGGCTACGAAACAGCTTCTAGCTCTTCGTTCTTGCGTGCACGTCTCGCGGTGAACATCATTCCTCTGGGATCGCTACCCACCGCGGGAATGGCGCCAAGCGTCGCCAATTGAACATACCGTTCGACATCGGACGGTGTTTTGATGGTGTCGTCGAGCGCCTCCAGTACGAATGCCAGCAGTACGCCGAGTACTAGACCGAGCACCGCGCCAGCAAGCATATTAACGCGCGTTTGCGGTCGGTGGAGCACTGGTGGCGTCGCCGGTTCCAGAACCGTCATGCTGATCCGATCCGTTCCTTCGAGAAAGTTGTTGCGCGCGCTGACCAGCGCCACCATGTTGTTGCCGATGGCATCCGCCAGCCGCTGCGCTGTCGCCGGATCGGGGTAATCGACCTGCACGATCATCTTGCGTTCGTCTGGGCGCGGCTGGATCGCGATGCGCTTCAGCAACCATTCGGGCGTCCGATCGAGTTTGAGTTCATCGCTGATCTTCTGCAACTGTGGTCGCGCCAGCGCCATCTCACGGAAACTGCTCATGCTGTTCTGGAGCACAATCGACAGCCCGTTGTCGATCCGGTTTGGCACGACCAGGTAACTTGCCTCTGAGCGATAGACGCGCTCCTGGAGGCGACTGAATATCAGCGCGCTTGCCACTGCCACCACCATCGTCAGCAGGATAACCCACCAGCGACGACGCAGCACGGCAAGATAATCGGAAAATTGCATATTATCCTCCTGTTGCCCAGTCTGACGAGGCGCGCACAGTTTCCCACCGGTACGCACCGAGAGCGAGCAGAGCACCGGCTATCAGCCCGGCCAATCCGCGCAACACCACCGTGACAATGGTTGCACGCCAGTCGTTAGTTCGCACTGCCAGACCCGGCGGTTCGAGCACAACAACATTGACTAGGGTGCGTTCAGGGGTTGCCGAGGGCTCACCCCACAACGCCAGTCCGCGTTGCTGCACCACATCGACCGCGACTGCGGTCAGTGCTTCAGACAGCGCCGGGTCCCCGGTTTCTGCCCATATCTGCACCACACGTCGCCGGTTTGATGCGCCTAGCGCCGCACGCACCTGTTCTGGCGAGATGACAACACCGACGCGCGCTAATGCGCTACTGATCTCGACGCTGAACGGCGCCCCCTTAATGATTGCGGGTAGATCATACGCCAGAGCGTCTTCGGTGTCAAAACGGCGGTCCTCGCTGCGCGTGATCAGGAGTTCGGCGGAGGACCGGTAGCGTGGCGGTTCGATCAACGCCACACCCAGGCTCACCACCAATGCAATGATCGCCGGAGTCACAACCAGCAACCAGCGACGCCGCACAATGAAGATGTATGTTGCAACAGGCATAGAGAACAAAACCTGTCGGGCACAGCGCGGCAGCGTCCTCCCGATGCCTCTTCCCACTCCGCTGCTACGACCGGTCGGTACGCAACCTTCAATTCACCTCCCAACCTTTATCATCGCTCTGCTCAGGGCAAACCTGCAACGTCCCGACAGATGCGATGAATGCCCGCATACGCGCAAGAAATCGCGCCCGTCCGAAGGTCTCGGCGTGACGCCGGATAGCATATGCGTCGTAGCGTTCCGTCAGCAGCGCAGCAACTGCTTCCATCAGCGCCTCGACCGTATGTTCACGAAAGAAACGACCGGTAACCCCTTCAATCACTGTTTCCAGCGCGCCTCCGGCAGCGTAGGCAATCACCGGACGACCGGCAGCCATGGCTTCGAGTGGTGCAATGCCAAAATCTTCCTCGCCTGGAAAGACGAAAGCACAGCAACCGGCGAACAGGGTACGTCGTTCTGTTTCGCTTACGCGCCCCAGAAATGTGATATTCGGTCCTGCCATCGCCTGCAAACGCTGGCGATCACGCCCGTCGCCAAAGATTTTGAGCGGCAAACCCAACCGCGTGAACGCCTGAACCGCGAGATCGAGCCGTTTGTACGGGATCAATCGTCCACCCGCCAGAAAGTACGCGCCGGGCGGTGCGTCGCAGAATGGCGGCAGATCGACCGGCGGCGGAATAACAACTGCCTCGCGCCTGTAGTAGCGCCTGATGCGTTGTGCCACGGCGCGCGAATTGGCGATGAATGCATCCACCCGTTGTGTCGATACCACATCCCACAGGCGCAGCAGTGTGAGCGGCAGTGTCAGCGCTGTGCGGCGTACAGCGCCAAATCCTTCGCGTGCCAGGTAATCCGAGGTGCGCCAGGCGAACCGCATCGGCGTGTGACAGTAGCACACATGGGCCGCATCCGGCTGCGGGATTACGCCTTTCGCAAAAGCGCTGCTGCTGCTGATCACGAAATCATACGCGCTCAGGTCGAAACTCTCGAATGCCAGCGGATAGAGTGGGACATACGCGCGAAACAGGCGACGCCAGGCGGGGAGACGCTGCATCCACGATGGGCGAATATCCCACGTGCGGTAAGTGTCGGGCATTGCGGCGGGATCGTAGATCGATGTATACACCGGCGCCGTGGGAAACAGGTCGTGCAGCGCTTCGAGCACCCGCTCGGCGCCACCATACTGATTCAGGTAATCGTGGATAATCGCAACACGCATGGTTCATCTTTGACTATGCTGAACAGGGTGCATTATATATGCGACAGCGAGTTGCTGTGTTTGCTACCGGTGATCAAGACGACGGACGGCAGATGGTGGTATGATGCTGCGATAGAATTGCCGGGTTGTTCAACAGACAGACGACTGGTGCCATGACAGATACCCACAATGATGCAGCCCGAATGTTCGCTCTTGCGAGCATGGGACACGTCGCATACCATCTCTGGGCGGAACAGGCGCGTCGGGATCGCTGTTTCAACATTGCGCGTCTGTTCGACGCACTGAGCGCTGCGCGTCTGGCGCGTGCCGGGAATGCCTTCCGCCGTCAGGGACTTGTGCGTTCGACGGCAGAGAATGTTGCTGGCGCTTTTTCCGGCGCTGTTATCGGCGATATTCCCGCCGACCGGATCACTGGCGTGACGCCGTTTGCGCGCGAATTGCTGGCGCGGGCGCAGCGCGCTGTGGCTGAAGGGCGCGACCTGCGCGCCAGTGAACTGGGAGATCTCTTCATCTGCTCCACATGCGGCGAGATCCGTGAAGGTGCGCTCGAAGGCGTGTGTCCGCGGTGTGGCACAGTTCCCGAAGCGCACAAAGCGTTCCGCGCCATCGAAGGAATGGGAACGCTCGGTCCGCACGCAATTATGACCTTTCTGGAGCATACGGAAGCGGCGATACGAACGCTGGCAGCGGGACTGGACGAGGAGATGCTATCCCGGCGTTTGAACGAAACCACGCCATCGTTGAAAGAGGTGATCGGTCACCTTGCCGACCTGGACGCAATCTTTCGTCAGCATGCCTGGTTGCTGCTCGAAACCAGTCGACCGGTTCTTCCGTCGGCGCATCTTCCGACCCTGGAATCGGCACAGGTGTATCGTGATCAACCGATTGACAGGGTGATGGATGCCTATCATGCAACGCGGGCGCAAACCCTGAACCTGCTGCGTGGATTGACGAGTGCGGCGTGGCATCGGGAAGGATACCATGAGGTGTATGGGGTCATTAATCTGTTGCACCAGGCGAACTGGCTGATATCGCTCGAACGTGCGTATCTCGTCGAAATGGCGCAGATCCGTCGCGACCTGATCGCCGCCGATCGACGCTATCGCGCGGCAGACGTGACCGATATCGTTGTGACCGGCTTGCATGAAGGGGAGTGAGCGGTTCAGTTCTATGGCACGTGAAGGCAAACCCTACGATATCGAGGAGATGACGCCGGGACGGTTTTTTGTGCGCGACCCGCGTGCGAACACCATCCTGAAGCGTGAAGGCGATCTGGAGGGGCAATTCTTCAGGCTGCGCTCGTGGCGCCGTGAGGGATTGCTGGCGCGATTGCGCGGGCGCGGATTTCGCGTCCTGACGCTCGAGGATCGCATCCGTCATCTTCCGCCGCTGCCGCCGCCGCTTCCAGTGGGACCGCAGTTCTGGCTTCCGCTGCCGGATGACGAACGCTGGAGCGTCTTCGATCCACAGCGCCTCGACTGGGTCCCGGTCCCCGTCGAGGTGCGCGACGGAATAACCGGTGGTGTCGTTCGTCAGGGGCAGGTGATCCGGAGGCGGCGTGGGCGCGGTGCTGCACGTTATGCGCTGGTTGCCGCAGGTGCAACGCTCCGCACTGTCGATGAGACTACGGTGCTGATGCACGGGTATGCTGGGGTGACCACCGGGCGCCTGACGGCGCGACGCGAGGGGGAACGCATCGTGCTGCCGGCGCACCCGCTGCCGCCGCCACACCGTCATCTGCTGCGCAGAATGGCGGTCGGTACAACCGACCGCTGTCTGGTCATCGAACCAAAAGCCTGGGCGCTGGCACAGGAAATATACGCCCATCTGGGTATCCTGCTTACTCTGGAGACGCAGGCGGAAGCAGAATGAGTGCACCCCTGCGCGCGCATCGGATGCAGGCGAAACGCCGCACACCCGGCAGAGGCACAATAACTGCGCGTCTTCATAGCCGCGCGGAGGCTCTCGCTCTGGAGAGCTTCAGCCCGCACCTCACGGATCGTAACTGCCCGGTGCAGGCGACAGCACTCCGTCGCCTGTCCTCCGCTTACTCCGATCGTCGTCCAAGGACACGGCGGGTCACCTCGTGCGCTGCCGCCTCTGTACCGGTGCGCCACTGCGTATCATACGCTGAACGCACGATCAGATCGCGCACCTCATCGACCGAGTCGCTGACGATCAGCAGATCGATGTCGGCGGCGGCGATCTTGCGCGCCGGGAGAACCGTTTCGCGCATCCAGTTCAGCAGCCCCTGCCAGTACGCGCTGTTGAACAAAATGATCGGAAAGTTGCACACCTTTCCAGTTTGCACCAGCGTCAACGCCTCGAACAACTCATCGAGCGTACCGAATCCACCGGGGAAGATCACGAACGCCTGCGCATACTTAACCAGCATCATCTTACGCACGAAAAAGTAGCGGAACGTCACCGACGTATCAACATACGGATTGAGGTGCTGTTCAAAGGGAAGTTCGATATTGAGACCGACCGACCGCGCTCCTGCTTCGCGCGCACCACGGTTGCCCGCTTCCATAATACCGGGTCCGCCGCCGGTAATAATCGCAAAACCGGCTTCACCGAGCGTCCGCGCCACTTCCACTGCCGCCTGATACATTGGGTCATCAACGCCGACGCGCGCCGATCCGAAAATCGTGACCGCCGGACCGACATCCGCCAGCATCTCGAAGCCATCGACAAACTCCCCCATGATTCGCAGCACCCGCCAAGTGTCGGTGCTGAGGAAATCGGTGCTGGTACGGGGACGCGCCAGCAACCGCTCATCTTCGGTTTGCCGTTTATTGCGTCGTGTCCGTCCTCTGGTTGCGTCGTCTTGTGTTGCGTCGTTCATCGTGTGGTGCTCCTCGGATTATGACTCCTTTGTAATGTTTTGGTAATAGACCGCCATATACTGAACCGCGATACGGCGATTATTCATTCAGGGCGACTATTGTTGCACAGGTTAAGGAGAGACCAATGGAGATCCTGGTGGCTGACGATGATCTGGCGAGCGTCAAACTGACGTCCTTTCTGCTCGAAGATGCCGGGTACAAGGTCATTAAGGCATACGACGCGGCTGGCGTGTTACAGGCAGTGGAACAGCGTTCTCCTGACCTGGTGCTGCTCGATGTAGGTATGCCGAAAGTGAGCGGTTTCGACATCTGCCGCCAGATCCGCCGCGTATCGGACGTTCCGATTATTTTTGTCACCGGCAGCGGTCAATTACAGGATCGCGTGACCGGGTTGCAGATCGGCGGCGATGATTATCTGGTGAAACCCTTCGAGCCGGCTGAACTGCTGGCGCGTGTCGAAGCGGTGCTACGCCGACGCAACAGCGATCTGGTCAACCCGGTGACACGCATTTCGCAGGGTCCGTTGACGCTCGACCCGATCGAACATACCGTGCTGTTCGAAGATGGGCAGAGTGTCGTCCTCACGCCGATCGAGTTCCGGTTGCTCTATTACCTGATGCAAAACACCGGACGTGTATTGAGCGCCAGTCAGATTCTCAGCAAGGTATGGGGCTACGACTACGAAGGCGAAAGCAATCTGGTCGCCGTGTATATTCGTCGGTTGCGCGCCAAGATCGAACCCGATATCGATGCACCGCGTCATATTATCACCGTGCGCAACCTTGGCTACAAATTCGTCGTACAGGATCGCTAGCCGCTGTATTGATCAGGAGCGCGTGGGAGTCATGCCATACCCATACGAACTTGCCCAAACCTATGCGCCACGACCCGATTTTGCAGAGCGGATCGCAACCGTTGCCCCGACGCCGGTTGAGTTTTGTCGGCTTGCTGGTTTGCCCTACGCCACCTACATGCGCGTCCTGCGCACGAGGCGAACCAGCAAGCGAACCGCGCTGCGGATCGCCAGAGTCTATGCCCTGGCCCACGATCAACTGACGATCCGCGAGGCGCTCGATGCCCTCTTCGAGCCACGACCGAGGGTTGTGATGGAGCCGGTACCTGGCACGAACCGCTATCGTCGCCGTTCTGACGAAGGTGCGCAGTCTACGGGTAGTAGTTGCGTCGCCGGTGATTGATCGCGGTGAGCGACGGAAAGCAGCGTCAGGGTTGTGGAGCGGTTGTCGCCTCTTTGTGCTCGTCAGGATAGCGCCTGCACCAGGAACGGGTGTTTCAGTCGTTCGTGCTGTTTCGACGGGTGCATCCATACGATGTGTGTTCACACCCCCACATCGCCGGTGTGAATCGTATGGAGCATACCGGTAGCGTCACGCAGCAGCAACGTGCCATCCGCCGCAACGTCTTCCGCAATGCCGCACAACTCGCCGTTGGGGAGATTCACCGTCACGGTCTCGCCCAGGTACGCCAGGCGTGCGCGCCAGTCGGTAAACAATGCTGCACGCTCCCCTGACCGCAGGAGCGCGTAGCGTTCATCAAGGATCGTCAGCAGCGTTTCCAGTAATGCAGTGCGGGAAATGCGCTGACCGGCCGCCACGCTCAGGCTGGTCGCCGTCTGCTGGAGATTACGCCCATTGACGGCGCCGACCGGCGCCTGGTTGACATTCACACCAACACCGACGATCGCCCACTCAATAGTATCGCCAGCAATGCTGATCTCG
Source organism: Roseiflexus sp. (assembly GCA_034432635.1). Taxonomy (GTDB): domain Bacteria; phylum Chloroflexota; class Chloroflexia; order Chloroflexales; family Roseiflexaceae; genus Roseiflexus. The sequence continues at coordinate 100,894 of DAOUBK010000052.1, forward strand.
GTCAGGATACCGGCGCCTTTTCGCCACGCGCCATCGGCGAACAGCAGCAGGTCGTTGGGCCATTTCAACCGCGCGCGCACGGTCGCAACCTGCTCGACCGCCTCGCATAACGCAACTCCCGCCAGCATCGTCAGGGTGAATGCTTCGCCAGGCGGCAGCCACACCGGTCGAAGCAACACCGACATCAGCAGCGCCTCGCCGTATGGCGCCACCCAGCTCCGTCCCAAGCGTCCACGCCCTGCCGATTGTTCTTCTGCCAGAACGATCAATCCTTCGGCACAACCGCTGCGTGCGCGTTCCCTGACGATGTCGTTTGTTGACGCGACACGCTCATAGCGCATCAGCACATTGCCGATGATGCGGGTTGCAACACGGCGGCGGAGGGTGATCAGTTCGAGATCTTCGGGAAGCGAATCCATACATCATTCTTTCCTCATCAGCGTCGTCGCCAGTATATCATACGTCCATCCACGGGCATGGAGAAGCCTCTTTGCCGCGCAACGTCAACCGGAGAGACGACCTCATGTGTAGTAAAGTCCGTGTGGAGCGGGAAACAAAGGTCATCGTGTAATCCAATCCGGAAATGCGGTTCTTGACCATCACTCTGACGGTATGTTATACTCGAACATCGCATAGTATCCTGTGGTAAGCAATCAACATGCTGTTCACTCGTACCAAGAGGAGTGCAACGGTTATGAATATAGAGGAGATGTCCTATGTCCCAGCAGCTACGCCTGGTCATTGCGGATGATGAGTCGATCATTCGCATGAACCTGAAAGAGACGCTGGTCGATCTAGGCTATCTGGTTGTTGGCGAAGCGGGTGATGGTGTCAGCGTCATCAATCTGGCGCGCGAACTGCGCCCGGATCTGGTGATTATGGATATCCGAATGCCGAAACTCGATGGTATTCAGGCAGCCAAAGTGTTGACCGAAGAGAAGATTGCACCGGTGCTGCTGTTGACCGCGTATTCGGATCGTGAACTGGTCGACCGGGCGCGTGAGGCTGGTGTGGTCAACTACGTCGTCAAACCGTTCCACGAAGGGGAACTGCTCCCTGCAATCGAGATCGCCCTGGCGCGCTACAACGAGTTCCGCGAGATGGATAAGCAGATCAACGATCTGAAAGAGACACTGGAGACGCGCAAATTGGTCGAACGCGCCAAAGGCGTCTTAATGGATACGCAGGGTCTCAAGGAGCACGAAGCCTTCCGCAAGATTCAGCAACTCTCGATGAATACGCGCAAGTCGATGCGTGAAATTGCGCAGGCTATTCTGCTGACGGCGCAGATCGAGAAGTAGTTCTGTTCGTTTGTGGCTGAACCTGTGATGAGTTTCGGGTCCGGTGACTCTCCTCCGCCGGGCGCACGCCAGCGCAGAGCAACGCATCTGTGGCGTGCTGTGCTGCCGCACGTAATAACTGCGCTCGTGGCTGTTGTTCTGACGCTAAGTATTCAACGCCTGTTATCGCCGGAGGTGTTGGAGCAACCTCCGGCGATGCCTCAGGTTTCACCATCCACGTCGGTTCCCTCGCTGATGCCGACGCTCACTGTTAGCGCTACTCCGTCGCCGCAACCGACCGAAGCACCGCTTGCCGCCGCCCTGACGCGCCAGGAACTGATCGACCTGCGTGCTCAGGACGAGCGGTTGTGGGCGACAATGTACCTTATGCGCGCGCTTCATCATCTCACCGATGCCGAAACGTCGCTGCGGGCGAATGATTTTGCCCGTGTCGAGCAGACACTGGCAGCAATCGACGAGGCGCTGGCAAAGGCGTATGTGCGCGCGGCTGAAGCCGATCGCGATCCGATTACGCAGATTCGCTTCGATGTTGGCAGCATTCGTGAAGATCTCTACCTGCGTCCGGAGGGAATGGACAGTCGTCTGGCGCGGGTGCGTCAGGCGATTATGACCCTGATCGAAGCGCGGCAGTGATGGGACGCCGGGGTGCTTCGGACGATCTTACAAGAAACACCGTTGACCATTGGGAAGTGAGTAGAACACCATGGCGCAACGCAGCATTCTGATCACCGGAGGTGCGGGTTTTATCGGTTCACACCTGGCTGATGCCCTGATCGAGCGTGGCGACCGGGTGGCAATCATCGATGATCTCTCTACCGGCGCGGTCGCCAATATTCGCCACCTCAAAGGGCACCCAAACTTCAGTTATACGCTCGATACCATCGCCAACGAAGCCGTGCTGGCGGAACTGATCGACGAGAGTGATGCGGTGGTGCATCTAGCAGCAGCAGTCGGCGTGCAACTGATCGTGCAAAGTCCCGTGCGCACTATCGAAACCAATGTCAACGGCACCGAACTGGTGTTGCGCTGGGCAGCGAAGAAGGGAAAGCCCGTGTTGATTGCCAGCACGTCCGAGGTATACGGCAAAAGCGACCGCGCCCCTTTCCGCGAAGACGACGACCTGGTGCTCGGTCCTTCGACGATCAACCGCTGGAGTTATGCCTGCTCCAAGCTGCTCGATGAGTTTCTGGCGCTGGCGTACCACAAAGAGCGTGACCTACCCGTGATCATTGTGCGCCTGTTCAACACGGTCGGTCCGCGGCAGACAGGGCGCTACGGGATGGTCGTGCCGCGCTTTGTTCGGGCTGCACTCCGTGATGTGCCGTTGCGTGTGTATGGCGATGGACAGCAAACGCGCTGCTTCTGCTATGTCGGCGATACAGTGCGCGCATTAATTGCTCTGCTCGATCATCCAGAGGCAGTTGGAAAGATTTTCAACGTTGGCAATCCGCAGGAAGTGAGCATTCTCGAACTGGCGCAGCGCGTGGTGAAACTGGCGAACAGTTCATCACCGATCGTGCTGGTACCCTATGAGCATGCCTATGAAGCCGGGTTCGAGGATATGCGTCGGCGCGTGCCGGATATTTCGCGTCTCACGGCGCTGACCGGCTTTCGCCCGACGCTCGATCTCGATGCTATTATCCGCACGGCCATCGAATACGAACGGGTACATGGTGTGTAACCGGCGCCATGCGTCGCCAGCGCTCGTGCTATACTGAAGCTATGACGACCGATGCCATCCAGACTGGTCGTGGCACAGCTGCTGACGCCGACCCGTTCCGCTATAGCCGGAGCTTTGTGCCACGTCCAACCCCTGACAACCCTCATCACCTGGAACAGGTGCCGCTCACGCTGGAAGATATCCTGCACCCCGAAGTGCGAGACTTCATCGAGCATAATGATTGCTACGAAACCGACCGCATCTACCTGACGGAAGTACTGCGCGCCCGTCTGGAGGCATTCGGGGCGGCGATTGTGCTGACCGATGTGCGCATCGTGTGGGACGTGCCCGACCTGCGGGCGCACGGTCCGGACGTGATGGTTATTCCCGGCATTGCGGAGCGGCAGAACTGGAGCACGTTCGATGTGGCGGCCAAGGGTGCGCGCCCGGCGTTGATTATCGAAATTACGTCGCCGGAGACGTGCGAGAACGATTTGGAGCGCAAGGTGGAGCACTACGCGCAGGCGGGCGTGGCGCAGTATGTAAGTATTGACGACATGGGCGGTCGAAGCAGGGGGCGACGGCTGCGCCTGCTCGACTATCGGCTGGCAGATGGACGCTACGTGGTGCATCCGATGGACGCCGATGGACGGGTGCACCTGGTGATTGCCAATCTGTGGCTTGGGGTCGAGAGGGACCACGTGGTCTGCTATAATGCGTAGGGTGTGGCGATTGGCGACTATGGAACGGTAGTGCGACAGGCGGCGGAACGGGCGCAACGCGCTGAAGAACGGGCGCGGCAGGAAGCGGAGCGGGCGCGACAGGAAGCGGCAGCCCGTGCCGAGGCTGAGTCGCGTTTGCGCGCGCTGGAAGCGGAACTGCGCCGTCTGCGTAGCGCAGAAGAATGACGATCGAAGCGGCGCCGTCGCTCAAGCCTCTTGTTGCCTGGTGTCAGGCGCACAACATAGCGCTCTGTGTGCTGTTTGGCTCACGCGCACGCGATCAGGCGCGCCCTGGCAGCGACTACGATCTGGCGCTCAAATCTGGTCATCCACCAGCACTGCTCGACCGCGTCGCCTGGCAGACAGAGCTCGAGAGTCTGCTGGACGCAGACGTCAGCCTGGTACTGCTGACGCCGACGACCGACCCGGTACTGGGGTGGGAGATTGCGCGCAATGGAAAACTTGTGTACGAGCGAGAGCGCGGATTATACGTGAGCGAGCGCGTTTGTGGCATCTCTACAACGATGCGCTCCCATTTCGTCGCGCGCTTGCCGAATCGTTACGCTCCTACGCTGAAGAGGTGCGTCGTGGTGCGTGACGTACTCTTGCGCAAACTGGCATACCTGCGGCGATTATTGCGTAATCTCGAGCCATTTGCGCAGATGAGCCGCGATGAAATCGAAGCGCAGCACTATACGGTCGAACGCATTTTAGAATTGCTGGTCGGCGCCGCAGCAGATCGGACGTTTCACATCCTGGCTGAGTGTGGTCTGACGCCGACATCGTATTGCAAGTCGCTTCGTCTGGCAGCGCAGGAAGGGTTGCTTCCGGGGCGATCTGGCGGAACGGTTACAGCAGGCGGCGGGGATGCGGAGTATTCTGGTACATCTGTACGGGACAATCGATTATGCCATCCTTCACACTAATATTGCACCGGCGCTTCACGATTTCGCTCTGTTCGTCGCCGTAGCAGAACGGTGGGAGACATCGGAGTAGCCTGAACGCAGTGCGCGGGATACGACTCACGCACCAGCATGTTGCACAGATCAACAGAACGATTATGCAATTCACGCTGCACACAACACCACTTCCCGGTGCGATTGTCATCGAGCCGGTATGCTTCCGCGATGAACGCGGTTTTTTTCTGGAATCCTGGAACCGGCGCGATTTTGCGGCGCACGGAATCACTATCGATTTTGTGCAGGACAACCACTCACGCTCGGTAAAGCACGTCCTGCGCGGGTTTCATTACCAGGATATGACCGCACCTATGGTAAAGCTGGTGCGCTGCACGCTTGGCAGCGTCCTCGACGTGATCGTCGATCTTCGGGTTGGTTCACCCACGTTTGGGTGCTGGTACTCGGTGGAATTATCGGCGGAGAACATGTTGCAGTTGCTAGTTCCGATCGGTTTTGGACATGCCTTTCTTACTCTTTCCGACGTTGCTGAGATTCAGTATAAATGCAGTACCTACTACACGCCTTCCGCCGAGGGGGTGATTGCCTGGGACGATCCTGATATCGGGGTTGACTGGCCCGTGATGCAACCGATCCTCTCGCAACGTGATCGGAACGGCACGCGACTGGCAACATACCTGGCTCGTCCTGTGTTTAAGTTTGAACGTTGAACGTTGGAACGTTGAACGTTGAGCGTTGGGCGTTGAACGTTGGGGGTTGGAACGGTAGGGGTGGGAATGTTGCACGTTGAGCGTTGAATGTTGGGGGTTGGAACGTTGGGCGTTGGGGCGCTGGGCGTTGGAATGTCGAACATTGCACGTTGCACGTTGCACGTTAACGGAGGTGGTTATGGCGGTTCTGGTCTTCAGACATACTGAGCGCATTGTTGCACTTTTGAATCCGCTGCATCTGGTGCGCACAGTGTGGCGGCATCGCGACCTAATCGTGCAGTTGACGCGCCGTGAGATCGAGGGACGCTATCGCGGCGCATACCTGGGCATCCTATGGTCACTGGCGCACCCACTGCTCATGCTGACCGTCTACACACTGGTGTTCGGCATCATTTTCAAGAGTCGCTGGCCCCAGGCGCGCAGCGATAGTCTGGCGGATTTCGCGCTGATCCTGTTTGCCGGGTTGTCGGCGTACTCCTGTTTTAGCGAAACGGTCAGTCGCGCTGCCGGGTCGATTGTGAGTGTGCCAAACTATGTGAAGAAGGTGATCTTTCCGCTGGAAGTGTTGCCGATCAGTATTCTCGGCGCGGCACTGTTTCACATGCTGGTGAGCATCAGTGTGCTGCTGGTTGTTCACCTGGCAATCGGCGGCGGCTTACCGTGGACGGTCATTCTTTTGCCGCTTGTCAGCTTGCCGCTTATCTTTCTTGCCCTGGGCATCGGGTGGTTCGTCGCTAGCCTGGGGGTCTACATCCGTGATGTCGGGCAAGCGATCGGGATTGTGTTGCAGGTGATGTTTTTCCTGACGCCGATCTTCTACTCGATTGACATGATCCCGGAGCCGTTTCGCACGCTGGTGCTGTTCAATCCAATGGCACCGGTTACCGAGAACTTTCGTCGGGTGGTGCTGTGGGGGCAGTTGCCGAGTTTTCCCGGTACACTGTGGTGGATTCTGGGAACCGGCGCAGTGATGATGCTGGGGTATGCCTGGTTCATGAAAACCCGCAAAGGGTTTGCAGATGTGTTGTAGCCGTGAGTGTGGTTTGGTGTTCGTACCTCTCAGCAATGTGGTGATGTAGAGCGCCTGTCATTCCCCGGATGTCTCCAGCTTGCACCTATTCCCTCAAAAGTCTCAGTTCGCAGTAATTCCTCTGGTTGACCGGCAAACAGGACTATTGTCCCGTTGAAAGGGTCGGGCGAAACGTTTACGCTCAGATCGAGGTTCTGGCGATTATTCGGTTATTGTGACGAGGACTGAGGCATGCAACGCATCCTTTCCTGGCAACGAACACTTCTCCCTTTTCTGGTCATAGTCTGTATTGTGTGCACGTCTCTGCTGGCATCTCCGTCCGTGTTCGCCTACAGTTCGATTGTGCATGTCGCGCCTTCGGGTGTCGATTCGCCCACGTGTGGCAGCCCGGCTCAGCCGTGCGCTACCATCGAAGCAGGACTCGAACGCATTGCCAATCCTGCCACCGGGCGCTATGCTGGAGAGATCCGGCTGGCTGCTGGAACGTATACCTACCCTTCGGATCGAGCAGTCGCATTCATCTGGCGAAAAGGGGTCGTGACGCTGCGCGGCGGATACACGACGACCGATTGGAACACCAGTAATCCAGCAGCGAATACGACCATTATTGATGGTCAGAATGTCCGACGCGGCATCTGGATGACGAACAGCACTTTCGACGCAGCCCAGTGTACTGTGACGATCGAAGGGATCACTGTGAAGTATGGACGTGCCCGGAGCGACGATCCAGTGGGTGGCGGCATTCTGAACGATAGTTGCACTCTCACGCTCCGCAATGTGACGATCACCGATAGTGTGGCCCGTGGTCGGGATTACACGAACGCCAACCCGGAAACATCGCCAGGGAGCGGCGGCGGTCTCGCGGTTCGGGGTGTGCCGGGTAATCTGGCTGTTGCTACGCTCGAACGTGTGACTATTCGCGGGAACCAGGCCATTGGCGGTAATGACTCGGCGAGTGCGCCGCGAGGTGGTATTGCTGCCGGTGGTGGCTGGTTTGCCATCTACGCGCGTGTACAGGCGACGGATGTGCAGATTGAGGAGAACATTGCCCGTGCAGGAGATGCGCCGGGATCGGCAGGGGTTACTGGTATTCAGTTTGCGGATGGACTCGGTGGCGGTATCTTTTTCGCGTTTACCCCATCGTTTGAGTTGAACAATGTTCGAGTTGTGAACAACCGCGCCGAGGGTGGCGATGCCGGGGAGCGGGGAGGTCTTGGACTGGGTGGCGGCATCAAGATCGAACTGAGCAGCGGCAGTATTAGAAACAGCACGGTGCGCAGCAATGTCGCTATCGGTGGCGCAGGTGCGAAGGGTGGCGCCGGGCATGGCGGCGGCATCTTCTCGACCGGTTCAATCGTGACGATGGACAGCGTTCAGGTTCTCCAGAATACCGTCATGGGCACCAACGGTTCGACCATTGGCGGAAATGGCGGTGGCGGCGGTATCTATCTCATCACCACGCCGGGCAATGCCGGCGAGCTGAACGCCAGCAACATCGTGATTGCAGGAAATGTTGTGCAGCCAGGGAACGGTACAATACCGACCGGCGGCGGTCTCGATTGTGTTGACACGCAACTGATGCTCGACCATGCGACTATTGCCGATAACGTCTTGCAGGGACCGGGATGGGGTTCGGCAGTGCGGTTGGTCGGCACAGCGCCATCGGTCGGGTGTCGTGGTGAGATCAGCAACAGCATCATCGCCGTCCATGCCGGATCGCCGGTGTACGGTGCCGGCAATCAGACCGGTCCAGTGACGATCCGGCGGGTGCTCTTTTTCAACAACGGCAGCCCGAACGTTGAAGTGGTGAGCGGCGCGCAAGTAACCGAACAGAACTCGTTCATCGGCGATCCACAGTTCGTTGCACCCAGCGCACCGAACTTCGACTACCACATCCAATCAGGTTCGGCAGCCGTTGACCAGGTGTCGGATGGCAGCCTGTCAACCGATCTCGACGGCCAGAAGCGACCGTTTGGCTCAGCCCGCGATGTCGGCGCCGATGAATACTCAACCGAAATACCGCTCTCGTTTTCGCGCATACCGCGCGGCGTGACCCTTTCCTGGCGCAAGCCGCCGGTTCTGCCCCTCTCCGGGTATCGTGTTGAATACACAAAAAGTCCTGGCGCAGCCGACGCAATTCAGGGTCCGTCACCCATCGTGCTCTCGAATGCAGTAACCACACTGACGCTGAGCGGTTTGACCCGCGGCGCCACCTATACGATAACAGTTGTCGGATTGAACGGCGCGACCGAGGCTGGACGTTCAGAGTCGATCACGCTGATGATCTTGCAACACGAGGTGTCATTACCACTCGTGGTAAGATAAGCCGCAGACAGAAGCGAGGTTGCCGATCGGTCATTTATGAACATCTGGATTCTCACGTCACAATTTCCTCCGGCAGTGGTCGGCGGCATTGCGCGCTATGTTGCCAGTGCCGCCGATATGTTTGCGTGCGCCGGTCATCAGGTAACAGTGGTGGCGGCGGATCAAGTGAACGATGAACAGGTGCTGCCTTCAGGAGTGCGGTTGCTGCGCTTTGCGCCGCGCGGACGAACATTCGCACGGGATATTCCACGCGATACGACTGAGCAAAATCCAGCATTTCCCTACAATCTCCTGGCACCGCCCGTCGCGCTCAGTTATGAGCTCGCTGAGCGCGTTTCGGCGTATGTTCAACGCGATGGTGTGCTGCCTGATGTCATCGAGTGTCAGGAATACGCCGCGTTACCCTATTACCTGATACAGCGCCGCCTTGTCGAGCGTCATCTCCTCAGTGATGTGCCGCTCGTGCTGCATCTGCACAGCCCGGATTTTTGCATCACACGCGCCAACCGCCAGCCGCGTCATCGTCTGCCCGGCTACTGGGTGGGACGGATGGAACGGTTCTGTATGCTCGCAGCGGAAGGCATCCTGGCGCCGAGCGCTTTTCTGGCGCGCGAGGTAGCCCAAGAGGTGCCGCAGTGTGCCGATGCCATCGAGATCATTCCCTACCCTTACCCACCGTTGCCCACAAGTACCACAACGCCGCAGCGTGGCGATCTTGTCTTTGCAGGTCGTCTTGAGCCACGCAAAGGAGTGATTGAACTGATCGAGGTGTGCAATCATCTCTGGTCGCACGGTCGAGATTTTCGCCTGACGCTGGTGGGTGACGATACTCCTTTTGGTCCGCGAGGCATGTCGGTCGGTGAATGGTTGCGTCAGCGGTATCGTTGCTGGATCGACACGGGTTTGCTGGTCATCCACGGTGCAGCATTCGCGCCTGAAGCACTCTGGCAACGATGGCGAACAGCGTGGGCAGTTATCGTTCCATCGATCTGGGAGAATTATCCAAATGTGTGTATCGAGGCCATGGCGCTGGGAAAACTGGTGATCGCTTCAACTTCCGGTGGTCAGGCGGAGATGATCGGTGCAGATGGCGACAGTGGTATTCTGTTCAGTTGGGAGAAGCCGGGAGATTGCGCTGTTGCTATCGAACGGGCGCTGTCGTTATCAGTCGAGCAGGTTCGATCCATCGGCGCGCGCGCGCGGGCGCGCATCACGGCGTTAACCTCTTTTGAAACCGTGCTCCCCCAACGTCTGGCGCATTTCGAACGCCTTATCGCAGATCGGCGCTCACGGCGTACCTTTCCCAGTCCGGTGATCGAGACCCCGACTCGGCCGCCTTCTGCCCTCACCAATACCGTTTCCGGTCTCCTTTCGGTTGTGGTGCCGTACTACAATCTGGGCGCCTATCTTGCTGAGACCATTGCCAGTATTGTAGCTTCTTCATATCGACCGCTGGAGATAATTGTTGTTGATGATGGCAGCGACGATCCAGTGAGTCAGGCGATGCTCGAACAGGAGTCGCGACGCCACCCTGATCTGCTCCGCGTGGTGCGCTGTGCACGCGGCGGGCTGGCGCGTGCACGCAACCTCGGCGCGCATACCGCGCGCGGTGAATTTCTCGCATTCGTTGATGCCGATGATCTGGTCGATCCCGCGTTCTTTGGTCGGGCTATCGATGTTCTACAACGCTACGATAATGTCAGTTTCGTCTATTCCTGGGTTCGTTTCTTCGGTGACGCCGAAGCCTGCTGGCCTACCTGGAATGCAGAGTTTCCCTTGCTGCTGGTGCACAATATGCTGACCGCGTTCGTGGTGGTGCGACGGGGCGACTTTCTGGCGTGGGGGCTGAACGATCCGGCGCTCAAGGATGCACTCGAAGATTACGATGCCTGGATCTCGATGCTGGAGCAAGGATGCGTCGGCGTCAGTCTTCCCGACCTGCTGGTGCGGTATCGGGTACGTGCAGACTCAATGTACCGCTCGCTCAGCGAAGCGCAGATGCTGGAGATGTATGCTCTGATCGTCGATCGTCATCGGGCAGTCTACGAGCGTTACGGCGCTGAACTTTTCGCATTGCAGAACGAGAATGGACCAGGATGGCGCTGGAATCATCCGGCAACTGATCCGCCCGATGTTCTTCAACAACGTCAGATTGCGACATTGCAGCGACGTTTGACCCGACTCGAACGGCTGCTGGCAATACCGATCAGGATGCGGCGCGCACTTCGTCGGGTATGGAGCAAGTCTTGAATCCGTTGCGACGTCTTTTTAACTGGTTGCTCCAGCGTCCTAACGACTACAATGCCGCCTGGTCATCGGATGGACGTCCACGCATCTTGTTTGTGAGTGGCATGGAGGGTGCACCGCTGCGGTACCGTGTTCTCCATCAAGCAGAGCAGGTTGCGTTGAGCGGTGGTGCGTGGGCGCTGATGCGCGATACGGATGTTCGTTTGGGTCAGTGGATACGGCAATGCGATATGCTCTATCTGTACAAGGCTGGGTCTACGCTTCGAGTGTATGAAGCGATAAACCACGCACATGTACGCGCCACGCCTGTCGTGTACGACACCGACGATCTAAACTGGGACGAGCGCCTGGTCGAGTATTGCGAACTTGAGCGATACTATTCTGCTGCTGAAGTTGCGCGCTTCCGTCGCATGTTTCGCGACACCGAAGCGCTGATGAGGCAAGTGGATGGTTTTATTACCTCAACGGCATATCTGGCGACTGCACTGACAGCGCACTTTCGCATCCCCGCGTATGTCAACACCAATGCGCTCTCGCAACGCGCGCTTGCGCTGGCTGAACCGGTCTATCGTCGCCGCGTCGCTGCCACGTTGGGTTCATCGCTGACGCTTGGGTATTTCAGCGGATGGCCCAGAGCACACGAGGCAGATCTGATGGTTGCTCTGCCAGCGGTGCGTCGTGTGCTCCACGAGGTTCCAGGTGCTCGTTTGCGGATTGTCGGGCATTTCGATCAGGCGGCTCTGCCGGACGATCTGCGCGACCGGATCGATCTGGCGCCGTTTGTTCCATATGAGCGCCTCTTCGAGGAAATCGCGCGGGTTGATATCAATCTTGCGCCGCTGGTCAACAATCCTCATCGTCGCGCCAAGAGCGCTGTAAAGTTTCTCGAAGCGGCGCTGGTCGGCGTGCCAACCGTCGCCAGCGATCTGGAACCATACCACATCATCGATCACGGGCGCACCGGTTTACTGGCGGCGGATGAAGCCGGGTGGTATGCGAGCCTGATGACCCTTGCCACCGATCCGGCGCGGCGACGCACAATGGGGGATGCTGCACGCGACCATGTGATAAAGCACGAAACGACACAGGCGCGCGCACCGGCATTTGCAGCGCTGGTGCATCGTCTGATTGCGGAACATCGGCATGCGTTCAGGTGAAGGGTCACGCTTCTGGTTGTATTTTGCACACCGGGACCCGTTAGTGCAGGTTGAGCAAGATGGGTGATATGATTCAGGGTACGACTCCTCCGCTGGTGTCGATCATCATCCGTGCGCGCAACGAAGCGCCAGCGTTGCAGCGACTTCTGCCAATCCTGAAGACGCAGGAGGTCGATTTTCCTTTCGAGATCTGGCTGCTCGACAATGACTCGCACGACGACAGCGCATCGCTGGCGCGTGAGCACGGTCTTCGCTACCACCACATCCCCCGCAAGGGGTTCAACTACGCGGCGGCGCTCAACCTTGGCGCATCACTCGCAGAGGGTGAGATTATCGTCAGCCTTTCGGCGCACTGCTTCCCGCAGCACACGGGCTGGCTGGCGGCTCTGGTAGCGCCGCTGCGAATCGATCGGACAGTCGTGGCAACGTATGGACGGCAGGTGATCGATCTGGCAGGTGATGCATTCGAAGCGCACGGTAACGCCGACCTGTTTCCCGCCGATCAGCGTCAACCGAAGGTTGTTGCGTTCTCCAATGCCAACAGCGCGGTTCGCCGCGATTATCTCTTGATCCATCCGTTCAACCCGGCGATCAAGATTCTCGAAGATCATCTGTTCTATCTCGAAATAGCCGGCGACTTCGATGTGGTCTATGTGCCCGAAGCGGTCGTTATTCATGAACACGACCGCTTTTCATGGCGCTACTATCTGCGACGCTGGATCCTGGAGGGATGGTCGTTCTACTTCCTGACGCGCCATCGTGGACTGTCATCGCCGTACATTCCGAAGCGCCTTGTCTCACCACGACGATTGCTGGCAACCTATCCGCGTATTGCTTTTGCATATGCGCGTTGTGGACGGTGGAAGCCGGCGTTGCGCGCGATTCCTTTCTTCTGGTTGCGCGATTTTGTCTGGCTGGCGAGTTTCCTGCGTGCGCGCCTGTACCATCCGCTCATGGCGCAACTCGATACTGCGCTCCTGCTGCGCACGAGCCGCTTCTTGCGACGCCAGTTGATGCAGCAGCGCATATCACCTCCTGACGCGCCGCTCGACTGGTCGGAAGAATGGCAACTCAGGGCGGATTGGAGCTTCATCCGGCGTAATATTGCCGATTTTATCCGGTCGTGCCACGAACGTGGGCTATTTGCCAGTCCATTGCTCGAAGTTGGCGCTTCGGGGCAGAACGATTATCTCGCGGAATGGTACGATATGCATACATCGAACCTGGCGTCAAACCTGCAAGGCGCGGAGATGGCGCTCGATATGGAAGATATGCGGCAGATTGCGGACAATTCGCTCGGTTCGATCCTGTGCTCCGAAGTGATCGAGCATGTGCGCCATCCAGAACGTGCGATTGCGGAAGCATTTCGCACCCTTCGTCCCGGCGGGACGTTGATCATTACCACTCCGTACCACATTGTCATTCATAATACGCCCGAAGACGGCGGTTTTCATGGGCGCAACTTCACACCGCAGGGATTGGATCTGCTTCTACGCGAGGCAGGGTTCGAAATCGTGCTCCTCGAAACGTGCGGAAAGACCGAACTGCGGCAGCGCCTGATGCCGAGCAATGTGTTCGCCGTTGCGCGAAAGCCGGAGCAGGTTTCATGATTGCACGGGTGCGCCAGCGATTGCCAGCACTGCTTCGCGCTGCGATTGCGCTGCCGCGCACGGTCGTAGCACCGCGCCGTTCGCCGCCGCGCCTGCGCTTTGTGTATCTCGACACCGGCGCTTCAACACGGTATCGTGTCTGGCATCATCTGGAGCAGGCACAGATCGCCGGTCTTACTGCCGATGCCGTACCGCTGCACGACTCCCGGCGATTGTACGATCTGTCCCGGACAGACCTGATCTACATCCATCGTCTGCCGCTGGCTGCTCTGACTCTGCCGCTGGTCGTTGCAGCACGACTGCGTCGCATACCGCTGGTGTTCGATACCGACGACCTGGTGTGGGACGAGCGTGAACGGGAATATAATTTCCTCGATCGCCATCACAATCCGGCAACAATTGCGCAGTGGCTGCGTACAGTCCGTGCAACTCGCCGTTTGATGCGATGCGCCACGGCACTGGTACTGCCCACTCCCTATCTGGCGAAACTGGCATCCGTCGAAGTGCTGCGTCCAACATTTGTCAGCCCAAATGTTCTTTCGCGTGAGCAGGTCGCCTTATCGCAGCGCGCCTTTGAGGAGCGTCGCTGTCGGTCTACGGCCGAACCGGTTATTGGGTATTTCTGCGGTCATGCACATGTACACGACGAGGATCTCGCCAGTATCGGCGTTGCTCTGCGTACAGTAATGGAGGTGTATCCTGGTGTGCGATTGCGCTTCTATGGCGATCTGTCACTCCCGCCGGAATTGATGGAACCGTCGATCCGCGAGCGTATCGAACTGCTTCCGGTGGTGAACTGGCGTGACCTGCCGCGCCACATTGCCGCAGTGGACATCAACATTGCGCCGCTGGTCGATAATCCGCAACGTCGTGGAAAAAGCGCCATCAAATACCTGGAGGCAGCGGCTGTCGGCGTACCAACCGTTGCTGTACGGCAGGAACCATACTGTGAGGCGATCAGCGACGGTGTAACCGGTTTTCTGGCAGCGACGTCCGCTGAGTGGATAACGGCGCTAAGCGCGTTGTTACGCGATTCGACCTTGCGGTTGCAGATCGGTGACGCTGCGCGCGCCGAAACCCTCGCCCGTCACACAACCGAACATCGGGCAGCCGGATTTGCGCGGATGATCGCGGAGATCACAGCACCATATCGCGTTTGAGGGTGTGTCCTGTGCTGAAATACCGGTCGGCTGCCGGTAGACCGACATTCATTGCGGTCGTCCGGGTCGTTCGCATGAGCCATGCCGGGGAGAGATTGCAGCGTCCTGGGCGTAGACCGACATTCATTGCGATCGTCCGGGGTTGCTCACATCACCCACGCCGAAATACATTTCGACTAACTTTTGAGGGTGCGTGCCGCAATGAGTCTCGGCGAACTACTGAAATTTCGGCGAACTGTCGAGGGCGCGTGCTGAGTTCGACTTTATCCATTCAGTCGACAAAATGACAAAAGCAGGATACGCTTGGCGGGAATCCAACGACCAAGAAG
>DAOUBK010000053.1:0-30551 GCA_034432635.1 Roseiflexus sp.
CGCGTGGCAGATCATGCCCGCCAATACCCCGGGAGCGTGGCGACCGCACATCCTGGCGCTGTTCACCCACGTGGCGGGCGTCATCCCGCCGACGATGACCGTACTGGTGCTGGTGGATCGCGGATTGCGGATGTGGATTGAAGCCGGCTTTCGGGTGCTCAAAAGCATAGGGTGGCAATGGGAACGCACCCGGCGCACGGACCCGGTGCGGGTGGCGCGGCACTGGTTGGTGCTGGCGGTGGCGACGGTGTGGACGGTGGCGACCGGAACCCGCGTGGAGGATGCGGAGAACGCTGGGGTGCGGCCCAGTCAGATGCGCATTCCCCGTCAGGCACCGGAGGTTCGGGCACGGACGACCAGCATCTTTCAGCTCGGCATCACGTGGTTGCAGCAGCTGGTTCGGAATCGGGTCTGGACCCGGTTGTGGCCGACCCCATGGCCGGATCCGCCCGAGGGGCTGCAATGGGTGCTGGATCTCTGACCGGGGCAGAAATACCTCCCCTTGTCAGCAGCGGGGGTGGGTTGGGGTGGGGGTCCTCCCGACCTGCAACGAGCCGCTGGCGGTCTACCGGGGGTGCGCCTGGGAGCACACAGCACGCGGATGACCCCTGAACGAAGCACTTCTTTGAGCAAGAGTTGATATAAACCGGCGTGGATCTGGGTTTACGCTTCGACCATCACTCCGACTGCTTCCTCTAGCGATCTGAATCCGTCACGGCGCAACCGGTGTGCAAGCCCCTGCTTGATATCGCGCGCGATTGCAGGTCCTGCGTACACCATGCCGGTATAGATCTGGATCAACCGCGCACCCGCGCAAATGTGCTGATATGCTTCCTCAGCTGTGGTGATGCCGCCAACGCCGATCACCGGCGGTGCACCATGCGTCAGGCGATAGATCTCACCGATGACCTGACGCGCGCGCTGTGTCAGTGGACGACCGCTCAATCCGCCGGTTTCGACTGCCAGCCGGCTGTGCAACCCGTCACGCGCCAGCGTTGTGTTGGTGGCAATGAAGGCTGCAATGCCGATGTCGCAACCGGCGCGCACGACTGCTTCGAGTTGCTCCGGGGTTTCATCGGGCGACACCTTCAGCGCAATCGGGCGCGGATGCGGCAGCGCGCGATTGAGTCGCATCAGTTCGCGCAGGAGCGTTTCGAGCGCCGTGCGTTCGTGCAGGCGACGCAAGCCGGGTGTGTTCGGCGAGGAGATATTGATCGCCACGTAGTCGGCGAGTGGCGCCAGTGCAACGAAGGTTGCGACATAATCTTCAGCAGCGCGTTCCAGTGGCGTGTCACGGTTCTTGCCGATGTTGACGCCAACGATGACATCACGTGAGCGACGTGCGCGCAATGCACGCGCAACTGCAACCATGCCCGGACTGTTGAAACCCATGCGGTTGATCAGCGCAGCGTCTTCCGGCAGACGAAAGAGGCGCGGACGCGGATTTCCGATCTGCGGGCGTGGTGTGACTGTGCCGACCTCGATATGACCGAAGCCAAGAAGCGCCAGTCCATTGACCAGATCGGCACGTTTGTCGAACCCCGCAGCGACGCCGACTGGATTGGCGAAGTGCAGTCCTGACAAATCGACCGCCAGGATTGGATCCTCCCAGGCATACAGCGCACGGATCAATCGCGGCAGCAGTGGCGCATGACTCGTCATCCACAGCGCCTTCGCCGTCAGGTCATGGGCGCGCTCGGCGTCGAGCCGGAAGAGAAGCGGTCGAATCAACGTATAGAGCGATGTCATACCCCTCGCCTTTTGCCATTCAATGATGGCGCACAGATCGGCACACGCCGTAGCATACCCGCATGTTAGCGTCGATCTGCCCGTAATCCCAGCAGATCTCACGCCAGGTCGCGGAGGTCGAACCAGGGACCTTCAACGCACGGCAGGTGTACCCTATCTCGCAGTTCGATGGCACATGTTCCACACGCGCCGAACCCGCAGCCAGGCGATGATTCGATGAGCATCCGGGCAAACCCGCGTGCCCAACGCAGGCGCACGGAGCGCACAATCCGTCCCAGATCCACCAGTGCCTCGCGCGGCAATGCCGCCGCGACCGCGTCCGCCCATGCCAGCATCGAGGTTTTGTCCGTCGGTTGCAGTGATGCGACAACGGATGCTGCAACATCAGCGTCCACCGTTGTAACATACTCGACGGCGGAGGGAAGCAGAAAGGGTGGCGGCAGACGTTCCCGGTCGTCGGCGAAGGCAAGCAGGGTTACAGCAGCGTGGGATGCAGCGGTGCGCGCAATGAAGATCAGCGCGGCAAGCCCCGCACCGGCGCCGATCAGCAACAAATTGCGCTGGCGATCATTCAGGGAGAAGGGGCGTCCAGCCAATCCCACGACATCGAGGGATTCGCCCGGCAAACGGCGCGCAAGCCATGCCAGTCCTGGCTCATGCGGTTCATAGAGCAATGCCAGCTGTCCGATTTCCGGCATCGTTGCCGCCAGAAAGAGCGGGCGACGCAGTAACCGATACCGGTCATCGGAGTCGTTGCACTGCACCAGCAATGTATGACCAGGGCGCGCATCATGCGCCAGATCGGGAGCATGCAGCGCAAGCCAGCGGAGGCGCGCCGTCATCTGGCGATGGTCGGCAATCGCAAGTGTATGCTGGCGTGCCATTACTCTTCATTCTCGCTACCGAGAATGCCTTCGAGCCGCGACGCCTGCTGCAACGCGCCGGTGCCGACACCGAAATTGCCCCGGCGGAACACGATCTGCCCCCGATACATGGTCAGCATCACCTGCCCCTTGAGGCGTTGACCGACGAGCGGGGTATTCCGCCCTTTTGAGAAAAACTTCGTGGGATCGACAGTCCATGGCGAGTCAGGGTCGAAAATAACGATATCTGCCGGCGAACCGGGGCGCAGAGTTGCCGGCGCACGTCCGAGCACCGTTGCCGGTCCCTCGGTGAATTTGGCTACCAGATCGACCAGATCGAGTTTCCCGCGATGCACCAGCGTCAACGCCAGCCCCAGCGCCGTTTCGAGACTGCTGATACCCGGCGCTGCCAGGCGATACTCACACTCTTTGTCAACCGCACTCTGCGGTTCATGATCCGATGCGATCGCATCGATCGTACCGTCGCGCAATCCTTCAATCAACGCCTCCACATCCTGTTCGGTACGCAGTGGCGGTTTCACGCGCGTCGATGTATGGTAGGGCGGCAATAGAGCTGGTCTGAGACGCGACGGCAGATCAAGCGTATCGTTATCTGCATCGGTCCGCTCATGTCCGCCGCGATGTCCTGATTTTCCCTCGTCGCGCAACGTATCGAGATAACCCAGAACCCAGCGATCGGTCAGTGTCAGGTGGTGCGGCGTCACCTCGGCAGTTACGCGCACACCACGCGCTTTTGCAGCGCGGATGAGCGCAACACTCCCGGCAGTGCTGACATGGCAGATGTGCAGATGCGCGCTGGTCATTTCCGCCAGTGCAATATCGCGTGCAACCATGACTTCTTCAGCGGCAGCCGGGTATCCCGGCAGACCGAGACGAATGCTGACAGCGCCATCGTGCATGCCCCATCCGCGGGTCAGGCGCACATCTTCGCAATGTGCCATGACCGGCGTGTCGAGCATCGCTGCGTATGCTAGCGCATGACGCATCACTGCCGTGTCCATAACGGCGTTTCCCTCATCGGAAAAACCGACGCATCCGGCTTCGACAAGTTCCGCCATCTCGGTAAGTGTCTGCCCGGAGCGTCCCACGGTGATCGCGCCAATCGGCTCGACGCGCACCACGCCGCGTCGCCGTGCAATGTCACGGATCTGACGCGCCACCGCAGCGCAGTCGACAGGTGGGCGCGTATCCGGCATAACGCACAGTGTGGTGAAGCCGCCGGCGGCTGCCGCTTTCGTTGCGGTTTCGATGGTTTCCTTCTGTTCCTCGCCCGGTTCACGCACATGGGCATGCAGATCGAGGAAACCGGGGGCAATCACC
Source organism: Roseiflexus sp. (assembly GCA_034432635.1). Taxonomy (GTDB): domain Bacteria; phylum Chloroflexota; class Chloroflexia; order Chloroflexales; family Roseiflexaceae; genus Roseiflexus. Next base: position 3,954 of record DAOUBK010000053.1, read on the forward strand.
GCGCCGCGTGCATTGATCACCTCGGTGTGGTCATCGAGCGGCTCCGGCGCGATGGTCAGATCGGCAAGATCGATCACCTGCACGACTTTGCCATTTTCGACCAGCACATTGCCGATGGTGGCAACGCGCCGTGCAGGATCGATAATCGAACCATTCTTGATCAGATACCGCATAGGAACCCTTTTCACTCGCCAGAGAGACGGTAGAGCAATGCCATGCGCACCGCCACTCCGTTTGCAACCTGCTCTTCGATCACGGATTGAGCCGACGTGGCGACATCGGGCATGATCTCGACACCTTCATTCATCGGACCAGGGTGCATCACCAGGCAGTGCGGCGCCGCGCGTGCCACGCGCTCGGCAGTGATTGCAAAAAAGCGACTGTACTCCCGCAGCGAGGGGAGTAAACCTGATTCCATGCGCTCCTTCTGCAGGCGCAGGGTCATAATCACATCGGCATCCTTGATGCACTCGTCCAGGTTACTGGTGATCGTCAGGTCGGGCCAAGTCGCTGTCCAGAACGAATCCGGACCGATCAACGTCTGTGGTGCGCAGAGCGTCACCGAAGCACCCATACGGATAAAGCCCCACAGATTGGATCGCGCGACGCGACTGTGCAGAATATCGCCGACGATCACCACCTTGAGACCATCTATCCGCCCCAATCGCTGTCGCACGGTGAAGAGATCGAGGAGCGCCTGGGTGGGATGCGCGTGTCGCCCATCACCGGCATTGATCACCGAGCCGTGAAAATACTGCGCTGCCAGGTACGGCGCACCCGACTCACTGTGACGCATAACCAGCATATCGGCGCCGAGCGCCTGCAACGTTCGTACCGTGTCGATCAGCGATTCGCCCTTCTCGACGCTGCTGCCGCGCGCCGTGAAGTTGACCACATTGGCAGAGAGAGCTTTCCCTGCGAGTTCGAACGAAATCCGGGTGCGGGTGCTTTCCTCGAAGAACATATTGACGATCGTTCTACCGCGCAGGGTCGGCACCTGCTTGATTGCCCGCCCCAGCACCTCTTTCATGCTGACGGCGGTTTCGAGGATCTCTTCAATCTCCTGAGCGGAGAAATCATCGAGATCGAGCACGTGCCGGCGACGATCCCGTCGTTTTCCCGCTTCCGCAGGGACGCTCATGATCAGACTCCTTGTCCGCTGGTCTCTGGATTGCGCACAATGAAGACGCCGTCCACACCGCCATCGACCTCATACAGGCGGGTGGCAATCCGCTCATCGCGCGAGGTAGGTACGTTTTTGCCCACGAAATCGGCGCGAATCGGCAACTCGCGATGACCGCGATCGATCAGCACTGCCAGTTGAATACGTGCCGGTCTGCCGAAATCGGTCAGCGCATCGAGCGCAGCGCGGATGGTGCGCCCGGTGTAGAGCACATCATCGACGAGCACGACCGTGCGCCCGTTGATGTCGAAGGGGATGTCGGTGGCATGCACAACCGGCGCCGGACCGCGAATGCCGAGATCGTCGCGGTAAAGGGTAATATCCAGCACGCCGACCGGTACGCGCGTGTTCTCGATCTCTTCGAGCGCAGCCGCAATACGCATCGCCAGTGGAACGCCTCGTCGCCGGATGCCAACGAGCGCCACATCGCGCACCCCGGCGTTGCGTTCGGCGATCTCGTGCGCAATACGGGTAACGGCGCGGCGAATATCGTCGGCGTCGAGGATCTGCTTCTCGCCCATATGTGCTACCCTTCAAGCATCTGTTTCAGGTTGCTCAGCGTTTGTTCCAGGTCTTTCTGATTCTGGCGTTCAACGAACAGTTTGTCGAGAATCCCGCCGATCAGAGCGCCACCCGGAACAGTATAGTCGATGCGCACGTGCACCTGCGTCCCGCTCATTTCAGGCGTCAGGCGCCATACCCAGACATTCGACAAGTCGCCGCTCCCCTCTTCGCGCAGATAACGTCCCGGTTCTATCGCGGCGAATGTTGTTTTGCCACGGAAGGTCAGTGTTCCTGCCATTTTGAACGTCCAGGCAAAGGTATCGCCAGCGTTGCGCCCGGTTACATCGTGCACTTCTTCGAGACCGACAACCCATTTCGGTGCGTCCTCGACGCGGAGAAGCGCCTCGAACACCGTATCGACCGGCACATTGATGAAGATGCTGTGTTCGACCGACGACATCGTCCTGCTCCTTTCCTGACCGTATCATCGAAACGTTGCGGACGTCCCCGTGCTGTGGAACAGCACAATGCACAATTTGGACGTATAATACGGGAGATCGGACAGATTGACAATGTTGCGATCATGTTTGGTTACCCGAAGTATGGCACGGGCAACACATTCCCCGCACTGACTGTTATGGCGCATCCTGTAACAATCGTCTATATCGGACTTGGCAGCAACATTGGTGACCGAGTTGCCAGGTTACGGGAAGCGGTTGTGCGTTTGAGCCAGGTCATCGAGGTCACGCGCGCCTCACGTCTGTATGTGCACGCACCGCTCGGCTATGTTAGCAAAGATGCTTTCATCAATGCGGTGGTCGAAGGTCGCACAACGCTCAAGCCACTCGATCTGCTGGCTGAACTGCAAAAGATCGAACGTGCAATGGGGCGGCGCCGGGGGATTCAGTATGGTCCGCGCCCTATCGATCTTGACATTCTCTTATATGGTACGGTGCAGATGGAGTCGATCGAGTTGACCATCCCGCATCCGCGTCTGACAGAGCGTGCATTCGTCTTGAAGCCGCTTGCCGAACTTGCGCCCAACCTGATGCACCCGGTGTTGTACTATACCGTCACCCAGTTACTTGCCGATGTCGATGATGCCGACCAGGTAAAACTGTACGATCCAGACGCCTGATACTGATGCCGCTGGACATTATATTCCCAGTTCGGTGCGCAGGTCGGCGATCTCTTCCTCCAGTTCGTGTGCCAGCGCGAGACGCTTCGTTTCGGGCAGGAATGCCGCATGCGCGCCGGTCAACGCTATCCGCGTCAGGTCATCGGCGGTAAAACCGAATCTCCGAATTGCCAGACGATATTCATCGCACAGGGTTGTATTGAAGAAGACCGGATCGTCGGTGTTGATCGTTAGCGGCACGCCAGAGTCAAAGAGGCGACGCAGCGGGTGTGCATCGAGACCGGGGACGGCGCCGGTGCGCACATTGCTGGTCGGGCAGACATCGAGCACAATATTACGCATTCGGAGGGTGGCGAGCAGTTGCGGGTCGTCGATGCTGCGAATGCCATGCCCCACGCGGCAGACACCCAGCACGTCGATGGCGCCCCAGACACTCGCAGGACCGACCACTTCGCCGGCGTGCGCCATTACCTGCAACCCGGCGCGCCGCGCTGCGGCAAAGACCTCGGCAAACGGTTCTGGCGGATGGTTGATCTCATCACCGCCGATTGACCAGCCAACCACGCCGTAGGGCATATTGCGCACAGCATGATCCAGCAATTGCCATGCCAGGTCGACGCCGAACTGGCGTCCATAATCGAACACCAACCCGACCTGTACGCCGTACTCACGCGTGGTGCGCGCAAAACCGGAAGCCGCACCCTGCACCACTTCATCGAGATCGAGGGCGCGGCGATGATACTGTACCGGCGAAATCATCACTTCGGCATAGCGAACGTGCTGTTCCGCCAGATACTCGCCAAGTTCATACGCCACCTGCTCGAAATCGCGCCCGCTCGTCAGGGATCGTGCCAGGACCATAAAGATAGTCAGGAATTCGTGGAAGTTGTGATAGTTGAAGAGTTGCATCACCCCCGCCTCATCGCGCGCCGGCAGATCGACGCCGTTGCGTTCGGCGAGCGCCAGCAGGGTGGATGGTCGAATAGTGCCTTCGAGGTGAAGGTGCAGTTCAACCTTCGGCATGCGGACGACGAACTCATCGATCGCGGAGAGCAGTTGCTGCTGAGTGTTCACAGCCACCTCGACTCCTCAACAGACGCACTGCATCCGATCACCGGATGCAGGTATACAGTACTCATCCGTGCACACTGGAGCAGGCGTCATTGCCATGAACCGAGGCGGAGTACACCCGTTCAGCGAGTTGCTACAGCCTCGAGTCGCTCAGCGTTGTCGGCAATGATTAGCGCATCGATCAGGCGGTCGAGGTCGCCGTCGAGAATGCCGGGGAGATTGGAGAAGTTTTGCCCGATACGATGGTCCGTCACCCGGTCTTGCGGAAAGTTATAGGTGCGAATCTTCTCGGCGCGTTCACCGGCGCCAACCTGCGCCAGGCGCGACTCCCCTAGTTCTTTACGGCGCTTTTCTTCCTCACGGGCATAGAGCCGGGCGCGCAAAACGGCGAGCGCCGATGCCTTGTTCTTCAGTTGCGAACGACTATCCTGACAGGTAACGATGATTTCTTCCGGCGTCCCCGGCTTGTACACAATCCGCACTGCCGAGTCGGTGGTGTTGACCCCTTGACCGCCGTGCCCGCTCGAGCGAAAGACATCGACCCGATAGTCGGACGGGTTCAGTTCGATCTCGGTCTCTTCAATTTCCGGCAGGACGGCGACGGTAGCGGTGGAAGTATGAATCCTTCCACGTGCTTCGGTTGCTGGCACCCGTTGCACGCGATGGACGCCGCCTTCGTACTTGAGGCGACTGTACACTCCCTCGCCCTTGATCTCAAAAACAATCTCCTTATAGCCGCCGGGCCCGTTCTCCGTTGCGCTAATGACTTCCACATCCCACCCGCGCTGTTCGGCATAGCGCGTATACATGCGGAACAGGTCTGCGGCGAAGAGGGCTGCTTCGTCGCCGCCTTCGCCCTGCCGCAGCTCTATGATGACATTCTTCGAGTCGTTCGGATCGCGCGGCAGCAGCAGAACCTTGATGTCCGCCTCAAGTCGGGCGTGGCACTCGATAAGATGGTCGAGTTCCTCCTCAGCAAGTTGACGCACCTCCGGATCGGTCTCATTCGCCAGCAAGGACCGAGTGTCCTCGATCTGGCGCTCCACATCGCGGTACGCCTGATATGCCTCGACGAGCGGTTCGAGGTCGCGCTGCTCGCGTACATACTGCTGCAACCGAACGGGATCGGTAGCGATCTCGGGTTGTGCCATCAGATCGAGCAGTTCGTTGTAGCGTGCAGCAACAGTGGCAAGTTTATCGATTAGAGCAAGCGCCATAGTAGTGACACCCCAACCATTATACCATGCGCATCGAGCAAGACAGAGCGCCGGGTGCCGTGCCCGGCGCTCTGCGTCGGTTGAGAAGTGGGTTATCCATGCTGAGCCTGCTGCAAGGCTTTCTTGCGGCGATTGCGCTCAGCGCGGCGACGTTTTTCTTTGCGCTTTTCGCTTTCGGAAATAAAATGCATCTTCTCACGGAACGTCTTGGTAATGCGCTCGGCAACAACAACCTTGTTGAAGCGACGAAGCAATTGGTCAACGGTCTCGCCGTCGCGTCGTTCTACTCGCATACTTCTGGCTTATCTACACACGCCGGTCATTTACACGGCGCGAAAGAACAACCTGTTCACCTCCCTCCGGCGCAGCATTACGGTGCGATCTGCGCCTGCACCGCTTGCACATCCCTTAGTATACACGCTCGATCCAGATCGTGCAACCCGCAAGAACCTGAGAACCTGCACCACGGCTCTTGCCGCGAGTGTGTTTTTGTGGTAGCATACGGCGCTACCGGGATTACAGCGTCATATCTAGTTGTTGCGAGAACGAAAGAGACGAGTGTTCCATGACCGATACGGCACGTCCCCCGCGCCCGCGTTTTATTGGCGTCGATACCTACTGCGATCCGCATGGACGGTTCACATTCCGCTATCCCGTCGACTGGCATCGTTTTGAACTCGACAATGGTCTGGAAGGGGTTCTCTTCTCGCCAGAGCGCGAGGATCCGAAGACGTTCTTCTCTGCATGGGTTCGCCAGCTCGAAGCCGAAGCAGTCGCCGAAGATTTGCCGCTACTGCAAAAAGGCATCGCCGACGGTCTGGCGCAACTCCCGGAGTGCGTGATCGAGTCGAGTTCGGATGATACCTACGGCAATCTGATCAAGTTCGAGCGCATCTACACGTTCCGCGATGGCGACGATGTACGCAAGCGCAAAGTTTGGATCATGTACGTCGCGCAGTGGCAGATCGTGCTGACCTATCAGGGGCGCACGCCGGAAGAGTGGGAGTACTGGCTGCCAATGGGTAACTATGCATTCGCGCTCTTCAGCATCCCTCCCGAACTCTGGTTTGCCACCGACCGCGATCTGACGAAGAAAACGGGTCTGCCCAGGAAGGAAAAGGTCAGGCGGGGACGCACGAAGAATGAGGGACATTGAACGTAACGTTGTAGATTGGGTGTGAACGTGGAGAAGGCGTCCAGTCTGCGACACTCTGTACAACGTGTTCTGCCGATCCTCGTCATCGGGGTATGCGTTCTGGGTTGCGTGACGTTGACACTTACAACGGTATTCCTGCGACCGCGCACGTTTACCTCGTTTTCCGACGCGATTGGGTATGTGCTGGATCAGCGTGGCATCGCCTACGAGCGCGTCTTCATTGATCGCACCTGGCCCGATACCGTCAACGACATCACCTATGGTGCGAATTTGCTGATTGTGACGCCTGAGAAGGGAGAAGTCACCGGGCGGCTGGACTGTCGCGGATGGAAGACGGATTGCTTCTTCACAGCACGCGAACTGGAGATCTACCGCGAGGCGTTGCCTGAACTGACGCAGCAGCAGCGTTTGCCGTGGGTCGTCTGGATCGAGCAGGTGTCCACCATCGTCCGGCAGGTTTCACGTGGGTGGGGGCAATCATGACGAGACGCCAGCGGTATCTGGTGGCATTGATTGCAACGCCTGTTGTGGTGTGTCTGCTCGTCGTTGCGCCTGCCATTGCTCTGCGTCCACGCCCGATTACCAGCCATGCGGATGCTATTGCCACGATCCTGAACCAGCGTGGTGTTGCCTATGAGCGTGTCACAACCGATCAGGTCTGGCCCGCAGCCGTCAACTATTACGCCTACGGTCCGTCAGTCTACCCGTACAGCGCGACGGTCCGCGTTTTCCTGCCGGATGGTGCAATTGCGCCTGGAAGCCTCGAATGCGCCGATGATCGCCGCAGATGCCGGGTGACGATTGTGCGCTTCGCTATTGATAACGAACCGATCCCGGACATCAGCAGCGCGCGACCGCTGCCCTGGGTGGAGTGGTTGCAGCAAGTGATCCAGCTGGTAGGCTCATTCGGGTATGTGACGTTTTTATCAAACGTGCTTGAAAAGTATTTCACAGGTTGCTTCGTTTCAGGTTGACCGGTTCAGTTTGACAGTATTTCAAAACAACGATACAATGCTAAATGGATACCATGCATAGAATCTGGAAAGGAGGGATCATGGCATAGTTCCCTCAAACATACCGAATATGCTCCGACATGGCGAGCATCACCTTTCGTATTCCTTTCTCTGACAACAGAACTGATCACTCAATGTACGAGTAGCAGATGCCCTAGGGAGGTACCACATGAGCAACGCACGTAAGCTCAACCGGCGCACATTCCTGCGCCTCTCGGCTGTCACGGCGGCCAGCGCTGCTATCGCTGCGTGTGGCGGGCAGCCAACAGCACCCGCTCCGACCACTGCACCCGCAGCGCCTGCTCCCACGACAGCACCTGCAGCACCCGCTCCAACTACTCCTCCTGCAGCGACTGCAGTTCCTCCGGTAACAACCCAATACAAAGAAGCGCCGATGCTGGCGAAACTGGTGCAGGAGGGCAAGTTGCCGCCGGTGGATGAGCGTCTGCCGAAGAATCCGTATACGCCACCCCATTCCTGGCTCACCGTTGGCAAGTATGGCGGCGTGCTGAAGAAGACCTACAACAACAACTGGGGCATTACCGGTTTCATCCACGAGATGCAGTATGGCTCGTCGCCGCTGCGCTGGCTCAAGGATGGTCTGGCGATCGGTCCCGGATTTGTTGAAAGCTGGGAGTCGAATGCAGACGCGAGCAGGTGGACGTTCAAGATCCGCGAGGGGATCAAGTGGAGCGACGGTCAACCGTTCACCACGAAGGATATTATGTATTGGTGGGAGTATACGGTTGGCGGCAATGGCAAGGAGAAGGAATTCCCCGAAGGTCTCAAGCCGATCAACAGCCCGCCCGACGAAGCGCGCTCCGGCACCGGGACGCTCATGACGCTCAATGCGCCAGACGACTACACCTTCGAGATGGTGTTCGATGCCCCCGCGCCGCTGACGGCAGACCGCCTGGCAATGTGGGTCAATATGTTCATCGGTCCGGCATGGGTGATGCCGCGCCACTATATGGAGCAGTTCAACCCGGTGCTCAATCCGACCCAGTATAAGGATTGGGAAGAGCATCAGCGCAAGTTCAATCACAACAACCCCGATTGCCCGCGCCTGACCGGCTGGAAACTGGATATATTCGAGGAAGGCGTCCGCGCCGTCTGGTCGCGTAACCCCTACTACTGGGCGGTTGATAAGGAAGGCAACCAGTTGCCGTACATCGACCAGATCATCGTCACGGCGGTCAAGGACAAGGAGATCGAGAAGCTGGCGTACACAGAGGGACGCGCCGACCATGCGCACTTCCACGGGCAGGGTCTGGCGGATGTGCAATCGCTGCGCGATGCCGAGGCGAAGAGTCAGCTCGAAGTTCGCTTCTGGGACTCTGGATCAGGTACCGGTTCGCTCTACTTCTTCAACATGGACTTCAAAGACCCGAAGATGCGTGCGGTGTTCCGTGATCCGAAGTTCCGCCAGGCGCTGTCGCATGCCTACAACCGCGCCGATGTGCAAAAGGCGGTCTACTTCGGGCTTGGCGAGCTGACCACTGGCACGTTTAGCCCGAAGGCAATCGAGTACAACATCAACGATCAGGGCAGGCAGGTGTACGCCGCGTGGCGCGACAGCTACGTCAAGTACGATCCGGCGCTAGCGGAGCAGATTCTGGACGAGGCGGGCTACAAGAAGGGGCCCGACGGCAAGCGCACCATGCCAGACGGCAGCCCGCTGCAGATCCAGGTGACCTACGGAGCCAACGCAACGCCAGGTGGTGAGCATCTGTCGAAGAACGAACGTCTGGTGCGCGACTGGCAGGCGATCGGCATTGATGCCGTGCTGACCCCAATTCCAGGTGAAGGCGCCGATGAAAAATGGCGCGCCGGCGAAATCCCCATGAAGACCGAGTGGGAAGTCGGCGACGGTCCGAACCACCTGGTCTTCCCCTCGTGGCTGGTGGCGGACGAGACCGAGCGCTGGGCGCCACTGCATGGGCGCGGGTACACGCTGCGTGGTACCGCCTCGGAGAAGGAGGAACTGGACAAGAACCCCTGGGATCGCAACCCGCCGCGTATCAATCCTACCGATCCCGACTATATGCCGGCAATCGCAAAACTCCATGAACTGTTCGACAAGAGCAAGGTGGAGCCGGATGCGATGAAGCGCCATCAGCTCGTGTGGGACATGATCAAGGTCCACATCGAGGAAGGTCCGTTCTTCACCGGTACGATTGCCAACCCGCCGCGCATTATCCTGGTCAAGAAGGGTCTGATGAACGTTCCAACTCGCGACGAGCTGCTGAAGGAAGGGTTGGGCGGCTTTGTCAATCCGTGGATCATCCCGTCTCCGGCGGTGTATGATCCGGAGACTTGGTACTGGGATAACCCCGATGCGCATACGGCATAACCGCCGAACGCCATCCCTCCCGCAGGTCAGGCGGCCTGCGGGAGGAACAAATGAGTTCGGCGTGAGCCTGAATCCTGGCTGTTGTGCTTTCTAGAACAGCGAGGCGAAGATGCTTAATTTCATTGCCCGGCGCCTGGTCAACATGTTTTTTCTGTTGATCGTGATCTCGTTTGTGGGGTTCTGGATCATTCAACTTCCCCCCGGATCGATCCTCGATGTCCAGATCCAGCGTCTGCGGATGCAGGGTGGGAACCTCCCTGAATCGATGATCCAGGCATTGCGTGATCGCTACGGTGTTGATGATCCGTTCTATGTGCAGTACTGGAAATGGATTTCGCGTTCGCTGCAGGGAGATTTTGGCACGTCGTTCGAGACGGATCAGAGGGTTGCAGAGCGTATCTACAATCGGTTGGGCTTTTCTCTAACATTATCGCTGGTCGCACTCGTTTTCACCTGGGTGATCTCCATTCCGATCGGCGTGTACTCAGCAACACATCGCTATACCTGGCCCGATTACATCATCACCTTCATTCAGTTTTTGGGTCTTTCGATTCCTGGTTTTCTGCTGGCGTTGATCTTGCTGATCACCGCGTCGCGTTTCTGGGACCAACCGATCGGTGGTCTCTTCTCGCCGCAGTACGCCGACGCACCCTGGAGCATTGCCAAATTGCTGGATTTCCTGCGCCACGTCTGGATTGCTATCGTCGTGCTGGCAATTGGCGCTACTGCCGGTCTGACCCGCGTGATGCGCGCCAACCTGCTCGACGTGCTGAATATGCAGTACATCCAGACGGCGCGCGCGAAGGGATTGAAAGAATCGACGGTTATCTGGAAGCACGCAGTGCGTAACGCTATTCACCCTTTGGTAATGGCGCTCGGGACGCTGTTGCCGGCGCTGGTCGTTGGTGAAACACTGATTGCCATCATCCTGAGCCTGCCAACGATCGGTCCGCTCTATCTCGATGCGTTGCGCTCACAGGACATGTACCTTGCCGGAACCATCCTCGTTATGCTTGCGGCGTTGCTGCTGATCGGGAATCTGCTTGCCGACCTGCTGCTCGCCTGGGTGGATCCGCGCGTGCGTCTTGAATAGACAGGCGTTCAACGTTCCAACGTTCCAACGTTCCAGCTGAGCGTGACAAGGTGTGGGCGAGCACGGATGGCAGGTTTCGACGTTCCAATGTCCAACGTTCAACGTTTATAGTAAGGATAGCGCTATGGCAACGACTGCGAGTGAACTGCCCAAAGTCGCCAAAGGCAAGAAACAGGAAGACGTCGGCCAGATTCCGCAGTGGAAGTTGATGGTGCGACGCTTCAGTCAGAGTAAATTGTCGGTCGGTGCATTGATCGTGCTGGGTGTCATGTATGTGATTATGATCTTCTCGGATTTTCTGGCGCCCTACCCGCACGATGTGCTCGACTCGAACAATGCGTTTGCTCCCCCGACGCAGATCGTCTGGGGTCCTGAAGGACCGGGTATCTATGGACTGAAACAGGAACTGGACATGGAACGGTTCCAGTGGATATATACTCCTGATCCGAGTGTGATCTATCCCATCCGTTTCTTCGTTCAGGGTCATGAGTACTATTTCCTGGGGCTGTTCCCGTCCCGCCTGCACCTGTTTGGCGTCGAAGCGCCGCCGGAAGCGAATGCACGCGTATTTCTGTGGGGCGCCGACAAAGAAGGACGCGATCTCTTCTCGCGGGTGTTGAAAGGTTCACAGATTTCATTGACCCTTGGGTTCTTCGGTGTATTTTTGTTCGTCATGGTTGGATCGATAGTCGGTACTGCCTCCGGGTACTTCGGTGGCGCGCTCGACAATCTGATCCAGCGGTTGATCGAGTTGATCCGCTCCTTCCCCGATCTGCCACTCTACATGGCGCTCGCAGCAGCATTGCCGCTCGATGTGCCGATCACGGTGCGCTACTTCCTGATCACAGTGATTATTGCGCTTGTCGGCTGGACCGGTCTGGCGCGCGAAGTGCGCGGCAAGGTACTGGCGTTTCGCAGCGCAGATTATACGGCGGCTGCAATTGCTGCGGGAGCGTCCCACTGGCACATCATTATGCATCACCTCCTTCCAAATGCGATGAGCCATATTGTGGTGGTCGGCATGCTGGCTATTCCTGGCGCCATCGGTTTGGAGACGGCGCTAAGTTTTCTAGGGCTCGGTATTCTGCCGCCGGCAGTCAGTTGGGGTATTCTCTTGCGTGATGCGCAGAGCGTTCAGGCGGTTGTGACCTACCCCTGGCTGCTGGTACCGGTTCTTATGCTGATCATTACTGTGATGAGTTTCAACCTGCTTGGCGATGGTGTGCGCGATGCGGTCGATCCATATGCGTAGGGATGAAGGAGCTCTTCTATGACGAATGCAACAGTGACGGGAACAGAACGTACCGGCATTCAGATCGTCAGTGAAGACGATGTGGTGCGGGTTGAGGACCTGCGCCTCAGTTTCTATACCTCGTTGGGGGTCGTTCGGGCGCTCAATGGGGTGTCGTTCAACATTCCGCGCGGGAAAGTGCTCGGCGTTGTCGGCGAGTCGGGATGTGGCAAGAGCCAGACGGGTCTTGCAATTATGCAGTTAACCTTTGGACGTATCGAAGGGGGACGCATCCTCTTCCGCGAGTTCAATACCAGCGCAGCGACTGATATTACCAAACTCGAGAAGAATGGTCCCGAGATGCGTCGCATTCGTGGCAACCATATCTCGATGATCTTTCAGGAGCCGATGACGTCGCTCAACCCGTGCTATACCGTCGGTCATCAGATTGAAGAAGCGATCCTGCTCCATCAGACCCAGGATAAAGCCGAGGCGCGCCGTCGCACGGTCGACATTCTGCGCAAGGTCGGTATGCCGAACCCTGAGCGCATCGCCGATAGTTATCCGCATCAATTGTCGGGTGGTATGCGTCAGCGCGCGATGATTGCGATGGCGCTCTCCTGTACGCCAACCCTGCTGATTGCCGATGAGCCGACGACGGCGCTCGATGTGACAACCGAGGCGCAGATTCTCGACCTGATGCGCGACCTGCAGAATGAGATCGGGACATCGATCATGTTCATCACTCATAACATGGGTGTAGTCGCGCAAATGTGCGATGAAGTGGCGGTAATGTACCTGGGACGAATCATCGAGCGAGCAGCCGTTGATGATATTTTCTATAATCCGAAGCATCCCTACACGATCTCACTTTTGCGTTCAATTCCGCGTCTCGGCATTGCCCGAGGGCAGAAACTCGAGTCGATCAAGGGGACGGTTCCCGATCCGTACTCGACGGTGCCCGGTTGTCCGTTCCATCCCCGTTGCCCGGCTGCCATTCCCGGTCTGTGTGATGCCGTGATGCCGGACGAGATCTTCGTTGCCGGATCGCAGACGCATACGGTTCGCTGTCATCTGTATACGTAGAGGAGCGCTATGGATACCGCACAGCAGAATGGCAAATTAGGCGATATTTTGCTCGAAGTCCGGGGTCTGAAGAAACATTTCCCGATTCAGAGCGGCTTCCTGCGGCGCGTGACCGGGTATGTGAAGGCCGTTGATGGGATCGATTTCTACATCAAGAAGGGCGAAACACTCGGTCTTGTCGGTGAGTCGGGGTGTGGCAAGAGTACGACTGGTCGCACAATCCTGCGTCTTCTCGATCCAACCGCAGGTGAGATTATTTTTGATGATCCGAATATCGGCAAGGTGGATCTGGCGAAACTGAGCCGGGCGCAGATCAAGCGGGTGCGTCCGAATATGCAGATTATTTTCCAGGACCCGTTCTCGTCACTGAACCCACGCCTGACCGTCGGGCAGATTGTTGGCGAGCCGCTCGAAATCCAGAAGGTAGCATCTGGTCAGGCGCTCAAGGACCGGGTGGCTGAGTTGCTCCAGGAGGTCGGTATCCGTCCGGAGAATATGACCCGTTATCCGCACGCCTTCTCCGGTGGTCAGCGTCAGCGTATCGGCATCGCGCGCGCCCTGGCGCTCAATCCGAAACTGATCGTCTGCGATGAACCGGTGTCGGCGCTCGATGTGTCGATCCAGGCGCAGGTGCTCAATCTGTTGGAAGATTTGCAGGAGAAGTACGACCTGACCTATCTCTTCGTTGCGCACGATCTGAGCGTGGTTGAGCATATTTCGGATCGCGTGGCAGTGATGTACGTCGGCTACATCGTCGAGATGGCAAACACCGAGGATCTTTACTATAACCCCAAGCATCCGTATACTGAAGCGTTGCTGGCGGCTATTCCCAAGCCCGATCCGCGAAAGCGTACACGACCGATCAAACTTCCGGGTGATGTACCCAGTCCAGCAAATCCTCCGTCGGGGTGCTATTTCCATCCCCGCTGTCGGTACGCTGAGGATATCTGCAAGGTCGAACGACCGCCGCTGCGCGATATTGGTGGCGAGCACTGGGTTGCGTGTCACTTCGCCGAGCAGTTGCGGTTGCAGGGTGTCACGCGCCTGAACGAAATTCCGTTGATCGAGCTTCCCAAACGCCAGCCGCCAGTTCCTGCCGCATCGCCGGCTCCGACGGCGTCGGTTTCGTGACAGGTATACTATGACGTGCTGCGCCTCTGTACCTCCACTGCCGGTGCAGGGCGAACAAAACATGCGAGTGTATGCGGGAGAGAGGGCTGGGGGATGCCCTGGAGCCCCTTACCCCCGGCCCCGCTCCCGCGTTGCGGGAGAGGAGATACCAGCGACCTGCGTTAGGGCGTCCCGCTGCAGCAAAAGGTGCGTTGGCCTATATGTTCTGTCTGCCCTTATGCTCGCACCTGAGGGGGAAGGATGTTTGCCACGTCCTGACAGCTCGTGCTCCTCTCTAGAGCCTGTTATGCACTTTTATTCCTGATGGGTGCGGCATCTGCTGATCACCTTCACGCTGCACCACGCATCCCAGGCACGCGAGCGCCTATCTCAATCATCCCCATTAGTGCTTTTTGATGCAGAAAATCGCTGTTGCCAATGGACGCCAGGGGAACGCGCAGGGGCAACGCATGGGTCGCTCCTGTCGATGTGTGCCAGGGCAATCCCCTGCGCTCGTGACTAGCAGCGCGCAGAAGCTATGCTTCCGCACGCCAAAGGATGCAACCTGTGCATTCCGGTGGACCTTCACCTCTCCGACCGGCAGGATGGTTCAGCCTGGCTCCAAAGTACGTAACAGCCTCTGGCACTGCTGGGAGGCGCTTAACAGCCCGTGCGTGTGTAAACGGCGTTCTGATGCAACGTATGCCGACTATGAATAAGAACCGATCGCGGCAAAGTGATAGGGTATCTCTCACCTGCAGCGCTGTCCCTGGAAGATCGGGTGCAGGCTCTCGAAGCGGCTGGCCTGCTCAGACGGGCTAAAGGGAAATTGCCGTCATATGAGCTGAAAGTTGCCAATCCTGGACCAAAGCTGGCATCAGATATTGTTTCAGAGGGAAGAAACAGTGATTATCTACCTTTGACGCAATACACCTTGCCGCCGCATTAATCTGGCAGGAAGCGCTGGCAGAACCTGTCCCGTTGGCGACGTTCGACCGTGAACTCTGGCAGGCGGCGCGACAGGACGGCACGCACGTCTATCTGGCAGCAAGTTGACGCGGAGTAAGATAATTACCGCGTGCGGTAAGATCCCAGATAGCGTTGAACCAGGTTGAGACCAAACTCGCTCTGGAGCATTGTACGTGCGCCTTCGGCGGTCGCCTCGAGCGCGCGCCCCGTCTGACGGCAGATGGCGTCCGCCAGGAACTGGGGAAGCGGCTCCTGGAGCGCCCTGAGGCGGAGTGCTGCGCGGAATGTCGCCAGCACTGCCCCAAGTGGCTCGCGGGCAATCAGGGCCGATGGAAGTTCGATGCGGTACGCTGGCGCAGCCGCGTCGGGACGGTAGTAGATGACGTACAATTGACCATACGCCTGCTCGATGACTGTCCGCCGCGCTGCAAAATCGGTCAGGCGCGGTGAACGATAACCGGTCAGCAAATGTGGTCGATCACGGCGGATGAGTGGCACAGGCAGCGTATACTCCCCCGGTTCCAGCACCGTGCTCCACAACGTCCGGTCGGTCACCGTGCCCGACAGATGCGGTGCGAGGTGCGCCACATCGTCAGCCGCGGTCGCCAGTTTGGGGTGGGCAATGACCCGACGGGAAGAAAGTACCGTGCGCCAGTCTTCGTCGGCAAAAAACGCGGTCAGCATGTCGTCGAATGGTTTCCACCACTCCGCCATTCGTCCGCGACGGGCATCTTGCGCGTGACGCACCAGCAGGCGGTTGATCTCCAGCAGCACCGAATAGAATGACCCATCGAGAATGAACAGACCGCTGCTCGTGGCACGGATGCGCTTCGCCAGCAGACGCAGTTCCATCACCGTGCGCGCACCGCCGATGATCGTTTCCAGCTCTTCGACCGGTGGCATCAACTGCACCAGCACGTCCTGATCGGTCAGTGTGGCGTCCTCGACTGCAACCGCAGCAATCGCAGCGAACGTTGCGCCGGCAGCTGGCGCCATCGCGTGGGTGCCATCGACAGCGCACAGGCGGCGTACCGGTCCATCCGGTGCGGAATGAATGCGGTGCACCAGTGCGTTGCGCAAACGGTCACGATCCCCTTCGAGTTGAAGCAGCGTGGCGCGGCAGGCGCCGACGCAGGCGTTGATTGCGCTCAGGACTGCAGCCGGAAGATCGGCGGTGGCGAGCGCGGATGTCTCTGGATGAGTCCTGGTCATAAACGTTGCTGGGCGCAGGCTTGCGCTTCAGTTATCTTCCTGGGAAGCAAACAGCCGAGAGATCGCAATCAATATCGTCATACCCACAGAGCCAGACGTGAAGCCTCGCCAGTGACTTCAAAGTTGGTGTCGAGGTCGGATCGCTCATATCCGGTTGCCATCTCGCAAGCCTGATGCGCATACTCCAGCATCTGGCGCATACTGATGCGGCTATCACGTTTGCGCATAAGCGCCAGGCAGAAGATCGAGAGTTCTCCCATCCTTCAGCACTGACAGAAGACAGCGATCGCATCGTGCAGGATGTCGATCGAGAGAGGCATACCGGCAACTTCTCTGTAACACAGGACGTATCACCTATTGTAGAGCAAACGTGCGACGATTGCAACGTTGCCGGGTTGTGGCAACCTTCCCAATACGATCTTTCGACAGATCAAGACGCCGTTCGACTATACCGAAAATCGGTCTGGAAGTCTTGCAGGATTGATGGTAGTCTTAAGCCATCGCAACAACTTCATCTCAACCAATCGTCTCCGCGCACATCATTTCGCATCCGCAGTAAACGTAAGGAGGTGACGCAGAGCCGCGAGGCAGGCGGCTACGACTGGTGTTCCCTTTTCACTGAACGGCGTCAATAGAGATAGTACGAGCAAAGGGAGGTCAACGAATGACCGTCGAGACTGTAGAGCGAACGACACTGCCCCTCACCGGCGAGGAGTATCTGGAGAGTCTGCGGGATGGACGCGAAATCTGGATCTATGGCGAGCGCGTCAAAGATATCACCACCCATCCAGCGTTCCGCAACGCAACCCGTATGGTTGCCCGCCTCTACGATGCACTGCACGACCCTGAGAAGCAAGCGACGCTGACCTGCCCTACCGATACCGGCAACGGCGGCTTTACACACAGGTTTTTCCGCGCATCGCACAGCGCAGCAGAACTGGTCGAGGCGCGCGATGCAATTGCCGAATGGGCGCGGTTAACGTATGGCTGGATGGGTCGCAGCCCCGATTACAAAGCCGCTTTTCTGGCAACACTCGGCGCGAATGCGGAATTCTATACCCCCTATCAGGAAAATGCACGCCGCTGGTACCGCGAGTCGCAGGAACGGGTGTTGTATTTCAACCACGCAATCGTCAATCCGCCAATCGACCGCAACCGCTCCCCGGATGAGGTCCGCGATGTGTACATGCACGTCGAGCGTGAGACTGATG
Source organism: Roseiflexus sp. (assembly GCA_034432635.1). GTDB lineage: Bacteria > Chloroflexota > Chloroflexia > Chloroflexales > Roseiflexaceae > Roseiflexus. The sequence goes on from DAOUBK010000053.1 coordinate 21,501, forward strand.
CCGGGTTGATCGTCAGCGGCGCCAAGGTGGTTGCCACCGGCTCGGCGCTGACCCACTACAACTTCATTGCCCACTACGGTCCTCTGCCGATCAAGAGCAAGGAGTTTGCCCTGATCTTCATCGTGCCGATGGATGCTCCCGGCGTCAAACTGATCGCCCGTCCGTCGTATGAGATGGCAGCGGAGGTGATGGGCAGTCCATTCGATTATCCGCTTTCGAGCCGCCTCGATGAAAACGACTCGGTCATGGTCTTCGACCAGGTGCTGATTCCGTGGGAGAATGTCTTTGTCTATGGTGATGTTGAGAAGGTGAACGCCTTCTTCCCACTCTCTGGTTTTATTCCGCGCTTCACGTTCCACGGGTGCACCCGCATGGCGGTGAAACTCGACTTCATCGCCGGTCTGTTCCTGAAGGCAATCGAGGCAACCGGGGCGAAGGATTTTCGCGGTGTTCAGGCGCGCGTCGGCGAGGTGCTTGCCTGGCGGAACCTGTTCTGGGCGATCAGCGATGCCATGGCGCGTACGCCGATTCCCTGGAACGACAGGGCGGTGTTGCCGAACCTGGATTACGGTCTGGCGTACCGCGTCTTCGCAACCGTCGCCTATCCGCGCATCAAGGAACTGATCGAGAATGATGTCGCCAGCGCGCTCATCTATCTCAACTCGCACGCTGTCGATTTCAAGACGCCGGAAATACGTGGCTACCTCGACAAGTATCTGCGCGGGTCGAACGGCTACTCATCGCTGGATCGCGTCAAACTGATGAAGTTGCTGTGGGATGCGATCGGTTCGGAGTTTGGCGGACGGCACGAACTCTATGAGCGGAACTACGCCGGCAACCACGAGAATATTCGCCTGGAGGTGTTGCTGACGGCGATGGCAACCGGCGCCGCCGATCGCTACAAAGGGTTCGCCGATCAGTGCCTCAACGAGTACGATCTCGATGGCTGGACGGTTCCCGATCTGATCAATCCCGACGATGTGAATATCGTGATGCAACGGTTCGGTACCAGGTAGTAGGAGTTCCTGCAAAGAAGGAGGACAGACCATGACTGACCACAAAGAACCGATCTTTGATGTTGCGCAACTGGCGCACGTCGAAATCCTCACGCCAAAACTGAACGACACCCTCTGGTTCTTCAAAGATCTGCTGGGTCTGGAGGAGACCGAGCGTGCGGGGAGGTCGGTTTATCTGCGCGCGTATGAGGATTTCTATCATCACAGTCTGAAGGTCACCGAGGCGGATCAGCCCGGTCTGGGGCATGTCGCCTGGCGGGTGACGTCGCCGCAGGCGCTCGAGCGCCGGGTGCAGGCGATTGAGGCGGTAGGTCTGGGTCGCGGGTGGATCGATGGCGACTGCGGGCATGGGCGCGCCTATCAGTTCACCACACCTGACGGACATATGATGGAACTGTTCTGGGACGTGGAGTATTTCCAGGCGCCCGAAACGATGCGCACCGAACTGCTCAATCGTCCGCAGAAGCGTCCGCTGCGTGGTGTACCGGTGCGCCGGATCGACCACGTCAACCTGCTGTGTCAGGATGTCACACCCAACAAACAGTTCCTGATGGACCAGCTCGGTTTCCGCCTGCGCGAGCATATTATTCTGAACGACGGTACGGAAGCCGGTGCGTGGCTCAGCGTCAGTCCGCTCGTCCACGAAATCGCCACCATGCGCGACGCAGCCGGTGCACGCGGGCGCCTGCACCACATTTGTTACTGGTACGGCATTCCGCAGCATCTCTCGGATATTGCCGATGTGTTCTCCGATTATGGCGTTACCATTGAAGCCGGTCCGGGCAAGCACGGCATCAGCCAGGCGCTCTTCATGTATGTGTTCGAGCCGGGTGGCAATCGCGTCGAACTGTTCGGCGACGCCGGTTACCTGATCTTCGATCCGGACTGGAAGCCGATCACCTGGCACGAGTCGAACCTGGCGAAGGGTATCATCTGGTTTGGTTCGCCGCTGCCTGCCGAATACTTCATGTACGGCACGCCGCCGGTGCAGAAGGAGGCACAGGAGCGCGCCGAGGAAGAACTGGTCGGGGCGAACTGATCGTTTTCCCCTGGCAGAGGTTGAGGGACGCGGGGGCAACACATCGCTACCCGCGTCCTTGCTGCACGATGCGGTACAATAGACAAAAGCGTGGTTGCCATGCTCCAGACGCTGCAAAAAGCCGTCGAGGTGTTGAGCCTCTTCTCGCCTGCCCATCCTGAGTGGACGGTTGGTGACATTGCCCGCGCGCTCGCACAGCCAAAATCGAGCACCTCCGAGTTGTTGAGCAGTATGGCGGGGCAGGGATTGTTGCGCCGTACCGGTCCGGGCCGGTACCGTTTGGGGTGGCGTCTGCTCGAATTCGGTCAGACGCTGCTCAAGACGACCGAGTTCCGCGCCGAGGCGCGTCAGGTAATGGAAGAGGTCGTGTCGCGCTGGGGCGAAACGATGCACCTGGCAGTCCTGGAGAATGGCCAGGTAATCTATATCGAAAAACTCGAAGGAACGCATGCCGTTCACATTTCGCTTTCGGGAGTCGGTGCACGCCTGCCGGCGCACTGTAGCGGCGTCGGCAAGGTATTGCTTGCGCATGCGCCCTGGAGTGAAGTGGCGCAGATTCTCGAACAGCAGGGCATGCACGCATTCACACCCAATACCATCACCACTCCAGAAGAACTGGCGCGTGAACTGGAGCAGGTGCGGCAGCGTGGCTATGCGTGTGATCAGGAGGAAATATCGCCTGGTCTGTGTTGCGTTGCCGCGCCGATCTACAACTTCGAGGGGCGCGTGATCGCCGCGATGAGTATTTCGCTGCCGACGCATCGTTTCCAGGCGCAGCGCGCTAGTTATGTTGCTCTGATTGTAGAGGCAGCTCAGCGTGTCTCTGAGAACCTGGGCTACCACAGAGGAATGCCTCGATGGGCGATGAAACGATAAAGGTTGCCATCCTCGGCTCTGGCAATATCGGAACTGACCTTCTGTACAAACTGCTCGATCATCCCGGTGCGATGGAGCCGGTGCTGCTGGCAGGGATCGACCCGCACTCCGAAGGACTGGCGCGTGCGCGCGATCTGGGGGTGGCGACCAGCGATCGGGGTATCGCGGCAGTGCTGGAGCGACCGGAGATCCAGATTGTTTTCGATGCGACCAGTGCGAAAGCGCACGTGCACCATGCAAAACTGTTGCGTGAAACCGGACGGATTGCAATCGACCTGACACCCGCGGCGCGCGGACCGTATGTTGTGCCGCCGGTCAATCTGATGCAGCATCTCGATACACCGAACGTCAACCTCATCACCTGTGGCGGTCAGGCGACCATTCCGCTCGTGTATGCGGTGAGCCGCGTGACGCCGGTGCGCTACGCCGAAATCGTCAGCACGGTTGCCAGCCGTTCCGCCGGATCGGGCACACGCCAGAACATTGACGAGTTCACATTTACCACAGCGCATGGTCTGGAGGTCATTGGTGGCGCGCAACAGGGGAAGGCGATCATCATCCTCAACCCGGCGGAACCGCCGATCCTGATGCGGAATACGGTCTATGCCATTCCGGCAGGCGATTTCGACCCGGCGCAGGTGCGTGATTCGATCGAGACGATGGTTGCCGAGGTGCAGCAGTATGTACCGGGGTATCGCCTCACAAACCCGCCGGTCTTCACCATGCGCGACACACCGTGGGGCCGCGTGCCGGTAGTAACGGCATTGCTGGAAGTCGAAGGAGCAGGACACTTTCTGCCGCCCTATGCCGGGAACCTGGATATCATGACCGCCTCAGCGCGACGGGTTGGTGAAGTGTTTGCCCGGCAATTGCTGAGTCGTCGGGAGGTGCTCGTATGAAAGCCCCTCGCCTGACCGATACAACCCTCCGTGATGGATCGCACGCACTGGCGCACACGTTTACCCGTCAACAGGTACGAGATATCGTTCGCGCGCTGGATCGCGCCGGTGTGCCGGTGATCGAAGTAACCCATGGCGATGGACTGGCCGGCTCATCGCTCCAGTACGGTTTTTCGCGTGTGCCAGACCTTGACTTGATTGCCGAAGCGCGCGAGACGGCGGAACAGGCGCGTATCGCAGCGCTGCTCCTCCCCGGTATTGGCACGCGCCGCGAATTGCAGGCGGCCGTCGAACGCGGCGTTCAGGTACTGCGGATTGCAACCCAGTGCACAGAAGCGGACATTAGCGAAGAACATTTCAAGATGGCGAAAGACATGGGGCTGGAAGCGGTCGGCTTCCTGATGATGTCGCATATGAGACCGCCTGAGGTGCTTGCCGAGCAGGCGCGTCTGATGGAGTCGTATGGCGCCGATTGCGTCTATGTGGTGGACTCGGCTGGCGCCATGCTGCCGCACGATGCGGCAGCGCGCGTTCAAGCGCTCAAGGCGGCGCTCACGGTGCAGGTCGGTTTCCATGCCCACAATAATCTGGGATTAGGGATCGGCAACACCCTGGCTGCGCTAGAAGCAGGCGCAGACCAGATCGATGGATGTCTGCGCGGGTTGGGCGCCGGTGCGGGCAACGCCGCCACCGAGGTGCTGGCGGCAGTGCTCGACCGGCTGGGGATCAATCCCGGCCTCGATGTGCTGGCGCTTATGGACGCCGCCGAGTATGTGGTGGCGCCGATCATGCCGTTTCAGCCTTTCCCCGACCGCGATGCGATCACGATCGGGTATGCAGGGGTCTACTCGACCTTTCTGTTGCATGCCAGGCGGATCGGGGAACAACTGGGCGTTGATCCGCGCGCCATTCTGATCGAGCTGGGACGGCGTCAGACAGTTGCCGGGCAGGAAGACTGGATCCTTGATGTGGCGCTCGAACTGGTGCGCCAGCAGCAGGCTGCGCCGGTGTAAACCGCTCAAGAACCTCTGGAGAAACGCATGATTGCATCAACCGACATGGCGCCGGTCGCGTCCGCCCCGTTCGACTCGCGCCAGTTTCGCACGACGATGGGCAAATTCGCTACTGGCGTTACGATTGTGACCACATACCACGAAGGGCAGTCGCACGGCATGACGGCGAACTCGTTTCTGTCGGTATCGCTCGATCCGCCGCTGGTGCTGGTATCGGTTGCTACGCGCGCTCGCCTGCACGCCCTGCTCATGCCAGGATGTCACTACGGTGTGAGTGTGCTGGCAGATGACCAGGAGGCGCTGAGTCGTCACTTCGCCGGGCGTCCGATCGAAGGGCTGCATATCCCTTTCGTCTGGAGGCATGGCGTACCACTCATCGACAATGCACTGGCGCACGTGATTGCGCGTGTGGTTGATGCGCATCCGGCAGGCGATCACACCCTGTACATCGGTCAGGTCGAGTATCTTGCAAGCCGCGACGGACCGCCGCTCCTGTTCTTTGCAGGCAAGTATGGGCGGATGGAGATGATCAGCGACGCCGGTGCAGAGGGTCCTTTCTGGTATCTCTGGTAGCGGGAGCATCGCATGCTGGTATTGCGAGTAACGATGGTCGAGGGGCGGACGACGGAACAGCGGGCGATGCTGATGCAGCGTCTTTCGGAGTGCGCCGCGCGTCATTTTGATCTGCCCCTCGAAGAAGTGCGTCTGGTGATCTATGAGATTCCGAAGATGCATTGGGGCGTTGGCGGGCGGTCACTGGCGGAGCGTGAGGGAGCGAGCCATGGAACTGAGCGCTGATGCACTGGCGTTACTGGAAGAAATACGCCAGGCGCGCGCGAGTCGGCGCACGATTATCAGTCGCGGCGGTGCGCGGGGTGTCGATCTTGCTGCTGCGTATGCAATTCAGGCGACGCTGGGCGAAGGATTGCCCGTCAAAGGGTACAAACTGGGGTTGCTCAGCCCAGCGAAGCAGGCGCAGATGGGTATCGATTCGCCGATCTACGGGCGGATCTATCCCTCGATGATGCTCGAAAGTCCGGTCTGCCTCGCTCGTTTCATTCAACCGCGTGTTGAACCGGAACTTGTGGCTGTGTTGCGTGCGCCGTTGATGCCGGATGCCACTCCCGGCGCAGCAGCGGCAGCAATTGGCGGATGGTTCCTGGGCGTCGATCTGCTCGATAGTGTGTGGGAGGGGTACCGCTTCAGCGCCGCCGAAGTCGTTGCCGACAACAGTTCAGGCGGCGGATTTCTGATTGGTCCTCGCCTGATTGACCAGCAACCCGGCGGTGTCTTGCGGATCTATCTCAACGGAACGCTGCGCGCCGAGGGCGATCTGCAGGCGCTCGGCGATCTGCATGAACGCCTGGGCTGGCTGGCCACAATGGTTGGTGGATTGAGCGCCGGGCAGGTTGTGTTCTTTGGTTCGCCAGTTGCTGCAACGCCGGCTGAGGCGGGAGTGCTGGAAGTGATCGGATCAGGCGCAGACTGCCTGATTGCGCGACTGGAGGCTGAGTAATGGATCACCCGTCATTTCATGTGCAACACTACATCGACGGCGCGTTTGTTGAAGGAACGCGCCGCTTCGAGATTTTCTATCCTGCCACGAACCAGCTCATCGGGAGTGCGCCAGAAGGTCGGGAAGATGAGGTCGATGCGGCTGTGCAGGCAGCAACGCGCGCGTTTGCTTCGTGGGGACGCGCTGGCGCCGCCGAACGTCGGCGCGTACTGCGGGCGTTCGCCGATGCCATTCGCGCACACACTGCGGAACTCGAACTGATCGAAACCTGGGATGTCGGCAGACCGATCCGTGAGAATCGCGCCGGGTATATTCAGCGTCTCGCTGCCAATATTGAGTTCTTCGCCGATTTTGCCGTGACCCACGGCAGTGAAGCGTACCCAATGGATAGCGGCTATGTGAACTATGTGCTGCGTCAACCGGTCGGTGTGGCGGCACTCATCACCCCCTGGAACGTACCGATGCTCCAGGCGACCTGGAAGATCGGTCCGGCGCTCGCCTTTGGCAATACCGTCGTGCTCAAGCCTGCCGAGTTCACCCCAATCGGCGCGTGGAAACTAGCGCAGATTGCACAGAGCGCCGGTTTGCCGCCCGGAGTCCTCAACGTCGTCCACGGCTTCGGTCCTGAGTCGGCGGGTGCATTGCTGACGCAGCATCCAGGGGTGCATCTCATCTCGTTTACCGGCGAAAGCAGCACCGGCAAGACGATCATGGGTGTGGCGGCGCGCACCTTGAAGCGTCTGTCGTTCGAGCTGGGTGGCAAAGGCGCGAATATCATTTTTGCCGATGCTGACCTGGATCGGGCGGTGGCGATCAGTTTGCGCTCGTCGTTCTTCAACCAGGGCGAGTTCTGCCTTGCCGGTCCGCGTCTGCTTGTCGAGCGCCCGATCTATGACCGGTTTTTGCAGCGCTTCATCGCCGCTACCCAACAGTTGCGCGTCGGCGATCCTATGGATCCGGAAACGACGGTCGGGGCGCTGATAGCGCCGGAGCACTTGCAGCGCGTCAGCAGTTATATCGACATTGCGCGCAGCACACAGGCCGAGATCGTGCTGGGCGGCGACCGACCCGATCTGCCGGCGCCCTTCAACCGCGGCAACTTCCTTAATCCAACGATCATCGTCGGTGTGCAGCCCCAGGATCGCGTGTGCCAGGAGGAAATCTTTGGTCCGGTTGTGACGGTCGCACCATTCGATGGAGAAGACGAAGCGATTGCAATCGCCAATGGTGTGGCATACGGTCTCTCGGCGGTCGTGCAGACGCGCGATGTGGGGCGCGCCGTGCGCGTCGTCGGCGCCATCGATGCGGGGACGGTCTGGGTCAACGACTTCTTTGTGCGTGATCTGCGCGTTCCTTTCGGCGGGATGAAGCAGAGCGGTATTGGGCGTGAAGGTGGGCATTACAGCCTGGAGTTCTTCACGGAGGCGAAGACAGTATGCCTGAGCAATCAGTAGGCGGCATTGATAGTGAGGCGATAGCGCGGCAACTGGATGCCGCCTGGGAACACCGACAGCCGATAGCGCCGCTCAGTGAGACGATCGGTCTGGCGCCGGATCATGCCTATGCCGTTCAATCGTGCTGGACGGAACTGCGCCGGGCGCGCGGCGAGCGTGTCGTCGGGCGCAAAATCGGATTGACTAGCCGTGCCATCCAGCAGCAACTGGGTGTTAGTGAACCCGACTACGGCAGTTTGTGGGAGTCGCGCTACTTCCCGGCGGTCGATGGGCATGTCGATGTACCGGCGCATCTGTTTTTGCAGGCACGGGTCGAAGGTGAACTCGCCTTTCTCATCGGGCGTTCGTTGCGCGAACCAGGTGTGACCCTTCAGGACGTGCTGGCAGCGACCGATGCGGTTGCCGCTGCCATCGAAATCGTAGACAGTCGGATCGCCGACTGGCGCATCAAACTGGCGGATACCGTAGCGGACAACGCATCGTATGGCGGATTTACCCTGGGACCGTGGAGTCGTGCGCTGCGTACAGCAGACCTGCGCACCGTGGGTATGCTGCTGCACTACAACGGTGAACCTGTGGTTCAGGGGATCGGCGCCGCAGCGTTAGGACATCCGGCGCGTGCAGTTGCGTGGCTGGCGAACAAACTGATCTCATTTGGAGTGAGTCTCGAACCCGGCGACATCGTACTGTCCGGTTCGCTCGGTCCCGCCATCCCGATTCGCCCAGGCGATACATTCACGCTCGAAATGCACGGACAACCACCATTGAGCATGCGATTCGTCTGAGCGGGGATTTGGTATTCTGCAATTGTGACCGTTGCACATCTGTGGGGAGGGTAGGCATGCCGCTGCTCGAAGTACTCTACGCTAGTGAAGAACCGTTATCGTTGGATCGCAAACGCGCTTTTGCCCGTGAAGCGGTTGCCATCTTTCACGAGGTGCTGGGGACGCCGCCAGGCAGGCTACGTCTGGTCATTCAGCACCTGAAGCCGGATGACAGTCTGGGATTGCTGGAGGACAACCATGCAGGCGAGGCGGCGCAGGGAACCGACCGGTGAGTGATCGGGCGGCAGTAACGTTCCCCTCGTCTTGTTCCCATATCCTGTGAGCGCGCCTTCGGCGCGTCCACCTTCCACCACCGCACGCCCCGCCGCTCCCCTCTCTCAAGCGTAGGGTTTTGGGGTTGTGAGCCCCCAGGTGGAAAGGCGTATTGAAGGCGCGGCATTCGTCTGGTCCGAT
>DAOUBK010000054.1:0-8662 GCA_034432635.1 Roseiflexus sp.
CTGCCGTGAAGCGGGTGGACGAGCGCGTCCCACTGGGGCGGCCAGGCGCCTTTGGCGGTCGCACGCACGATGTGCCCGGCCACCAGGATGGTGCAGCCCCGGATCAGCCCATGGATGGCCAGGACAGGACGGTGAAGCAATGCGTTTACCCATCATAATCATCGTGGCTGACCACTAGTCGTAGTAAACCGCGTCGGACCAGACGGATGCCTCGCCTTCAATACGCCTTTTCACCTGGGCGCTCACAACCCCAAAACCCTACACCTGAGAGGGAGTGCCCCCACCCCAACCCGCTTCCGCTAGGGGTGGGAGGTCGCCCTCCCCAACCCGCTTCCGCTAGGGGCGGGAGGTTTCCCACCCCAGCCCGCCCCCGCTAGGGGCAGGAGTCCTCAGGGCTGCATGGGGCGGTGCGTGCTCCCAGGGGGCACATCCGAGCCTGCGCACAACGGTATTCTACCAGATGTAATAGCACCCTTCAGGATTGATTAACCCTGCCAGAAGCATTCCCTTTCCGCGCTTCCGATCACACGCTATGTCTGTCCGCGGATCACCGGCAGGCCGGGAACACGTGTGCGAATGCGATAGAGCGAGGTGCGCGCGGTGATGTAGAGGGACTGGTAATCCGCATCGCCCCAGGCACAGTTCGCCGGTCGCTCTGGTGTGGCAATCACCCCCAGCCACGTTCCATCCGGCTCGAAGACCCACACCCCGGTTGCACCGGTGACATACAGGTTCCCTTCGACATCGACCTTCATTCCGTCTGGTGATCCAGGTTGGGGATGATCCATATCGGCAAAGATACGTGAATTTTCCAGCCGACCGTCGGGCAGGACATCAAACGCACGCACGTGACGCCGCGGCGAGTCATCTATGTACAGGATCGTTTCATCGGGCGAGAATGCCAGTCCGTTGGGGCGATCGAAATCATCAACCAGCAGTTCGACCGTTCCGTCGGGCAAGATGAGGTACACGCCATTGCACGGCTGTTCGCTCTCTTCGGGCGCAATACCGTAGGGCGGATCGGTAAAATAGATCGTACCGTCCGATCTGACCACAACATCATTCGGACTGTTGAGGCGCTTCCCACCATATGTATCTGCCAGCGTCACCGGTTCAGCGCCCGGTTCAGCGCGTGAGACGCGCCGACCGCCGTGCTCGCACGCAATGAGGCGACCCTCGCGGTCAAGGGTGAGTCCGTTCGAATGACCGCTCGGTTCGCGCCAGACAGATATGCCGTGAACAGGATGCCAGCGATACTGACGGTTGGCGGGAATATCCGAGAAGATCAGAAAACCGTCTGGATGCCAGACCGGACCTTCGGTAAACTCAAAACCACCGGCGATGTGTTCGGGATCGCCCGGTTCGATCAGTGTCTTCAGCTTCATGGCAGGTACAGACTTTCATTCACGATGCGGCTTGCCGTTTATCGTAGCATGGGTAGTCCGGCTTGACAACGTTCAGGCGTTTGCACAAATCTGCTATAACCGTTAAACTCAGGGAATACAATCGGTCGCCCGCACAGCGATACCGGAACGACCCGCAGTGCGTAATCGCGACCCATGAGCGTATCAGGAACCTGTATCGTGACTCAACCTGTGAAAGATCCGTTTGCTGAACTGCAAAAGGAACTCGCTGCGCTACGTACCGACCGGGAACGGAACCTTCGTGCGCTTGACATTATCCGCAATGTCAGCATCGCATGCCTGGGGCGGGTCAGCGCACGTGCAATCTTTGAAGCCATCCACCGTGAACTTTTGCCGGTTTTTCATTACGATGCCGCATATTTCGCGGTTTGCGATCCCTCGAACCGGGAGATATTTCGGGCAGCGCTGCTAGTCGATGAGGAGAGCAGTGAGTATCTTGAGAATACACCGTATGGACCGCTTACGGGTCTCATGGTGCGGGAACGGAAACCTTTGCTGGTACGGGATCTGGAACAGGAGCACGGATCGCTGGGTGTTGAGCCGGAACGCTTCGGCAACCCGCACAAGCGATCACGATCCTGGATGGGCACTCCACTCCTCCTCGGCTACGAAACGGTTGGCGTCCTTTCTGTTCAGAGTTATCGTCCGGGCATCTACGATCAAGACAGTCTCGATCTGCTGCAGCGCATCGGCAATCTTCTGGCGGTAGCGCTGGAAAACGCGGCGCTCGTTGAGCAACAGCGCGCGCTAAGCGACACATTGACCGAGCGGATTACCGCCCGGACACGCGAACTGGAGACGCTGACGGCGCTGGCAGAAGAACTGGCGCTCCAGCGACCACTCGACGAGTTACTCAATCGTGCGCTGGCGCTGCTCACAGAACATCTCAGCATGCGTGGTGGAGCGGTACGATTGCTGACTCCGGACGGCACCGAACTGGTGCTGGCTGCTACTCAGGGTTTTCCTGAGGAGTACGCGCGTCGTCTGGCGCGTCTGCCGGTTGTCGGGAGCCTGATGCAAACCGTTATCGAAGAGTGTCGTCCACTGATTATTGACGATCTGGCACATAGCAGTCATTGGGAACGCATCGGTCTGAACTATCGCGCATTGATCGCCGTGCCATTGCAGATCGGTGATCGGGTGTTGGGAACCCTGCTGCTCGTTGATGATCAGCGGCGCGTGATCCAGGAACAGGAAATCGAGTTTGTGCGCGCTGTCGGTCATCAGATTGCGATTGCGGTTGAAAATGCCCGGTTGTTTGCCGAACGGGAACGTCAGGTCGCGGAACTATCGGCGCTGAGCGATATCGGCCACGCTGCCAGTACGACGCTGGAACTGCGCACCCTGTTGCGCCATATTGCGCACGCACTGGCACGCTTCATGCGCGCCGATGTTTTTTCGGTCGCCGTGTACGACGCCGAAAACGATGTTATCAGCGATGGGGTGTCAATCGATGAGGGTGAGGAGCACACTTTCTGGCAGCGTCAACCCCCACCGCCCGATTCGTTAACCGCCTGGGTGTTACGACACCGACGAGCACTGCATTTCGATAACCTGCTCACGGAAATCGAGCGGTTCCCGGAACTGAGTGTGCATGTGATCGGCGCAGAGCGCACGGCGCTATCGTGGCTCGGCATGCCGCTCATCGGGCGCGAGGGGCAACCGATCGGTGTGCTGATGGTGCAGGCGTATTCCCCTGCCGCTTTCGATGCGCGCGATGAGCAATTTCTGGCGGCGGTGGCGCGCCAGGTCGCACTGCACGTGCAAAATGTCATGCTGTTTGCTGCCGAACAGGAAGCGCGACGCACCGCCGATACCCTGCGCGAAGTCGCACGTGTGCTGAGCGCCGCGTTCAACTCCGGTGAGGTGCTGAAGGTCATTCTGTGCGAACTGAAGAAGGTCATTCCCTACGACAGCGCTTCGGTCATGCTGCGTGAGGGACGGATTCTGCGCGCTGCCGCCGTTGCGCCGGAAACGATCGCAACGCAATTGGAGGCGATGAACCGTCCGTTAGACGAACCCGGCGCAGCGGTCTGGGTAGTGAAGCATAAACAACCGCTGCTCATCGACGATGTCAGTACGTCGTCGATCTGGGCACCCGAACCGCATATCAGCGAAATTCGCTCCTGGATCGGCGTTCCGCTCGTTGCCAGAGGTGATGTGCTTGGCGTGCTGAACATCGACGCAAACGAGCGGGGACGCTTCAAGAAGCGCGATGTCGAAGTTGCGCAGGTTTTTGCCGACAACGCCGCCATCGCTATCGAGAATGCGCGTCTGTACGCTGAGTCGGTTGCTCGCCACGAGCAGGAACTGGAGATTGCGCGCCGCATCCAGGCAAACCTGTTCCCGCGCGAGCTTCCGCGTCGGCAGGGGGTTGCGCTGGCAGCGCGCTGCCTTCCGGCGCGCGAAGTAGGTGGGGATTTCTTCGACTGTTTTGCCCTGGGCGGACGCAGAGCGGTTGCTGTTATGATCGGCGACGCATCGGGCAAAAGTGTGGCGGGCGCACTGTTGATGGCGATGGCGCGCTCGGTCGGACGCGCCGAAGCGATCGATCACGAAGAGCCGGCGCTGGTTCTACGCGAAACCAACCGCAGCATGGCGCATGATGTGCCACGTGGTACGTTTGTTGCGCTCTGTTACGCCACCATCGATCCTTCCGGGCGAATGGCGGTGGCAAATGCCGGGCAATTGACGCCGGTGCTGATGCGCGCTAATGGCGACATCGAGTATCTCTATCCACCGGGACCAACATTACCCCTTGGCATTCAGCCTGATATGGCATACGAGGCGCTAACGGTCGATCTCGTGCCGGGGGATACGGTGCTGTTCTTTACCGATGGTCTGGTCGAGGCGCACAACGCATCCAGCGAGTTGTTCGGTTTTGAGCGTCTCGATGCGATTCTGTCAACATGTACTGCGCTTTCACCACAGGCGTTGATCAATCGCATCATCGCTGAGGTACAGATCTTCATGGGAAACGTCGCGCAGCACGATGATATGACCCTGGTCGTAGCGAAGATCAGCAGTGATTGATTATTGTCAAGTACCGAGGGTGTTCATCCGTTGTACACGATCCCACCGCTGTGCAGATACTGGTTAAGCACATCTGCTGCTTCGGTGCGGAGCACCTGGCGAACGACGGCGATGCCGCGCCGCTCCAGATAGGCATACGACTCGGCAAATACCGGACCCTCATCGAACCCGATCCGCCCGGCATCATCACGGGTTGCACCGCACACCAAGCGCTGTACGCCGCTCCAGAGCGTGGCGCCCAGGCACATAGCGCACGGTTCGCACGATGTCACTAGTTCATACGGTACACCTGTGCTGCGCAGGGAATAGGAACCCACCCGCGCCTGCGCGAACATCAGTGCCACAACCTCTGCATGGAGTATCGCGTTGTTCAGCCGCGTGACACTGTTGACCCCTGCAGCTACCAGCATACCGTCGCTGGCACGAAAGACGGCAGCAGCAAATGGACCACCCGTGCCGCGCGTGATATTCTCGCGCGCCAGGTCAATGACCAGCCGCATACACGACTCGTCGTCGTGGATCTGTATGGGCGCTGCCAGACGCTGTTGCAGCCAATCGGGGAGCGTGATCGTCAAGACGTGTGCTTTTGTGTTCATAGTGAACAGTATTATACGCCCCCTTCTCGACAGGCGCCAGAAAGAGCGAGCAACATCAAAGAAAAGACCGCGAGGATTAACGCTCAGGGAGTGCCAGCCTGAAGCGCCAGCAGCACAAAAATGACGATCAGTGCAGCCGCAGCAGCAACACGCAGGGAGTCGGCGATCCGGCGCAACCGCGCCGCGCGCCGCGCCAGCGGACCGGTCTCATCCCACAAACGCGCTGCATTTGCCTGAATGAACATGCGGGCATAGCCAGCGTGTTGCAGGCGATACTCACGCCACTCCGGTTCGAAGCGACGTGCATACCGGTCGCTGAAATCGAACGCGGCGGTAATCGATGTTGGTGGAAGGGTTGCGCCAGCGCGCAGCGCATTGAACGCCTGAACCGCGAACCAACCGGCGAACACGGTGCAACCCACTGCTATCGAAGCGGCAAAGGTCAGTGTTGGGCGCCATCCGCCCGCGCTCGTGTTCCAGATGAAAACCGCGAAGATCGATGCGGCAACCAGCGCAACCCCGGCAACAGCGCCATACATTGCTGCCGTTGTGCGCAATGGCGAAGGAACAGGTTCGGTGGTCACTCTTTCCGCCATATGGCGCGCTGCGCAGGCAGTGCAGAACGGCACGTTGATCGAAGCAACATGGAAGGTTGTCACCCCGCGCGGCACATCGGTCGTAATCCCGCGACGGCGACGTTCACGGGCAAAGACACGCTCAACGCGCAGAGTCACGCCAGCTGCGCCACCACAGGCAGGGCAACGCGGCGGCAACGTAATGTCGCGCAACCGCCCACGCACGCGGACAATCGTGACCTGTTCTGTCTCGGTCATACCGGTGCACGAATCAACCGTAACCGACGCCGTACTTTCGACTGGCGATGGTAACGGATTCCCAGTTCGTAGTACCCAATCAGTTGATCCATCGTCGCCTGCCAGCAACGGCTGCGCGCATGTTCGAGCGCGCCCTGGCGCAACTGCGCTAGCAATGCGGGTGAGTCGTGGAGCCGTTGTACCCGCTCCCGTATCTGCAAAGGATCGTCCGGATCGTAGACCAATGCATTGATCCCATCTCGCAGGGTATCGACCAGCCCGCCGGTCAGCGAGCCAATCACCGGCAGACCGCATGCCATCGCCTCGAGCGGCGCCATGCCGAATGTTTCGCTGGTTGAAGGAAAGACCAGCACATCCGCCGACGCATATGCCCTGGCAACGTCATCACCGCGCAGATAACCGGTGAAGACCGTTCCTGTGCCGGCGAAGTATGCCTGCATCTGTTCCAGTTCAGGTCCACCACCGACAAGCGCCAGGCGGACCCCTTCCAGTCCGCAAAGCGCATCGCGCAGTAGATGGACATTTTTCTCACGCGTGATCCGTCCAACGTACACCGCCAGAAAATCGTCGGGATGTCCGCCGCTCAACCGCTCTCGCATCGCAGCGCTACGAAAATCGGGACGGAAGCGCTCCGTATCGACGCCGCGATGCCACCAGCGTACACGGCGATACCCCTGTTCGCGCACCTTATGGAGCATCGCACTGGAAGGAACCAGATTCAGATCGGCAAAGTTGTGACCAGTACGGAAGAGCCACCAGGCGATAGGCACACCCCACGCCCCCACATAATGGGTCGTGTAACTGGTAATATCCATGTGTGCCGAGGCGACGAGCGGAAGATCAAACCATTTCGCCAATGCAATGCCGGTAGGTCCGAGGAACGCCGGGTTGACGACATGGACGAGATGGGGCTGAAATGCGCGTAGTTCACGCACGATTTTACCGCTCGGCAGGTTGATGCGCAATTCCGGGTAGAGCCAGAAGCGTGGACCTCCGGTGCGTACCAGACGATGACCGGCGTAGGTGTCGGGTATGTCGGGTGGACCGAACAGCAGGACCTCGTGGCCCTTATTGCGCAGATGTTGAAGCGCCAGGCATAGAACCGAGACCACGCCGTCGATCTTGGGCAGAAAGGTCTCCGTGAAGATGGCAATCCGCATAGAAGCAATCCATCATAATGAGGCTTACACGGATTATACCATTGTTCACGGATGCAAGAGCAGTTTGTTCACGGATGCAAGAGCAGTGCGTCCTGCGGCGAGCGACAGATCACAATATCAGGGAACGTTGTGTTCAGGGAGGCAAGCGTGGTGGCGACTGCCGGTGAAATGCCGCTGATAGCAACCCGACATCCGATCAATCGCAATCCCTGTGCAACCTGAACCAGGCTCTGCGCGACTGATGTATCGACGTGCGTTATACCGGCAATATCCAGGATGACAAAGCGCGTCCGCCGATGTGCAACCGTTTCCAGCAGGCGTTTGTTCAGCGCCTGCGCACGACGGGTATCGAGATTGCCCACCACCGGCGCGAGCAGGACGCCATCGGCAATCGCAATCGCGGGTGTTTCCAGATCCGATACGAGTTGGAGCAACCGATCCTGTTCGGCAGCACGCTGTTCCAGTTCATCGGCGCGCTGTTGCGCCAGCGCGAGCGCCTCTGCTGTGCGCACCCGTTCCTCTTCAGCAATGCGACGCGCTTCCTTCAGACGCTGCGCATCGTCGATTGCCAGACGACTCAGGATCATACCGCCCGCAAGCGCCCAGTAGGCAACCAGATTGGGAATCGAGGTATAGATGCCGCTCCACTCGCCCCGGACAAGCAGGATCACAAGAAAGAGGGTCGCATTCGCCAACAACCAGCGGGGACTCGTGAGCACCAAAGCTACCACCATTGGAACTGCGTGCAACAGGTCCATCTGTTGCGAAACATATGGTTCGTTGGTGAAGAATGCAACCGCCAGTGAGATTGCAAGCGCCAGAGCATGGCGCGCATACTCCCATCCGCGCCGATACGCAATCAACAACCCGCCGGTGCAGAGAGCGGCAACGGCGTACCCGATCCGCGTCATCGGATGCACGTCGCGGGTCAGTACGTCGATAAGCGCTATCAGGGCGCCTATCAGGATGAGGACAAACAGCGATGTGTTAATCTGGCGTTGTGTCCAAATCATAGTTTGATTGTGGTAGTTTTTTCTGATCGACTGTACCGATTATATGCGAAATCTCGACACTCGGCTGAAGGTGTATCCTTGTTTCTGGAAATTGCGGGAACGGGCCTGACCGAGGAGGGCGGGTGCGGGTGGATCCTTGGCGTTGTCGAAACAACCACGCAAGGAATACTTATGACCCGCCGGCACGATTGGACCCGTTCCCCCGACCTGCTGCCGCTGATTGCCGACCAGGGATGGGACGCATGACCGAAACTGCGACCCATGGTCATCACTCATGCCAGCCGAACACAGTCCATAGCGCAACGCCGAATTGCCCCAACGCACCGCTGAGCGGCGCGGCTATGCCAACCACGACACACCCAAAACCGTGACGACCCGCAGCGGCACGGTGACGGTTGCTGTGCCGCAGGTGCGCGACAGCAGCTGCTATCCCTAGGCACTGGAGCACGGACGGCGCAGCGCACGTGCGCTCACCCTGGCGCTGGCCGCAATGTCCGTCCAGGGCGGCTCGACGCCTACGGTGGCTGCGATCACCGAGCAGGTGGGCGGTGGCGAACTGACCTCGACGCAGGTCAGGCGCGCGGCGGCCCGACGGGATGCCGT
>DAOUBK010000055.1:0-89925 GCA_034432635.1 Roseiflexus sp.
TATCAACGCGAAACGAATCACGCCCAGGGTTATCGCTCAGTTGGTTCGGCTGCACGACTTTTGAACATGAGCCAAACGATTTTGTCATACGCACGCTGTGCTTCTCAGCGTCAGCACTGTGCGGTGCTGAGATGTGTTGCATCCGCTCAGGGTTATGGTTCCTCTTCAGCGCGCTGTTCCTGCCAGAGGTAGCTGCCTGCCGCCGTGATCGCCGCCACGATAAACGCCAGCATCAGGCCGATGCGAGTATGCATTTCTGCGCTCTGTTCAGCCTGTAACCGCGCTGCACGCAGGTCGGCGGTCGGTAACCCCTCGATGCCGTTGCGCAGCGCCGTGGCAGCAGAACGAACCAGTTCCTGGTGCTCGATGAACAGGAGCGCGCCGGAGATACCGCGCGCCACGATAAACACCAGCAACCCGGTGACGATGGCGAATGCCAGGCTCAATGCCACCCGACGCAGCCATGTCCCTCGGAACGCAATCATCGGCTCATGCTGCAGTTTCATCAGTGCTCAATGCCTCGTAGACGACCCGATGCACAATGGCACGAAAGCGTCCCCACTCGCGCCAGTTGCCGCCAATCATCGCATCGAAGCGGTCCGGTGCCGCTTCGAGGGTTGCCGCGAGGATCGGCAGTTCCGCCACGTCGATCTCACGAAACGCCGCAATGTGCTCGTGCGGGTCGCGCGCTCCGAGTTCACCGCCGCACTCATCGAGCAGAAAGGCGAAGGTGGCAAACCGGTGCGGCGGATAGACGATAACTGCCAGAAAGCGTCGGATAACGGTCTGTAATCCGGTTTCTTCCTCGACCTCGCGCTGCAACGCAGCTTCGATCGTTTCACCATGCGCGATCCCGCCGGTCAACAGGCGGAAGCATCCCTTCGGGTAAAACGTCTTGATCGCTGCGAGCAACCGTCGGTTGTGGCGCTGCACCACCATGCAGACCTCGCCGTAACGGTCGAATTGCGCAACCGGATCGAAAGAAGCGCCATCGAGTGGTGCGGCGATGCGTCGTGGCGTTCCGTAACGCATCGCCAGCGCCTGGATGTTGGTTTCGGTCACGGGGTCGAGAAGCATATCACGATATCGTCCCAACCGGTCGTCCGATCTGGCGTCGGCGTTCCTCCGCCAGGCATCGCTTTTCTGCAATCATCTCGTCGGTCACATACTCGTCGAATGAACGAAGCCCGGCGAGCTGCAGACCGTGCTTCTTCATCAGGCGATACATTTCCTTGACCTTTTCGATTTCGATACTGCGACCAAGGGTATAATCGCCGTACATATGCTCCATGGTCAACAATGCTGTCTCGGAGAGGCAGGCATACGCTGTTCCGGGCGGCAATCCGATGTCGAAGCCGAAGTCGGGTTCGCCGGGCAGCAGGATTTCACCCGATTCGATCACCAGCACATCGCGACGGCGGGCTGCATCTTCCTTCTTCACATCCGGCGGGCGCGCCACGTCGCAAACAACTGCGCCGGGCTTGAGTTTATCGACATTGATCACCCTGCCGCTCAAAGCCGATGTTGTCGTGACGATCAGATCGCACTCCGCCAGATACGCATCGGCGCTGGTCGTTGCTGTAACACGTGCGCCAGGCGTTTCGGCTTCGATCTGCTTTTTGAGTGCCAGCAGACGTTCCACACGCGGCGCGACCAGCACCACATCACCGATCGCTTGTGCCAGCAGGCGCGCACAGACCGAACCGATCGAACCGGTGGCGCCGACAACCATCGCTTTGCCGCGTGTCAGATCGGTGGCGCCCATCTTGATGACCGCCTGCTTGGCGGCTTCGAGCGTAGCTGCCACGGTCAGCGAGTTGCCCGAAGTGATCCCGATATCGCTCTTCTGCGCTACAGTTATGCCGGCATCACCCACTACCGACGTAAATGCGCCGAGACCCATAATCTTTGCGCCCATGCGCTCTGCCATACGGGCGCACCTGATCAGGCGACGGTAGGTGAACGAGGTGTCACGGCGCATCAGTTCGCGCGGGGTTGCTCCGAGGGTGAACAACAATCCTTCGATCTCCTCACCGGTCGCCTGTGAGCGGATGCCGCGGATCTTCGAGATGTACATCGGCGGGAAGTGCGCCGCTACTCGTTCAACCAGACGTTCCGGCAGGTAACGGGTGAAGCGGAAGCGCGGGTGGTTGGCGATATACTTGGGTGAGAGCGGGTGGATTACAAATGCGAAACGCGGTTTCTCCGCTGTGTCGCTCAGTGTGATAACCTCTGGTCCCCACTCTGCCTCATCGATGAAGTTGATAATATCGCCCTCGGTCGGTGTCGGACCTGATTCCAGAATCGCCACGACAATCGCTTCGAGCACATCGGCGGAGACGAAAGATCGATGACCTGGTTCGAGGCTCTCCAGACGTGGTGAGAGGGTGACCAGTGTGCGCACTCCGCGTGCGCGGAGGTCGTCGATCTCTTCGGGTGACGGGTCATCGGTGACGATAACCTTGTTCTTCAGATCATGCAGCGCGAAACGCCGGATGTAGGCAAAATCGCCGGCAATGACGTCCGCCCAGGCGAAATGCTTTTCGGCGCGCGCATCGTGACCTTCGCTTCCCAGCGCCACCGGATGCAGCACGCGATACGGCAGCAACGCCGCAACCGGCAGCGTGGTTGCCGCATACATATCGAGTTGGGCAATCGTGCGCGGCAGTGGCAGGAACGGCACCCCGCTGTGAACGACCGGATCGGCGAAGCGCAACTCAGCGTCGTACTGCGCCAGCGCTTGCGCCAGCGCGTAGCGGTCGATTCCGCTAGTGACGAGAATCCGGCGGTAGTTGAACATACCGCGCTGCGCCTGATTTGCCTGTTGCACACACCAGCGATCGAGGGTCTGCTTGATCAGATTGCCGGCCACGACCGGCGTGCGGCGCGCCTGTCGTGCAATCGACATGGCTTCGTGGTGAGGGTAACGCGCAGCGCCAACGTGGAAGACCGGTGTCAATCCGCCGAGACCGATAGCATCTACTTTGCCATCGAAGTCGCGCACGAGTGACGCTGCAAGGGCAGTGTCGCCATTTGTACCGATGCGACGGACTTCGATCGGTTGACCCAGGATAGTCGTAATGAACCGGTAATCGCGTCGTGCAGAACCAAGGCTGATACTCACAATTCGTTTCATGCGCGTGCCCTTTGTCGCTGCTTTTCGTTCCGGTGTTCAGAAAAAGCGGGTAGAGATGACACGATCAGTATACCACCACTTATATGAATTGTGCTAAAACGGTTCGGGCGGGCGCACGCGCCACAGCAGCGCGGCAAGCCACGTGCTGATAGTTACCCAGAGAACATATCCGCCGGCTGCCAGCGTCACCGCGCGTCCTGCCCATCCATAGCGCCAGAGCGCTGCGGCGCCGGTTGCCGCGCTCAGCGCTACGACCCAGGCGGAAAACATCAACCAGCGAGTGGACAGGGTCGAGCCGCTGAGAAAGGGCAGTGCTGCAAAACCGCAAGCAATGAGAATCGTTCCAACCGCCAGAGTCGCGGCAGGTCGCCGCTGTCCATTTGCGTTCGATGATCGCCTCATCAACCACAGGACGCCTGCGGGTAGCAGCGCCAGCGGAAAAAAACCGTAATGCTGGCGGAAACCTGCATTCCATAGCGTGTTCCACAGTGTGTCGAACGACGCCGGCGCCCGCCCTGCCAGACTGGTCAACCCTCCGGTAGCAGTTGCCGCGAGTTGCTGCGCAAACATGCCCGTGTAGGCGCTGTAGAAAAACAGGATGGCAATGGCCTGTGCGACCACAAAGGCGATACTGTAGATGGCGACCGTCCTGACCAGTACAGCGCGCCGGCGGCGGAATGCCACGAACAGGACGGCAAGCCCAAAGCCGCCCAGCAGCGTCATATTCATCCAGAATCCGAAGTGTCCCAGGTAGACGAGGAGTTGCGCGATCACCAGCGTTGCGCACAGCAGAGCCGTAGAATGCATTGCGTCCGGTGGGGAGCGTCGCGCAGGTGCAACTCTTGTTTCACCGGACAGTTTCCAGAACAGAACCAGCAGTGTTATGAGGAGCAGGTGCGCCCATTGAGTAAAAATATGGGTGCTGAAATTCCACCATGTCGTCAGGTACCCGGCAGGCGCACATCCATACAGTGCGGCTGCAACCAGCGGTATGGAAACACGGTCGCTGGAGTTACCGTGTAACCGCTCGTCGTGTGGTTTCGGGATCAACGCTGTTGTCAGCACATACATCAGCAGCGTGCTGAAAGCATCGAGCAGCGCCGCACCAAAATGGAGCAGCGCGCGACGATCGATGTCGAGCAGCGTGAATGGCGCCAGCGTCAGGTAGAATGCCGGCGGATAGGGAAAATCGACGCCGCGATTGCGCGACACTAACATCACCCTGCCCCACACCGTCTCGGCGAAGCGATTGGCATGAAATCCAATATCGCCGTGCATCGCGTCGGGATAGATTTTACCGCCATAACGGGTGGCGAAGATGAGCACAATGATCAGGAGCAACCAGCGGCGGTGGGTTGCCGGGATTGTGACCCCCAGACGCGCCAGCACACCGGTCAGCGCTGGACGGATCGCAGCCGCACTCAGGAATGCCAGCGTCGCCAGTCCTGCTATTGCGCGCACATTGACAGTCGCCTGTCCCAGATCGATAGTCGGACCCTGCCAGTCGATCAGCCACAGCAGCGTTGTCATTGCACCCAGCGCCAGCCCTGTGCGCCGCAATGCGTGCGGCGCACTGCGCATCATCAGCGTCAGCGTCCATCCAGGGAAAAGTGCAATGAGTGCGGGAACGGCGCCGAGTGCAAAACGTGGCGGATCGAGCCATGCACCACAGCCAGCCAGCCCAAGGATTGGCGCTGTGATCGCCAGAGTGCTCATAGGTGCAAAACCTGCCTGTCGCACGGTGATCCACAGGAGCAGTCCTGCCACCGACCAGCCGAGGATCGAACGCCATGGCGGCAGCGCCGGTCCGCCTTCGACCGCAACGATGACGGTTGTCAGCAGCGTTCCAAGAGCGCGACGATCACCGGCTGGCGTCACCGTCGCGCTGCGGATCTCAATCAGTTGATCGCCGGACATGTCGGCAGGAGGCGGGATCAGGACGCGGTAGATTGCCCCGGTTTGGCGAACCGGCAGCGACCCAAGATACCGACCGGATGACCAGAGTTCCAGTTCGCGCGCGCCGCGGGTTGCCACCTCATCGTTCACCGCCAGCGTGCGTAGCATCAGTGCCAGCGAGCGTTGACCGAAGCCTGGCAGTCGTATACTGGCCCGTTCGGTGGTCCAGCGGAATGCGCCGAATGGTGCCTCCTCGACAGGAAACATGCCGCGCACGAGCGGCAGATCGCTGCCTGGACCGTCCTCGCGCCCGATGTCGATGACATATCGTTGCGGCAGTTGAGCGGTCAGCGTCAGCAGCAGAACGAAGAGCGCCAGTGTCCCCGGCAGTGCGCGGTCGCGCAGCAACCGGATCGCTTCGCCGCCGAAGGACGTTCTGATGACCTGTCTATCCATCGGCGCCGATTATCTCGATGAGTGTGGTGTCTGTCAACCGGTTGATCGTTATGACTTCCGGATGTGCACAGTGTTGCGCGGTTACGTATTCGTTCCATTCGTTGCGGGGCATCACAGCATCTGCTATACTTCCAACCTGTTTGAGTGAGCCTGTAGCGTTTCTGGAACGATCAGCATGGCGGATCAGCAGCACATCCGAAATTTTTCGATCATTGCACATATCGACCACGGCAAAACCACTCTGTCGGATCGGTTGCTCGAAATGACCGGTACGATCAGTGAGCGCGAGCGACGCGAGCAGGTGCTCGACGCGATGGACCTGGAGCGCGAACGAGGTATCACTATCAAGAGCAAAGCCGTGCGTATGCACTATACGGTGCGCGATGGTCGAACGTATCAGTTCAATCTGATCGATACGCCCGGTCACGTCGATTTTGGTTTTGAAGTCGGGCGCGCGCTGGCGGCTGGCGAAGGCGCGATCCTGGTCGTTGACGCCTCGCAGGGTATCGAAGCGCAAACGCTGGCAAATGTCTACCTGGCGCTGGAAAATGACCTGACGATCATTCCGGTGCTCAACAAAATCGACCTGCCCGGCGCCGATCCCGACCACGTTGCAATGGAGATCGAGCAGGTGCTGGGGCTGCCAGCCGAGGATGTGCTGCGCGTCTCCGCCAAGCAGGGTATCGGCGTCGATGAATTGCTCGAAGCAATTGTCGAGCGCATCCCGCCACCGCATGGTCAGCACGACCGTCCGTTGCGCGCGTTGATCTTCGATAGCCACTACGATCCGTACAAGGGTGTCATTGCCTATGTGCGGGTTGTGGACGGTACGCTGCCTGTCGGTGCGCGTTTGCTTATGCTTGGTACCGGCGCCACGGCGGAAGCCCTGGAGGTAGGGGCGTTTCGCCCGCAGATGACGCCGCTCGACAGGCTCGACACCGGTGAAGTGGGGTATGTCGCCACCGGTCTCAAGCAGATCGGCGAATGTCAGGTGGGGGATACGATTACCCTTGCCGATGCGCCGGCTGAAATTGCACTCCCCGGTTACCGCCCCGCCAAACCGATGGTTTTCGCAGGTCTCTATCCGGTAGACACGAATGCCTACACTGATCTGCGTGATGCGCTCGAGAAACTGAAACTCAACGATGCGGCGCTCTCATTCGTGCCCGAAAAGTCGGCGGCGCTCGGATTTGGCTTCCGCTGTGGCTTTCTGGGTCTGCTGCACATGGAAATTGTGCGCGAACGCCTCGAGCGCGAATACGGGCTTGATCTGCTGATCACCGCTCCAAGCGTTGAGTATCAGGTGCTTCTCTCCAACGGGGATGTCATCACGGTCGATAATCCTGCCGATATGCCGGATCCGGCGCGGATCGAGGCGATCGAAGAGCCGATCATGCAGATCACGATCATCACTCCAACGCGCTACATCGGTTCGATTATGGAACTGGTGACCGGTAAGCGCGGCGTTTTCGAGACTATGGAACATCTCGATCCGCAGCGTGTCGCCCTCAAGTACAAAATTCCGCTCTCGGAAATTGTGGTTGATTTTTACGATCAGTTGAAGTCGCGCACCCAGGGGTATGCATCGCTCGATTACACCCTTGCCGGGTATCAACCCGCCGATCTGGTGAAACTCGATATTCTGGTGAACGGTCAACCGGTCGATGCGCTTTCGCTGATCGTTCACCGCGACTCTGCCTATGCCCAGGGGCGTGCGCTGGTCGAACGGTTGCGCAAACTGATCCCGCGGCAGATGTTCGAGGTGCCGATTCAGGCTGCTATCGGCAGTAAGGTGATCGCGCGCGAGACGATCCGGGCAATGCGCAAAGATGTGCTTGCCAAATGTTACGGCGGTGATGTCACGCGCAAACGAAAACTGCTCGAAAAGCAGAAAGAGGGCAAAAAGCGCATGAAAATGGTCGGCAACGTCGAAATACCGCAGGAAGCGTTTATGGCAGTGCTTTCGCTGAACGCCGAATAGCGTCCATCTAGACGTGCATACTATTGTATTTCTTCTGTGGTGAAAGGACATCCCGTGAGTCTCAAACATGCTATTGCTGCATTTCTGATCGCTCTGACGCTGATTGCGTGCGGCGCGGGCGCTCAGACTGTCGCCAGGGTCGATAATGTGACACTGACGCGCCAGGAACTCGATCAGCGCATTGATCGCATCGAAAAAGGGTTTGCACAACAGGCGGGAATGGGGTTTCCACTTCCGTCGCGCCTCGACATCGAACGTGAACTGGTATCACAGTTCATTGACCAGCAGTTGACCCTCGGTCTTGCCCGTCAGTGCGGCATTACCGTCAGCGACAGCGAGGTGAACGATCAGATCGAGCAATTTCGCCAGCAGCTCCAGATGGGGAGCGGGATGTCGCTCGCACAGGCGATTCAGGATCAGCTTGGCTTGCCGGGAGAGTCGTCGCCGGAGTTCCGTTTGTTCGTGTCCTACTTTCTGGCGCGTCAGAAACTCGGTGAAACGCTGGTCTCCGAGACCGAGATTCGCCAGCGGATTGCCGAGGAGGTAATGGCAGACACCCAGCGGATGGTCGATGTGGCAACAGTGGCGCACATTCTGGTGGCGACCGAAGATGAGGCGAAACAGGTGATAGAACGTCTCGACAAAGGCGAGTCGTTTGCCGACCTGGCGAAAGAACTATCGCAGGACCCCGGCTCGGCAAACAACGGTGGCGTGTATGAGAATGTCCAGCGCGGGCAGTTTGTCCCTGAGTTCGATCAGGCAATGTTCGAAGACCTGCAACCAGGCGAAACGACGAAAACCCCGGTGCAGACTCAGTTTGGCTGGCATGTGATCCGACTCGTTTCGCGTGGACAGGCGCCGGCGCTCGACCCGGCGGACGCTGAGGCGGTCATTGAACAGCGTGTTGCGCAGGAACTGCCGTTCGAGCAGCAGACCGCGCTCGAACGTCTGTTGCAGAGTGAACGTGAGAAGGCGATCCAGGAGCAGCGTCTGGTCGAACCGGCCTTCCCAACGCCGACACCGGAACCACTGCCGACGATTGCTCCACTACCGACACCAGCGCCATGATCACGATTGTTGGACTTGGTCCAGGCGATCCGGGCATGATCACGCGCGCAGCGTGGGAGACGATCACTACGACGCGCGTGCTTTATCTGCGTACTGCGGTGCATCCGACGGTTGCCGCGCTGCCGGCGCACGTTGTCGTCCATGGGTTCGACGACCTGTACGAGCAGGCGGAGCGTTTCGATGAGGTGTATGAGCGGATCGTCGATGCCCTGATCGCGGGCGGCGGTGAGCCGGTGGTGTATGCTGTTCCGGGAGATCCGCTGGTAGCGGAAGCCACCTCGCGCCATCTGTTGCGCCGCGCGCGCGCGCAGGGCATCCCTGTACGCGTCCTGTCCGGGGTGAGTTTCATTGAGCCGACATGTGCGCTGCTGGGGGTTGATCCGCTCGAACACGGCTTGCAGTTGATCGATGCGCTCGATCTGGTGATCGATGATTCGTCGGTGCACAATGAAGCGCCGTCATGGGCGACGCTCCACGGGCATGCATATGAGCCGCCACTGCTGCCATTTCCGCTGACGCCCACGCGCCCGGCGCTGATCTGTCAGGTCTACAGCCGCCCGGTGGCGTCGCATGTCAAACTGTCGCTGATGGAACGCTACCCGGCTGATCATCCGGTGACGCTGGTTCGCGCTGCAGGGGTGGCAGGACAGGAGTCCGCAACTGAACTTCCATTGCATACGCTCGATCACCGCAGCGATTTCGACCATCTGACCAGCCTGTTTGTGCCGCCGCTGACACCGCTCGCCGATCGGCGCGGAGCGGAAGGGGTGGCGTTCATCATCGCCTGTCTGCTCGGTCCGAATGGATGCCCGTGGGATCGCGAGCAGACGCCGCAGTCATTGCGGTCGGCATTGCTCGAAGAGGCGCATGAAGTGCTGGAGGCGCTCGATGCCGAGGATGATGCGGCGCTGGTCGAAGAACTGGGGGATCTGTTGATCAATATTCTGATGCAGAGTGAAATGGCGCGCCAGGCGGGGCGCTTCGATGCTGGTGATGTGTTCAGCACTGTAGCCGAGAAACTGATCCGCCGTCATCCGCATGTGTTTGGTGCGCTCGATGTGGCGGCGAGCAATGAGGTGTTGCGCAACTGGGATGCGATCAAGCGCGCTGAGCTTGCTGCAAAAGGCAGGCAGCGTCACAGCTCGCTCGATGGCGTTCCGCCGTCGTTGCCCGCGCTGGCACTGGCGCAGAAGGTGATCAAAAAGGCTGCCAGCGCCGGGTTCGATGCACCCGATATCGATCACGCCTGGGAGTCGCTGGCGGAAGAACTCGATGAACTGCGCGCCAGTGCAACGGATCCGGTGCAGGCGGAGGCCGAGCTAGGCGATGCGCTGCTGGCGCTTGCCCGTTTGGGCTGGCGGCTCGGCGTCGATGCCGAAAGCGCGTTGCGTGCTGCCGTCTCCCGTTTTCGTCGTCGGTTCGCCCGTCTCGAAGCGCTGCTCGAGGGGCGCGACCTGCATACGTTGAGCGTCGCCGAGAAACTGGCGCTGTGGGATCGCGCCCGCAAAGTGTCCGATGATGCCGATGTCGTCAGGTGAAAGGTATGTCCAGACCGCTGCTCGACATTCGCGTTGGTGATATTGTGCAGATGCGCAAGCCGCATCCGTGCGGCGGCGATACCTGGCAGGTCGTGCGGATCGGCGCCGAGATCGGCATCCGCTGCCAGACCTGCAAGCGTAAAGTTCTGTTGTTGCGATCCGATTTTGAGCGTCGAGTCAAACGCGTTGTCGACCATGCGTCGTTGAGCAGCGATCATCCTTCCGGCGTCTGACAGAGGTCAAAAAGGCGACCAAGTCGTAGTGGCACAGGTTGGCGTATCGCTGTATCATGTAGTAGCGTTCTGTGGTTCAAATGTCAGCCTGGAAACGAGGCGCACCGCGATGCCTGCACACTGCTCCTCTCATCAGCGTAGCGGCATGCTGGTTATGGCGCTTGCGACTGCGCTGCTCCTCCTCATTCTGTCGAAAGAAAACGTCACAGCGCAACAGAGCGGCGGTCCGCTGTATGCTGTTGAGGTCAACGGGATTGTAACGGCGCCAACAATCGATTATCTGCGGCGAGCAGTGCAGATTGCCGAAGCTTCGAGTGCCGATGCACTGATTATTTCGTACAGCAGCACCGGCGGCGTGCTGCGCGAAGTGCGCGTTTTCGCGGCTGAGATTGCGCAGGCGCGTGTGCCGGTTGTTGTGTTCGTCACCCCGCGTGGCACGCAGGCGGGTCCTGCCGGTGCACTGTTCCTCACCGCAGCCCATGTGAGTGCGCTTGCCCCCGATACCAGTTTTGGCAGTCCCTTTCCCCTGGCGCAGGTGGATGAAACCCTCAGTCAGCAGACCCGCGATCTCCTGCTCGATAATGTCAGTGCTCAAATGAGAAAGTGGAATGAGACTCGTGGGCGGAATGCTGATTGGATCGACCGCGCGGTTCGGGAAGGGGTCATTCTCAACAATCAGCAGGCGATCAGTCTCGATCCGCCGGCTGTCGATCTGGTGGCAGCCGATCAGCGTGAATTGCTGACACTGATCGAGGGCCGCACGGTGACCCTCGATGACGGTCGAACGGTTCGTATTTCGTCGCTTGGACGAACACCGATACTCATCGAACCGACTCTGTTCGAGAGTTTGCGCCTGGCGCTTGCCGACCCGACGGTTGCGTTTGCGCTCCTGGTGCTTGGATCAATGGCCATCTATCTTGAATTGAACACACCCGGCGTCGGATTGTTTGCCGGCGCCGGGTTATTGCTGCTGCTGGGCGCAGCTGCCGGATTTCTGGTTCTTCCTATCGTATGGTGGGGTATGACGCTGGTGATCCTCGGTCTGGTATTGATCGGCGCAGAGTTCGTTGCGCCGACCCATGGCGGTTTGATGATTACCGGTCTGGTGATGCTCGGTGTTGGCGGTGGGAATCTGATCGATGCCACGCAGGCGCCCGGTGCAGGTGTCGCCTGGTGGGCGCTCCTGATTGTGATCGGCGGGATTGCAGCAACCGCAGCGGCAGGGCTGGCGCTGGCGCTGCGTAGTCGCAAGCATCCGGCAGCCACCGGAACCGAGGCGCTCATTGGGCGTCTGGCGCAGGTGCGGCGGCGACTGGATCCGCGTGGCATGGTGTTTGTCGAGGGAGCGCTGTGGCAGGCGATCAGCGAATCCGAACCGGTGGAAGTGGGGGATTGGGTGCGGGTGGTTGCGGTGCATAATCTGCAACTAATTGTGCGTCCCCTCGAAAGCGAGGATCTGGCTCCTCAGGAATCGCAACCACCTTCCGGGGGACGCGTCGTGTGAATACAAGGAGTTTGTTATGGGTTCCGGAGCGGTTTTGTTGTGTCTTGGCGTTCTTCTCTTCGCCATTCTCATGATCGGGTTCTCAGCCATCAAGGTTGTGCCAGAGTATGAACGCGGGGTTGTCTTCCGGCTTGGTCGGCTGGTCGGTGCGCGTGGACCCGGTTTGTTCTTCCTCATTCCGTTCATCGAGCGCATGGTGCGTGTCGATCAACGTGTCATCACGATGGATGTGCCGCCGCAGGAAGTCATTACCCTCGACAATGTGACCATCAAAGTCAATGCAGTACTCTACTTCATGGTCGTCGACCCGGAAAAGGCGATCGTGAAGGTGATGGACTACATCCGGGCGACAATGCAGATTGCTCAAACGACGTTGCGCAGTGTCGTCGGTCAGGTCGAACTCGATGAACTGCTGGCGCGCCGTGAGGCTATCAACGAGCGTTTGCAACGTATTATCGACGAGCAGACCGAGCCGTGGGGCGTGAAGGTGACGATCGTCGAAGTGAAGGATGTCGAGTTGCCACAGGGTATGCAGCGCGCAATGGCGAAGCAGGCGGAAGCCGAGCGCGAAAAGCGTGCCAAAATCATCCACGCCGACGGCGAACTGGCAGCGTCGCGCATGCTGGCTGAGGCAGCCACCGTGATCGCCAGTGAGCCAGTGACACTGCAACTGCGTTACCTGCAAACGTTGACCGAAATTGCGGTCGAAAAGAACAGCACTATCATTTTCCCGCTGCCGGTCGATACGATCAAGGTTTTCATGGATGGGTTGGAACGCGCTCAGCGCAACGGGGTGGCGCCGATTGCCCGTCGTGAAGACCTGAGCGAGCAGCCCCGCGAACAGGACGGTCAGGCTGCATGATCTTCACGGTGTGGACGCACCACGGCTTCGATCTCGGCGATATGACGACTCACGGCGACTCGTTGTGCGATGCTGCATCGATGCAGCATCGCACGTGCAGCGCTGAGTGACAGCGCCGCTTCTGCCATCCGTCCTTCGTGCGCCAGATGCCGGGCAAGCGCACAGCGCAGTGATACTTCCGCTTCCGGCGTCGGGTGGCATGCCAATCCTTCGCGCAGGTGCTGCTCGATAGTTTCAGGCGAAGCGCCGGCAGCCTCCAGCGCCTGCGCCAGACAGAGGTACCCGACAGCATTCGCCGGTTCCAGCTCCAGCGCCCGGCGTGCAGCACGTTCTGCTGCATGGACCTCTCCCCGTTCGAGGAACGCACTGCTCAACACGAGAGCGAACGCAGCGCGATCTGGCGCTAGGTCCAGGGCGCGTTGGAGCAGGACGACTGCGCTAGCGGCGTCATCGTGACCGAGTGCCACAATGCCGCGCAGAGCCAGTGCATCCGGTGACCAGGGATGCAGCACGCGCGCCACAGTCGTCAGCGCGTCGGCTGCACGCCAGCGTGCGCGCTGGATCGCCAGGCTGGCAAGATGCAGCGCAGCGTAGCGGGTCACAAAGATGAGGATCAGAAGGGATATTGCCGCTCCGATCCAGATGGATGCAGCAATGACATTGAAGATCAGGAGCACTGCGATCAGCGCGGATTCGGGTGCGATCAGCAGTGCTCGCGCTAATCGATGCGGTAGGGGTGCAGGACGACCGACGGTAGTGAATGGCGCCATCGGGACATGCTCCTTTATGATGATGCGGATCTCCACATTCATCATATCAGGAGCGTGTGACAGCTACCGTCACTTTTTCAGCGCGATATGGGCGATGTTCCCGACAATGCCGTTGAGCCTGGTGTGGGCGTGCACCGACCTGTTCGCTACGGATATTGCTGTCGCGTAGATGCGCTCCAATCGTTCGGCTGCAGCCTCCCAGGTGTGGTGTCGCTCGACGTACTCTCTGCTGGCAGCGCCGATGGTCGCAGCACGCTGCGGATCGTCAATCAGGTTGAGGATGGCGTCTGCATACTCATACGGTTGTTCCGCTAGCAGCAGATCACGCCCCTCCACTGCGTGCAGCGCACGCGCTGCCTGCCGCGCCGCAACGACCGGGGTCGCCAGCGCCATTGCTTCGAGCACTTTGTTTTGAATGCCAACCCCGTAACGCAGCGGGGCGACTGCCACCGTCGCTCTGGCGATTGCCGGGCGCAGGTCCTCCAGGTAGCCGGTGACCGTGACGCGCCGATCGGCTGCCAGTGATCGTACCGATGGCGGCGGTGCGCTTCCGGCAATCACCACACGTGTTTCGGGACGAGATGCCCAGACCAGGGGCATAATCTCGCGTACCAGGTGGAGTGCAGCCGCTTCGTTGGCGTGGTAGCTCATCTTGCCGCTGAATACGATGGTTGCACACTCGCGGGTGACGGGTTGGGGCGCAAAGTATTCCAGATCGACGCCGTTTGGGACAACATGGATCGATCCGGCGGTCTGGTCGGATGGGTTCGTAAACCATTCTGGTCGATCCGAAGCCCGGTGGGGGTTCAGGTGGCGCTGGAGGGTTTGCAGCGCCCAGGCGTCTTCGGGTGACGAGACGATCACCTGCTCGAAATGGTGAGTGTAACGCGCCTCGTAGCTGCGTGTGCGCGCAAGATCGAGCAGTGCAAGCGCCCGACTCTTGAGTGAGAGGCTGCTGCGAAAGGTCCGCTCGAACAGCAGGCTGATGCTGTCTACTGAATCGAGGACGGTGGGGGTGCGCATAAGGGCGTAGCCAAGCGCCGATGCACGCAGATGTTCGATATGCGCTACATCGTATCGACCACTCCGATCGGCGGCGCGCACCGCTTCACACAGGTGATGATCGAAACTGAGCGCCGCCTGGAACGGCAGGTCGCCTGGAAGCGCCCGGAGTGCGTTCCGGATCATACGGGCTTTGCTGACGTGCACTGTAACGATTCGGGCGCACACATCACGCAGAACATTCAGGGCCGATCCATCCTCTGCGCCGGCGCCGCAGACCAGCGTAATACGATGCCCGCGACGCGCCAGCGCGCGAATGAAACCGTATGGTCGTACCCGGATGGGTGAGGGGACGTAGGGAGAAATAAAGAGAATATGCATCGGTTACCTCCCCCTTGCGCGCCGACAGAATCTAACGTACACGTTTGCCCTTCCGTTCCCCGTTCTCAGTTCTCGGTTCTTGGTTCGCAGTTCTCAGTTCCCCACCTCCGCATACTCTCGACGTGCGGCTACGCGATCATACACCGCATCCATCGCCGGGCAGACGGCGCGCCAGTCGTAGCGTTCGAGCAGACGTTGTCGCCCTGCGGTGGCGATACGTTCGCCGAGACACGGGTCTCGCAGCAGGCGCACCACCGCGTTGGCGAATGCGTCCGGAGTATCGCCAACCAGCAGATGTTCACCGGGAACCAGGTCGATCCCTTCGTAGCCGATCGTGGTGGAAACGACCGGAATGCCGCGCGCCAGCGCCTCGAGGATTTTGACCCGCATGCCGCCGCCGCTGCGCAGCGGGACGATCAGGCACGCGGATGCGGCAATGTACGGCGTTGGATCGGGTACGTACCCGGTTACTTCGATGGAAGGGTCCTGGGCAGGCAGCGCGCGCACGTCCGCTACCGGGCGCTGCCCGACGACGAAGAAGCGTGTTCCTTCAACCTGTTGCTTGATGAGCGGGTAGATGCTGCGGGCGAACCAGAGGACGCCATCTACGTTTGGCGGCCACATCATGGTCGCCAGGCTGAGAATGCCGCGCGCATTCGGTTGACGCGCAATCGGTTGTTCGCGTTCGGCATCGACTGCAATCGGGATGACCGGAATATCGCGCCTGCCGCCGGTTGCCTCCAGCAATGCCTGGCGATCCTCGTGGCTGACTGCGGTGACCGCCTCGAATTCGCGGCAGATACGCCCTTCGTAGGCGCGCAGCATGCGCCATTCACGTTCCCACAGGAGGCGTTTGAGACCGCGTTCCTGGGCTGCAACCCGGCGGAAGACCGTCCACACAGCATTGTGCTCGTCGAGGAGGCGCGGGATGGGCAGGGGTTCGGCGAACTGAGCCATGTTGAGTTGATCGGCATGCACCAGGTCATATGGTCGCCCGGCGATCTCCGCTTCGCGCACCAGGCGCGCCAGCAAACGGTGCATGGCGGCGCTATCGTCGCGCTCGATAATCCACGAGCGCCTGCCGATCAGGCTACGCGCCATCGTCAATGCATTGCGCATGGTTGACCGTTCGAGCGGTACGGTGTGCACTTCGGCAACTATGTCGCGCAGTGCGGCTGCATTCGCTTCTTCCTGGGCATTGCGCGCGAAGCAAACGAGCGTCACCCGGTGGCGTGATGCCAGGTGTCGCAGCAGGTAGTAGGTTTTGACCTTGGGACCGCTATCCGGCGGATAGGGCACGATCTGTGTCAGCAGGAGGATGTTCATTGCCTTGCCCCAGTTGCTGTCTCTACTGTGCAGGGTAGCGTTGAGGGATGAAAAGACGCTAAATGCCGGTCTCGATGCAGGTAACAGTGCGTTCATCAAGAGCCAGTGCCAATCACCGATGCCGATGTCGGCAACTCCCTTTTTTCCGTGCGTGGAAGAAGAAGGTGGGGGAATGAGAGGCAAAGGGGTGTCGGAATGCGTGTATCCAGGATCGCTCTTTGAGAGTGTCGTCGGGGGCGGAGGAAACCATATGCTATACTGACAGGAGCATATACATCAGGAAGGACGTATGACCTCCGCGCGCGAGTATCTCGATCAATTCGCCAGTCTTGATCTTGGACGCGCCGCACGCAGCGGCGTGCCAGAAGTTGTGCTTGCCGAAGGAAAAACGGCAGAACAGACGGTTGCCATTGCCCGGCGTCTCCTCGAACGGATCGGGCGTGTGCTGATCAGTCGTGTGCCGCCAGCGACGCTGACTGCATTGCAGCAGACGTTTGCCGAAACGGTCGAATGGACGGTGTACAGTGAGGGACGAACGCTAGCGTTGAGTCGACCTGGTTGCGCTCCGCCCCGAACCGGCGGACGTGTCGGGGTGCTGACTGCGGGCACGAGCGATCTGCCGGTTGCCGAAGAAGCCATCGCGCTCTGCATCGAAATGGGGTGCGAAGTTCAGTGCGCCAGTGATGTTGGCGTTGCCGGGCTGCATCGGCTCTTCGAGCCGCTGCGCGCCATGCTCAATGCTTCGGTTGATGTGATCATCGTTGCCGCGGGCATGGATGGTGCGCTCCCGTCGGTTGTGGCGGGGCTGGTGGATGTGCCGATAATCGGCTTGCCAACGTCGGTAGGGTACGGTTTCGGAGGCGGCGGCATCGGAGCGCTGACCAGCATGTTGCAGACCTGTGCGCCGGGATTGGCGGTCGTCAATATCGATAATGGCATCGGCGCCGGAGCGATTGCCGGGCGAATTGCCAATCGAGCCGCAGCAGCCCGGCGCGCGTA
Organism: Roseiflexus sp.; assembly: GCA_034432635.1. Classification (GTDB taxonomy): domain Bacteria; phylum Chloroflexota; class Chloroflexia; order Chloroflexales; family Roseiflexaceae; genus Roseiflexus. The sequence goes on from DAOUBK010000055.1 coordinate 17,153, forward strand.
TGACCGGCAGGCAAAGGACAGGGATCATGGATGACAGGGATGCAGTATCGGCAATACCGCTGGAGACGAAGTACGAACACTTGCAGGCGATCCTGCGCGCAATTGGTTCGGCGCTGATCGCATTTTCCGGCGGCGTTGACAGCACGCTGCTGCTCAAAGTCGCGCACGATACGCTGGGTGACCGCGCAATCGCGGCAACCGCCGACTCGGAAACCTACCCACGCGAAGAACTCGAACAGGCGCGGGCGCTGGCAGCGTTGATCGGCTGTCGCCATATCATCGTTCGTACCGATGAGTTGTCCGATGAACGCTACACGCGGAACCATCCGGATCGCTGCTACTATTGCAAGCGCACCCTCTTCACACACCTGCAGCCACTAGCGGCCGAACTTGGTGTGGCCGCCATTCTGTACGGTGCAATGGCTGATGATACCGGCGATCATCGTCCGGGTCATCGCGCGGCGCTTGAGTTTGCCGTGCGCAGTCCGTTGATCGAGGCGGGTCTGGGAAAACGCGAAATCCGCGAACTGGCGCGTCGCCTCGGCTTGCCGAACTGGAATAAGCCATCGTATGCCTGTCTCTCGTCACGGATCGCCTACGGGGAACGGGTGACCGTCGAGACGTTGCACGCGCTCGATGAGGCGGAACGCTTTATGCGTCGGTTAGGGTTTTCACAGTTTCGCGTTCGCCATCACAATGTCATTGCGCGCATCGAGGTCATGCCCGACGAATTGCCGCTAGCCATTGCGCAACGCGAAGCGATTGTGGCGCATCTGAAGGCACTGGGGTACGTGTACGTCACACTCGACCTGCAGGGGTTCCGCAGCGGCAGTATGAACGAGATGCGCCGATCATCGCTCGCGGATATTGCACTGGTCGAATGATTGTGCCGCCTGCCTGGCAACGTGAGCGCAGACCCTGGTTTTTACCGCAGTTGCGGCGTGACATATTCGTCGCGTTGCCAGGCACTGAGATAGGGTTGGGGCCAGATCTCGCCGCGACGCACCTTCCAGTCATCTGGCGTGGTCGGACGGGAAATGCCGAAGTGCAGGTGGGGCGGTGTGCCGCGCGCATTGCCGCTCGTACCGGTGAACCCCAGCACCTGTCCAGCAGTGACGCGCACGCCTGGTTCAATACTATTGGCGATGCCCGAAAGATGCGATCCGTAGTAGCGCACGCCATTATCGCCGATGATCGCCACCGCAAGACCGCCGCGGAGCGCCGGATCGTCGGTGCAAGGCGACCACCGATCTTCATGGCTCACAAAATCCACGACACCATCGGTCACCGCAACGAACGCAACCCCGATGGGGCAAAAGATATCCGCTGCCGGGTAATCGTGGTGCGACGATGAAATGGTGCACTCGTCACTGCTGACGGCGTAGACATAGATGCGCACAGCAGGCGATGGAACTGGCGTATAATCCGACATCACCACCGTCGGTGACAGTGTTATCGCCGGTTCTACGTGCAGGATGGCAGCGGTTGCGCCAGCAGTGCTCGTTGTTTCAGCCGCAACCGGTGAATCGACAGGTAGCGCAGTTGCCAGCGCAACTATCTGTCTGGTCGGTGTCGGCGCTGTGCCCGGCGACGGAGCACAGGCGCAGGCACAGATGGTCAGCGTGCATACGACAACGATTTTCTTTAGAATAGCACACCTGTCTCCTGCCCTGATCATCACGCCTCTTCCAGATACTTCCAGAAACTCAGGATCACTCCGTCGGTTTCGAGCCGTCTGTCTTTTCATTACAGGCGGGGAGTGCACACCTGAGTGCGGTGAGCGGTCACTGATGTAACTTCGCGCCGGAATCTGCATCTATAGAATGACAACACCAGGGAAAGGTTTCGATCATGAGTGAGACGAAGACACAGCCACGAGTCATCATATTCTCCACGCCGACCTGCTCGTTTTGCAATGCGGCGAAAAATTATTTCCGGCAAAAGGGGATCAGGTTCAAGGATGTCGATGTGAGCAAAGACCCTGCCGCTGCACGCGACATGGTACGTCGCTCGGGACAACAGGGCGTACCGGTCATCGACATTGGCGGCAAGATCGTGGTCGGCTTCGACCGCCCCAAAATTGATCGGCTACTGGGCATTAAATAACGATGCCAGACCAGACAGGAGTTCCAGACAAGGAGAAGACCAGCCATGAGCGCAAATGGAATGGAACCAGGCATCCAGCCGTTAGGCGCACGAGTTCTGTTGAAACCCATCGAACAGGATGATCGCACGAGCAGCGGTATCTACCTGCCGGACACCGCTAAAGAGAAACCACAACTCGGCGTCGTCATTGCAGTTAGCGATGACGAGGATATCAAAGTACAGGTCAACGATAGGGTGTTCTTCGCAAAGTATTCGGGCACAGAGATTACCTACAAAGGCGATACCTTTTTGCTGATGGACGCCGGCGACCTGCTGGCGCGCGTAACTGGCTAATATTCAATCGTCTTTGCCGGTGAAGGGTCGGACCGGAGGGAGTATTCCTCTGGTCCTATCGTTTGTCGAAGTTCGATAAGCCGTCTTTCCCCAGACAACTTGATGATCGGCAAGGGAACGATCTGCGCCGGTGTGCTCACATACACCCTGCGAGGTTGCGGCGCAGAGTGTGCGTGGTTGTGCGTCTGAAGCGCAGGGGTTTGCCGTCGTGAAGTGTGATACAGCGTGCACGTCTTACCGATCGCTCCCTCGCTCACGGTACTTGATCTTCAGACAACACACTGTCTCCTCATCGTTTGGCATCCAACCATAGACTGTGCTATAATCGCGCCGACTCCGGAGAAATGGCTTCAGCGTTCGGATCAGCGCGCGATGCCGTTATCACCGCGCGCGGCTGAAGCCGCTTGCAGATTCCTTATGCGCACCCGTTGCGGGTGCACCAGTGCAGGAGGCGAGTATGCGCAGGTTACTCTCGTTCGTTACGTTGCTGCTCGTTGCAGCGCTGATTGCAGCGTGTGGCGGGCAGCCGGCTGGGACGCAACCGACCGCTGCTCCGGCGGCGACCACTGCCCCGGCTCAACCCACCGAAGCAGATTGCCCCAAACCGGAAGTGCTGTGCGTCGGTCTGGTTACCGACGTCGGCGAAGTTGACGACAAAAGCTTCAATCAGTCAGGCTGGGAAGGCGTCCTGCGCGCTCAGCGCGAACTTGGTGCGATCGTCAACTATGTCGAAACCAAAGATGCCAAGGACTACGCTGCCAACATCGGTCTCTTCATCGAGAAGGGGTACGATGTGATCGTGACCGTCGGCTTCGCATTGGGCGAAGCGACGATTGAGGCAGCGAAAGCGCATCCCGAAGTGAAATTCATCGGCGTCGATCAGTTCCAGGCTGAAGTGACGCCAAACGTTGCCGGGCTGATCTTTGCGGAAGACAAGGCAGGCTTCCTCGCCGGCGTCCTGGCCGCCGAGATGTCGAAGAGCAACAAGATTGCTGCTGTGCTCGGCACAAACCTGGTTCCGCCGGTCGTCGCCTTCAAGGAAGGGTATGAGAATGGTGCAAAGTATGTCAAGCCCGACATCCAGGTCATTTCGACATACCATCCGGGCGGTCTCGATACAGCCTTCACTGATCCGAAGTGGGGCGCCGATCAGGCCAAACTGGCGATTGACCAGGGCGCCGATGTGATCTTCGGCGCCGGTGGGAAGACCGGCAACGGTGCACTGATCGAGACAGCAGCGGCAGCGAGTAAAGGGGTCTACTGCATCGGCGTGGATACCGATCAGTGGGAGACGGTGCCGGAGGCGCGCCCCTGCCTGATTTCGAGTGCGATGAAACTGATCACGCCGGGCGTCTTTGATTTGATTACGAAGGCGAAGGAAGGAAACTTCCCGTCGGGCAACTATGTCGGCGAAGTCGGTCTGGCGCCGTTCCACGACTTCGATACGCAGATTCCGGCTGAGGTGAAGGCGAAGATTGCCGAGATCGACAAGGGTCTGCGCGACGGATCGATTTCGACCGGCTATAATCCGTGAGACTGATCGGGCTATCTCTGTATCGTAGAGATAGCCCGATACGCGTTGGTGTACGCCGCGCAGAATCTCCGGTCGCGGCCTGCGCGGCATTCTCCTATTGTGCCCATCCCCATCAGGAGCCACTCGATGGAACGTGCTGAGTCGCAATCTTCTCCCCGGATGGATCGCCGGATTCAGATATGGGGGATGGTGCGGGCTGCTGTTGTGCCTGTAGCGTCGGTGGTCGTCGCGCTGATGATCGGCGCTGTGATCATTGCCATCTCGGGTGCAAATCCGATCGTGGCGTACAGCGCGTTGTTCGAGGGCGGGCTGGGAAGCGGGCGGGCGTTCTCGCGCACGCTCGAAAAGGCAACGCCGCTGATCTTCGGTGGTCTGGCAGTATCGCTGGCGTTCAAGTGCGGTCTGTTCAACATTGGCGCCCAGGGGCAGTTGCTCCTGGGTGCTGTGTTTGCAGCATTTATCGGTTTCAGCCTTCAGGGTCTGCCGTCTGCGCTGTATATTCCGCTGGCGCTGCTGGTCGGTGCACTCCTGGGTGCATTGTGGGCGGCGATTGCCGGTGTGCTCAAAGCGTTCACCGGAGCGCACGAAGTGATTACGACGATTATGCTCAACTTCGTTGCCTTCAACCTGACCGACTGGTTGGCGGATGGACCCTGGAAGGACCGTACGCCGGGAAATATCGTGGCGCGTACCCCGGCGGTCGTGCCCGAGGCGCGTCTGCCCGATATTGCCGGAGTGCCGCTGGGGATCATGCTGTCAGTACTGGCAGCGATTGCGGTCTGGTGGCTGATATGGCGCACAACGATTGGCTTTGAGTTGCGTACAGTCGGGCAGAATGCCAGTGCGGCGAAGTATGCCGGCATTTCGGTGCGCCGGATGACAGTGCTGGCGATGGTTGCCAGCGGATTTCTCGCCGGGTTGGGTGGCGCCGTTGAAACGCTGGGTGTGGTTGGACGGTTTCAGCCGGGGTTCAATGTCGGTCTTGGGTTCAACGCCATCACCATTGCGCTGCTGGCGCGTACCAATCCGATTGCAGTCATCCCGGCGTCGCTGCTGATCGGTATGATGCAGGCGGGCGCCAGCCGGATGCAGTTCAATTCGGGTGTGGCGTCTGAAATCATTGATGTCATCCTGGCGTTGATCCTGTTCTTCGTTGCTGCCGATAGTATTATTCGTCGGGTGCTGCGCCTCCGTGCCGAAGAGGGCGAACGGGTGACGCTGAGCAGTGGTTGGGGTTCGTAGAGGGAGAGCGGTATGCAGATCACTGGTAGCATGGCGCGACCGGCAGCGGTGCGGATTCCATGGCTGACGATCGGGGTGTGGGGCGCGCTGGCGATCCTGGTTCTGATTGCCTACATTCGCGCGCCACAGGGGACAACTGCAGTGCTCACCTCGACGATTCGCCAGTCTACGCCGATCATTCTCGGCGCCCTGGCAGGCATTATGTGCGAACGGTCGGGCGTGATCAACATCGGCATCGAAGGGATGATGCTGATCTCCGCCTTCCTTGGCTTTCTGTTCAATGTATGGACCGGTGACCTGCTCCTGGCGACACTCGGCGCGGTGCTGGTCGGCGCAGCGGTCGGCGCATTCCACGCACTGATGTCGATCACCCTCAAAGTCGATCAGATTATCGCCGGTACGGTGATCAATATCCTGGCAATCGGAACGACCGGCTATTTCTACCAGCAGGGGTTGACAACCCGCGGGAAGTTGACGCCGGTGAGCATTCCTTTCTTTGCCGACATTCCGATCATCGGTCCGGTGTTCTTCAGCAATCCGCCGATCACCTATGCCTCGCTGATCCTCATCGTCGTCATTCACGTGCTTCTGTTTCGCACCGCCTGGGGGTTGCGCACACGCGCCGTCGGCGAACATCCGGCGGCTGCCGATACGGTTGGTATCGTGGTCAATCGGGTGCGCTACATCAACGTCATCATCGGTGGCATGCTTGCAGGGCTTGCGGGTGCGTTCCTGACACTCGAGTCGGTCGGTTCGTTCGAACGCAATATGACCAATGGGCGTGGTTTCGTGTCGCTAGCGGTGATGATTTTCGGGAAGTGGACGCCGTTCGGTGCCTGGGGTGGTTCGTTGCTGTTCGGGTTCGCGAACGCCTTGCAATCGCAGATCCAGTTTCTCAAGAACCAGTTGCCCTCCTGGCTGGCGTGGATTGGCGATCTGCCGCCACAGTTCATCGGAATGCTGCCGTATGTGTTGACGATTGCCGTGCTGGCGGGGTTCGTCGGTCGCGCCCGCCCGCCCGCAGCGATTGGAAAAGTGTACGAGAAGGAATGACCATGAGCGCCGGGTCTGAGATTGTTCTTGAAGCGCGCAATATCACCAAACGTTTCCCCGGTGTGGTTGCCAATGAGCAGGTCAGCCTGAAACTGCATCGCGGCGAAGTGCTGGCGCTCCTCGGCGAAAATGGCGCCGGTAAGACAACGCTGATGAATATCCTCTACGGCATGTACCATCAGGATTCTGGTGAGGTGCTGATCCGCGGTGAACCGGTGCGGATCAGTGGACCGAGCGAATCGATCAAAAGCGGGATCGGCATGGTTCATCAGCACTTTATGCTCGTGCCGGTCTTTACTGTTGCAGAAAATATCATCCTCGGCGCAGAAATCGGGAAAGGTCCTTTTCTCGACCTCAACGTCGCCCGTCAGCGGATCCGTGAACTGTCGCACCAGTACAATCTCGCGGTCGATCCCGATGCGTATGTGAAAGATCTCTCGGTTGGTCAGCAGCAACGGGTCGAGATTATTAAGGCGCTCTATCGCAAAGCCGATATCCTGATCCTCGATGAACCGACGGCAGTGCTGACGCCCCAGGAGACCGGAGAACTCTTCGCAATTATTCGTTCGCTCACAGCGCGTGGCGCGTCGGTCATTTTCATCTCACACAAGTTGAAGGAAGTACTGGCGATTGCCGACCGGATTATGGTGCTGCGGCGTGGGCGGGTCGTCGGTGAAACGACGCCGCGCGAAGCCACTGAACGCAGTCTGGCGGAAATGATGGTAGGGCGCAGTGTTATGCTGGAGGTCGATAAAGGTGAAGCGCATCCCGAAGCACCGGTGCTGACCCTCGATCACGTGACCGTGCTCGACGATCGGGGGCAGCAGGTGGTCAATGAGGTTTCGCTCGAAGTGCACGCGGGTGAAATCATGGGAATTGCCGGCGTCCAGGGGAATGGTCAGACCGAACTGGTCGAAGCGATCACCGGCTTGCGCCCAGTTCGTTCGGGACGGGTGCTGATCAACGGGCGCAATGTAACAAATGCGTCACCTCGTCGCATCAGCGAAACCGGGTGTGCTCACGTCCCGGAGGATCGCCAGGAGGATGGGCTGGTGCTGACCTACAGTGTCGCCGACAACCTGGTGCTCAACACGTACTATATGCCGCCGTTTGCGCACGGCATCGTGCGCGATGATCGCGCGATCCTCGACCATGCGAGGCGGTTGATCGCGCGCTACGATGTGCGCACACCCAGCCCGTTGACTCCGGTATCGGCGCTCTCCGGCGGCAACAAACAGAAGGTCATTATTGCGCGCGAGCTTTCGCGCGAGGGGCGCCTGCTGATCGCTGCCCAGCCCACCCGTGGCATCGACGTCGGCTCGATTGAGTTCATTCACCAGCAGATCGTCGCCGAACGCGACCGTGGTGCCGCTGTGCTGCTCGTATCGGCGGAACTCGATGAGATCATGGCGCTCTCCGACCGGATTGCCGTAATGTATCACGGGAAGATCGTGGCAACCCTGCCTACCGCCAGTGCCACACGCGAGGAGTTGGGGCTGCTCATGGCAGGCGCGCAACCGGCGAATGTTCCGCACGAAGCAGTCACCAACGGACGCGCAACAGTTGACGTTCAGCGCTAAGGCATCTGAACGCGCTGAAGATCGGGGTTGTCGCAGGCGCGCCGCCCGACCTTCGCCATGTCGTACCAGGTGTTGCTGATCTTCACCCGCACCACATCGGCAGTAAAGTCGTTGTTCGTGCCCTCTTCATCGCTGTTGGAGAAGAGCGATGAACCAACGCCGTAGATGTCCACCGGCACGCCAAGTTCCTCGAAACGCCGGATTTTCTTCGGACCAAAACCGCCCGTCGCAACGATTTTGACATCACGGCACCACTGCTGCGCCGGCTGCACCCACTCCGGTGGCAACGTCCAGCGTTTCCAGGCGTCATCGATTGCCTGACGCAGGTAGAAGATCAGGCGCGGCGTTACTCCCATATCCAGTTTGCGGTTACCGAGCGGCGGCACGCTCACATCGCGCAATTTGTCGCTGGTGTCCGGGCGCACGCCAAACAGTTTGTAGCGCCGCGCCTCTGTGGTCTGACCACTGTCCATCAGTTCACGGTACCGCTGGAACAAGGCATCCATCACCGCCAGCGTTGTGCCGATGCAATCATTCTCGAAGTCGATCAGCGCGATGCGTGGGATCTCGATCGGGCGTGTTTCGGCGAATGCCAGCATACACTCGACCGTATCACCGAGAAATGCCGCAATGGCGGCATGAGCAATCGTGCCGCCACCGAATCCACCCCACCAGTCGCCCTGGGCATCGGTCGAGATGAAGGCGCCCAGTGTTTTACCATAGTCGAGATTAAAGCGCTGAACCGCAATGTTGTAAGCATAGCCGTCGGCTGCCTGCACCTCATGGGCATCGAAGCGCGCCGGAAAGAAGAGCACCGGTTTGCCGCGCGCAGCCACCAGTACATTGTAGACATTCGTGGCGATCCGTGTGGCGCGGGTCAGCGTTCCGAGGGTTGGCGTCTCCAGAAGCGCAAAATCCCGGTACCGACCGCGCACGCGCAGCACTGGCTGAACATTGAGCGGATCGCCGTCGTAGCGCACGATCACGCCATCGTGGACTGCATCGACTTCAAGCTGATCGTAGGTGTTGACGAAGTTGCCCTGGTCGTCAAAGTAACCGGTGCACAGTTGCAGCATTGCCAGCGCCTTATCGACCCCGGCAACGACGGAGAAGGGACGCCGGCGGGTGAACCATTGCATTTCGACCTCGATGTTGCCGATATCGACATCGTGGAGCGGAATACCAGCGTTCGCCAGCCGGGGTGAGACGCCGCCGAAACGGTAACCACGCTTCGCCAGTGCGCTTAGCATACCGACAATGTTCTCGAAGTACTTGTCGGAGTACCAGCCGGTCCGCATCCGTTCGGCATCGAGTTTGAACGTCTCGTTCGTGAGACGACGGTTATCGAAGATACTCATTACCTGTATCTCCAGATCATTATTGTTATATTGACACTATTATGCGTATCATATGAGAAGATCAAGGGTTTGTCAAGGAGGATCAGGAGCGGCACGGTGGTGCTGCGCGGTGGCGACTTGACATCGAACACATGTTCTTGTATACTGCATTGGACCACCAATCCACCGTGAACAGAATGAGCTGGTCGCTGGCAGCGCATTTCGTGGAGGCAGCGTCTATGTACATGATGTGGTTCGATGACAATACCAGGAAACCGGTTACGCGGAAGATCGAAGAGGCTGTCGCCGCATATGTGCGGCATTTCAAGGCACATCCAAATGTCGTGCTGGTCAACGAGGCGGATCAGGTGCATCTTCCCGACATTCGTGTGCGGGTTGCCAGTTATGTGCAACGCAACAATTTCTGGGTCGGATGGGAAGATACTGCCACGATCAACGCAGCGGCGCAGGTCGCCACCACGGGCACTCGTTGACCGCTGCCCACGCCAGGGGGTTGGTCAGCCCCTGCAACGGTTTACAGCGCGGGTCATCGTGGAATACACAGTTGTTGCACGAATGCACCGGCACGTGGCACTGCCAGCAAAACGGTGCAACGCTGTAGAGCGTCGCCCGGCATTGCCAGCACGTGATCTCGACGACGTCATTCTCGTCATACGGCGGTGGCGGAACCCATGGACCCGACCGGTCCTGCGGCGTGGCTGGGGCGACAGGTATCGGTGCGGATGCAAAAGCGCCGTGCCCCTGATCGCGCAACCACGCCAGCCCTGCCTGTGCAGCAGTGTTGTGCGGGTTGATCGCCAGCACATTCTCCAGCGCAATCTGCTGATCCGCCGGATCGTCCACTGCCCCGCTCAACCAGAGCCATGCCTGCTCGTTCTGCTCGTCATGCTCGATGACCTGCATGAGCAGGCGGCGCGCCTCTTCGCGTCGCCCTTCACTCAGCGCCAGTGCGCCTTCGTAGAGCCATCGCGCTACATTAACGTCGCTCATACTCAACGTATCTCGAACAACACCACTCGCTCGATACCGCTGTTTACGCCGCGTACCACCATCGACCACTGACCGGGCGGGGCATCGTCGGGTGCGATCCACGACCAGTATGCCCGTCCATCGTTGACGGCAGCATGCTCGACAGTCGCCTTTTCGGCGTGTCCATCGGGAAGGTTGACCCAGAAAATGACCCCTTCCCGACCCTGCAACCCGTCGGCAAAGAACTGGAAGAGTGTACCCGCCCGTCCGCGTCCAGGATTGACCCCGACCGCTGGCGCCGGTCGTTCGACTGTGAATGCCAGCGTCTGCTCAAAGCGGCTGTTCCCGCCGACGATGCGAAAACGCCAGACGCCGGGGGCAGCGTTGTCCGGCACAGTCCATGCCCAATCGACCCGTCCGTTGAAGATGCGTGGTTGTTCGACCGTAACCAGTGTCTCCGCGCCGTCGGGATCGATCAGGTAAAAGGCGATCGGGTCGTCGGGCGCGAACCCGGCAGCAAAGAAGACCAGCCGCGCGCCGGGACTTCCGGTGGACGGATGCACACCGGCATCCTGCGCAGCCGGCGTTGGCGGCGGAAGAATGCTGAATACTCCGACACGCACAACGCCACTGCGCTGACCGCGCGCTACCAGCGACCAGTTGCCCGGCTGCGCATCTTTGGGCGCCGTCCAGCTCCAGGCGGCGCGTCCGGCGCGCACGACGCGCCGTTGCAATTCACTGTCGGGACGTGCAGCCACGGCGCGTCCGTCGGGTGTATTGACCCAGATATCGATCCGTTCGCCGTTCTGGAACCCGTTCGCCAGAAAGTCGAAGCGTGTTCCTGCCTGCCCCGCCGATGGATAGACTGAGGCGGGCAGGATAGCAGGTTGGGCTGCTGCACTGCGTTGCGCAACAGGCGCCAGCAGCGCAATCAGCACCAGGAATATCAGCCTTGCGTGTTTCATCGATCTGTCCAGAACGTCAGCCTTTCGTTGCGCTTCCGGTCATTGGGTCTATAAATCGCCATACTCATCGAGAAGTTCGCGCCACTCGCCCGACAACTCATCGCGCCGTGCAGCGTAGTAGATATGGTCGATGCCGTCCTCATCGCGATATACCAGATCGACCTGCTTGCGCATCGGACGCATATACCCCAGATTGCCCCACCAGCGCACTTTGCTTTCATCGAGCGGCATATCCTGCAATGCCATGCGTGCGGCGTACTGCCGCACAGTTCCCTCCTCGATATCCTGGAGTCGCCAGGGAGCATTGCTCAGTTCGCCGGTGCGCAGATTGCGGAAGACAAAGCGCCGTTCACCGTGCTCATCGACGATGATTTCGACGACCTCGATGCCGGTGCGTGGACGGGGCACACGGATCAGGTTCATCCACGCTTCAGTCAATTTCTCGCGCGGCACGCCAGGGTATTCCTTGATCTCGTTCCCCTCTTTGTTGCGCATCATCAGGTCGAAATAGACATTGCCCTGTGCATCGCGCCCGATACGCCAGACCCCGCCGCGTCCGCGCCAGCGCGGTCGGCGGTCTCCCCACGGCGCCTCACCGTTGGTTGGTTCTTCGAACTGATCTGGATCACCGGGTGTTGCGTCATCGCCGAACGAACGCGGCTCATGTTCGAGCGCATCACCAACGCGATCACTGATCAACGCCTGCCATGCAGGACTCAACCCCCAATCCGAGACGCCAAAGAAGATATGGTCGATGACGCCATTGGCATCACGATGCACCAGGTCGTACTTGGTACGGTTTCCCTGGCGATAGGCGCGCCACAATCCCAAACGTCCCTTCCACTTCACCTGGCTTTGCAGGTCGATCCGTCCTTCGCGCACATCTTCATAACGGCTGATGGCATATGCCCACAGCCCCTGAGCGTGATCGCGCATGACGCCTGAGGTGGTGCGCAGGTCGCGCACTTCGTACAACCAGACGCCTGCCCGTTTCTGCGCATCGACGATCTCGACGCCGCTGCGCGGCAGGTCCAGTTCTTGCCCATTGTCGAGCGGCGTAGCGGCGCCTTCTGCCAGGGCGCGCCGGCAGAGCTGGATGATCTCGGCGCGATCGGCAACCACCGTCTTGCCTTCCTGCCGGGTGTAGATCACACCGTTGCGCCCGACATACGGCGGCGACTCGGTGGCGCGTACTTCGACGCGCAGCAGATCGCGCCCTTCATAGGCGATCAGTTCGAATATCAGATAGGGCTGAGGAGTCAGGTTTTCCTGCACGCTGCGCCGCAACGTTTCACTCAACTGGTCGGGGTGTTCGATGCCGGTCAGTTCGGTGCCTGTGCCACCGACGATCAGTGTACCGCCGCCGACGTTCGCCAGCGCAGCGATGTCCTGCCAGAGCGTCTCGACATCGGTTTCCGGGCGCAACGCCTGCCGATCACTCTGGGTGCCGAAGCGGAGCGTATCGATCTCCCACTGTTTCTGATCGCGCTTGGGAACGCGCACGCGGTCGAAATCCTGCGAACCGAACAGTTCCTTCAGTGCCTGGAACGTTGGTGCCGGCAGGAGAAACTCGACGTACCGGTCGCCGATGCCGTGGCGATGCCAGCCATTCCCTTCACCGGCATTCACCCGCCGCAATCGGTGCGCATCCGAACCCTGGATGCAGAACATGCGACGCTCGTAGTGCTCTGTCTTGCCATTGTAGAACATCGGTGACGTGAACTTCTCGTGGTCGGTATAGAAGTTGATGAATTCGAGTGCGTGGAGCGCCGGATGTTGCGTCGCCGCAACCCGTGCTTGACCGCTGGTGCCCATCCGCAGCGTTTCGGTGATGACGCCGTTCGGTCCGTTAGCGTGCGGAGCAATCACAATGCCGCCGGCGCGATTGATGATCTCATAGGCGTCGGTCACATGCCGCGTATCGGCAATCGAACAGGCACCCTTTTTGAGCAGATCCGGCGGTACGCCAAGTTGCAACAGCGTCGCTTCGATCAGGCTGATCGGGCGATCGGGAGCAAAGATTCCCAGAATGTGCGCACCGTAGTGTGATGTGAATTCAAACCCCGGTAGAACCGTAATATGCGCCAGTAAACGTCGATACTCGTTAAGACGAACCCGTTCCTCTTCTGTGATGCGTTGCTGCCGTTCGAGCGTCTGGAGAAATTCGATCTCCTGACGCATCAATTCATATCCATGAACTGTGTTATGATCGGTAAATGCGATGATATCGAGACCTCGTCGTTCGGCCTCCTGCAGAATGTCGAGAAATGTGACTTCTGGTTCCGCATAATCTTCTGAAGCAGGAGTATGAATGTGCAAATCTGCTCGAAACCACCGCATCCCCACCGATGAACCATTCCCATTCTGCGACATAAAGAACACTCCAGCGAGAAATTCTGATACTCTGTTTTGTTTGCCTGTCCCCGCGCTAACACGATCAATGTGCGCCGACAGACGTAGACGACTGTCAATATCCTCTGTGATCACGACAGTTCTTCCTTAACGCTTGATCTGCCGTGCCGGACGACTGCCCACCCCCTTTCATGTTTTGCTAACGGTTTGCTTTCCCTGGTATCATACTCCAAAGCCGTGTATTCTGCAACGCACCCATTCTTTGTACATTTGCGGTACTTAATTTGATCAGGAGCAGAGCGTATGCCTGATAACGCCGAGCAGATCGATGATCTGATCTATATGCCCAATCCCGATTATCCCTATCCATTTCCGACGCCGCAGTCGCCGCACTTCTGGATGACCGAACAGACCGGTAAACTGTCGGTCGCTGTTGAGCGCTACTTCAGTGGCGAGCGACTATCGCCGGAGGACCTGCGGTTGCTGCAATCGTACCTTCGCCAGTATGTGGCGCGTGCGGTGATCGCCGAGGGGGTCGATCGGCAGGCGCTATTGCGCAAGATCACGACTCTGAAGAACAACCTCGATGTCGAGCGATTCGCCGATGAACTGGCAGAGGCCGGCATCGAACCATTCTAACCGGCGTGGTGCTGCATTCCGATGCGAAAAGATGTCGGCTTCGCCACGCCAATGACCCCCATCGATGCTGGATTGTGTCTACGCGTCCGCCCAGGCTGCGCGCAGTTCGATCAGGTCGCGGAAGACAAAATCTGGCTGAACAGTGCTCTGTTCCAGCATGGCTGGTGTCGTGACGCCGGTCAACACCAGGGCGCTGACAAGTCCCGCAGCCCGTGCCCCGGCGATGTCGGTGTCGAGCCGGTCGCCAATAGTCAGCGTTCGCGTTGCGCCTGCTCCCAGAATCTCGATAGCAGTGCGGAACATGGTAGGTCTGGGCTTGCCGATGATGAACGGTTCGATCCCGGTGCTGACCTGTAGAAGCGCTAGCAGTGCGCCGCACCCCGGTATGATGCCGTCCTCCGCCGGGAAGGTTGCATCGGGATTGGTACCAATGAAACGCGCGCCGGCACGGATGAGCAGACACGCCTTACGCAGGCGGCGGTAGGTCACCTCAAAGTCCATACCCACCACAACGAACGCCGGATGTTCATCGTCTTCCACGAAGTATCCATCATCGAAGAGTGCACTGCGCAAACCATCCATGCCGATGACATACACGCCTGTGCCGCGTGGCGCCTGCGTTTCGAGCCAGCGGCGCGTCGCCACCGATGAAGTGACGATGCGCCCAGCAGGTATGTGGATGCCCATCGCTGCAAGTTTGGCTTCGTACTGGGCAGGGGTCATCGTGGCGTTGTTCGTGCAGCAGGCATAGGTTATGCCACGCGTATCGAACAGCGTCAGCAGATCGTTCACCCCTGGCAGCGCCCGTGATCCACGGTACAACACGCCGTCCATATCGAAGAGCACCGTGCTAAAATGGTTCAATGCAGGTGTCATGGTTCTTACATGCGTTCAGGCGCCTTGATACCAAGAAGTGCCAGACCGTTCCGCAATCCCTGCGCCGTTGCTGCAACCAGGCGCAGGCGCGCAGCACGCAGGTTGGGCGTCTCCGCCCTGAGAACCGAACAATCGCGGTAGAATGCCGACAGCGCCCGCGCCGTCTCGTAGCACCATTCGGCGATGACGAACGGCGCATATCGTTCAGCTGCTTCGCGGACTGCGCCGGGAAGTTTTGCCAGTTGCTTGATCACCGCTGTCTCTGAAGGATGGGTCAGGAGCGCGGTGTCGCCATTCCCTGCGGTAATGCCTTCTTCTGCCGCTTTGCGCAGGATCGAGCAGCAACGCGCATGCATGTACTGAATGTAGGGCGCGCTGTTGCCTTCGATTGCCAGCATACGCTCCCAATCCAGCCGGATGTCGCGGCGTGGGTCCTGGTACAGGTCGTTGTAGATCACCGCGCCGATGCCAACTGCTTCGGCGATCGCCTCTTTTTCTGCGTCCGACAGATCGGGGCTTGCCTGTTCAACGACAGTGCGCGCACGGGCGTGCGCTTCGTTGAGCAGGTCTGCCAGGTACACCATATTGCCGGCGCGAGTCGAGAGTGGGCGGCCCTGCTGATCGAAAATCGTTCCGAACCTGACGTGGATCAGCTCAATGCCCTGCGCGTACCCCATCGTACGCGCCAGCGCGAACAGTTGGCGAAAATGGAGTTCCTGCCGGGCATCGACCACGTAAATAATCTTTGCCGGATGGAACTCACGCTCGCGGTAGACGATGCACGCCAGGTCACGCGTATGATAGAGTGTGCCGCTGTCGCTGCGTTGCAACAGGAATGTTGGTAATCCCGGTTCCAGTTCATCGACCACAACCGCGCCATCCTCATCACGATAGGCGACGCGCTTCTCGATGGCTTCCTCGATTAACGCATCCAGCATCGGTGCGTAGAAACTTTCACCGAGGACGTAATCGAACCGCACTCCCAGGCGATCATAGTTGCGCTGATTGGCTTTGAGGGTCAGATCGACCATCCACTGCCACAACTCACGCGCCAGCGGATCCCCCTGTTCGAGTTTGAGCGACCAGGCGCGGGCTTCGTCATCATGGTTCGGTTGCGCTGCACGTGCCTGCAAGTCGGCGATCCATTCACGTTTTGCCAGCGCCTCCGGATCGTTCTGCTCGAGTCGCTTGGTCCATCGCGCCGCTTCTTCACGCAGCGCCTCGTCCTCTTTGACAAGTGCGCTGTAGCGCGCATACAGTTTGTCGAGTGCAGCAATCGCATCTTCGTCATCACCCTCCGGTTTGCCCCACCGCACAATCGCAGCGATATTCATGCCGAACTGTTTTCCCCAGTCGCCCAGGTGATTATCGCCAATAACGCGATAACCGAGGAAATCGAAGATGTGATACAGCGATTGCCCGATGATCGTCGAACGAATGTGCCCGACATGCATGGTTTTGGCGACATTTGGCGACGAATAATCGATCACGATTGTTCGCCCGTGGCCCTGATCATCGCTGCCATACCGCGCACCGAGTCGCTCGACTTCATCGAGAACCACCGCCGCCAGACGTGCAACGGCAAAACTGAAATTGACAAACGGACCGCTTGCCACAACCGAGCCGATGAGCGAATCGGCAGGGACGTGCGCCTTTTCGACGATACGCTGCGCCAGTTGTGGTGGAGCGATCCCCGCTTCTTTCGCGGCGCGAAACATTGGGAACGCCAGATCAGCCGGAATGTTGGGTTTGGGTGTGACGAGTTCGATTAACTGTTCGTCGACCAGACTGGTGCTGGCAATGACCGTGTGCACTTCATGAACGAAGCGATCCAGTGCGTACTCCATACAGCCCTCGATCTGTCATGAACCATGGGCAGTATACCGGCAACCTGCGAGTGATGCAACTCGATGCTGTAAGGTAATGTTCATCTCTACCACTTGAGCGTGAGCAGCAAGATATGGTAGTATTGACGCATCGAACCTCGTGTTTTGGGAGATTATCCACAACCTGTGAGTATCCAATCATCATGGCATCTCGTCGGTCGTGGCATCTGACGGTACGCACCAGGATCACCCTGGTGGCGCTCGTTCTGGCGCTGGCGCCGCTGCTGTTTGTGAGCGCGCTCAGTCTTTCCGCGCTCGACCGTGCTCGCGGTATTGCGGTGCAGACTGCATCCGAAGCGTTGCGTGAGCAGACTGAACGCGATCTCGCGCGCTGGGTGATCGATAAAGCCAACCTCTACGATGCGAAACTCGATCGCATCTATCATCAGGTTGAAACCATTGTCCAGTACCGACCGGGAAGTATCTCCAATGCGACAGTCGCATCAGAGCGCGTCTGGATTGCGCCGGATGGTCCTACGCCGGATGCGCTGCGCTCTCACGCCGCGACGGTGGCGCTTGCCCGTCAGTACATCCCGCTCCTGCGCGCGTCGGTCGGGCAGGACGGCATGGTGAGCCTGGGGTATGTCGCGTTTGAGGATGGCGGAGTGATTGCGTTCAATCGCGATATTATCGATGTTCTCGATGCGATCAAGCCCTTTGACCCACGCAAACGGAGCTGGTATATCGCCGCCCGTGATGCTGACCACACCGTGTGGGTCGATACCTATGTCGATGCCAATACCAAGAAACTGACGACCACCTGTGCCGCACCGCTCTACAATGAACAGGGTGCCTTTATTGGCATTGTCGGCTTTGATGTGCTGTTGGAGACGATCCAGCAGGATATGCTTGCGATCGATATTCCGCCGGGGGGGTCGGCATTTTTGATCAATCAACGCGGCGAAGTGCTGCTCCACAACACCCTGCTGAAGCAGCAGGGGCGATGGGATCAACCGATTGTAACCGATAATCTGCTGAACGATTCCAATTCACAGTTGCGCGACGTTGCCGGGCGCATGACGCGCGCGGAGCAGGGCGTCGTGCGCATGATATGGCAGGGCGAGGAAGTGTATCTGGCATTCGCGCCGATTGCCAGTGCGGGCTGGAGTGTCGGGATCGTTATACCGGTCGCCGAGGTTGCCGGGTTCGTTCAGCAGGTCGGTGAAGCTATCACCCGGCGTCAGGAGACGCTGAGCGGTCAGATTGTTGCAGTGATTGTGTTGAGTGTGGTTATAGTGGTAGTGCTCAGCATGCCGGCAGCACTGATCCTGACGCGCCCGTTGCGTGAGTTGCAGGCGGCGGCGCAGCGGGTCGCCGCCGGTGATCTGACCTATCGTGTGCCGGAAGAGGGTGCTCCGGAGATTGCCAATGTTGGTCGCTCATTCAACACCATGACCAATGCCTTGCGCGAGAAGATCGGCGAACTGGAGTTGACTCTCCACCAACTGGCAGCGCTGAATGATATGTCCAACCGCTTTCGCACAATTGCATCCGTGCGCGAGCAACTCGACGCCATCCCGCGCGGGGTATGTGAATGTCTGGGTTTTAATCGCGCTGTCCTGTACCTGATCGAACAGCGCACCCTGCGCTCGGTGAGCGCGTGGATCGGCGCGGATGACGCCGATCAGATCGCCCGGCTTCTGTCAGATGCAGCGCCGATCGCGCTCGATAGCAACTCCGTGGCGGCTGATGTGGTGCGCAGTGGGCAGGCGGTAATCATCGGCGAACCGTCCGATCAGGCGTCCTGGGGCGCATGCGTGCAGGCGCCCCTTTTTGGGCACGAAAAGCGGGTGATCGGTCTGCTGGTAGCCGCCTTCGACAAACCAGGGCGCACGCCAACTGCGCGCGATGCTGCGCAGTTGATGACCTATGCCGGTATGTCAGGTCTGGCGCTTGAAAATACGATGCTCTACGCCGATCTTGAGCGTCAGGTCGTGCAGCGCACTGCGGAGTTGCGCACTGCCCTGATGCGCGCACAAGAGGCGGATCGGTTGAAAGGACAGTTTCTGGCGGCAGTTTCGCACGAACTGCGCACGCCGCTCAATGCCATCATCGGGTTTTCGACCGTCATGCTCGATGAGATCGATGGTCCTGTCACGCCACTGCAACGCGAGGATTTGAAGATCATCAACCGGAATGGTCGCTTCCTGCTGCATCTGATCGACGATCTGCTCGATCTGGCGCGTATCGAGGCGGGCAAAATCGAACTGGAACTGGCGCCGGTTGATATGCGCGCCCTGATTGTCGAGGTAACCGAAACGGTGCAGGGGTTGCTATACAATCGCCCGGTAACGCTCAACCTGTCGTTGCCCGAACGTCTGCCGTATGCGTACGCCGACGTCGCCAGAATTCGTCAGGTGTTACTGAACCTGTTGTCCAACGCGGTCAAGTTTACGAAGCAGGGAAGTATCGACATCAGCGCACAGTTCGTGGTGGCGCCCAACAGAATGCTCGATGTGAAAGGCGCCGGTGCAGTGATTGTACGCAACGGGCAGCGTCTACATCCCTGTGTTGCTGTCAGTGTTCGCGATACCGGGGTTGGGATTGCACCGGAAGACCTGACGCGCATCTTTGAGGCGTTCCATCAGGTGCGTTCCGGTGACCGGCAGCGTGGCAGTGGGTTGGGTCTGGCGATCAGCCGGCGTCTGATCGAAGCGCACGGCGGACGTATCTGGGCAGAGAGTGAACCGGGCAAGGGAAGCGTCTTTACGTTTCTGCTTCCATGCACGTTTGTGCAACGCAATGGTCGGCTGGAAGGCAACGATGACCCAGCAGATGTTTCAGGTGTCAGGCATGTTGAAGTGCAAACATCACTCATCCAATGAGCGATCTGACGACCATTTTGTACATCGAAGATAACCACGATAACCAGTTGCTGGTGCGGCGTATTCTGGAGGCGCACGGATATGTGCTGCGGATATGTGAAGACGGACCGGCGGGCATTGCACTGGCGCGCGAGAGTCAACCGGCGCTTATCCTGATCGACATCAATATTGCGGGTATGGATGGGTATGAAACCACCACCCGCCTGCGCAGCCTGCCGCATCTGCGCACAACGCCAATCGTCGCCATCACAGCCGATGCCCGCCCCGGAGTTCGCGAACGTGCGTTGACTGCCGGATGTGACGGGTTTATTCTCAAACCCATCGATCCGCGAATGCTCCCCAATCAGATTACCGAATTTCTCGGCGGGAAGCGCGAACTGCTCCCCAAAGCTACGGAAATGACCATGCTGCGTGAGTACAACGCCCGCCTGGTCGAACGTCTCGAGCAGCAGGTGCGTGAGTTGAGTGCGCGCAACGCAGAACTTCAGGAACTCGACCGTCTGAAGAGCACCTTTCTTGCTACCCTCTCCCACGAGTTGCGCACGCCGCTCACGGCAATTCTCGGCTACCTGGAACTGTTCGAGCGGCGGTCGTTCGGGTCGCTTACCGAGGTGCAGAGTCAGGCAATTGGGGTTGTTGCGCGCAATGCGCGTATCCTCTCGCGCATCCTGAACAATTTGCTCTACCTGCAAGAGGTGCGTTCAAACGAGATTCGCCGTGTGCCGGTGATGATCCATGACGTGGTGCGTGAAATAATTGCCGAGATGCAGCCATTGGCACATGCCGCGCACCTCGAACTGACAACGTCGATTCAGCCAACTGCCATGTACATGGGTGATCCGATCGGCATCGGGCAGGCACTGCGTGCCCTGATCGACAATGCCCTGAAGTTCACTCCCGCCGCCGGACGCATTTCCGTTACGGTGATCGATGAACCATCACGGGTGCTGGTGCGGGTGGAGGATACCGGGATCGGCATCCCGGCAGAAGCGCACGAAAAGATCTTTTTGCCGTTCTATCAGATCGACGATGCGCTGGCGCGCCCCTACGTCGGTGTTGGATTGGGACTAGCCATTGCCAGGCACGTCATCGAAGCGCACGGCGGTCAGATAAGTGTACGCAGCGTCGTCAACGTCGGTAGCACCTTTACCGTTGTTCTGCCGCGAGAGTAGGAGCATCGGCAGAGATACGCAGCAGCAATCCGGCGATCAGGAAGTTCATGATCACCGACGAACCACCATACGAGATGAAGGGCAGCGTAATACCGGTGAGCGGAATGACCCGCAGATTGCCGCCAATGATGATGAAGGTCTGCATCGCAATGATGGTGGTCAATCCAACCGCGAGAAGTTGTTCAAAGCCGCGGAAACGACCGGGAATACGCGCTGCGATCTGATAGCCGCGAAAGATGAGCAACAGGTAGGCGATTAGCACCCCCAGGCTGCCGGCGAGTCCCATTTCTTCGCCCAGTGCCGTAAAGATAAAATCGGTATGCACCGCTGGGATCACGGTTGGCAGTCCCTGACCGATCCCCGCGCCAAAAACGCCACCCGATGCCAGCGCGTAGATCGCCTGGACGATCTGATACCCGCTCCCCTGGGCAGTCGACCACGGGTCGAGCCAGATCGACACTCTGGTTTTCACCACAGACACAACGTTATACAGCACATACGAACCGGCGCCGAAGGCGCACAGGCCGGCGATCACATACCATCCACGTCCAGTTGCAACGTACAGCATCGCCAGGAACACGCTGAACAGCAGTAGCGCCGCTCCGAGATCGCGTTGAGCGATGATCAACCCCATCGCTAGCCCCCACATGGCGATCAGCGGCGCAAGATACGGGAGTGGCGGCAACGGCAGTGGACCAAGCCGGTATCCGGCAGCAACGACTTCACGGCGCTCGTTCAAGTACGATGCCAGAAAAATGACCAGGATGATCTTCAGGAGTTCAGACGGTTGAAACAAAAAGAAGCCGAAATTGAACCAGGCGCGCACACCGCTGTTGTTTGGATCAACACCAAAGAGAAACGTTGCCAGAACGAGCGCTACGCTGATTGTCAGCCAAGCGTACCGGTAGTGGTCGAGCCAGTCGATCAACGAGGTGCGTTGATACCGCCGGAGCAGATCGTCCCATGGAACGAACAGGATTGTTGAGCAGACAGCGATACCCAGCAAGACCCAGAGCGCCTGGCGGTCATCAATGCCGGCGAAGCACGGAGCAAGCGATCCATCGCGCTGCTGGCACTTGATGGTGAGCAGATCGGGTTCAAGACGCGCGATGAGCATCAACCCCAAACCGGTGAGCAATGCCACCAGCGGCAAAACCATCTGATCGGCGTTGGGCATCCGCCAGCTCAAACCAAGAGACATAACCAGAAAGAGCAGGAAAGGGAGCACCGAGGGCCAGAGAATATCGGCGATGCGGTGCAGAGAAATCGTTGCAGTCGGATCGGTTGTATCCACTGCCAAGACGACCAGGGTGTAGCCGACGGCGAAGAAGATCAACGCAATCAGTAAGAGTTGCAGTTCAGCGCTGCGCAGGCGCCACGGTCGTCGGAACATAGTCAGATGTTGAACAGAAAATGGCACACATCGCCATCCTGCACGATGTACTGCTTCCCCTCCATGCGCACATGACCGTGTTTGCGGGCTTCCGCCATACTGCCAGCACGCACCAGGTCGTCATAAGCAACGACTTCGGCACGGATGAAGCCCCGCTGAATGTCGGAATGAATGACGCCGGCGGCCTCGACAGCCGGCGTACCGCGACGAATAGTCCAGGCGCGCACTTCATCAGGACCGGCGGTCAGGAAACTGATCAACCCCAGCAATTCATATGACAGGGCGATCACACGGTTGCGCGCCGGTTCAGTGATGCCAAGATCGTCCATAAAGGCGCGAGCTTCGTCTTCATCGAGCTGGGCGAGTTCAGCCTCGATTTTACCGCAGAGCGTCGCCACTCCGCTGCGGCGATGATCGTAGTGGACCGTTAGAGGATTCGTCAGTTGATCTTCGCCGATATTGATCGCAAGGAGCAACGGCTTGGCGGTGAGGAACTGATACCCGCGCAGCAGGCGTTCCTCTTCGCTGCTCAGATCGATGTCGCGAATGGGTGTGCTGCTCTCCAGCGCGGATTGAATCCGCATCAGCGCATCGCGTTCGATCAGACGGTTCTCGCGCTCTTTTACCGACATCTTGCCGATCTCGGCGTTCAGGCGTGCCAGGCGGCGCTCGATGATTGCCAGATCAGAAAAAGCGAGTTCCAGATCGACTGCCTCGATGTCGCGTTGTATATCGACGCTGCCATCCGGATGGGGCACCCGTTCGTCTTGAAACGCACGCACGACATGGAGCAGCGCATCAGCGCCGCTAATATAGTTGAGCACCACCGGTGGCAACCCGCCGCTTTCCCGCGCGCCGCTGCTCAACCCGCCAATGTCGATGTACTGGACATCGGCGTAGGTTACTCTCTTCGGATTGAACATGCGCGCCAGAACCTCGAGCCGCGGATCGGGAACCCTGACCGTCGCCAGGTTAGGGGTCAACTGACCAGAACTGTAGATCGTCGTTTCTGCCGAGCCGCCGGTCAGCGCGTTGAAGACCGTCGTTTTACCGCTGTTGGCAAGACCGATAATTGCAATTTTCATAGATGCCGCTGCCTGCGCAACTGTTGCCGCGCGTTTTGTCTTTTTTCCACATCAGTATAGTATACCTGCCCCGTCGCGGCAAGCAGGACCGATGGTATAGGTCAGTTACGGGCATCTATCCGGGTCTGAACATCGTTGTCGCACTCTGAGCAGAATCAGTGAGATGCACGGTAGTAGATATCCCCATATCCGACGCATACTTTGACCAAACTTTTACCATAGGATGTCTTTCGTCCCGTCTGTGGTTCGACTATAATAGACAGTGCGCATTACTACAAAGATAAAGTTTTCGTTGTTGCACCGGGCGTATGCGCGTAACTTCCCGTCGCTTCGTCGCGTTGGTATTGAATAGGCAACCTGTTCTTACCACCGGCGGGAACCACCGTGTGATCCAGGAATATGGTTGCTGATACAAACGCTGAACTACCAGCCCTTATTACCCGCGCTCAGGCGGGTGATGCGGCGGCGTTCGGTGAGTTGTATGCGCAGTATGCAAAGTTCATCCTGCGCTACATGTATGTGCGTACACGTGAGCCGGAACTGGCGCAAGATTTGACCCAGGAAGTATTCATTCGCATCATCAAAGGGATTGGTGGGTTACAGTATCGCGGAGAAAAATTGTTTTTGGGGTGGTTGTATACAATCGCCGGGAATGTGCTGGTCGGTCACGCGCGGCGGCGGCAGATTGTGGCATCGTCGCTCGACGAAACGATCGAAGTGACCGATCCGCGCGGGCATGATGCAGTGGCATCGCTGTTCGAGCGTCTGTCGTTGCAACATGCAATCGCTCAGTTAACAGTCGAACAGCAACACGTGCTGATGATGAAGTTCTTCGGCGACATGACGAATCAGGAAATCGCAGCGACGATTGGGAAAACCGAAGGCGCTGTCAAGGCGTTGCAACATCGTGCAATTCAGGCGCTTCAGCAAATCCTCGAACAGGAACCAGGCGAACCATTGATGTCCAGGGCGCTGGGCAGCGCCGATGTTGCCTGGCTTGAGAAGCAATGATCCGTCACAGCCAACAGCAGATAGGGTTTATGGAGGCGCTCGATGTCGCCCTGGATCGATTGTTGCACGGCGCAGACATCGATGAGTGCCTGAGTCTGTACCCGTACCTGGCGGACGATCTCGAACCGCTGCTGCGCGTTGCAGGGATGGTGCGCGCAGAGGTGATGCAACCGCTACCGCCTGAAATGGAACGCTGGCTGGCGACCGGGGCGCAGGAGTTTGCCGCGATTACCGATCAGATGCTTGCGCGTCGGCATGGTCGGCGCAAGCTGCTCAAACCGCTGCGCAAGGCTGCTGTTCAACGGGTCCTGGTTGGTGCACTGGTGGTCGCAGTTCTGCTTGCATCCGTCGATACCGCCTCAGCGCAAAGTCTACCCGGCGACCCGCTCTATGGCTGGAAAGTGGCGCGGGAAGATTTGACGCTTTCCATGACCGCCGATCCCGTCCAGCGGAGTAAACTGCACATCACCTACGCCCGCCGCCGCCTTACGGAAATTGACGAACTGCTCGCCAGCAATGCGGTGATCGATTCGCAGACGCTCAGGGAACCACTGACGCTGCTCAGCGATCATACTCGCGGCGCCGTCAGCGAAAGCCGCGATGTGGAGGTGGTCGATGTATTGGTCGATGTCGCCACCCTTCTCGATGAAGTGCAAACCGCTCTGTCCCAACTGTCGTCAAAAGTGCCGGATGCTGCTCCGCTGCTCGAAAATGTTCAGGAACAGATCGACGCAGCGATTGAACCAACAGCGTCGCCGACTGCGAGAGCAACTGCATCGCCTGTCCCTTCATTGCCGCTGACAACACCGGTTGAAGCGCCGGCGACGGGAGACGTCACAAATTCAGAGACTGTGCCTCAGACCGAGCACGAACCTGAACAGGTCAATGCTGCCACTCCGATCGCAACACCGCCGCCGACGGCGCGCCCACCGCGCCCAACGCCGACGCCAGGTCAGATTGCGCCAACCGCAAGCAGCGCTCCGGCGCCAACTGCCACGCCCATGCCTCGATCACCTACCGTGACACCGACCTCGTCGCCAACGATGACGCCGACGGCGCTGCCAACTGATGCGCCACCGACAGATACGCCCCTGCCGACTAATACGCCTTCGCCAACCTTCACACCACCCCCAACGGCAACACGTGTTCCACCAACCGAACCGTCGTTCGCTAGTTCAACGCCACAGCCGCCGCCAACTGCACGTCCGCCGCGTCCGACATCGACGCCACGCCCAACGATGACTCCCACGCCGGTGCCGACGGCGACGCCGACCGAAACGCTGGCGCCGACGGCGACGCCGACCGAAACGCCTTCTCCTGCTCCGTCGGTCACACCAACCGAGGATGTGGAACAACCGACGGAGACGCCATCAGGTTCAGAGGCGTCGGGGATGCTGACCGCCACGCCAGATGACTCGGGTGCAAATCGCGTAGATCCGTAATCCTACCGGTCTTGCAGGCGCTGGTTCTCCGTGTGAGCGCTTTTTGTGATCGAAGTCCCCCGTGTACGACTAGAACTGGTATAATGGAGTGTCTTCTGGCTGAAGGTACGGTTCGTTCGCACCTGTATGACACTGGTATTCGACATCGAAGCATGCGATCCACACAGTCGCGCCCGTGCGGGGCGCATCACCACTGCCCATGGAGTGATTGAGACGCCGGTTTTTATGCCGGTGGGCACACGCGGATCGATAAAATCGCTTACTCCCGATGAAGTGCGCCATCACGGTGCACAGATTATTCTCGGCAATACCTATCATCTCTATCTGCAACCCGGTCACGAATTGATCGCTCGTATGGGTGGATTGCACCGTTTTATGGGGTGGGATGGTTCTGTTCTGACCGATAGCGGCGGATTTCAGGTGTTTAGCCTGGTACACGGCGGTATTGCCGATGAAATCAAAGGTCGGCGACCGACGCAACAGGTCCAACCAGGTATGGTCAAAGTCACAGATGATGCTGTCATTTTCAAATCGTATATCGATGGTTCCACGCATGTGTTTACACCAGAGCGCAGTATTGAAATTCAAAAAGGCATCGGTGCTGATATTATCCTGTGCTTTGATGAATTGCCGCCGTTTCACGCCGGTTATGACTATACGGCACGTTCGCTGGAGCGCACTCACGCATGGGAGCAACGCTGTTTGAAGTTTCATCAGTCCACACAGGAAGGCGGGTTGCCGTTCACGCCGCCGAATCCACATCAGGCGTTGTTTGGTATCGTTCATGGCGGGGTCTTTCCCGATCTGCGGCGGGCGAGCGCTGAGTATCTGCGCGAACTTCCGTTCGATGGGTTATGTATCGGTGGGTCACTCGGCGAAAACAAGCAGCAGATGCGTGAGGTGGTGGACATGACCGTGCCGCATCTGCCCGATCATCTGCCGCGCCATCTGTTGGGTATTGGTGATGTGGACGATCTGATCGAATGCGTGGCGCGCGGGATCGATATGTTTGATTGTGTCAGCCCGACGCGCCTTGGTCGCCATGGCACGGCGCTGGTGCGCGACGCAGAGCGTCGCTGGAAATTGAATGTGACCAATGCTGCATTGCGCGACGACCCGGCGCCGCTGGAAGCCTGGTGCGATTGCTACACGTGCCGTCGTTATTCGCGCGCCTATATCCATCACCTGTTCCGCGCGCAAGAACTGCTCGGTATTCGACTGGTCAGCCTGCACAATGTCGCCTTCCTGCTCAAATTGATGCGCACCATCCGGCAGAGTATCATCGAAGGTGATTTTGCACGTCTACGGGCGGAGTGGCTGGGGGGCTGACGTTCTGATTGACCGGCGCCTGGCGTAAGGTCTATAATGGTGTACTGGCGTTGCCGCCAGGCGTTGTTCCATCGTTAGAGGGTGAGTCACGACGTTGCGTGAGCGTGTCTACCGTATCGAAGCGATCATCATTCGGCGATCCGATGCCGGTGAGGCGGATCGTCTGGTAACAATACTGACACCGCTGGGCAGGCAGCGCGTTGTTGCCAGAGGCGCACGCAAAATCCATAGTCGCCTGGCCGGGCATATCGAACTATTCACCCATACTATGCTCATGCTGGCAATCGGGCGCAATCTGCACATTGTGACACAGAGCAGTCCACTGGATCGCTTCGAGCGACTGCGCACCGATCTGGAACGTATTGGCGCAGCGTACTATGCCGCCGAACTCGTTGATCGCCTGGTTGAGGAGGAAGCCGAAAATAAGCGCGCCTTTGCGATTCTGCTCGGTACATTACGTGCACTCGATGCCGGAGCTGCGGTCGATCCGACGCTGCGCGCCTATGAACTACATCTGCTCGATGCCCTTGGATACCGTCCACAACTGTACGAATGCGCCGCATGCGGTGCAGTGTTGACTGAAGCAACCAATCGCTTCAGTCCGACGACAGGTGGCGCGCTCTGCCGCGATTGCGTCGGGGTTGATCGTCAGGCATTGCCGATGAGTCTGGCGGCGTTCAAACTGTTGCGCTACCTTCAGTCTCAACCGCTGGAAATCTCCGGGGAACTCCGTATATCGTCTGCTACACGCGCGGAAACCGAGTCGTTGTTGCGCGCCTACCTGCGCCATATCCTGGAACGCGATCCGCGTTCGCTGGCGTTTCTCGACGATGTTCGACAGGTCGTGCGCACCTCTGATCCGGTATCTGTCAACTCGCCTGCAACTCGCTATTTCGCTCAGGGAGATACCGATGAAAACGATAGAGACCCTCCTGAGGCGCGGTGAACGAGTGCGTTATATCGGTCGGCAGCACGTGTTCGTTCTGATCAGCAATATTGTGACTGAACTTGTGCTGATCGGCGTGTTGATCGCGGCTGGCGTCGTCTCGCAGATCGCGTTTCCCGATAAGGTGCTTGCCGGGATGGAGGTGGGCGTGCTGGTGCTGATGGTGTGCGTTATCATCAGCCTGCTCATTCTTGGCAGTGCTGTGCTCGATTATCTGCGCTGGTCGAACGCATACTATATCGTCACCGACCGACGTGTGCTGGTGCTACAGGGCATCTTCAAAACTGAAGCTGTCGATATACCTGTTGAGAACATTAGCAAAGTCGAATTTCGCCAAAGCTGGCTAGGGCGCATCTTCGGTTTTGGTGATATCGAGATTGCAACCGCTGCGGAGTCGGGGAACAGTCAGTGTCGCAGTCTTGCCAATCCTGAAGTGTTCGAGCGTGCGCTGAGCGATGCACGGCACGACTTGCAACGTAGTTATGCCTATCTCGATCAGCACGACATCGATGCTTACCTCGAACTGGAAGACGTGCTCACTGGTACCATGAACGTCGAACGCATCTCGCATGCGCTGCAGCACCTGGCGGATATGCATGACCGCGGCCTGATTTCGCGGGACGAGTTCGAGGAAAAGAAACGCGATCTGTTGAGTCGAATATAACATTGCTTTCCAATGTCAGGATATGATGAAGGATGGATTGTGAACGATCTTCTTGCCCGGATTGAACAGGCACGTTCGATTATCGCCGCTCGTAGTCGCATTAAACCGCGCGTCGCGCTCATTCTCGGATCAGGGCTGGGTGATCTGGCAGATGCCGTCACCGAAGCCGTTACAGTGCCATATGCGGAGATACCCGGCTTTGTGCAGCCTACGGTTGCCGGTCATTGCAGCGAACTGGTGATCGGTCTGCTAGCAGGGCAGCCGGTTGCCGTGATGCGCGGACGTTTTCACTTCTACGAGGGTCACTCGATGCAGCAGGTGACATTTCCGGTACGTGTGGTGCACGCGCTTGGTTGTACCATGCTGCTGGCAACCAATGCGGCAGGCGGGTTGCACTCCGACTGGCGTGTAGGCGATCTGATGCTGATCGCCGATCATATTTTTTTGCCAGGGCTGGCAGGGCACCACCCACTACGCGGACCGAACGATGATCGGCTGGGACCGCGGTTTCCACCCATGGTTGGCGCCTATGACGCAACGTTACAGGCAGTGGCGCGCGCAGCGGCAGTCGAACTGGGTATATCACTGCGCGAAGGCGTCTACATGATGCTCTCCGGTCCTGCGTTCGAGAGCAGCGCCGAGTTACGCATGTGTCGCGCTCTCGGCGCCGATGCGGTTGGAATGTCAACCGCGCCGGAAGTTGTCGTCGCGCGGCATATGGGGATGCGCTGTCTGGGATTGTCGCTGATCACCAACCTCGCGCTGCCGGATGGACCGCCTGCCAGTCATCAGGAGGTGCTGGAAGCCGGTAGTGTGGCGCGACCGGCATTCACGGCGCTGATCTGCAGCATTCTTGCACGGATGGATGACGTTGCTACCATCCCCACGTCCCCGGTCCGCCTTTGAACGGTCCGACAATATCTGATGTGATCCAGCCGCCGTAGAAATCGCCCTCCTGCGCGACGACCTGTTCATCATCGACATAACAGGCGTCCATGCGACTCGGATAGAACGCCACGTATCCGGCAATTGCCTCGTACCCTGGCAATGGACGAGCGTAAGACCAGGCAGCGTGATCGGCGCGCTTCTCGCCGACCTGTACGGTATAGTATCCGGCTGCTCCCTTGAATTCGCAGAATGACCGTCTGCCGGTCGGCGTCAGATATTCCATTCGAATATCGTCGGGCGGGATATAGTAAGTCGGCGGATGGCTCGTTTCCAGTACGCGCAGCGCACGGTGCGTATCGGCAATGGTCACCCCGCCGAACACCACCCGCACGCGGCGCGAGGTTGGTTCGACCCGCGGCGGGCGTGGATAATCCCAGACCGACTCCTGACCTGGACCGGGCGGGATACGATGCACCGGTTTCATAGCGCACTCCTTGCCTGGGCGCTGACGCTGATTTCCTGCTCTTCCACCGGTTGCAGGGTCATGCGTGATGCCGCAACCTCTTCGACCCGTGAGCGTCTCCAGGGCATCGGATGGTACTGCACGTTCAGCCAGGGCTGGATAAAATCACCGTAGTGACGGCTACCAGGATGCCCTGATTGACCGGTTGGCTGAATGCTCTGACTGCTATCCCAGTCGGCTGTATCGCAGATCTGGCGGTATGATGGTGCAACATAGAAGGGTGGACCGGCGAACTCGCGCGGTAGAAATCCCATGTTGACCGTGTCGAGATCACCACCGGTCGGGAAAGGTCCACGGTTGAAGATCGTCGCCAGCGCCGGCAATGAACCGAGCGGGTGGCGAATCGTCAGTGAGTGGATACGCCCGTATCGCCAGGTGCTGACATCGTCGCCGAGTTCGGCGCGCAGTTCGGCAATGGTCGCATTCCAGGCGATAGCCAGGATGTCATCCGCCGTGTGCGTGCCAAAGAAACGATCATTACGTTCAATCAGACGGCGCAGGAGATCGGGGAACATCCGCTGAACAAAATCGCGCCCGGGCAGCGATGCGAACGCCCCTAATCCGACGACGAGATTGAGCATATCGGCGGCATCAGCGCAGGCAGTGGTCAACAGGCGTTCGCGCAAGCGGGAATAGATCGTGCCGCCAACACTATCGGCGCTCAACTCACCATTCCAGGTTGCAAGTGTATCACGCGCCTGCTGCGCCACCTGGTCATCGGCGGGAAGACGACCGGCAAGCGATGCCAGTTCCAATCCGGGCAGGCTACGCACATCGGCGTGAATGCGTGCAAACGACTCTGCGTCGTGCCGGGGAGTCTGTTCGATCAACTGACGGATACGCGCGGCGCGATAGCCATTCATCCATTCTGCCGGGAACGGATGCGGATACGAATCGTTAATGATGCGGTTGTTGGCGGTAACGACAAACCCTTCCGGCGGGTTCAGAACGTGGGGCAATTCGGCATGTGGGATAATGCCGATCCATTCGTACTCACCCGTCCAACCGGGAACTGGCAGGCGACCATCACCTTTCGCGCGCAGCGGAATATCGCCGCCGAGCGCATAGCCGATGTTCCCTTCGACATCAGCGTAGGTAAAGTTCTGCGGTGGTACAGTCCAGTCGGTCAGCGCCGCGCGAAAACTGTCCCAGTCGTGAGCGCGGTTCAATCGAAACACAGCGCGCAGCAGGCGTCCTGGCGTCAGCGCCGTCCAGCGCAGCGCCAGCGGTTGCTCGGCGTGCGTCGTCTGACCGTTCGATGCACCTGGTTTCTGATCGGGGATCAGGGCATTGATAATCGGACCGTGACGTGTGATGCGCACCTCTTCGATCACGACCTCGCGCTGTCCACGGACGACGATCTCTTCACGAACCAGTTCGGCAGTTTCCCATTGCCCCTGATACTCATACCGCAACCTGGTCGGATCGGTCGGATCGAATTTTTCCAGGTAGAGGTCCTGAACATCGTTGCGCGTATTGGTCATTCCCCAGGCGATATGCTCGTTGTGGCCGATGATTACGCCGGGTGTACCGGGGATGCTTGCGCCGGTGACGTGAAAATCGCCGCCGCTCAAATGGTTTTCGTACCAGAGGGAGGGCATCGTAATCGCCAGATGGGGATCGTTAGCGAGCATTGCTCCACCACCGGCAGCGCGCTGTGGCGCTACAGCCCACGAATTGCTACCCTGCCCGGCGCCGTCGGGGAAGAAGCGGGCAACGGCATCCGCCCGGTCAGTAGCAGATTGCCCCATCATGGGCGTGTACTGAACTCCAGGCGGCACGATGATCGGATGGTCGTCCGGGTAGCGTGGTTCGAGTGCTGCGGCACGTTCCGCACCAACCGTTGCAACCAGGCGAGCGCGCACCAGTTCCTCGCGCCAGTTGTGCGCGAGTTGCAGCGCCATCATTTTGCCCCACACAATCACATCCGCTACCGTCCAGGGGCGGGGACGCAACCGCAGAATCGTAAACTCGATCGGCAGATTGCCGGCGTGCTGGTCAATGAACGCATTGATGCCCCGCACATACGCCTCAACCAGCCGACGGGTTTCAGCATCCAGCGAGTCGGCTTCGCGCTGCGCCACCCGGCTGAACCCCAGCACCCGAATAAACCGGTCAGAGTCGAGTGCCACCGAACCAAACAGTTCCGCCAGTTGACCTGATGCAGCACGACGTTGAAACTCCATCTGCCAGAGTCGATCCTGCGCATGGACATACCCCTGCGCCATGAAGAGGTCTTCATCACTGGCGGCGTAGATATGCGGAACACCCCAGCGATCGCGGATCACCCTGACCGGCGCCTTTAATCCCGGCAGCGGCAGCCTGCCGGATGTACGCGGCAGCGGTCGGCGCAGCGCCGCAATAGCGCCGATGCCGGCCAGCCCTGCTGCTGTGCCGATGACAATACCGGCGGCTTTCCCCAATTGACCGAGCGAAATCATGCTAGCACCTGTTTCTCATACTGCTCAATAACTCAATCATCCCGCTACTGTTCCCTGGGCAACGATGTGGCAATGTCGTAGACCAACACCTGTACGTCGAGTCCTTCCTCGGTGAGCAATTTCAGCGTTATCTCCTGGGTCGCCGATCGGATCGCTTCCTCGTGGTCGGCTGGTGCATACGCACGTATCGCTGCTTCCTCAGCAGAGCGACGTTGCACTTTGAGAACGGCGTCGGGACTGACCTTCTTGATCCGCTGCGACAGATCGGCAATGGCTTCATCAAGCGTCATCGTATGCTCCTTCTGTCTCAGGATGCTTCTGCATTATACGCGATTCTGGCGTGTCGCATCCGGGCTACAAGTTCGCTGAGAATGAGCGCAGTCGCGCCCCATACTTTGTAACCAGCGATGGCGAAAAACGGCACGAGCACATCGTGACCGTGCAACTTCCAGTGTTCCACCATAACTGTAGCCGGGTCGAGGAGTTCGCGCAGGGTGACGGTGATAACCCGCTCGACCTCATCGCGATTGATCGTCAGGTGTGGCGGTGCGTCGAGCATCCCCACAACCGGTGTAATACGAAAATTGCTCGGCGGAATATAGATTGGCGTTAGTGTTCC
Source organism: Roseiflexus sp. (assembly GCA_034432635.1). Lineage (GTDB taxonomy): Bacteria > Chloroflexota > Chloroflexia > Chloroflexales > Roseiflexaceae > Roseiflexus. The sequence goes on from DAOUBK010000055.1 coordinate 50,384, forward strand.
GCGAACTGTCACGGTATCAGAAGCAATGCCGAGTTCTTCGGCACATTCGCGCAATGCTGTCGCAACCGGTCCGGTATCGTCTGGGTCGGCGGCGCCTCCCGGCAGGGATACCTCCCCCCGGTGGCTGGCGACGTGGTTACTGCGCACGGTCAACAGCAGCCGTAGATCGGCGCCATCGGGATAGAGGGCGATCAATACGGCGCCAATCCGCGGAATAATGCCCGGTGCTGGCTCACGCGGGCGGAATGATCGCCCGGCGAGATCGCGCACCAGCAGCAACTGATCGTCTGGCAGGGAGACGGTGGTGTCGAGCGCCTGACGGACGAGTTGCACCCAACCTGCCCAGGGCGCCTCACTGTTTGTGATGTCCACCGTCTGTACCGCTCCTTCCACATCTGCTGTACGATAGAACATAGCATGAACCCTGTCAAGACGCAAGTACGGATATGTATGATTAACCTTCTTTTTATTGTACCTCGTTATCGTAACCGACGTGGCACAGGCGTCGGCGTCGTTGGCGGGACGGTGCATATCACCGAGCGGACGATCTGCTCCGTGCCACGTATTCGCACCGTGACCTCATACGTTCCAGCCCGCTCCATGCCGAGGATCAATGGTAGTGCAAAATCGCCGGATGCACGGGCGCTACCGCCGCCAACGATCCGGCTTCCGAAGTAGATCAACAGCGGTGCGTGCGGCGGCGCCACGCCACTGATCAGGATCGACCGTCCGGGTGCGCATTCCAGTGCCCCCGGAAATGCTGGCGTCGGGGGCGTGGTGCTGGCGATCTGCGCAAACTGTGGCGCAGTGGGCGGTACGCGGGTTGGCGGCAGCGTACTAGTTAGCGTGGGACGTACCGTAGAGGGCGCTGTCGGAGTTTGCGGTACCGTCGGGGTTGTGGTGGCAGGCGCCGGAGTCGCTGTCGGTGATGTTGCAGCGGTAGCGGTTGGCGATGCTGGCGGCGGGTAGTCTGATGACGGCGACGCCGTTGTGCCTGGCGCCGGGTATCCCTGTTGCGCTGTCACTTCCACCTCCCCGCCGATTACAAGCAACGCTGTGCCAATGCCGAGACATATGATAAGCAGTGGGATCAACAGCGATGCGTGTCGAGGTGAATTGTTCATACGATCACCCAGTCTAAATAGTGATATAATGTACGATCAAATATATCTTACACCATTTCCACACGGGGTGCCGGGTAAAGGCAACTGCGTCCGGCGTTCTCGCGGAAACTGGTTTGATGAACAGGAGGGTATGGCTATGTCGTGGGCTGAAGACGTGCTCAAAGACCTGAGCGCACACGGACATCGAGTGACCGCCCCGCGTCGTGCCATCCTAGAACGGATCACGCAGTACAATCAACCGTTCAGCGCCGAGCAATTGTTCCGCGATCTTGGCGGCGAGTCTGGTCCTATCGGGCGCGCAACCATTTACCGCACGGTCGATCTGCTGGTTGAGGATGGATGGCTTTCGCGCGTCCACTGGAGTGCATCGAAAGAAACCCACGTGGCAAATGAGCATGCCTATGTTCCGGTAGAACAGGGTCATCAGCATCACATGATCTGCCGCAAGTGCGGAACAGTTATCGCCTTCGAAGGGTGTGATATCGAGACGCTTCTGGGTGGTCTGGCGCGTCGGTTGAATTTCAAGGTCGAAGGTCACTGGCTCGAAGTTTATGGTTTGTGTCAGGTGTGCCAGCGATCTGAATGAGACGGGATCAGGTCTGATTGCTCACGCACCCCGGCTGCGAACAATGTAGATTGATCTGTGGTTCAGTCGTCTGCTGTACAGCAGACCGAAATTGATGTCGGTGCCATGTGGCATACCGGGATCGATTTCGGTTACCCCTGATTGATAGAAAAGGTTCAGGGAAGCGCCGCAACGCATGGCGGCGCGTTTCCTATCGATTGGAACGGGTTCCGGTTACCGCCAGAGTAGAGCGAATTTTATTTCAGTCATCCCCGCTCCTTAATTCCAGTTGCCTGCTAGAGTAGAGCAAAACTTATTTCGGTCTACTCTTCTGCCATCGGTGCTTTGTTACGGACTGTCGATGATCTTCTGGAAATCCTCGAACGGTCGTGCGCCGACCAGGCGTCGTCCGTTGATGTCGAAGACGGGACGTGAGCGTATACCAGCCTCCTGTGCGGCGCGAAAGTCGGCTTCGATGCGTGTGCGATGCATGCGTGATTGCATACACACACTGTATGCGTTCGTGTCGAGATCGATAGTTTGCGCCAGGTATGCCAGTGCTGCGTCGAGATCGTCGGTCGTGTAGAGCGAAATCTGGTTGCGGTAGATGGCATTGCGCATCTCCCAGAATTTACCCTGATCGCCGGCGCACTCGGCTGCTTCTGCGGCGCGCAGTGATGCTTCTCCCAGTTGCAGAAGATGCCGGTACATGATCCGCGCCCTTCCCGATGCTACATACGTTTCGATAATCTGCGGCTCGGTCTCTTCCACGTGAAAAGCGCACGCTGTGCAGAGAAAGTCCGAAAATTCCAGGATGGTAACTAGAGCGTTGGGATTTCCCAGATAGTGGTATCCTTCGGGTGTGCGTCCGCGTTCCAGTGACACTCTTTCGATTGTCGGCGCCGGTCCATTCCCTGCCGGTGCAGGTGTATCGGATGCAGCCAGCGATGGCGTGGCAGTCGCAGCAGCGGGAGTGCTCGTCGGCGCTGCGGGAGATGGCGACACGGACGTTGTGCTGCTGCAGGCAGCGATCAGCAGCGACGCCGCCAGAAAGATAAGTATACCGGTTCTGATCATTGCAGTTCCTCCGACGGTTCTCGCGCGTCGTGCACCACTCTTTACGCGCGGCAAACCGTACTCCACCGGTGGATCAGACGCAATCTGGTATGATGGGTGCACCTGATCGTTCCTACCTGTATATAAACGGAGTGCCAACGGGCATGGATGCTCCTCGTATTTCGCTGGTGTGCACAGTCCGCGATGAGGCTGACAATATCGCCGATCTGATCGACTCGATGCTGGCACAGTCGTTGCCACCCGACGAGATCGTTGTCAATGACTGTCAGAGCCGCGATGCAACACCGCAGATCGTTGCTGAGTACATTGCAACTGGTGCGCCGATCCGCCTAGTGCAGGGTGGCAACAACATTCCCTCGGGGCGCAATAACGCCATTCGCCACACACGCGGTGCAATCATCGCCTGCACCGATGCCGGGTTGTGGCTCGATCCGCACTGGTTGGAACGCATTACCGCACCGATTCGCAGCGACGTCGCCGATGTTGTTGGTGGGTTTTTTCGCCCCGCACCCCGCAGTCTGTTCGAACTCGTGCTCGGTGCGACCAATTACCGCGAAGTCGAAGAGATCGATCCGGTACGCTTTTTGCCGTTCGGCAAGTCGTGCGCCTTCCGGCGCACGGCGTGGGAACAGGTTGGCGGGTATCCTGAATGGGCGAATCACTGCGAAGATGTGGTGTTTGCGCTGGCGCTCAGGCGTCACGGTTTTCGCTTTGCGTTTGCGCCCGACGCCCTTGTATTCTTTCGTCCCCGCTCGTCGCTGGCGGCATTTGCGCGGCAGTACTATTTCTATGCGCGCGGCGACGGGGTTGCCGGTCTCTGGACGGTGCGTCACCTCATTCGTTATACAGCATACACAGTAGCAACGATCCTGGTACTGGCAAGCCGGCGGCATCCCTGGACGCTGGCGCTCACCGCGGCAGGCGGTTCTGCATATGTGCATAGACCATTGTGGCGTCTCCGTCGTCGCGCACCTGCACTGGGCAGTGCAGATCTGATCCGCGCCGCACTCCTGATACCGATCATTCGTCTGGTCGGCGATGGCGCCAAGATGGTCGGCTATCCAGTTGGCGTCGTGCAGCGGTTCTGTTCGGCATCGTTGCGGGCTGCAGTCGCCGACTATGGAAAAGAGGCGCTACAGCAGCACAACCTGTCCGATCGGCGACACCCCGGCGCGTAGATGGGCGCCGGGAGCAGGATACCACTCGATCAGGTCGCGTGGCGCCAGCAGATCAACCCGGCTTCCAAAGCGCACGCGGCTCAGTCGTTGACCGGTGCGCACCCAGTCGCCCAATCGCACCAGCGGCGTCACGTGCTGCCCGCGAAAGCGCGTTGTCGCCACGAGCAGCAGTGGTCCCCACACCGTCGAGATGCCGATGAAGAGACGCTCAGGGCGGTACGTTTCGCGCAGTTCACGGAACAGTACCGGATCGGCGCTTTGATGTTCAAGGTAATCGATGCTGCCGGCAGCAGGACTACGTTGCACCGCAACATCGAGAGGGGAGACGTTGATCGTCAACTGAATCGCATCGGTATGCAGAAAGCGATGCTCGTAAACTTCGGTTGTGCCATGTGTCACCCCATCGGCTGGTGCGAAGAGCGCATCGGCGTTATCGGGCGTGGTGCGTTCCGGATCGCGGCAGACGAGCGCGGCAAGCGCCGTCACCGCCAGTGGCAGCGGCGCGAGGCGTGGACGAACACGCAGCAAAATGCCGGTCAGACCGACACCCAGCCCTACGATGGGTGTTGCAACCGGTTCGAGTCCAGGGATTCGCGGTAGCGATTCGGGTGCCGGACGGTTGTCGATCATGCTGGATAGAGCCTTTGGGTCCTTGAAACAATGTTTGAGGGGATTATCCCTCCTGATCATCGTCATCGATCAAGCCGGGGATCAGGCGTACCACGATCTGCCCAGCTGCAACATCGAGGCGTTCGACCACATCGTGGATCATCGGCAGCAATGTATCGGAACGTCCCTGACGTTCCACGACGATCACATCATTCGCCCCGGTCTGCACCACTTCGCGCACGATGCCAATTTCGCCGCCACCACTCTCGATCACCCGCAGACCGTACAGTTGATGAAGAAAATACTCATCTTCGGCAAGCGGCGCAGCATCGCACTCACGGATCGTCACTTCTGCGCCGCGCAGCGCCTCAGCCGCCGTCCGGTCGGTCACGCCGCCCAATGTCAGAATGAGAACCCCCGCTTTTGGTTCATGAACGCGCTGCAACGTAAATGGGCGACGCTCTTCCCCCAGAAAGACAGTTCGCACACGACGGCGAAGATGATCGACCTGATCGGTTATCGCACGAATTTTGATCTCACCGCGCAGACCGAAGGCGTCGATCACCTTGCCGATCAACAGCACTTCATCAGCGGCAGGCCGGTCTTCCATCGTCCTAATCAATATCGACATGAACACGCTTGTGGCGCCGTGCTGCTGCCACGCTCATCAGATCGCGGATAGCTTTAGCGACCCGCCCGCTGCGCCCGATAACCTTGCCGGTCTCATCAGGCGCAACCGTCAACTGATATGTCACCGTATGGCGCCCTGTCCGTTCCTTGATCGTGACTGCTTCGGGATGATCAACCAGATTGGTCGCCAGATATTCCAGCAACGCTTTCATAGGGTTACCCTTCGACCGGTGTGGTTGCAACTGGGATTGGTTTCCCATCGGCGTCGAGCACGCCGACCTGTTTCAGCAGGCGTACAACCGTTTCTGAGGGCTGCGCACCGACGCTTAGCCAGTAACGCACGCGATCAGCCTTCACATTCAACTCTTTCGGCTGGCGCACCGGATTGTAATGCCCGACGATTTCGATAAACTTGCCATCGCGTGGGGCACGCGAATCGGCAACGACCAGGCGATAGCTTGGTTGTTTGGTTTTACCCATCCGACGGAGACGAATTGTAACCATTGCGCTGACTATTCCTCCACTACTGCTCATTAACGCATCCGACGCATCAATTCGCGCGGATCGATACCACCTTTGCCGCCCATGCGTTTCATCATCCGCTGCATCTGGCGGAACTGATTGACCAGTTGCGTCACTTCCTGCACCTGGGTGCCGCTACCACGCGCGATGCGCTCTTTGCGCCGGCCCTTGATCAGGTCGGGGTTGCGGCGTTCTTCCTTTGTCATCGAAAAGATGATCGCTTCAATCTTTTTCAAGTCCTTTTCGGTGATGATCTCCTCGCGCGCCAGTTTATCGAGCCCCGGAATCATACCCAGGATCTGCTGAAGCGGACCGAGTTTACGCATCTGCTGCATCGAAACCAGGAAATCCTCGAAGTCGAACGACCCCTTGACCAGTTTCTTCTGCATTTTACGCGCCTGCTCTTCATCGTAGATCGCTTCGGCGCGCTCGATCAGCGACAGCACATCGCCCATGCCCAGAATACGCGACGCCAGTCGGTCTGGGTGGAACGGTTCGATCGTGCTGGCTTCGACCTTTTCGCCCGAACCAAGGAACTTGATCGGTACGCCGGTGACGGCGCGCACCGACAGGGCAGCGCCGCCGCGCGCATCGCCATCGACCTTGGTAAAGATGATACCGGTCAGCCCCACACGCCGGTTGAACTCCTCAGCAACGCGCACTGCCTCCTGACCGATCATTGCATCGACGACCAGCAACCGCTCGACTGGCTCAACGGCGGCGTTGATCTGTTCCAGTTCCACCATAAGCGGCTCATCAATCTGAAGCCGACCGGCGGTGTCGATGATAACGTGGGTCAGGTTCTCGTCGCGGGCGCGGCGCAGCGCGTGGCGCGTAATGTCTGGCGGGCTGACCTGTGTGCCTTCCGCGTGCACCGGGATGCCGAGTTGACGCCCCAGTGACTCGAGTTGCGTAATCGCTGCTGGGCGATAGATGTCGGCGGCGACCAGGAGCGGTCGTTTGCCTTTCTTGCGCAGCCAGAGAGCCAGTTTGGCGGCGGTCGTCGTCTTACCGGAACCCTGCAAACCGATCAGCATGATGACCGTCGGACCCGGACGCGCTTCGGCAAGCGGCACATTCGCCTGTCCAAGCAGGTCGATCAGTTCCTGATGAACGATCTTAATTACCTGCTGGACCGGTGTCAGGCTTTTGGCAACCTCTTCGCCGATCGCTTTTTCGGTGACGCGCGCAACGAAATCGCGTACCACTTTGAGGTTGACATCCGCCTCGAGCAGCGCGATGCGCACCTGTTTCATCGCCTCGCGCACGTCTTCCTCGGTCAGTTTGCCTTTACCGCCGAGTTTTTGAAAGACCGCCTGCAATCGGTCGGAGAGACTTTCAAACATGGCGCGACTCGCACTTCACACAAAAAAGCGGCGATCTACCGCTCTAAGCATCACATTGTAGCCAGAATCCGCCACTGCGTCAAATTATCCATAGAGCGCCGCCAATACACGCGTCGTGATCTGTTGCTGCACGATCCCTGCCAGCAGGAACATCGGCAGCAGGACGAACAGCCATACTTTAGCGAACTGCGCCAGTGACCACAAGATGTTCTGTCCGACGGTGAATCCTTTAGGGGGTGCCATCACGGCGGCGCCGATGCGGATTCCAAGGGCAGCGCCCAGGATCGCTGCGGGCAGTTCGATGATGCCGTGGGGGAGGACGTAGCCGATCACGAACTGAAGCGGGCTGAGCGGACCGAGTGACATCCAGTCGCCGCCAGCTGCCGCGAGTGCGCTGGTGATGTAGCCGATACCGCCAAACGCAAAGAAGGGCACCATAAGCGAAAAGATGCCGAAGGTAAAGGTTGCCAGCAGTGCGGTGATCAGCAGGCGCGCGCTATTGGCGATGCCGGTAAAGATGCCGAGTGCCAGGTCTGGTTCCGGTGTGACGCCGACGCGCCCCGGTGATTGACCGATCCGGTCGAAGAATCCACCGAGGAGCGGACCACACAGCGCACCGGCGATTGCCGCGATAAGAGCGATCAAGATTGGCAGACGGTAATCACGCAGCATGGCTGGCAACTCATGCCAGTAGAACTGGCGCAGTGAGAATGACCGACCGGCGTATGTTGCCGGCGGTACGCCTGCCGCTCGATACTCGCGTAGGAATGTCAGGAATGTACTGGCGATGTGGCGCAGGTTCAACTGTTCATGCTCGCGCGACAGTATCTCCTCGCGGTTGAACGTTCCCATGCCGGTGCGTGTCAGCACGGCGGCAACGACGAGTAGAAGGACGACTGCCAGCCAGAGCACATCCCAGCGCCGTGCAATGATCAGGAGCGCCTCGAGTTGAATGATCGCCGCCGTTGGCAGCAGCACGAAGCTGGCAAGCAGGTTGGCGGCGCGAATACTGGTGGTGTGGCTGGAGATGATCACTGCACCGGCGACCATAACCACCGATTTGACCAGAATGAGGAGCAGCACCACGACCAGATACTCGAAGTTGAGACCATCGAAAAAGAGGTCGGGTTCACGGATGCGCAGCGAAAAGCCGAAGATCGCCATCGCCAGGAATGACGACATCAACGGCGGAATGAGCGATGAGATCAGTTTTCCCAGGTAGAGCGCATTGTCGGAGAGTGGCATCGAAAGCAGCGCCTCGAGACTGTTGCGTTCACGCTCGCCAACGAACGACTCCAGCGCAGTGATCAGCGAAAACGATGCCGGAATGAAGCCGACGAGCAGCATAGCAAACGGGATAAGGCGCACGACCGATCCACGATCCCCCACGAAGTCGATGGCGATGCTCGACGCGGCGATCAAGAGTTGCGGCAGTACGAACGTCAGGATGAAGATCGGCACAAGAATCCGCCAGTCAGTCAATGTGTCGTTGATTTCACGGCGAACAATGGTGCGAATGGCGACTGCGCTCATAGCTCACTCCTGAAATGGTTTCCGGCTTCTGCGCCAGCTACCGGCTCTTAGCCAATTCCGGCGCTGGTTGCTCGACCCGCGGGGCGCTGGCAGGCTGGTGCGCCTTTCCCGATCTGGCGGTCGTCCGGTCGTTGCCTGCAATGATTTCCAGGTACACGTCCTCCAGACGGCGTGGCAGTTCGTTGAGCGCAACAATCGGAATACCAGCAGCAGTGAGGCGCGCAACGAGTTGCGGGTTGGCATGATGCGCGTCGTCGGTGTGATAGTAGATACATTCGCCATCGATCCGATCAATGTGCACCAGGCCATCGAGGAAGCCAGCCGCAGCGGCGGCTGAGGTCGCCAGCCGGAGTTCCCAGCGCGGCGCACCCAAAAACTGACGGGTCAGTTGAGCAAAAGTGCCCTCAGCAACGATCGTGCCGTTCCGAATGATAACGATGCGGTCGGCAAGTTCTTCTGCCTCGGTCAGATTATGGGTGGTGAGCAGGATGGTACGCCGTGCGGCGCGCAATTCCAGCATAGCGTCGCGCACCTGACGGGCGCTGTGCGGATCCATTGCCGTGGTGGGTTCATCCAGATACAGCACCGGCGGATCGTGGATCAGCGCCCGGATCAGCGCGATCTTTTGTTTCATGCCTTTGGAGAAACTGTCCAACCGCTTCTCGCGCGCGTCCCACAGACCGAACTGACGGAGCAACTGCTCGGCACGACGGGCGCTGTCAACAGCCGACATCCCCTGCAATGCGCCAAAGAAGCAGAGATAGTCCTGTGGACGCATCCGCAGATAGAGACCGGGGAATTCGGTAAGCAACCCGACCACGCGGCGCACCTCGCGCGCCTGTTCGACGACATCGTATCCTGCGACCCGGGCATACCCGCTGGAAGGGCGGAGAATTGCGCCCAGCATACGCACGGTTGTCGTTTTGCCGGCGCCATTTGGTCCGAGCAGCGCAACGACTTCACCGGGATCGACGTTGAGCGTCACACCGCGAACAGCGTGGAATGCGCCGAAGATTTTGTGGAGATTGTGCGCTTCGATCATGTTTTTGTGTGAATGCTGGCTGAAAGGATTGCATCGCCGGTGTGATGAACGAACCTGCAATGCATGTAGCTCATACGCAAAGTATACCAGCCTGCACATCGACGTGATAGACCCTGACGATTGCAATACGAGTGCAACCTTGTAGCAGGATGTGGTATGTGTATGGTATGGTATAATGCGCGCCGGTGAACATGATAAACATAAAATAGTCGTTCCGGCGTTTCTGCCGATAGAGACAGGTGAGAGGGTCGCGTGGGGATCAACCCGCTCAATTCGCTGTTTGGCGCACTCAGTCGTGATCTTGGCATCGATCTTGGCACTGCCAACACGCTGGTCCATGTACGTGGCAAGGGTATCGTCATCAGCGAGCCATCGGTCGTTGCCATCGATAGAAAAACCAAGGAAGTCAAGGCGGTTGGCGCGGAAGCCAAGGCGATGGTTGGCAAGACGCCGGCAAATATCATCGCCGTGCGTCCTTTGAAGGATGGGGTGATTGCCGATTTCGACGTTGTCGAAAAGATGCTGAAGTATTTCATCGGCAAGGCGCACGACCGCTCGCTTGGCATCGTATCGCCCCGCCCGCGTGTGGTGGTCGGGGTGCCGTCGGGCGTGACGCAGGTGGAGATGCGCGCCGCGCGCGATGCGGCGCTGAATGCCAACGCCCGCGAGGCATATGTGGTCGAAGAGCCGATGGCGGCAGCAATTGGCGCGGGGCTGCCGGTCGATGAACCGGTCGGTTCGATGATCGTCGATATTGGCGGCGGAACGACCGAGGTTGCGGTGATTTCGCTCGGTGGGATCGTGATCAATCACTCGATCCGCACGGCGGGCGATGAGATCGACGAGGCGATCATTCAGTTCGCCCGGCGTGAGTACAACCTGTTGATCGGCGAACGCATGGCGGAAAAGGTCAAGATTGCCGCCGGTAGCGCCTACCCGCTGGACGAAGAGATCCGCGTCGTTTTGCGCGGGCGTGATCTGTTGACCGGTCTGCCAAAAGCAGTCGAGATCTCCAGTGTCGAGCTGCGCGAGGGGATTGCCGGTCCGGTGAATGCAATCGTTGCCGAGGTGCGTGCTGCGCTCGAAGAAACCCCGCCCGAACTGGTAGCGGATATTATGGAGCATGGTATCGTGCTTGCGGGTGGTGGCGCGCTCCTGCACGGGCTTGACCGCCGAATCGCGGCAGAAACGAAGATGCCGGTGCACATTACCGAAGATCCGCTTTCGTGCGTGGCGCGTGGCGCTGGCAAAATGGTCGAGGAGTTCAACAATCCGGTGTACCGTGACATTCTGACCAGTACACAACGCACCCGTCGCGTCCGCTACTGAGAGTCTGAACGATGCTGCGCGATCGTCCATATCGCCTGTCACAACCGGCGCGACGCTCGCCACTGTTGATTATTCTGCTTTTGCTGATCGCAGCAGCGCTGCTGGTTGCCGATCAGGCTGGGTTGCTCGGGCCATTGCGCCTCCATGCCCAGGCGATGATCAGCCCGATACTGATCAGAATACAGCAGACCGGGACCTGGATCGGGTCGCTCGTCGGGCAGCCTGGCGATGATCAGGCGCTTCTGGCGGAACTCGAGGCGCTGCGTGCAGAGAACGCCGATTTGAAAGCACGGTTGATCCAGGCAGAGGCGCTGGCGTTCGAAAATGCACGCCTGCGCGAACAGGTGCGTATCGAGCAGGCGTATCCCTGGCAGTTGCTGGGTGCAGATGTGATTGCGATCACCCCCGATACCGGTCGTCGCCTGGTGTTGTTTGCCGCCGGAACCGAGCAGGGGGTACGTCCCGGGATGGCGGTCATTGCGCGTGAGGGGAATAATCCCCCTGCTCTGATTGGCATCGTCGAGGAAGCAGGTCCGCGTACTGCTGCGGTGCTCCTGATTACCGACTATAGTAGTGCGATCAGTGCACAGGTGTACCAGGAAACCGATGTCGTTCGTGGTGTGATCCAGGGACAGTGGCAGCGCGGATCGCGCCTGCTCTTGCACTCGGTTCCGCGCGAAGCGCCGCTGGCGGCAGGCAATACGGTGCTGACTGCCGGTTTGTCGGCGGAACTGGCGCTCGATTTGCCCCGCGCCGCGGTTCCGCCAAATGTGCCGATTGGCACGATCGAGATGGTGCAGGATACCGGACGTGATCGCATTGCCGGGGTTCGTCCATTTGTCGATCCGGATCGGGTGCGTTACGCATGGGTCATTCTCGCCACCGACGAATCGAAGAAATAGTTGTGCATGAAGTGGCGCTGTTTGCTGCACTGTTTGTGATAGCGCTGGTGCAAACGGTGGTGCTGCCGCGTCCATTCGATGTGCCGCTCAACCTGCTGCTGCTACTTGCAGTCTGCCATGGTCTGATTGCTGGGACGACATCTGCGGCGCGCTGGTCGTTCTACGGAGGGCTGGCGCTTGACTTGTGTGCAATGACGTTCATTGGCACGCACGCGCTGGCGCTGTTGACCGGCGTGATTGGAGCAACGACGCTGGTGTCGCGCCTGAGCCGCGAGAACTGGATCGTGCCCATTTTGGGTGTGGCGGTGGGAACCATTCTGTACCACATCGTCTATGCGCTTCTTCTTGCCCTGCTCGTTGCACCCGTCGATCTCCAGGGATATGCGCGTGTCGCACTCGTGCCCGATGCCCTGATCGCCACCATCCCAGCGTTGCCGCTCTATCTTGCGTTTCGCTGGAATGAGGATCGGGTGCGTCGACGTGTGCCGGTGGATGTGTATTAGGAGCGTTGAACGTTGAACGTTGGAACGTTAAACATCAAACGTATCCGCAGTCTGCAAATAACCGTTCTAATCATTTTTGCCATCCTGATAGGACGGTTATATCAGTTACAACTGGTCGATGCCCAGGCGGATCAGTACCGCTACTCGACCGCAGTGCGTGTCATGCGTTACCTGCCGATGCGCCCGATGCGCGGTGAGATTTTTGCCAGCGATGGACGCACTCTGCTGGCGCAGACGGTTCCGATCTACACGCTTGCCGTCCGCCCCGCCGACCTCCCTGCTGATCCCGCATCGCGTGCGCAGGTGTTTGCGCATCTCAGCCAGGCAATTGGGATCACCAGCACCCTGATCGTTTCTCCAGCCGTTGCCCTTGAACGTGATCCGGTGCTACGCAGCGATCTGGTTCAGGGTCTCGGCGCTGAAGCCGTCGCGCGCGCACAACGCATCGAGCCGCCGCTCACCGCTCTGTTGACGATTGCGCCCGATCAACGTGCTGCGCTGGACGCATTTGCAGTACGCTATAATCCAGTCGTGCAGTTTATCCCCCAGACACTGCCTGTTGACGGAGCGCCAGCACTGGTGTCTTCCCCCTTGATCGTGGTGACGCTCACGATCTCACCGGCTTCGGCGTTGCACGACAACCCGGTGCTGCGTGAGGATCTCGCTCGTGTGCTGGATGACCGCGCTATCGAACCGCTGGAAACGCCTCCGGCGTGGCTGCGCATCGATGTGCCACCTTCTGCAACGCTTAATGCGCTGCGTGTATCGACAGCATACAGTGACGTGGTAACCCTGGAAAATCCAATAGCCAGCACGGTCGAACAGGCAAACATCCCTGGCTACCAGACGCTGACTATTCGCGAGGATATTCCACATTCCGTTGCGTTGACGCTCATCGAGAACGCTGCCACACTGCCGGGGATCGTGATCGAACAGGATTACCGCCGGCGGTATCCGTTGAGTTCCGAAACGCCATCACTGTCGTACATCCTGGGGTACATCGGTCGGGTAAACCAGTGCGAACTTGTGCGTCAGAATCCGGCACGCTCGTGGATGAGCGGGTTGCTCGAATCGATCGGCAGTTCGATCGAGTGTGGCATCATTCAGAAGCAGATTAATCCCTACGGGTTGGGGTTACCGCGTTACCTGCCCGATGATCGCATCGGCAAATTCGGCATCGAAGCCAGTTATGAAGAAGAGTTGCGCGGTCAGCTCGGAATGCAGGAAATACTCGTCGATGCGCTCAGTCGTCCGGTGCGTCCGCCACAGATGATTAAGGCGTCGCGTGATGGGTATAACCTGGTGTTGACGATTGATGCACAGTTGCAGCGTCAGACGGAGCAAATTCTGCGCAACTGGATCGAAGAGAGCGAACGTCGCCGTCAGACAATGCCGGATCGTTTCGCCTACAAGCGCAATTACGATCCGATCCGTAGCGGTGTGGCCATCGTTGTCGAGGTGAAGACCGGTCGAATACTGGCGATGGTCAACTGGCCCGCCTATGACAACAATATCTGGGACCCGGCGCGCGCGGCGGAGTTACAGGAACTTTTCTTCCCCAGCGATCTGGAGAAGCAGAAAGAGCTGGCGCGTCTTTCGCTTCAGGTCAATCGCGCGATCAGCGGGCAGTACCCGCCCGGTTCGACCCTCAAACAGTTCGATGCGGCTATTGCACTCCAAAAGGGTATCATTACTGAGCATACCAGAATTCGCGATCCTGGCAAATTACTGGTTGAAGATCAGTATGTGCCCGGTGTGGTGTATCAGTATGTCAACGCCTCATCACGCGATAACGGAGTCATCGATGTGCGCCAGGCGCTGAAGGTCTCGTCGAATATCTTCTTTATGTCGGTGGCAGGCGGCAACCGTGAACGTGTGATCAATCTCAAACCGGATGAGCAGATCATCGACAAAGGGTTGGGCATCACTACTCTGGCGGAAGGGCTTGGATGGTTTGGCTTTGGCGAACCAACCGGCGTGCATTTGCGTGGGGAAGAAGCCGGGCGGGTGCCAACACCTGCTTGGAAGCAGCGGGTGCTTCGTTCAGCATGGACGACCGGTGATACCTATAATGCAGCAATTGGTCAGGGGAACCTAGAGGTGACGCCACTTCAGCTGGTGATGGCGTCGGCTGCGATCGCCAACGGCGGATTGCTCTACCGTCCCCAGATCGTTCGCGCGATAACCGATGCGAATGGGAATGTTGTGCGCGATATTCAACCTGAACTGATCCGACGCATTCCCGTCGAACCAAGGCATCTTCAGGTCGTCCGTGAAGGGATGCGGTTGTCGGTCACCGAGGGTCCGAATATCGCGGCGCGCGATCAGTGTTCCGGGTTGAGCATTGCCGGGAAGACCGGCACTGCTGAGTTCGGTCCGCTGATCACTATTCCCGCCCCCGATGGTCGAGGAACGCGCGAGGTGCGTCAGAGTCACGCCTGGTTCGTTGGTTTTGCGCCTTACGACGATCCGGAGATCGAGGTGCTGGTGCTGGTCGAGGGCGCTGGCGATATGAATGATGGTTCGGCAACGATTGCTGTGCCGGCGGTAACGCAGATCATGCAGGTGTATTTTGGCGTTATCCCACCCAATCCGCTGCCGCGCGGATGCCAGTCGGATATGCTGCCGCTACCGCCGCGCTTCTCTCCTTCGCCGCCTGAGCCTGTTGCAAATCCGCAACCAAATGGCCAGCGGCGCTGAGGCTTGCGACAATGATGATCCGCTCTCTTTCTTCCCGTGTGATACTGGTGCTGCTGACCGTTGTGGCAATTCTGTCGATGGCGCTGATCTGGTCAATCGCGCCCGGCAGTGTCCTGGCGCAGGAAGTCACCCCCACGCCAATGCCAACCGTCACGCCGTGGGGGGGAAGGCGCGGCGTTATGCCCGGCGGCGCAGCGCCGCTCTTTCCCTACTGGCTCGCCGGATTGCCCATCATCGCAGCGCTGATTGCGTTGATCGTCTGGCACACCCGCCGTTCGCGTTGATCCCGCGCGTCACCTGTCGGTCTTCAGGCGCAGGCGCACCCATTCGATACGTATGTGGCCGCCGTCGCCAATTCCAACCGGATCGATCCGCAGGCGTGTGATGATGCCGTCCCACCCCGGTGCGCTGCGCAGGTCGATGGTGTAGGTCGTCGCGTCGCCGGTGGTGTTCAGTTTCCAGCGTACCGACCGTTCTTCGCTCAACGCGCCATCGATGCCGGCGTAGAAGAGTTGCGCATCCCGGCTGCGCGTGTTGTTCGCCAGACGAACCTCGATGGCGGCAATCTGGCGGGCGTCGAGATGCAAAAGCGGACTCAGCAGCGCCGGGTCAACGTCTGGTGTGATGTGCCACCCACCCGCAACCGACTCATCGGTCACGTTAAATGCCTGCCATCCCAGCGTATCACGCTCGAATGTCCACCCCGTCGTCAGCGCCAGTTCGGTAGCGGTCGGCAACCGCCAGTATCCTGGAATGGGATCGGCGAAATCGAGCCTGATCAGGGTCATGCGATACGGTGCAAAACAGTCTTCTACCTGGCGCTGCGTGATGCGATGACGCTCCAGCACGCGTGGAGGCGGATGGAGCGCTTCATCGGCGATGATGATTGCGGCGCCGGCGCGTTGGGCAGGTGCGATCCGGTTGCGCAGGACGCTACAGGCAGCTTCCCATGATCCCGCGCTATCGAACAGCGCCTGGTTGAGGGATACAAAGTTCTCGCGTTGTTCGTAGTACGGCAGATAGAGTTCCTGCAATCCATCAGGAATGATGAGCAGATCGGAAGGGGTGCTGTGTGCTGCCAGTTCACGCGCAATCAACCGTTGCAGATCGGTTGCTGGATTGCCGCGTTGCGTGATTGAACCGTAGTTGATCCACACCATGATCCCGACAATTGCCAGTGACGCCTGGATCGGCGCGCTCCAGCGACGCGCTTGTGCCAGCGCCCATGCAAAGATCAGGCAGGCTGGCGGCAGACTGGCAATCCAGAACTCGATATTGTCCGGTTCCCACCAGGCAAAAAACACCCCATACGTCGCAAGCCAGGCGATCAGCGCCACCCACAGTACGGCAGGCGTCGGTGTCCCCGGTTGATCTGCCAATGATATTCGCTGCCGGAAACGCCGTCCACCAGCCCAGGCTGCCGTCACACCAAGCGCCAGGTAGAACCATCCGCCGCCTGGTTGCGCCAGTGTATCGCTCAGACCTGTACCGAGACTGACAGGCGTATTGATTGTGAGAGGTCCGCCCCACCAGCCGGTGCGCGCATATTCTGTCAACCATGCCAGCATAGCGTCAATCGTGCGGAAGTTACTGACGATCAGCATGACGTATAGGTAGGGCAGTGCTGTTACCAGTACCAGCGCAACCGCGTACACAACCCATCGACTGATAGACGTGCGTATATCCCTTGCAATGCGCAGGTCTGCCAGTGCAATGAACGCAACCGGTATGCAGAACAACACATTCGTCTGGTGGAACAGCACCGCACCGCCCTGCGCCACCCCCAGCGCCAGGCAACGTCGGGCGTCCCAGGAGTGTGGTTGTATGATCAACGCCATGCATGTGATCAAGAACAGGGTCGCAACGGTGTACACCTCGATTTCGACGGCGTAGTACCAGAAGGCATACGAGCCACCCAGGAGGAGTGCTGCCGGCAACGCCGCATCCGTACGACCGGTTGCCGCGCGGGTTGTTGTATAGAAGAGCGCCACACCGAGCGCGCCTGCGAAGACATTTACCAGTTGCATGGGGAGCGCCGCGCCGCCATCGTATCCCAGTGCACGGCCAAGGGTCAGCATCAGCGCGCCGAGCGGTCCATATGCCAGGTGGTGCGGATGAAACAACTCAGTCCATGGTTTGCGCTCGACACTCGTCACATACGAAAGCGCATCGAAGGTATGCACGCGGGTCAGCGTCAGCAGGTAGAGGCAGAGCGCCGCGACGAACAACACAGCAGCAATCGGTCGAGAGTGACGCACAATAGAGGGCATTGTGATCGTTTGCATCACTGCTCGAGGTCTGGCGTCACCCGTAGTTGATCGCCCACTCTGGTGCAACTGGAGCGAATCGCGCCGACAGGCAGTTCGATCACGTAATACCCGCGCCAGGGCGCAACTCCGGTGAACGGATGCCATGGCGGCAACGCCTCACGTATGTTGATCACCCGATGCTGGCGATCAACGAAGAGGACATCGATCGGAATACGCATAAAGAACATATGGATGCTCGACTCGGGCACCAGGATCAGGCCATATCCGGCAGGAAGACTTGGGCGCCCCATCAAGCCGCGCCCCCGCGCCAGCAAAGACCGCGCCACTTCGGCGCGGTCGGCAATGATAGTGCCACGGGTAAGATTCTCGATGATGGTGTACGACATACAGCAGGAGTTGATGGCGCGTTTATCCCCCCAGCCCGCCGAGCGACTTCATAATCCGGGGAACCGCCGGACCGAGGATGACGATGAACAACGCCGGGAAGATCAGGAACACCATGGGGAAGAGCATTTTGATCGGCGCCTTATGCGCTTCCTCTTCGGCGCGCTGGCGACGGCGGATGCGCATCTGATCCGACTGAATGCGTAGAATGCGCCCAATCGACACACCAAGTTGTTCTGCCTGGATCACGGCGCCGATGAACGTCTGCACATCATCGACGCCGCAGCGGTCGATCATATCTTTCATCGCCTCACGGCGGGGGCGACCGAGTCGTGTATCGCTGAGCACGCGCTTGAACTCTTTTGAAAGCGGATCCTCCCATTTTTCGGTCAGGCGTTGCATTGCCTGGTCAAACGACAGGCCGGCTTCGACGCAGATGCACAGCAGGTCGAGTGCGTCGGGCAGCGCCTTAACAATCGCCTTTTTGCGTTTCTTGATCTGCTGTCCGAGCCAGATACCCGGCAACAGGTATCCCATTCCTGCACCGATGGCGGTGTACATCATCGCCTGGGCGACATCCATGCCTTGCAAGAACGTCACTGCCCCGACGACGATAAACAGAACGACCGCTAGCGCCAGGCGAATGCCGCTGAACTGCATGGGGGTCAGGTTGCCGGGATTACCCGCCTGCGCCAGACTGATCCGCAGACGCTCGGCGCTCTGTTTCGGTCCGTACTGACCGAGTTTTGCCAGGATGCTCTTGGTGAGCGGCACGAGCACACGCTGACTGAACGGTTGTTGCAGTTCCATTTCTTCGAGCGTCATTGTGCGCTCGGTGAACTGACTGAGCCGGTCGCTGATCATATCGGGCTGCGAGGAGCGCCGCATGCCGATCATAATCAGCCCAACGCCCAGCAACATCAGCACCCCGAATCCAATTATCGGCAGCATGCCAGCCATACGCGCCCCCTTCCTACACCTCGATATCCACAATCTTCATAATTGCAAAAAAACCGATCACAATCATCACAATGCCGGCGACCGGCAGGCAGCACCAGTGCTCCGGCGGCATACCGAACGAGAACATCGGCGCCATGTAGTTCGGGTTGATGACCGTAATAAAAATCGCCAGACCGATCGGCAGGCCGGTAATCACATAAGCAGAAATCCGTCCCTGTGCGGTCAATACCGCGATTTCGCCCTTAATACGGATGCGTTCACGGATCGTATGCCCGATAGTATCAAGAATTTGTGCCAGGTTGCCACCCGATTCCATCTGGATCTTCACTGCGGTGATCAGCAGGTCGAGGTCTTCCGACGGCACACGCTTGAGCAGATTATCGAGCGCATCTTCGGTGCGCAACCCCAGACCGACCTCCTGCACCACGCGCCGGTACTCAGACGCGGTCGGTTCGGGCGCCTCACGGCTGACCAGTTCCATCGATTGCAGCAGGCTGTACCCTGAACGCAGCGAGTTTGCCAGCATATTGATTGTATCGCCGAGTTGCGCATTGAATTTGGTCACGCGCTGTTTCGCAGCGTACCCGACATACAGATCGGGGAGGAACGAAAAGAGCACAAAACCGACAATTCCGGACAGCAACTGCGCTTCCCAGCTGGCGCGACCAATGAATGCCCCAACTGCTGCGCCAACGCCAGCCGCGAGGAGTTTGATCAAATAGAACTCGGTCACCGTCAGTTTCAAGTCGGCGCGCGCCAGATTACGCGCCGTCTCACTACCGCGCTTGCCACGCGCCACGACTTTGTCGATTTCGCGCAGTTGCTCTTTTGCGGTGCGCTGTTGCTGATCAGCGCGCCGACCGGCGAACTGGGTCAGGCGCTCCTCATAACTGGGATTACTCGCGCTACGGCTTGCCAGGAACGCAAACACCGCCAGAATCGCCAGGAAGATTCCGGCCGGTACGATCAGTTGTGTTGGGTCTGCTACTATCGGCATACGGAGGTCCTTTCGCGGCAACGCGCCCGTCGTATGAACGGGCATGGATTGCGAGGACGCGTTTTCGTACGCAACATCAGATAAACGAACCGCTGCCATAGCCGAAGATATTCGGCGGCAGATAAATGTTGCGCTCCTCGAAGCGGTCAATGAACCGCGGTCGGATGCCGGTTGGCTTCAACTGACCGATAATCTTGCCGCGCTCATCGAGCCCCTGCTGCTCGAAAACGAAAATATCCGAGAGCACGACGACATCTCCCTCCATACCCTGCACTTCGGTGATGTAGATCACCTTGCGCGACCCATCCTTCAGGCGCGCCAGTTGCACGATCAGGTTGACCGCCGAGGCGATCTGCTCACGAATAGCACGTACCGGCAGGTCCATCCCGGCCATCAAACACATGGTTTCGATACGCGCAACAGCGTCGCGCGGCGAGTTGGCGTGCAGCGTCGTCATCGAGCCATCGTGACCGGTATTCATTGCCTGAAGCATCTCCAGCGCCTCGCCGCCGCGACACTCACCAACCACGATGCGCTCCGGGCGCATACGCAGGGTATTGATCACCAGGTCACGAATGCTGATTTCGCCTTTGCCTTCAACATTTGGCGGACGCGACTCGAGCGGCACCACATGCTCCTGGCGCAGTTGCAGTTCCGCCGCATTTTCGACAGTAATAATGCGCTCATCGTCAGGAATGAACGATGAGAGCACATTGAGCATGGTCGTTTTACCGGAGCCGGTACCACCGGAGACGACGATGTTGAGCGAGGCGCGCACACAGGCGGAGAGGAACTCTGCCATTTCGCGGGTGAGTGATCCGAAGCGGATCAGGTCCTCGATGGTGATACCTTCCTTGCGAAACTTACGGATGCTGATCGTCGGTCCGCAGAGGGCAATTGGTCGAATGACCGCATTGACGCGACTACCATCGGGGAGGCGTGCATCGACCATTGGTGACGACTCATCGATACGGCGTCCAAGGGGCGCCACGATCCGGTCGATCACCCGCAGCACATGTTGCTCATCGACGAAGGTGACGTCGCTCAGCTGAATCTTGCCACGTTTTTCGACATAGACCTTTTTCGGTCCGTTGACCATAATCTCGGAGATCTCCGGGTCGTTGAGCAACTCCTGGAGTGGACCGAAGCCCAGAATGTCGGCGGCAATCGACTCGAACAGACGGGCGCGTTCCGAGCGCGACAGCACGATATTTTCGCTATCGAGGATGGTGTTGAAAATCTCCTCGACCTGCTGTCGCACTCTGGCGACGTTCGAGAGGTCGAGGCGTGGATCGAGCTCATTGATCAGGCGCTGTTGAACGCGCTGCCGTAGTTCGATCGTGCTGTTTTCTTCTTCGCGGCGTTGAGCCGGCGGTGCACCGAGGCGCGCCGGCGCTGCCGGAGTGGCAGGTGTGCCGGGCAAGTGCCCGGTTGCTCCAGGAGTGGCACCGATTCGCTTCAAGAGTGACATACGTATACTCCCTCAACGGGCTGCGGTTATCGCCGCGCCAGCAATTTGCCGAACAGACTGGTTTTCTCTGGCGCTTTCTCTGTCTTCTTTGCAGCATCGGTGGTTTTTGCCGCCAGACCGCTGCTCAGCAGTTTCGCCAGAGCGAAAATATCTTTCGATGTCGGAAGATCGCGTTTGGCGATCACCAGCGGCACCCCCTGATTGACCGCCAGCGTCATCTCATGACCGGCGTTGGCAATCTGAAGCGCCACCTTATGCTGAATGTTCGCTTCCACATTCTCGACGCGCATCCCCAGGCGATTGTCAGCCTTGTTAAGCACAAGAACTGTTTTTTCCTTCGGATACTCCAGCAACTCCGCGACTTCGAGGAACAGTTTGATATTCTTGATGCACGGGATTTCGAGGGTCATCAGCGCCACAATCCGGTCTGCCAGATCGAGTGCTGCCAGTGCGCGATCCTGAAACGATGCCTGGGTATCGACAATCACATACTCAAACTCTTTCTTCATCGTCTCCAGGATCGTGCGCAGGTGGTCAGAGGTGACGAGTTCACCGGTTTGCGGGTTCGGCGGCGCCAGCAATACCTTGACCTGCGTTGCGTGGGTTGCCATCACGTCGTTCAACAGGTCACGATCGAGTTCACCGATGCGGTTGACCAGATCGGCGATCGTTTTGGACGATACCAGGTTCATAATCGCTCCCACATCGCCGAACGTCAGGTTCCCATCGACGAGCGCAACTTTCTTGCCGGTCAGCAGGCGCATGGCGACTGCCAGGTTGCACGCAATGGATGATGTTCCGGTTCCACCCTTTGGGCTGAAAACGGCGATGATCTGCCCCTGTGCGCCCTGATCATCGCCGCCGGGACCCGGCGGCGGCGTGGTCACATAACGCCGCTGGGTGGTCGCCAGGCGGTAGACATGGCGGATCGCGCTGTAGAGTTCTTCGGCGCCGATCGGTTTGGGCAGGAATTCGCGTGCGCCAGCGAGCATCGCGCGACGCAGATAATCCTGCTCACCCTGCACGCTCATCATGATCACCTGCACTTCGGGCACCTGACTCAACAGTGCTTCGGTGGCGGCGATACCGTCCATATCTGGCATGTTGATATCCATCAACACCACGTCAGGACGGTGCTGTTTGGCGAGGGCGAGCGCCTCGCGACCGGTGGTCGCTTTTGCAACAACTTCGATATCTTTTTCGAAGAAGAGGAGTTTTTCGAGATTGTCGCGGGTTTCGGCGATATCATCGACGATCATCACCCGGATCTTCGCCGGGCCTGCGGCTTCGGGTGTTCGCGATCCTCCTGCCATAGCATCCTCTCAATCGTGGGCGCTACCGGTCGCTTGCCGGGCGTCGTATCGTTTGCGCATTCATGCAGGCGCGCCTCAACCGGCACGCCTGCTACAGGTATTATACTCTGTTGTGCGTGATATTGCAGTCGATCATGGCACCGGAAGCGGCGTCGGCGTTGGACGCGCCGGTCCGGGTGTGATTTCTTCGGGCGCAAGTGCCAGCGGTTGCAATGGTTCGGGCAACGGCAAGCCATAGCGACTGGTCAACAGGCGCAGCGTAACGCCAGTTGTCTCCTCGGTGGCGCTATCGTCGCGCCCGCGCAGTACCAGAGTGATTTGCGGCTTCGGGTCTTGCTGATCGAGGGTAAACTTGACGATCTCGGCTTCCTGATCGGTCATCGCCAGCAGCAGAATCCACTGCGCACCCGGCACGAAGGTATCGGGCGTCTGGGTGCTTGAGGGGGGTGGCGGCGCCGTCGTGCCCTGTTGACCGGCAGGCGTCGGCGTGCCGGCTTCCTGGGGAATAGCCGGTTTCAAAACGCGCAACACCTGGACATTCTGCACCATGGTTTTGGTCACGCGATCCACCAGCGTTTCTTCAATCGGGGTGACGGTCAACTCCCCGGTTACAGGATCGAGCGTCAGTGTTGGTCGGATGATCAGGCGCCGGATTTCATACGTCATCACCAGGTCGACCGCATCGCCAGGGCGGATCTGATCGGCGACGCCGGTCAGATTGCCGACTTCGAGCGGAAATACCTTGTCGCGCGGTGCGTCGGGCGTGTCGGGCAACGGCACCTGGAACGACAGACCGGCTTCGGTGAGGTCGCGCGCACGGATAATTTCGGTAGCGTTGAGCGCGCGCAATGTCACCTTGGTGGTCAGTTCACTCACGCTGGTGAAATACTGGTCGGGCGCAGCATTATACTCCGGCTCTGGAATATCGCGCAGAGTCAGAAAGGTTTCGGTGTCGGTCAGGACGGTATTTGCCGGAATGTCAACACGTGCAGCGACCACTTTACGTAATGGTACAGGCGTTGGTTCTTGCGGAAGCGCCTCTGGTGCAGGCGTCGGCGGCGTTTGAAAGAAGAAAAAGAAGAGAAGCGCTGCGGCTGCGGCAATAATCACACCGAGCAACAGCAGAGGACCTCCTCGCCTCATAGGGGCGTGCCTTTCTTTCAGCAAGAAGATGCGATGATAACTACCTGTAAGCCATTATAGCACACGAGATCAAGCCCTGATTAGTATTGCAGGGCTTCAATGACTTGACAATGGAAGAAACGTTGAACGTTCAACGTTCCAGCGTTCAACGTTCAACGTTCAACGTTTCGACATTCCAGCGTTCCAACGTTCCAACGTTCAACGTCTCAACGTTCCGGCGTTCAACGTTCCACGCGCCAACATCAACGAATCACCAGCGGCAGGAAGACGCGCGTCACACCGTCTGGCGGTGGATTGTCGGGCGGTGGCGCACCTCCAGCCACAAATTCGACTTCGAAGATGGCGCTGACATTGTTCCGTTCTGCTGCGTGGTCACCGTCCGGCGCATCGGACTCGGACACCAATCCTTTCAGGGTTGTGTCGGTATCAGCAACCAGAATGATTTTGTAGGTCCCGCTCCCTTGATCGAGAAAGTCGCGCAGGATTTTGCCGGTTCCGCTCACGAAATTCGTGGCAGACGAAACGCATCCATCGATGCCAACTGCCTGAATGTCGCTCCAGCGCGCATTTTCCCCGATAAGGTGCGTGACATCCTTCTGCATGACGTTCTTCGGGATTTGCAGACAGGCGCGATGGTACGGTGCGAGCGCCGAATTCGAATTGCTCAGGCTATCGCCTCCAGGAGCGAGCAGCGGCAGTGTCGGCGAGATCGGGGTCACACCCGGCGGGAAGATGAACACATCGACGAAGAAGGTTCCCTCCGGATTACATCCCGGTTGCGATGCGTGGCACACATTCGCCGGTTGCGTCGGTCCGCTGTCGGTCAGATTCTGGTTGCGCAGGCGCACTTCAACGCCCCTGGTAGTGCCGTCGGCGTTCTGGGTTCTGGTGACAGCGTTGCTGGGCCAGTTCAGGTCAGGGTTGCCGGGAACGATCACCTCCATACCCAGCCGCAGCAGTACTGGCGAAGCGGTCATCACCGGACCGCGGCGGAAGGTGAGGCGGTACTGGAAGCAGTTGCCCAGCGGGAGCAACTGTTCCTCGCTGTACTCCTGGGCATTGATGGCGTATGCTGCGTCACTCGGATTAGACTTCGAAAACCGCGTTCCACCGGCATCTGGATCGCGCGCCTGCGTCCATCCGCCTTCGGTATCGGCGCAGTTGCCGCTCGACGGAGAGTAGACGCGGTACTCGACTTCGATATCGCCGCCATTCGCCGGATCGATATTCGTCAGCCAGGTCATTTTACGCACGGTTGCCTGCTGCTCATTGATCAGATCGAGCATCGAGAAGGGCTTCGAGTAGTAGTAGGCGAACGACGGGTAGAAGGTCTGAGCGTCGAGGTTCGGTCCGATCGTGGCGCGGAAGACCTGGTTAGACGGCAAGGTTCCGTTGGTGCCGCCAATCAGGTAGGCGAACGCATAGTTCGGGTTGCTGGTCGGCACCAGCACCACACCCGCGTTGCGCCGTCCGGGATCGGCAGAAAACGGCAGTGCGCCAAAACTGTCCTGATAAAAGTTGAGCGTACCGTCCTTGAAGATGCGCAGGTTAGCGGGATCGATATAGGAGGCGTAGCCGTTGCGGTTGATCGTGCCGCCGCTGCGTCCGCCGATCAGGTAGATCGCGCCGTTGAACTCAACTGCGCCGTGGCTGTTGCGGCTGCCGGGAATGGCGGCATTGCCGCCGGTCGTGCTGTCTTCCCACGTGATCGCGCCGGTGATCGGGTTGATCACCCCTTTCCAGACCGTGCCGGTATCCACATTGTCAGAACTTCCGCTTGTCCCGCCGCCATAGATGAAGAACAAGTCCTGCGTTGTGCCATCCGCATTCGTGTAGCGCCCGACGGTCACGGCGGTGTTCCACACACCCTGCAGCATCAGGTTGGACTGCCATGTGCGGTTGTCGCTGCCAAGGTTGAGATCTCCATTTGAGGGATTGATCTCGGCGTAGTAGACGCGGTCAGAAATGGTTGGCGGCGGCGGTCCAGGTGGATCGTTTCGCCCGCAGACGACGTACAGGAACGTTTTGCCAGCAGTGGTTGTGTGCACGAACGCGCGCGCGCCTTCCAGTTGGATGCCTGAAGGGAGTCGGTATGTCGGCGAGGTGCGCCAGGTCAGGTTTCCGTTTGCAGCGACCTCACCGACGAGCACCGAATTGCTCGAAAATGTGGATCCAGGTGCGACCGCGCCGCCGATCACGTAGAGATACCCCGCGTTGCCGCTGGTGCGCAGTGCAGCAACTGCTGCGTTGGTTCGCGGTCCGAGTGGGTTGTTGAACGGTGACGTATCTGCATGGCTGACCGGGGGCAGC
Source organism: Roseiflexus sp. (assembly GCA_034432635.1). GTDB lineage: Bacteria > Chloroflexota > Chloroflexia > Chloroflexales > Roseiflexaceae > Roseiflexus. Next base: position 76,292 of record DAOUBK010000055.1, read on the forward strand.
GATGATGTGGATTCGACCCACTCGATAGTACCTGCGCCGGGCTGCCCGTAGTTTGTATTGACTGTCCCGCGATAGACGGTGTTGTGATACACTGAGCTGCCCGACGCACCCCCAATAACCCAGATCGTGTTACCGATCACCGCAGCCCCGATTTCGGTGCGTGCTGCGGGAAGCGGGCTATCCGGGCTGCTGTTCCAGCGGAGCGCGCGAACGGCTGCCATGGCGAGTCCGCCCTGATCGCCGCTTTTGGCGCCGGCATACGGTTCGGTCACCTGCCCGGCGATCGGATCGTTGCTCAGGGTCGTCGGTACCACCGCAGTCAGCGTGCGTGAACCGGCGCCGAACTCCGGCTGGGTGTCATCTAGGGCGACGACCTTGATCACTTTGGCAGCAACCGGCGCGGCTGGAAGGATGGCGAGAACAGTCAACAGCGCAACAATCAATGTCAGCGCACGCGCCGTGGCCGGCATGCGTGGTGTTTGACGCCTCATGGAAACCTCCTTGGAAACCTGGCGGAAGGTGGATGCCGTGGTGCAGAGCGATCCTCCTCGCACACAAAATCAGAAAACCTCACGGACCGGTGCAGTCTGTGAGGTTAAGAGCAACCCGACAGGCGGCTTACCGCCTGTCGGGTCATGTGTGGTTACGACGTTGTCGAACAGACGTTATCGTTCAGGCCGAGCGTGAGCGGCACACCGATGACGCCACCGAGACTGCGCCCGGCGCTGACCGTCACCGGTATTTCGGTGCTGGTGCCCGCACCACGCACGATCAGCTCGTACTTATCGCGCGAGATATTGTCCTGTGGTGCGCGGTAGCCAAGCCAGGCGCGCAGCGTGTACTGACCTGGCGGTACATTCGTGAAGGCATACGACAGTTTCCGTGTGATCGGGTCGGCGGTGATCCAGGCTTCGAACGTATTATTGTTGGCGTCAGTGAGCGTCACCTGACCGACGATGCGATCCGTTAGTTCAGGTCGCAGATCGGTCGGCACTTCCGACGGCGCCATCGTATCACGTTCTTCGTCCTGACTCGGCGTACAATCACCCTGGATCGCCGAGACCTGGATGTCGTCGAATATCTGCTGCAACTCTTCCGGTCGGTCGGCGCGCTTGACGTAGTCGGGCTGGCTAGCGACTAAGTTCAGCCCAGTGGTTTCAAAGGTGGGGCTAAGTGCAACCACGTAGACCGAGCCTTCACTAGGGTTGATATACGCTTCTCTGAGCGCCTGCGCTTCCATCACCATTGCGTTGAGCGGCCGCAGGCTACCGTCTGGCAACGGTTCACCCATCTGACAACTGACATTTTCAGCGCCTATTTCACACCCTGCACCATAGTTATTCTGCATCCCGTTGCGAAGCACATTCGCCACGCCATCGGTCACAAAGATGACTATGCGGCGATACTTCAGCCCATTCGGGGCGCGTTCGGGGGCCGCGGCAAACACCTGGCTGGCGCGGGCGAATGCAACTGCGCTCGGCGTTGCACCTGCCGTCAGGTACGGATCACCATTCACCATGCCAGCGTTCGTGATCGCTTCATTCAGCATTCCCCGATCATTCGTCCAACCGGCTGCCGGCAGGACCTCGGTCAGATCGTTCACGGCACGGTTATTATCTCCGACCGCACCGTTTTGATTGACATAGCTCCCCAGGCGTCCGCTAAATGTCACGAGCCGAACGGTATCATACGGTCGGAGTCCATTCTGTCGATCGTTATCAATCTTCTCGACGAAGGAGCGCAGCACCTCCTTTGCGATGCTGATACGTCGGTCCGATTTAGTGGGCCAGGCAGAATCAATTGACACACATCCCTGCGTGGGATTGGTGCAGGTCACAACATTTCCATTCTGCATACCGCGCCCGTCGAACGTCCACGACATTGAACCGGAAACGTCGAGGATGAGCAAGAACTGCACCGGTCGGTTCAGGTCGGGATAGGTCCGATAGCGCGGGAGGTAGGTCACGCTACCGCCGACACTAAAGTTATTCGTAGGCGGCGCGCCGGTTACCAGGTTGGCACACTGCCCGCCCTCACGCACATATGCTAGTTCTACCCATGGACCGTCCGGCACCTGGCCGTTGTTGTCCACACCATAATTGACGAGTAGGAAGGCGCCGAAGCGTTCGATGTAGTATGCCGGATCGGTAAGATTACCGTTATCGAAACGATACATTGGCAGCGTCATGAGTGTACGGTTGCGCTTCAACGTGTCAAGTTGGTTGAGCACCTGACCGTTGAAGGGACTAGTGCTAAACACATTCCCGTACACCCAATCGCCAGTATTAATTGCATTCGGCTCGAACGGATAGGAGTCGGGGCGGGTTGGACCATCGTTCCCCTGCATAATACTAGGCCAGGGCGCTTCGTTGTACCCCCGACTATAGGTGCCGTCGCCGGTCAGCATCTCCGCCAGCGCCCCTGCGTTACCGACAGGAATGTCATTACGCCAGCGCAGCAAGCTGAACCCACCGTTTGGATGATCATTTGTGTGCAGGTAGAGGCGCTTATAGCGCAATTGTGCATAGGTCTCGTCTTCGTAGAAGCCATCATAGCTAGCGAACCCATACTCATTGAACACGGGTTGCCCACCAACCGTCGTACGCACGCCAAATGGGTAGTAGCCGGTTGCGCAGGCGCCAACACTAGCGTAGGCGATCGCTCCGACCGGCAACTGGTTCTGACCAAAAAGGCGTGCGAAGTAGGTTTCTACTTCGCCCTTGAGGCTGATTTGAATATACTTTACACCTTCTGGGCGCTGCGAACCACACGCACCGACGCGACTGCACGCGCCAGGAATGGGAGCGCCATCACTGCCTAGGTAGATCGCCTCAAATGAGCGATCGCCAAGCTGCGGCGCTTCGCCAGGAGGAGTGACTGGAATACCATTCGAGCGCAGCGACTCATAGATGGCGAGGGCAACATCGACATCGCGACCGCCGCTGATCAGACGGTTCATACCGGCCAGCGAAGCCGCATTGGTTCCGCGCACGATATTGCGCTGTTCGGCGTAGGTGACGCCAAGGTCGACAGCCAGAGCAGCCATACCGATCAGCAGCGCCAAAATCCCGGCAAGCAGGATCACATTCTGCCCTTCTGTCTTGTGATGCAAGAAACGTTGTTTCATAATCGCCACCTCTTGTTCCTGTGTCTTGTTGTACCGAATAATCGAAACGGTTCGTGCGTGCGACGCCGATAGCCAGGCTTGCAGTGCTCACATCCTGCCTGCCTGGCGGAGCGCTCGGTCTCCGCCAGGCGTGGTGCGCTCCTTACGTACCGGTGTCCGGTGTGCGCGATGGTGTCAACGTTGGTGTACGGGTTGGCGTATTGGTCGGCGTGCGCGTCGGTGTGAACGTCGGCGTGCGCGACGGCGTGAACGTTGGCGTGCGCGACGGCGTATTGGTCGCCGGCAATGGCGTGTTGGTGCGCGTCGGTGTGCGCGACGGCGTGAACGTTGGCGTGCGCGACGGCGTCAGTGTGATCGTTGGTGTGCGCGACGGCGTGAACGTTGGCGTACGCGACGGCGTCAACGTGCGGGTCGCCGTTGCTGGCGGCGCGCCGCTGGAGTAGAGCCGGGCAACCGGAATGACCTGATCCGGCTGGTTCGCGTGCTGCCATCTCAGAATCGCTTTCTGGTTGCCGGTCCACTCAAAGTACTCGACCGTAATGCTGACGCGCTGGCATGCGGTCAATGTGATCCGACCGCTCACTACACTGGATTTCGTGCGCCAGTCATTGATAATCTGGACACCGTTGACCCATACGCGCACGCCATCATCGGTATCGGCAAAGAAGGTGTACTCGCCACTGAACAACGGCTCGACCTGACCGGTCCAGCGCACGGAGAAGTAATCCTTCCCGACGCCAGCGATTGGCGAGGTGTCGCTCTGCGCCCGATTGATATTTTCGAAGCGACTTGCCACCGGTGCGCCGGGGAAGAAATTGGTTGTTCCGACGCTACTCCCTGGTCTGTAGATGTAGTAGTCGCCGCGTAGACCATTGCCCGTACCACCAGCGCACGGCGTGGCAGTTGGCGTGAATGTAGGCGTGCGTGTGGGCGTATTGGTGCGCGTCGGTGTATTGCTCGGCGTTGGCGTGCGCGACGGTGTTGGCGTATTGGTGCGCGTTGGCGTATTTGTTGGTGTACGGGTCGTGGTCGGTGACGCCGTATTCGTCGGTGTGCTTGTCGGCGTATTCGATGCGGTTGGTGTTGGTGTATCGGTTGGCGTTGGCGTTGGTGTATTGGTTTGCACAACCGGCGTATTGGTCGGCGCACCTGGCGACACGAATCCGGCGCGCAGCGGCATGACGAAGCGCGAACTGAGCGGCACTTTATCGCCGAATGCCGGCGTGAAGCCAAAAACGGTGTTGTAATCGGATTTCACCACCACAAAGACGTAGCATTGCCGGTTCGGGTCGGCCAGATTAGCACAGGGAGTCGTGTCCGCATCGGGAACTAGGTCGTTGGCGCGATTGCCGTCGGCATCCTCTGGACCCAGCGGGTTGCCGTTGAAGGGGAAGACATCTTCAACGGCCATCACGAGGATATACTGATCGATCAGGCGCACATACTCGGACGGTTGTGTGCCTTTCGCAATCAGACCGGTCACCGGATCGCCGATGGCGCGTCCGTCGCCGTTCTGGTCGAGGAAGTACTGAAAGCGGTCGAGAACGCCGTCGCCGTTGGTATCTTCTGCATCGGGAATGGCATCACTGTTCAGGTCGTACATGTTGACGAAGTTGATGCCGCCGGTCGTGCCTGCTTCCTGGCGCACGCGCGTGCGGATCGTATCGTAGTCGAGGTCGACCGCGCCATCCGGTCGGACAATCACATAGCGACTGCCGTAGGTCGCACCCTCCTGCGCAGCAGTGGTCAACCCCTGCATGTTAAAAAACAGCAGACCGATATCGACCGCAGCCGCCAGCAGCAGCAGGATGAGCGTCGAGGCGATCACAAACTCGACGAGCGCCTGTCCTGATTGAAATCGTCGTGCCATAGTTCTGTCTCCCTCGCCGGTTGCTAGGGCGTCGGTTCTGTGCAGGCGATGCCGTTCGCAAAGTTCGGATTATTGCCCAGACTTTCAATCGTTCGTTGCGCCGTTACTTTGATCCGCATCGTGCCATTGTCGCCCAGCATTGTATTGATGAAACTGACGAGCGGCGTCAGCGGCTCGATAACATAGTCGATCTGTACTTCGATGACACCGCCTAAACGTCGCGGGTTAGAATCGGCGCTGTTTGGGTAGAGGATTGTTACCTGATTGGCATCGACCGGGAAGAAACCGGTCGAGTCGTTGGTGACTTCTAGAATGCGGTTGACGCATGGGTCGTCGATCCAGCGAGGATCGCCCTGCCCGCGTAGCGCCAGCCGCGATGGATACGGCGGCAGTTGTGATGCCACTTCTGCACCGGCGCGCGCCGCGCTGAAGAGGGTCGAATATCCCCAAATGTAGTAGCCGAGATCGACAATCGCAAACAGAAACGCGAACAGGATCGGTGCGATCAGCGCCATCTCAACCAGCGATTGACCTGTTGCTCGCCTGGGCATGCTTTGTCCCCTTCGGTCTCTGTTCTCTACTGGCATTATAGGAAGCCGGTCGTGTTTGCTCAATAGCCCGTTAGTCCTGAGACTGGAGAAGATTACAACTCGATGACAGATCGGGCTCGTGGATAGATGCCCTGCGCGCTATGTGAGGTAGACCAGTGTTCGTTTCGGTCGTTCGGCGCTCCTGCCTGGCTGCCTTCTATGCATGATGCCTATGTCAAACATTCTCGTGACACGGCGCGGATAGAACGCACGGATGTGACGCATCAGTATTGCAACCTGTCGATGCATGTCTGCGTAAATGCGATCATCACGCATCTGTGCTCCGGTGCCGGTCTGTGCACCCTTCCCTGTCAGTGCTCTGTGGCGCTCGCCGCGTTTCCCAGTGTCGCCACGTTCGTCCCTGGACGCTTACACGCCGGGATAACCCGATGTGACAACCGGCGGGATCGGTTCAAGGGAGAACAGAACACATGAGCGTCAAGGGGCTTTACGGTATTGGGACGCGCTGGTTGGCCCTCACCCCCTGCCTCTCTCCCGCACGCGGGAGAAGGGAGACCAGAACCACACGCCAGGGTGTTCCAATGCGGTAGAAGTTGTGTTAGCTCATATATTCTGTCCACCCCTGAAGCGGGATCAGGGGTGCTGCCGACGCCAGTGTGCCGTGCTGGAGTCGAGACGCAGCACGGATGCGAAGGGGAGGGGCACATGGTCTGGCGGCGAGCCGAGGAGCAGACGCGAAGGGGAGTGGCACACGGTCCCGCGGCAAGCCGGAGGACACCCCGGCGCCGGTTGCTTATCTCCCCTAGCGCGTTCAGTGCGGAGTACGCAACTCCTCAGAGTGCGGCAGCGGGACACCCCGGCGCCGGTTGCTTATCTCCCCTAGCGCGTTCAGTGCGGAGCACGCAACTCCTCAGAGTGCGGCAGCGGGACCCCCCGGCGCCGGTTGCTCGTCTCCCCTCTCCTGCGTGAGTTTGAGCGGGAGCGGACGGTCTCAAAGCCGCGCTTGCGCCGTCTCCCCTCTCCCGCGCGGGTTTGAGGTGCGGACATAGATGATCTCGCCCGGCCTAAACCGTCTCTCCTCTCCCGCGCGGATTTGAGAGCGGACAGCACATACGGACCAACGCACCTTCTGCCGCAGCGGGATGCCCCGGTGCCGGTTGCTTATCTCCCCTCCCCCGCGCCCGCGGGAGAGGGTGAGGGTCCCCAGGGCGTTCCCAAGCCCTATCTCCCACAAACGCCTGCATGTTTTGTCCGCCCCTGAATGCGAAGAGTAGAGGCGTGCGGTCTAGCGGTGAGCCGTGGAACGGGTACGAAGGGGAGGGGTGCGCGGCCATACGCCCCTACTCCTGCTTTCCGGTTGCCATACCGATCCGCACAATCTGCACTCCCAGGCGGCGCGGATCGTGGCTGGCAGGATCGTCGCGGGCGGGGATGAACACAGGGCTGCGTACCCGCAGCAGCAGATGTCCGGTCGGTGAAGGGGGCATGTGACGTGGGTCAACAGTCAGGGTGACGGTCGTCGGTTCGACGCCGGGCGTGACGCACACCGGTGTCGTGAATACTGCCTGTTCCGCATCTTCAACGGAGAAGCCGGGTTCGGCGGCAACTGCCAGGCATGTCTCGCCGGTGTGCGTCGTCGGGCGTGCGCCGGATGCGAGGGTTACGGAGATGCTCAGTGGCTCAGCTCCTGGCGCAGGCAGGCGGAACAGGGCGTCGCCGTCAGTCCAGGCGATTAGACGGTCGTTCATGCGCTCTGCCCGGTATATCCCGCGCACCTGGAAGGCGTAGTCGTTGGGTAGAATAACCGGCGGCGCTTCTGCCGTCTCGCCGGGTGTCAGGCGATAGAGCGCGAAGTCGAGGGTGAACCGCTGCACGGCGGAAGGTTTGTGATCGGTCGGTTGTTCGTACTCCGGCAGATCGAAGAGGAAGCGTCCAACCAGTTCGAGACGCCATCTGGGGAGTGGAAGCGCACCACCGGCGCTGACCGCCAGGTAGACCGGACGCCCCTGATCGTGCCAGTGGCGGATGTAGCGTGACAGTTGTGGGGCATACTGTCCAGGGTCGCGGCTCTTCAATGCAAATGCGTCAATACCGAAGGCAAAGGTCAACGGTGTTGCCAGCAGGTCGGGGATGTCGCGTGCCTGGGCATACGATGGAGCGCCGCCGCGCATGAGCACGATCGCTCCCGGTTCGAGCTGGGCTGCCATTGCGCCGATCTGCGTGATCGCTCCGGCATATTCGGTGTGACGGTAGATCGGTCTGCCGGTGACGACCAGGAACAGCACCAGCGCAACGGTGAGGAGAACGCGAACAAGGTTGGAGCCTGGATGTTGAACGTTGAACGTTGAACGTTCAACGTTGGACGTTGAATGTTCAATGTCGGGCGCTGCTGGGTGTTGCTGCCCTGGCGAGATATTGCGATGCACCTTCCACGCGATGGATCGCACCAAACCGGCACATGATCGCAGGTCGGGCGCTAGGTGCACGATGGCGTAAGCGATACCGATGGCGAACGCCGGGTAGATGTGGGGCACGTAGCGCCGCATAATATAAATGTAGTGCTGGTCGCTGGTTCCGTAGGTCAGCCGCAGGAACACCACCGATGCAATTGCAGCAATGACGAGGAACATCCAGGAGGTCGAGTTGATGCGGTAGACCATCAGCGCCAGACCACCGATGGCGAGCACAACCCCCAGCGGCGACAGGTACCATCCGAGGCGCACCAGGTTTGCCTGCGCCACGCCAAACAGGTCGCGCAGCACATAGCGATCACAGGCGCGCAGAATGGCGAGGGTTGCCGGCGCAAGGTCCGCCTCGCGGATCAGCCCGTCGCGCATGACTTCCGGCATGGTGCGTCTGTCAGCGGATGGCGGCAACGTCTCACGGCGTAGCGCAATGCAGGTTTCGCGCGGCGGGGTCGAACGACCGCGCACCAGGCTGACGAGATGATCGATCCATCCGGCGAGCGGATCGACATACGCGGGGGACGCAATCGGCGCCCCGACATACCCCTGAAGAGTCAGACATGCGCTCTGGGGTTTGGTCAGTTGTGCTGGCGTCAGGCAGGTGGGTAGTGCAGCGATTGTCGTGAGCGACAGGATCTGCGGGCGGATAAGGTACGTATACCCTCCAAGCACAATGACGGTAACCGCAGCGATCAGGCGTAGCGAGCGGTTCAGACGCGCCAGCACCGACACGAGACGGGCAATTAGGTTCAGGCGACGCACCGCGATCAGGGCGATAATGATCACGATGACGGCGAAGAGTTCGCTGCCAATACGGGTCCAGTTGAGCGGTGCATCAGTAGTTGGCGGCATCCCGGCAATCGGCGGGCAGGGTTGCATCGTCAGACGTGAGCAGGGGCGCAGCAGGTAGACCTGGCGCAATGCCGGGGTGAGGAACGGCAGCGCCAGGGCTGCGGTGAGTGCAAAATCTTGCAGGCGTGCGAAGAGCGTATCGAAGAAATAGGCGCGCGCCAGGAACACGATCTGCAATCCGGCGTGCAGCAGCAGCACCCCCGCGCCTGCTAGTAGTGCAGTGTGCGGCAATATCCAGCAGCGTGCAAGCCAGATGAAGATCAGGTAGAGCACCAGCGGTCCCACCACCAGGAAGAACTCGATGCGTGTCAGGGCGAGTTGCCCGAATGCCAGCCCGGCGAGAAGGGCGTAGAACGTTGAAGGTTGGACGTTGAGCGTTGGACGTTGAGCTTTGGATGTTGGAACGTTGCACGTTGCACCTTGGAACGTTGCACGTTGCACGTTGGAAAATCCGAAGGCTTTGGTGAAGGCGTAGAGTCCGGCAAAGATCAGGAACTGCGCCGTTGTTTCGGCGGTAGAGTAACGGCTGAACCAGACCTGGACGGCATTGAGAGTAAGGAAAAGTGCCGCCAGCAATCCGACCCATGAATCAGCGATGCGTCTGGCGAGCAGGGCGACGCTCCAGACGCCAAGCAGACCGGTGACCGCCGGCGCCAGCAATCCGCCGTGCATTCCGAAAAATGCAGCGAGCAATCCGATCCATGCTGAGAAGAGGTGCAATCCCTGTGGGACAACGCGCCCGCGATCAAGGTCACCCTGATCGATAAAGAACCCTGCTGCGCGCAGGCGGGTTGCGATGAAGCGCTGCGCGTTCTGCACGCCAAGAATGTTGGTTTCCGCCTGATGGGCAGCATCGGCAAGCGATGGATCGGCAGATTGCTGATCGGCAGCGATCTGCGCCACCAGCGGATCGGTAAAGGTGAGTGAACCGGTGCGTGCCATGATGAATCCGGCATTCGCATACACGCCTGCATCACGCACGCCGATGATCGTTTCGAACGGAGGGGTGACCAGGACAACGAAGAGAAGCAGAATGGCAGGGAGAAGATTGAAGGGTGAACGTTGAAAGCTGAACGTTGAATGTTGAACGTTGAATGTTGAAGGTTGGGTGTCAGAAGGTTGAACGTTGGGCGTTGAACGTTGAACGTCGGGTGTTGAACGTGGGTTGCGTATTGTGGGTTGCCTGCCGGATGCATGGCTGATCAGGGTGGCGATGATGCAGAGAACAGCAACCACAGCAGCGTGCAGTGGCGCAGAAAAGACGCCAATCTGCGCCAGGGTGAATGCCAGCCATCCGTTCAGCAGTGCGCCAATCAGGGTATATTCGAACCAGCGTTCGAGCCAATCACCCGTGTGCCACGCAACCGGCAGCGCGCGAGCGATCAACGCACCAGTCAGTGTGAGTATTAGAATGATGAGAGGCAGGATAGCAAAAGCGATAATTGTCACCGGATTAGAGAACCGAGAACTGAGAACCGGGAACTATCGATGCTGGACTTTCCCTGTACGTGTTCGGGATGACCAGACGAGCATGTACAGCATCGGTGCGTTGCTTGTGCCCTGGGCTTGTGGGGGATGAACGTGATAAGGGTGCAACACGCTGCACTTCATGGCGTATCTGCTGGCTTACATGTTTCGCGCGATGAAGACGCGCACGAATGTGATTATGTGCAACACGCTGCGTTTCATAAACGAACGCCGTTCATCCGTGTTATTCCAGGGAACATCAAGAACCAGATTATACCACGCGACCGTCATACTCTTGACATGCGGATTGCCAGCCCTTATAGTGCACGGATGGGGCGGGATCGAAACCCCGCGAAGAATCACATCATCATCACCTACCCTTATGGTATAGTCGCTGCCTGTATGCCGCAGGCACATACAGATAGCAATCGAAACTGGACAGAATATGGGCGAGAAACTGGTTATTGTCGAGTCGCCGGCAAAGGCGCGCACTATCCAGAAGTACCTCGGTCAGGGGTATCGGGTCGAGGCTTCGATGGGGCATGTTTGCGATCTGCCAAAGAGCGATCTTGGCGTTGATCTCGATGCAGACTTTGCGCCGGTGTATGAGATTTCGCCGGGCAAGGAGAAGATTATTGCCGCGCTGCGCAAATCGATTCGCCAGGCGGAGGCTGTGTATCTGGCGACCGACCCGGATCGTGAGGGGGAAGCGATTGCCTGGCATATCACCGAGGCAGCGAAAATTCCGCGTGGAAAGTCGGTGTACCGGGTTGTCTTTACCGAGATCACGCCCGGTGCAGTGCGCAGTGCGATGGCATCGCCGCGTGACATTGACCGCCGGCTGGTCGATGCGCAGCAGGCGCGTCGTGTGCTGGACCGTTTGGTGGGCTACAAACTGTCGCCGCTTCTGTGGGAGAAGGTGCGACGTGGGTTGTCCGCCGGGAGGGTGCAGTCGGTTGCAGTACGCCTGATCGTTGAGCGTGAACGCGAGATCGAGGCGTTCGTACCGCGGGAATACTGGACGATCGAAGCCGATTTGCTCAAGCAGGATGCACGCGATCCGTTTCGCGCCGTACTGATCGAGCGCGCCGGCAGGAAACTCGAGAAGTTCGACATCGGTTCAAGTGAGCAGGCGCAGGCAATCATCGCCGATCTGGAGGGCGCTGCATATGTCGTGCGCAAGGTGACGCGCCGCGACAAACGACGCACGCCGCCGCCGCCGTTCACCACCAGTACGTTGCAGCAGGAAGCCGGACGTAAACTCGGTTTTTCCGCCAAACGCACCATGGTGGTGGCGCAACAGTTGTACGAAGGGGTGGATATCGGCGGTGACGAGGGACTGGTCGGTCTTATCACGTATATGCGCACCGATAGCGTGAACGTGTCGCGCGAAGCGCAGGAAGAGGCGCGCATCGTTATCCGCGAGCGGTATGGCGGTACATACCTGCCGCCCAAACCGCCGGTCTACAAAACGAAGACCAAAGGGGCGCAGGAGGCGCACGAAGCCATTCGCCCAACTCTCAGCCGGCGCACGCCGGAACAGGTGCAACCCTATCTGACGAGTGAACAGTACCGTCTCTATGAGTTGATCTGGAAACGATTCATTGCCAGCCAGATGGAGGCAGCGGTTTTCGACAGTACGACGGTGGACATTGGCGCCGGGCGTGAGATCGGGCGGAGTGCAGGCAATGACCCGTACACCTTCCGAACTACCGGTTCCGTTCTGAAGTTCCCTGGATTCCTGGCGGTCTACAATGTCAGCCTGGACGAAGGCGAAGAGGACGAGGATAGCGAACGGCTCCTGCCATTGCTTGTGGAAGGGGACGTGCTCGATCTTGTACAGTTGTTGCCGGTGCAACACTTCACCGAGCCGCCGCCGCGCTTCACCGAAGCTAGCCTGGTGAAGGAGCTGGAACGTCTCGGTATCGGGCGTCCCTCGACTTACGCACCCACCATCTCGACAATTATCGAGCGCGATTACGTTGAACTTGCAGATAAAAAACTCGTGCCGACGACACTTGGCAGGGTTGTGACTGACCTGCTCGTGCAACATTTTCCGAGTATCGTCGATTATGGTTTCACCTCGGAAATGGAGCAGCAACTCGATGACATTGCCGAAGGTGAGAAAGAGTGGGTGCCGGTGTTGCGCGCCTTCTACGAACCGTTCGAGCAGAAACTGGCAGACGCACAGCGCAGTATGCGCAACGTCAAGCGTGAGGAGATCCTGACCGACCTGACCTGCCCGAAGTGTGGTCAGGGACAGCTGGCGATCCGGTTCGGCAAGAACGGCGAATTTCTGGCGTGCAACCGCTACCCGGAGTGTGATTTCACCAGCGACTTCCATCGCGATGGTGAGGGACGTATTGTGCTCGACGCGCCGGCTGCACCGCAAGCGAGCGATGTCATCTGTGAGCTGTGCGGGCGACCAATGGTGCTGAAGAAGAGCCGGTTTGGTCCATTCCTGGGATGCAGCGGCTACCCGGAGTGCAAAAATACCCGACGTCTCGATAAGCAAGGGAAGCCGGTGCCGCCCCCCAAGGCGACTGGTGTGACCTGTCCGAAGTGTCGTCAGGGTGAATTGCTGGAGCGGCGCGGCAAGTTCGGGCGTCCATTCTTCGGGTGCAGTCGTTATCCGAAGTGCGACTATCTGGTGAACTCGCTTGAGGAGGTAGCAACCTACACGCCTGACAATAACGTGCCATCAGAAGCGAAGGCAGAGGAACCGGTAGTTAAGCGAACAAAGACACCTGCAAGCAAAAAGCGGGCAAAAATGGCTGCGCCTGGAAACGGTGCATTAGAAGATTGAAGCGATGAGGTGAATTCCGGTCTCCGGCATAGAGGCTACCGTATCGGTGTGCACATGCGCTTCTGGTGAAAAGAAGCTACTGCCGCGCTATGAAGCGTCATCCGGGTCGATCCCCAGCGCTTTCAGACGTTCGCGCAGCACACGTAGGAGCTCTTCTGCCTCGGCGCGCGCCGCTGCTTCCCGCCGCGCCTGTTCCTCCGCCTCGGCGCGCGCCCGCGCTTCGGCTTCTCGCGCCGCTGCTTCCCGCCGCGCCTGTTCCTCCGCCTCGGCGCACGCCGCCGCTTCCCGTCGCACCCGCGCTGCCGCCTGTTGCGCCCGCTCCTCCGCCCGCCGCGCCTGCTCCACTACCGTCACATAGTCCCCCATCTCCCGCCGCGCTGCATCGTAGCCCACCACGTGGTCGCGCCGCAGCCCCAGCCATACGTCGGCAATCGCCAGGTGCACCCGCCCCTCGCCGTCCGGCGCCTGCACCCGGTATACCCCCCCCTTCCAGCCG
>DAOUBK010000056.1:0-40157 GCA_034432635.1 Roseiflexus sp.
ATCTGACCTTCGTCAACGACGAAGTGCTCGATGTCGGCTACTTCCCTGCCTCCCAGCAGTCAATCAACGTGGCCAGGCTGAACTGGCTGGCGGCGACGAAACCATAACACTTTGACAACAGAGCGGGTCTGCGTTCGCGTCAGCAAGAAGCAGGTCCGCTCTGCTTTCATTACCGGGGGTACTCTATGTAGACGATGTGGTAGATTGGCAATTGTGCACGCTCTGACACTATCCACAATGAGAGTCATGCTATACTACATGCAGAAAACGACGCTTTTAGCAGCATAATGAAGGGGTTGCATCCATGGAACAGGAAGCGCGTGTTAGCATCGAACGCTCCACGCCATTGAGCATCAGTCCGATCAATCTACGCGGTAAGCAGCGATTCGGCGAGAAAATCATAGAAATCCTTGTTTTTGCTTGTGGCGCGATCTCTATTTTTACGACCACAGCAATCGTTATTGTTCTGTTCCAGGAAGCTTGGATGTTCTTTGGTTCACCAGAGGTTGATCTGGCAGAGTTTTTCGGTACAACGACCTGGCAGCCGGAAACCGGTCGCTTCGGCATCTGGCCACTGATAACCTCGACGCTGATCACAAGTATCATTGCGCTGATAGTAGCAGTGCCTTTGGGATTGGGTGCTGCGATCTATTTGAGCGAATACGCATCAACCCAGGCACGTGGCTACCTTAAGCCCATCCTTGAGGTATTGGCAGGCGTGCCAACTGTGGTCTATGGCTACTTCGCGCTGACATTCGTGACACCGGTAATCCTCCAGGGGCTGCTGGGGAAGGGAATTGTCGAGATCTATAACATGCTCTCGGCAGGGCTGACAATGGGTATCATGATTCTGCCGCTGGTCGCCTCAATGAGCGAAGATGCCCTGAGCGCCGTACCGCGTGCGTTGCGCGAAGGAGCGTATGGTCTCGGCGCAACACGCCTCGAGACATCGCTGCGCATCGTCGTTCCGGCAGCGCTGTCGGGAATCCTGGCTGCAGTGATCGTGGCGATGTCGCGCGCGGTTGGTGAAACGATGATCGTCGCACTGGCAGCCGGTGCAGGACCGCGTTTTACCTTCAATCCGTTACAGGCCGCCGAAACGATGACCGGACACATTGCACGCATCAGTGGCGGCGATATCAGTTACGCCAGTATTCAGTACACCAGTATTTTCGCCATAGCCCTGGTGCTCTTCTTCATGACGCTGCTGCTCAACCTGTTGAGCGGATTGATCGTGCGTCGCTTCCGCGAGGTGTATGAATGAGCGCACAATCGATGGATCAACGCACCAGTCCAACTGGCTATTTGCCGGAGGGTGCGGACATCAACCGCAATATTGCGGCACGCCGCATTCGTGGCGTTATCTGGCAGATAATCTTCGTTTCGTCACTGGTTATCGGCTTGCTAGCGCTGGCCACGTTGATCTATACCATTGTGGACGATACGTTCGGATATATCGCGGTGCAAACAAAGGTAGACCCGGAGGAACTGACGGGTGGTCGACCGCTCGAGGAGTTGTCAAAGGAAGAACTGATCGAAATCCTGCGCGCGAATGTATCCGCGGGACTGTTCCGGCGCTTCGACCGTGATGAGCCGTTCAGCGAGCGTTCCAAAGAGAGCGTTCTGCAACTGGTCGAAGAGCGCGTGATCGGTCGCGAAGTGGTCGCTACATACAAACTGACCGAGTCGCTGCTCGAACGCGAACGGATCGAAGCAGAGGTCCGGGAGCGCTTCCCGCGCGCCAAACTGGAGTTCCATTCGTGGCTCAACCGCGACTTCCTCACCCGCCCGATGAGTAGCGTTCCTCTTCTGGCGGGTGTCGGCAATGCAATTCTGGGATCGCTCTGGGTGATCGCAATCACGATGCTGCTTGCCATTCCCATCGGTATTCTCGGTGGCGTCTACCTGGAAGAGTATGCCAGCGATACCTGGTACTATCGTTTAATAGAGACTAATATCAATAACCTTGCAGGTGTGCCTTCAATTATCTACGGCATTCTGGGGCTGGCAGTCTTCGTACGCGCACTCGAATCATTAACCAGTGGTGCAATGTTCGGCGTCACCGACTCGAACGGACGAACCATCCTGTCCGCCGGATTGACTATGGCGCTGCTTGTCCTCCCGCTGATGATCATCAACTGCCGCGAAGCGATCCGCGCTGTGCCACAGTCACTCCGTCAGGCATCGTATGGTCTGGGAGCAACGAAGTGGCAGACGATTTGGCATCATGTGCTGCCCAACGCGCTTCCCGGCATTCTGACCGGTACAATCCTCAGTGTCTCGCGTGCGATGGGCGAAACCGCGCCAATGATAGTTATCGGTGCGTCAACGTTTGTTGTGTTCTTCCCTGATAACATTTTCGACAAATTCACCGTCATCCCGATCCAGATCTACAACTGGACTTCACAACCCGGTGCACAATTCCGTAGCATTGCGTCTGCAGCGATCATTGTGCTGCTCGTTACGCTGCTGGCGCTTAATACGACAGCAATCCTGCTGCGCAACCGTCTCAGGAGGAATTATTAGATGGCAACTTCAGAGTTCTCTTCCATCACCACGGCACAATCAAACGGCAAGTATGCCGTTGAACTGCGCAATACGTATATCTACTACGGCAACTTTCGTGCAGTCAATAACGTCAGTCTCCAGATCGAACGACAGCGCATAACTGCCTTTATTGGACCTTCAGGGTGCGGGAAGAGCACCGTGCTTCGCGCGATCAACCGTATGAACGATCTGATCCCCGGTTCACACCTGGAGGGGCAGATCCTGTTTCACGGCAAGAACATCTACGACCGGGATGTCGATCCGGTTGAGGTGCGACGACGGATTGGCATGGTGTTTCAGAAGCCGAATCCTTTTCCCAAGAGCATCTACGAGAATATCATGTTCGGTCCGCGTATCAATGGCTGGCGTGGCACGAAAGCGCAGGCTGATGAACTAGTGGAGCGTGCGCTGCGCGGCGCTGCAATCTGGGACGAAGTCAAGGATAAACTGCATCAACCCGGTACAGCACTCTCTGGCGGTCAGCAGCAACGCCTCTGCATCGCTCGCGCGCTTGCCGTACAACCCGAAGTCATTCTGATGGACGAGCCGTGCTCGGCGCTTGACCCGATTTCGACCCTTAAGATCGAAGAACTGATGTTCGAACTGCGCCAGAACTACACCATAGTGATTGTGACCCACAATATGCAACAAGCGGCACGTGTTTCGGATTATACTGCCTTCTTCCTGATGAACGAATCACGCGCCGGCGAGTTGGTTGAGTACGGACCAACCACACAGATCTTTCAGAACCCTAAAGACGAACGCACCGAGCAGTATATCTCCGGCCGGTTCGGCTAGTCAATCGTTCGGTTGTCAGGCGTCGGTGAAGGCTGTCGAGCGCATGCAGCACAGTATGAAGCACGATTACGAATTTCTACACCATGCGCTCAGCGGCATGGCGCAGCGTGTGCAGGGGGCGATGCACGATGCACTTCAGGCATTGCGTCGTTTCGATGTCATCGGTGCGTCACAGATCATTCGCGATGATCCCGATATCAATGCCCTTCAGCAGGATATCGAAGATCTCACAGGCCGTTTTATCAGTCGGTGGCAACCACTGTTACGCGACCTGCGCCGTGTGCTTGCCCTGCTGATGGTCGCCAGCGAATTCGAACGCATCGGCGATTATGCCAAGCAGATCGCACTCCAGGTGCGCCGCGCGCGAGACGCGGGGTACACGCCGCTGCTCATGACCGATCTCCAGGAATTGGGAGCGCTGACCGAACGTATCCTGGCGGACAGTATTGCGGCATTCCTCAGCGAAGATGCCGCCGCAGCACGCGCCGTCGCTGCACTCGATGATCAGGTTGATGCGCGTCGCCAGGCTATGCTCGAAGCAGTACGCCAGATGGCGCTGAGTGACAATACGCTCTTCGAAGCAGCGCTGGCATCGCTCGAAATCACCCGCACACTCGAGCGTGTTGCCGATCGGGCAACGAATATCGCCGAACGCACGGTCTACCTCGCCACTGCGGCGCACGAGTCGCTCAATACCTGATCCGGGCATCCCCTGCCACACCCCGGTTCTCCCCGGCTGCCACGTGCCTCTTTGAACCGACCACACTACGGTCGTTCGCGTGTGCGCAAGGAGACGGCATCGCATCAAAACAACCACGACGGAGCGTGCCGCACAGCGTCGCTGCAACGCAGTCTGTACCGGTGTATTGCTGCCGACCTGAGTGATCTACTGCACGTGTTTGAGACCGGCGGTCTGCACCGGACTCTCCGGGGGTAGCGGAGTAAGCGCCAGCACCTGAACGGTGAAGCGGCGCCGCGCCGGTTGACACGCCGGCAGGCTTCCCTCTATCCAGAGGTACTCCCAGAAATCGCGCCGCAGCGGATGGAACTGCACTTCAGAGCGTGCAATGATTGCGCTAGGGAAGCCATACGCCGCATCATACTCGACGCGCCGCAGCGTAAAGACGCGATGGCAGGGGCATGTGTGCGGCGATGGTACGCAACGCGATGCAGGAATACTCTCGATATCGCTGCTGAGCGCAAACAACTGATCGACGGTCAACGGATCAACCAAGAGCGTATCACAGGTATTTTCGAGCACCCGGCGCACCCATCCGCCACGCACTTCGAGGCGTTGAGCGCATACCTGCCCCAACGCCTCGATACGCACCGCAATGTAGTAGGAGTCGAGCGCCTGCGCATTCCAGCGGGCGCGCGCCTCCACCCAGTGCACGCCCCACGACAGATCGACCGCTGCCAGCCCCATGAGTTGCAGGCTCAGCAGGCATGCCAGTGCGCCGCAGAGCAGTGCACCTATTCGAGTCAGACGTGCTCTGTGCTGCATATACCCTGCTACCGTGCAATCTCGCGCGCAATGACCAGACGCTGGATTTCGCTGGTTCCTTCGTAGATCTCGGTAATCTTTGCGTCGCGGAAGTAGCGTTCGACCGGGTATTCCTTCGAGTAGCCGTTGGAGCCAAAAATCTGAACCGCTTTCGTCGCCGTCCACATTGCGGTTTCCGAAGCGTACAGTTTCGCCATCGATGCTGCGCAGACAAAATCGAGATGCTGATCCTTGCGCCACGCTGCTTCATAGGTGAGCAACCGTGCAGCCTTGATCCGCGTTGCCATATCTGCCAGGGTGAACCCGATCGCCTGATTCTCGATGATCGGCTTACCGAACTGTTCACGGATTTTCGCGTACTCTAGCGCAGCCTCATACGCACCCTGCGCAATGCCGACCGCCTGCGCCGCAATCCCGATCCGCCCGGCATTCAGGATGGTCATTGCTATCTTGAATCCCTGCCCTTCTTCGCCCAATCTGCGCCATGCCGGCAGGCGGTAGTTATCATACGCCATCTGGCACGAATGGGCACTGCGGATGCCCAGTTTGTGTTCGACCTTGACAATGCTGCATCCTGGCGCACGCGGATCGACCAGAAAGGCGGTGATCCCCCGATGCCCCTTTGACGGATCGGTCATTGCCATCAGAATAATCGTATCGGCGTGGTCACCGTTCGTCACCCAGTTTTTGATGCCGTTGATAACATACTCATCCCCATCGCGCACGGCGGTCGTCTTTTGAGCAGCAGCATCCGAACCGGCGCCCGGCTCGGAGAGCGAGAATGCGCCAAGCATGCGCCCCGATGCCAGCGGAGTCAACAGTTCACGCTTCTGTTCCTCTGTACCGAAGGTCTCGATACCGTAACAGACCAGCGAATTGTTGACCGACGCGATGACGCCCAGCGATGCATCCACCCGTGACAGTTCTTCGATGACAATCGCATATGAGATATAATCAAGCCCGGCGCCACCATACTGCTCACTTACGGCAACACCCATCAAACCGAGTTGCCCCATTTTCTTCACGAGATCAACCGGGAACTCCATCGCCTCGTCACGCGCCGCCGCCGTCGGGCGAATCTCCTGCTCGGCAAAGGCGCGTACCGTCTGGCGTAACATCTCATGCTGCTCGCTGAGGGCGAAATCCATGCTTCTGCCTCCTTTGTATGACGCCCCTCGTCCTTCTTCCATCATACCATATTCCCTGCTCTCTCTTTCAAATTTGTGCAAAATAACCAAATAAAAAGCCTCTGTGCTTGTTGAAAATGACCATATTACATGGTATACTGAAGTCACCGAACCGCAGAGACGCGGGACAACCTGGAGAGGCAAAACGCGACGCCCTCCTGGCAGTTATCGCAGTGAAGCATACGAGGAGGAGAACCATGCAGCCCAAGAACTACGAAGAGCAGACCATCAATGAAGTTGCCGCGCGTGTGCCGGAGGCGCGCCACGTGTTGCGTTCGTATCACATCAGTGCGTCCAACACGATGCCGCTGGATATCGCCGCTGCTGAGGCGGCAGTGACGCCGGACGAGTTGCTGGCGGTTGTCGAATATCGCGCGCGCCGCCGGGCGCGGCAGGCGCCGGCAGTACGCGAGTACGCGATGGAAGAGGAACTGGTTGCCTGATCATCGGGGGTAGGAAACGGCGCTGTGCAGGTGATTTCACCTGTACAGCGCTTTTTTTACTTTTTCGCACGTTGCGCAGTTGAAATCTGGGGAGAACGTCACCGGCGCAGGTACGCTTCCTGGCGTCACACAAACCACGGTGGCTCTGGCGTTACACCACAGACTGCCTGAAGCACGCAGTAACGTTCCAGTATCAGAACACGACACCGCCCCTCGTTCCCTGATATGGAAGCCGGGGGCGGCGTAATGCAGCGTCCAGGAGCGTCAGGACGCAGAAACCGATCGCCTGAAGACCTCAGTGATGCTCGACTGCTGCTTTCCCGTGATGGCCATGCTCGTGACCGCCTGCCTCCTGGCGACGCAGCAGCGGCACGCGGTAGTCGTTCGGCGCAAGCAACGGCGCGCGCTGCAAATGCCACGCAAACATGCCAAGCCACAGTCCGCCAATCGCAATCAGGGTTACCAGGTCGAGCCAGTGGATGTGGAACCCGTCCGGATGAAACGCAGGCATAATCTTCCAGAAGTACCAGACGATTTCAATCAGGTACATATACACCGCAATCGCGGTCAGGTTCGCAATCCGGCGCTTGGCGAAGCGGCTCAACAGAAGCATGAACGGGAGCAGGAAGTGGCCGAAGATCATCGCAATCCCCAGGATTTCCCAACCGCCTGCCGAGCGATGCCCGTACCACGGCGTCAGTTCCGGCACATTTCCCGACCAGATGATCAGATATTCCGAAAAGTTGACATACGCCCAGACCGCCACGAACGCGAAGAGAAACTTACCCAGATCGTGCAGGCGGTCGGTCGGGATGCCAAACGGCAACAGATTGCGCGCCTTGAGCGCCGCCAGTGCAATAATCCCGCCACCAAACGTCAGAATCAGCATACTGGCAATGTAGGTCACCGGATACATCGATGAGAACCATTCCGGTTCCAGCGACATGCCCCAATCAGTGGCGGCTAGCGTCCACGCCAGCACCAGCACCACAATACCGGGACCGCTCAGACGCTGGAAGCGACCACGCAAATGACCGCTGAACCCTTTTGCATCCTCCTCCAGTGACCACTGCCGCAGCAGATATGCCATACCGATAAACAGCACGAAGTAGATCACCGCACGCGCCAGGAAGAACGGCACATTCAGGTAGGGCGTCTTCAGCGCCACCACTTCATCGTTCGCGACCACCTCCGGATTCGTCCACGGGAACAGATAGTGAGTTCCGGTCAGTGTTTCGATGGCAATCGGCAGGAACAGGATCGCCATCAACGGCAGGGTTAGCGCTGCCGCTTCCAGCAGGCGTCGCAACATCAACCCCCACACACCCTGCGTCAGATGGTTGATCATGAGCACCAGCAAACCGCCGAGCGACAGGGCGAACCAGAAGAAGTAGGCAAAGAGGTACGAATGAAAGAACTGCGCTGCTCCCAGAAACGCCCCTGCCACCGCCAGCAGCATTGCAACGCTACCGACAATAAGGGCGACTTGCTGAAAACGCCCCAGTGCAGGACGAAGCGCAGCCGGTTCTTGTGCGATCATGGTCATCCCTTTCGGAGGTGAGACATCCCTCGATTATGTTCGATGCGGTTCCTGAACACCCAATCCCGTTACCTTACGCTCACTTCTCACGCCCTGGTTCTCAGTTCTGTGGCGGCGGATTCTTCTGCAATTCACGGATGTGCGCTACAATCGCCCAGCGGTCGCTGATGCTCTGAATCCGATACCCATACCCATACATGGTTCCCTTGCCGTTGACAATCGTCTCGTAGTACTGCCCATCGGGCATATCGAGCAACCGCTGGTCGTAAAACGACGGCGGGCGCGGGTTGAGCAGCAGACCGACCTGACCGCGACCATTTCCGTTGTTGCCGTGGCAGACCGCACAGTAGATGCGATAGCGCTCCGCACCGCGCGCCAGCAGTTCTGGCGTAACCTGGATCGGGATGGTCGTCAGATAGGCGCTGTTCGGATCACCATCAACACGCCCGGTACTGGCTGCATCGATGCGTAACCGACCGCGCGCCACCGTATTCTCTACCAGCGGACGCGCTGCCGCGCCATCGGCAAACAGACCACCTGCCGATTCCTGTGGATTGAACTTCGCCTGGTCATACATCTCAAGGTGGCAGGCGGTCATCAGCAGCGCTGCGGCAATCAGCCAGCCAGCCTTAAGAATGCGCCCAACCCATCCGTTTCGACGGGGGTATTGTCGTTCACTCAGCATTGCAATTCCCCTAGTTATCTACGGTCGAGACCGCCAGCGGCTCCAGGCTCTCCAGGAACTGGCGCGTCCGTTTGAGTTCGAACTTGGGGTCGGCAGCCTCGATACACAGAAAAAACCGATCAACTGTTGCACGCTCGAAGTTCGGCGCGTTGAAGACTGGATGGTACGGTCGCGGCAGACCACACGCCGCAATCAGTCCGAACACGGCGGCGAACGCCGACAGCAGCACCATCCCTTCAAAGGTAGCCGGAATGAAGGCAGGCCAACTGAATAGCGGGCGTCCACCGACGTTCATGGGGTACTCCACCAGATTGATCCACGTTTGCAGCGCAAACATACCGCCCGCTCCAAGCAGACCCGCCCCGAAAATAACCCATGGCAGGCGCGTTCCCCGATAGCCGACCGCTTCGTCCAGTCCGTGGATCGGGATCGGCGTGTATGCCTCGAAACGTTTGTAGCCAGCATCACGGGTTTTCTCGGCTGCCGCCAGCAACGCATCGGCGCTGTCAAACTCGGCTATCAACCCGTACAGACCCGGTTCGGTTGAAACTTTTGGCGCTTTTGCGCGCATTGCATTTCGCTTCAGCATGGTCACTACGCCTCCCTAACGTGCCCGGCGCCGCCGACCTGAACCGACGCATGCTGTTCTGTCTCGATCTTATGCACCAGGTCGCGCACCTCGAAGATCGAGATTGCCGGCAATAAGCGGATGAACAGGAAGAACAGGAAGAAGAACCACCCGAACGAACCGGCATAGAGTGAAATATCCCATACTGTCGGGGTATAATAGCCCCACGACGAAGGCAGGAAGTCGCGGTGCAGGCTGATCACGATAATCACCCAGCGCTCGAACCACATCCCGATATTGATACAGATCGAGATGAAGAAGAGCCAGGGCAGGCTCAACCGGAAGCGCTTGAACCACAGGAGTTGCGGGATGGCAACATTCAGCAGGATTAGCGCCCAGTAACTCCAGGCGTATGGACCCAGCGTGCGGTTTGCTATCAAGAAGTACTCGTAGATATTGGCGCTGTACCAGGCATAGAACATTTCACCGAAGTAGCCGTATGCCACCACCAGACCAGACGCCAGCATCACCTTGCCCATCAGGTCGAAGTGCTTCATCGTGATCAGGTCGTGCAGTTTGTACCACCGGCGCATCGGTATCAGCAGCAGGATGACCATCGCAAAGCCGCAGTACACCGCACCGGCAACGAAGTAGGGCGGGAAGACCGTCACGTGCCAGCCGGGCAACTGGGAAATCGAGAAGTCGAAACTGATGATGCTATGCACCGAAAGCACCAGCGGCGTCGAAAGCCCTGCCAGAATGAGCGACGCTACTTCGTAGCGATGCCAGTCGCGCGCACCGCCGCGCCAGCCAAGCGCCAGGAAACCGTAGAAGATTCTAACCCACTTATTCGTCGCCCGGTCGCGCAGCGAGGCAAGGTCGGGAATGAGACCGACATACCAGAACAGGATCGAAACTGTGGCATACGTCGAGATCGCAAACACGTCCCATTCGAGGGCGCTGCGGAACTGCGGCCACATGCCGAGTGTGCCAGGATAGGGGAGCATCCAGTAATCGAGCCAGGGACGACCGGTATGTACCAGCGGGTAGATCCCGGCACACGCGACGGCGAAGATCGTCATCGCTTCGGCAGCACGGTTGATCGATGTGCGCCAGTCCTGGCGGAACAGGAGCAGAATCGCCGAGATGAGCGTCCCGGCGTGCCCGATGCCGATCCACCAGACGAAGTTGATAATATCGAAGCCCCAGGCAACCGGAATATTGATTCCCCAGATGCCAACGCCAACGGTGAACAACACCGCCAGCGAGTAGAGGTACATCAGCAGTCCCAGAGCTGCAACCACGAACCCCAACGCCCAACCCCACGGGGTTCGCCTGAGCGGCGTTAGCACAATGTCGCCAATCGTTCTGGTGACCGATTCGTAACTCTGTTTCGGTCCCAGCAACTCCTCGAGCATCTTGCCATACGCCGATTTCTGTGCGGGTTGTGAAGCCATGTGCTACTCCGTGTGTCCTAGACGGGGGTGTTGGCAGATCATCCCCCGTATCCCGACATTGCCGCGCTATGCCTTCTTTTCCTCTGCGAGGTCGGGGTTCAGATTCTTGATCTTTGCCAGATAACTCACCCGCGGTTTGGTATTCAGTTTATCGAGCGAGGTGTAGTTCAACGGTTGCTCTTTCAGCGCCACAACCCGCGCCTGCGGATCGTTCAGGTCGCCGAAGATGATCGCTTGCGTCGGGCAGACCTGCTGGCATGCCGTCACAACTTCGCCGTCAGTGATGCGTCGGTTCGCCTTGCGCGCCTCGATCCGCGCTTCGTTGATGCGCTGGACACAGAACGAGCATTTTTCCATCACACCGCGCGCGCGCACCGTCACATCCGGGTTGCGCATCATCTTGAGCACCGGAATACTGTCATTCTCGGTTGACGCATCGATTGGCGAGCGGTAGGGAACGTCCTGATACTGCAGGAAGTTGAACCGGCGCACTTTGTACGGGCAGTTGTTCGAGCAGTACTTGGTGCCGACACAGCGGTTGTACACCATGTTGTTCAACCCCTCGGCATCGTGAACCGTTGCCGCTACCGGGCAGACAATCTCGCACGGCGCATGTTCGCAGTGCTGGCACAGCATGACCATGTTGTAAACGTTGGGGGTGTGCTCGTCGCCGACGTAGTACTGGTCGATCCGGATCCAGTGCATCTCGCGTCCAAGCCAGACTTCGTCCTTACCGACGACCGGAATGTTATTCTCCGACTGGCAGGCAACGACACAGGCATTGCACGAGTTGCACACATTCAGGTCAATCGACATGCCCCACTTGTAGCCGTTGTACTCGAATTCGCCGATCAGTGAAACCGGTTCTTTTTCCTCACCCTTGAGGAACTCCTCATTCTCCTCGTATTCCTTGAGCGTTCCGTACCGTACCAGGTCCTTCTTGCGTCCTTCCATCAGGAAGTGACCCTGGGTGCTTGCCAGTTTGTAGTTTTCGCCCACCTTCGCCACTTCCAGACCAACGCCGAACCAGGGCGTTGCACTGGTGCGCAACCGGTACGCGTTGAATCCGACGTTGTTGCCAACTCGCCCGGCAGCCGTGCGCCCAAATCCCAGATGCACCGTCACCGATTCGTCAGCATGACCGGGTTGCATCCATACCGGCGCATCCACCGAACGTCCCTGGTACGTCAACCGGACGACATCGCCGTTCTTGAGGCGCAGCGCATCGGCGGTGCGCACACTCATCAGGGCAACGTTATCCCAGGTCAGTTTGGTGTACGGCTTGGGGACTTCCTGCAACCAGGCATTGTTGGCGAACGCGCCGTCCCATACCGACGGATCGGGGCGGAAGACGATTTCCAGCCCCTGTGCAGGCGCTGACGGCGCACTGCTGGCAAACCCACGCTGGAGTGTCACCTGGCGCACCTGCGTCTGAGTACCGGGAATGATGCCATCGTGCAACGTCTGATTCCAGAAGACACGAAAGTTGCCGCTCGAATCCTGTGTCTGCCAGTAAGCG
Source organism: Roseiflexus sp. (assembly GCA_034432635.1). Taxonomy (GTDB): domain Bacteria; phylum Chloroflexota; class Chloroflexia; order Chloroflexales; family Roseiflexaceae; genus Roseiflexus. The sequence goes on from DAOUBK010000056.1 coordinate 12,249, forward strand.
GTCAATGTCTGGTAGCCGGTTTCCTGCGGCTTACCGAGCAGCACATTGAGCACTTCTATCGCCGATTTGCCGTTGTACAGCGGGGCAATCAGCGGTTGAACAATCGTCGCCGTACCGTCGAAGGCACGTACATCGCCCCATGCTTCGAGGAAGTGCGTCCCATTGATATGCCAGGTGCTCTGCTGCGCTGTCTCATCGCGGTAGAGCCCGACGTGAACGCTCAACGGCACTTTTGCCAGCGCCTCGGTGAACGGAATATCGGCAGGTGCATTGTAGACCGGGTTGCTCTCGAGCATCACCAGCATCTCAACCGTACCGGCGTTCATTTCCTGAGTAAGCACGCTGAGTGCGGCGATACCGCCCGACGGATCGCTCTCCACCGGATCAGTGTAGACCACCGTACTGCCAACATTGCCGAGTTGCGCATTGATCGCATGTCCGAGGGCATGAACGACCGGCGGTTGACCTTCGCCGACCAGCACAACACACGCTCCACGGTGCGCCTGCACATCTTTTGCAACCGCCTCGACCCATTTCTTCTCCGCGTCGCTGAGAGCGGCGCCGACAGCAACATCGGGAACGCCGACGAGAATCGCCAGCGCACGCACCAGATGCTCGATCTGTGACGAGCGCACCGGCAGACGATGGTCGGCGAGCAAACCAGTGATCGATGGCGTGCTTTCCGCCAGGTACAACCGGTTGGCTTCTTTTGTCCCCTTGCGGATGCGGCGCCCATCGGCGAGTTGACGCGCCAGGCGCACGCCGGTCGGCGACGGCGCTGTAAAGTCAGCGTCGAATCCGACGATCACCTTCGCAGCATCGAGGCGATAGATCGTCTGCACATCCTCGCCAAACGCCAAGCGTGTACCGGCATTGGCGTTATCGCGACCGACCGGTTCGTACTGATACCACTTCGCCTGTGGGAATTGCGTCAGCAACTGCCGCATCTGCGCTATGATCGTCGGTGACGTTACCGCGCCGGAGAGGATGCGCAACCCGGCGCCCTGTTTCGCCGCCTGCGCCTGAATCGCAGCCGTTGCCGCAGCCACAAACGCCTCCCACGTCGCCTCCTGACCGGCATTCGTTGGCGCCTGCGACCGATCCGGATCGTACATGGTCAGAATCATCGCCTGTGTGATCAGGTCGGTCGATCCAAGCGATGCGGGATGGTCGGGATTACCCTCGATCTTGGTTGGGCGACCTTCGTGGCTTTCGACCAGCACCCCCGTGCCGAAGCCGGCGAATGTCGCCGCTGTGGCAAAGAACAACGGTTTGCCGTGAATAATCTCCTCCGGCTGGCGCACGTAGGGAACGATCTTTTCCTGTGGTTGCTTCAGCGCGAACTGACACCCCGACAGACCCGCAAGCGCCAGCGACGCACCCATCAACTTCAGAAAATTGCGCCGGCTCACCGGGTCGCGCCATTCGGCGGCGCCGTGCGGGAACTCACGCTTCAGCAGTTCGTTGAACTCTGGTGTATCAGCCAGTTCATCAAGGCTGCGCCAGAACTCGCACCCCTCGGCATTCGCAAGGCGCGCACGCAATGCGTTCACATCCTGGGACTTAGTGTTCATAGTCACGCTCAATTCCTAGCGGTGGCAAATGGCGCAATTCGTCAATTCCCACGACGAGCGGATATTGTACTCCTGCACCAGACGTCGCCCAACCTCGAGCTGATTGGCTGGCGGAGTCCACGCCATGTTGAAGATCTCTTCGCGCGGACGGACATACTTCTCGGGGTTACGATGGCAGTCCAGACACCACGACATGAAGAGCGGCTGGGTCTTGTAGACGACTCGCATCTGATCGATGCGCCCATGGCACGTCGAGCAACCGACGCCCTTGGCAACGTGGATGCTGTGGTTGAAGTAGACAAAATCGGGGACATCGTGAACCTTGTTCCACTGGATCGCGGTTCCTGTTTCCCAGCTCTGCCAGAGGAATGCAACTTTTTCGCTCCGACTGATAATCTGAGAGTGACATCCCATGCACGTTTCAGTCGGCGGGATGTTGGCATGAGCGGCGACTTCGACCGCCGTATGACAGTAACGACAGTCCATTCCCAGCGCAACGTGCAACTGGTGGTTGAACCCGCCACCCGGTTGTTCGATGGGCACCCCCACATCCCGATGCCAGTCCGACCAACCAAACAACCACCAGACTCCCCCAAGAATGGCAAGCACCAGCGGAATACCGGCAAAGATACTCACCCTGGCGAGCGTATTGGCTCTCCGATCGAATATCTGGGCCATGTGGCGCCTTTCTAGAAGTCAGAACGTTCTTGACAACCGGTGCGCATCAAGCATATCAGCGGGACATCGCCAGCACAACGTGCAGGAGCGCTCTACCAGCGCACTTTACCACACCAGACAGTTATCACGCTCCGCAAAACAGGCACGCTAAACGATACGCGCAATCATTGACCTGCACGGCTCACGGTCACCGCGGACCTGATTGAAATGATGACCAGATAGCGTGCTCCAGCCAGCACATACATCGACGTGGGTTTCCAGAAGGGGCAAATTTGCCTGGTTGCACCCTCTTTTCCAGTTCTGCTTTCGTTATGTTTGAGATGCGGCAGCGAGACGAACTGCAATAGTGCGCCTCACACGTGTCGGTGTAGCTGAACGGCATCATGCAACCTTGGTTAATAATATCACGACTGGTTACGGATGATTTCAGAGTCGAACCACCGAAACGGTGAAGAAATCTTAACTGAAAAACGGTTTATCTACATTCATTACACAAAACCCGCACAACAATCAATGTGTACTTATCTGAGCGACAATGTATTAAACCTTCAGACAACCTTCGCATTCCGTAGCGTTTGCATGATGGACTCTGTTCAATAGATCGCTTTGCCGAGCGCCGAGAGCGCGAACTCAACCGCCAGTAGCGCCGTCATGTTGCGGGTATCGAGAATGGGATTGACCTCCACCAGATCGAGACCGATCAGCCGTCCCGAGGCTGCGATCAGTTCCATCGCCAGGTGCGCCTCCCGATAGGTAATACCGCCCAGCACCGGTGTTCCGACCCCCGGCGCTTCGTGCGGTTCGAGCACATCGAGATCGAAACTGAGATGAAAACCAACTGTGCCGGCGCTGACATGCAGGATCGCTTCTTCCATCACGGCTGCCATCCCGCGCCGGTCAATATCGTGCATGGTAAAGACGTGGACACCGGAGGAGCGCAGCAGTTCTCGTTCGCCATCATCGAGGTTCCGCACCCCAACCAGCGCTGCATCTGTGGGACGGATCACCGGCGTTCGCCCGATCAGTCCGGTCAGCATCGGATGCCCGCGCCCGGTCAGGACTGCCAGACCCATGCCATGAATATTTCCCGAAGGGGTCGTCTCTGGTGTATTATAGTCACCGTGAGCATCGAGCCAGATAACGCCGATGCGCCGGTTGTGCGCCGCACCCGCAACCGAACCGATCGACAGGCTGTGATCGCCGCCGAGTATGATCGGCAGCGCATTGTCGTCAATGACATTGCGCACCTGCCGCGCCAGGTCGCGTACAACGTCGGTTATCGGTTGCAGGTAGCGCAGCGGTTTATCCGCAGCCGGAGGCTCGATCTGCTCTGCCAGTGGCACGGCGAGGTTGCCAAGGTCGCGCACCCGGTAGCCCAGTGCTGTAATCCGCTCACGCAGACCTGCATACCGGATGGCGCTCGGTCCCATATCGACGCCGCGTCGTCCTGCGCCGAGGTCGAGCGGCACCCCAATGATTGCCACATCGCGCATACGTGTAGAGGAGGAGTTGATGGAGCGCTTCTTTCAGTATCTGAACATCTTTCCCATGCCACTCTGGCTGGCGATGATGTTTGCTCCCAATCATCCATTGACTGAACGGATGAGTCGTCCTGGTCCGCTGTTTATTATTGCCGGCTTGAACTATGTGGCAGCACTGGCGCTGGCAGTGCGACGCGGGCAACGTGACGGCGCTTCCCTCGATTTTACATCACTCGAGGGAATTCGCAAGGGCTTGAGTTCGCCGGAGGGCACGGCGGCAGCCTGGGCGCACATGCTTGCGCTCGATCTATTCAGCGGTGCGTGGATTTATCGTGAGTGTCGCCGCCTGAACGCTCCAGCCCGGGTGCGTATTCCCTCTCTCTTTGCCACGTTGATGGCCGGTCCAGCCGGATTGATGGGTTTTCTGCTCTGGCGCATGCGGTTACCGGATCATACCGCCGGGGAATGATGATTGATGATACCGGTTCGGGGGCGATACATCCCCCGATTACGCCTGCGCCATTGACGGCGCAGGCTGCGCCGCTGATGAATGAGCGCTCACGCGCAGCGCCGATGCCGCCAGCAGGATCAACGCAATCCAGACCGCATCCGCCAGGAACAGATGCACCAGTTGCATCCAGACCGGCGCCTGCAAGGCAACGTTGACATACCCGGCGACCAGTTGCACCGCGTACAGCACGGTCAGCACAATTGCCAGGCGCCGCGTTGCTGCGCCCGGTCGCGCCGTGCTCGTGTACCACGCCGCCACCACCACGAACGCGCCGACGCCGATAGCAAGCGCAGGGTGCATCAGGCGAATCGAGACAATTGCCGCTACCAGCGGCGCCAGGTCTTCCTCACTGCCACCAGCGCGGGTATGGGCAAAGAAGAGCGTGTCCCCCAAGGCGATGACCGCACCACTCATGCCGACCAGGATCAACCCGACCATGCCGGTGATCAGCCAGGACGCGACGGCGCCCTGACCACGCAGGCGGATCGGTTCGCCACCCGATGCCCACCAGCCGGTCAGCGCAATACAGGCAATCAGAACAAATGTATTCAACAGGTGCGCCGCCATCGAAACAGCGCGGGTCAGCGACGCATTGTGCGCCACCAGTTCGAACAGCACCAGCCCGGCGCCAAGCAGCGCCTCGATGATGATGAAGACTGTAGAAAGTTGCGCTCCACGCCGGACAATATGACCTCGCGGGTAGGCGCGATATGCCCACACGAGCATTCCTATCACCATCAGTAGTGCGACGCCGCTGGTCAATCGATGGGTGAACTCGACCAGGGTTTCGACTGCCGGAGCGCGTGGAATGACCTCACCGTTGCACAGGGGCCAGTGACTGCCGCAGCCAGCGCCCGACCCCGTCGCCCGTACAAACGCACCCCAGAGAATGACCAGCAGGTTGTAGATCAATACCCCCCATACATACGTCGCAAAGCGATTGCGCGCCATCATGACCGCTTCCTTTCCAGGCGCTTCGACTACGCATCGATTGTGCGGGCAATTGTATACCCAAAGTGAGCGGATGGTCAAATGTTGTGGCATTTGTCACAAAGTTCTCGTGGCCGGAATGGCGCCGTCTCTGCTTTGCCCGGCAGATCATTACAGACTCTGGTTTCAACCAGGAGCCTTGCCGGGAAATCCCGCCGACGCAGGCGAAGGCAACGCCTTCGTCCACCCATCGGATAGACCCTGTATGAGGTATTTGGATAGGCTCTGAGTGGATCGTGCTCGGAACCAGGCGCATACAACAGGCGTGCGATTGAGAGACCGTCGGCGCGCCTGTCGCGATGGCCGGGCGGATTTCCAGCAACGCAGACGGATCTTGACAATTTGTTTACTTTTCGCATGTGTGATATACTAAAAGTAAACAGTTTCCTGACCCGCTCTTCCAACTGAGTAACGTCTATGCCATGCCTGCACTGTCCTCGCGGCATCCGCATGCTGGTCATGTCGGCGTTGCACTCGTCAGGAGGCCACCCGTGGAACAGCGCCCCAAAGTGCCCGATTTTGAACGGATGGCACGCGATGCTGGCTACCGATTCGTGGTGATCGAGCGTCTCCGCAGCAATCGCTGGTTAGTCACGCTGATGGATGGGGATGGTCACACAGTGCTTGTGCTGGCGCAGGCGCGCCCATTGATCGGCTCCGCCGATGTGCAGGACCTGGCAGAACTGGTTCGCTTGCGGAACCCGACGATGGGGATTCTGCTTGCGATCGGCGGCGTTTTCAGCGCCAGCGCGCAACATACCTGCGCCGAACTGCGCGACCGGCGTCTACACCTCTGTACAGCGTTGCCGCCAGCACCCGCAGCCGTCGCAGAAGAATCTGCCGTGCGCAATGCGCTGGCATCACCGCGCTGATCGCTGCTTTCCTCCAACCGGCGCGCCCGCCGGTCGCTCATTGCCGCAAGATCAGAGCACTGTCAGTGCGACAGGATCTGTGACAGAAAGAGTTTCGTGCGCGCTTCACGCGGATCACCAAAAATCTGCTCCGGTGTGCCGCTCTCGACGATTTGCCCCTGATCGAAGAAGTACATGGTATCGGCGACAGCGCGCGCAAACCCCATTTCGTGCGTGACGACGATCATGGTCATACCGCTTTCTGCCAGTTCCACCATGACATCCAGCACTTCTTTGATCATCTCCGGATCGAGGGCGGACGTTGGTTCGTCGAAGAGCATGATCTTCGGCTGCATTGCCAGGGCGCGCGCGATGGCGACACGCTGCTGTTGACCACCACTCAACTGCCCCGGATATTTGCGCGCCTGTTCGGGAATGCCCACCCGCTTCAGCAATTGCATCGCCATGTCTTCCGCCTGTGCCTTCGTCCATCCCCGTACCCAGATTGGCGCCAGCGTGATGTTGTCGATAACCGTCAGATGGGGAAAGAGATTGAACTGTTGAAAGACCATGCCGGTCTCCATGCGGATGCGTTCGATGTTGCGCACATCGTGGGTCAGTTCGATGCCATCGACGATGATCTGACCGCGCTGATGCTCTTCCAGACGATTGATGGTGCGGATAAACGTCGATTTCCCCGATCCTGACGGACCAAACACCACGACGACTTCGCCGCGCCGCACCTCCATGGTGATCCCGCGCAGGGCGTGGTAGTTGCCGTACCACTTGTGGACATCGCAACAGATGATAATCGGGTCGGTCGTTGATTGCACGTTATTGCTCATACGCTCGCTTTGCGCTTCAACGTCCGGTGTGCAGTTTCGCTTCCAGACGCTGACTGAACGCCGACATCAGGTAACAGAAGATGCCATAGATGAACGCAACGAATGTGTACACTTCCGCCTGCAATCCAAGGAAGTCGGGCTGCGCCAGGACGGTTCTGGCAATGCCCATGAGGTCGAGCAGACCAACGATCACTACCAGAGAGGTATCTTTGAAGAGGGCAATGAACTGCCCGACCAGAATAGGAATGACAGCTCTGAGCGCCTGCGGTAGAATGACGAGCAGCGTCGTCTTCCACGGGTTCAACCCCAGCGCACGCGCCGCTTCGTACTGTCCACGCGGGATCGATTGCAAGCCGCCGCGTACATTCTCGGCGAGATAGGCGGCGCTAAAAATGACCACTCCCGCCATCGCGCGCACGACCCGGTCGATGGTGACGCCGGGAAGGAAGAGGGGAAGCATCAACTGCGCCATGAAGAGAACGCTGATAAACGGGACTCCGCGAATGAGTTCGATGTATGCCACGCAGAGCCAGCGCACCACCGGCAGACTCGACTGCCGCCCCAGCGCCAGCAGAACCCCCAGCGGAAAGGAGAAGACGATGCCGACCACCGATAGCAACAATGTGAGCAACAACCCGCCCCACAGATTGGTCGGCACCGGTGGAATGGGGCTATCGTTGGCACCAAACCCGCTGACCAGCACGAAGAGTACGGGAAAGTAGAGAATCCAGCCGATGATGCTGATCCGTCGTAGCGTTGCGTTCCATCGCCAGCTCAGCGCATACCCGACACCGCCGGCAATTCCGGTGATCATCAGCGCAAGGCGTGCTGTTTCGTCGGACGTGATAATTGCCAGAATGAAAGGCAACGCCCCGAAGGCAATCGCCCCGCCGCGCTGCGTCCCACCCCAGATGCCCCACGACATGCCGATCAGCAACGCCAGCAGCGCAACACACGCCCAGATACGCCAGATCGCCGTAACCGGGTACTGCCCGACCATGAACAGGCGCAGGTTGGCAGTAATCACCTCCCAGCGCGCCTGGGTGAACGCCCACTCCAGCATGCCGCGCACCATTACCGCCGCCAGCAACAGCATCACCAGCGTGAGCAGCGCGTTGTACCAGGTGCTGAACAGGTTCCTGTGCAGCCAGCGGACCGTGCTGTAACGTTCGGTTGGCGGCGGCAACGCTTCCGCCGTTTTAGAAACTGTCGGCGTATTGGCGCTCATGCATCAACGCTCCACCAGGCGTACACGACGGTTGTACCAGTTCATCACCAGCGACGTCACCAGGCTCAGCACGAGATACACCACCATAACTACCGCAATCATCTCGACTGCGCGTCCAGTCTGATTGATGATCGTGCCCGATATGGCGAACAGATCAGGGTATCCGATGGCGACTGCCAGCGTCGAGTTCTTGGTGAGGTTCAGGTATTGATTGGTGACCGGCGGAATGATCACACGCAACGCCTGCGGAAAGACGACCAGCCGCAGCGTGCGCGATGGATTGAGACCCAGCGCGCGCGCCGCTTCGATCTGACCCTTCGGCACCGCCTGGATGCCAGCCCGCACCACTTCCCCGATAAAGGCTGCGGTGTAGATGACCAGACCGATCAGGAGCGCCATAAATTCGGGTGAGAGCACCCGCCCACCCTGAAAGTTAAAACCGGCGATCTCCGGCAGTGACAGGGCAAGCGGCGGTTGCGGCAGAGCAACCCATCCGATTGACGCAAGAAGCAGCATCGTCAGTAGCGATGGCACAACCTGCGGACGCGGACGACCACTCCGGTTCTGCCACCAACGCAGCGCCAATCCTGCCACAATACCGACAATCAGTGCCCCGATCAGCACCGAAACATAGAGCGACCACGTAGCGGTCGGTTCACCCCAGGGGATTGCCACCCCGCGATTGCTCAGGTAGATCGGACCGAGGCTCACCGCCAGCCGTGCGCGGGGAAGTTTCAGAAAGAATGCCGTGTAAATGAACACCAGCAGCACCAGCAGCGGTACATTGCGCATGACCTCGACGAACACCCACGCCATGCGATTGACGAGCCAGTTGCTCGAAAGACGCGCCACGCCAACCACGATGCCGAGCAGCGTTGACAGGACGATACCGAGCACACTCACCAGGATCGTGTTGAGCAATCCAACCTGGAGTGCGCGTGCGAACGTATCGGCGCTGCTGTACGGGATTGGTGTATCGCTGATGTCGAAGCCGGCGCCGCTGTTCAAAAAATCGAACCCCAGCACCAATCCCTGCTGCTGCAACGACGTCAGCATGTTGCGCAACGCTATCGATCCCACCCAGATGACCAACGCCAGAAACAGGATCTGGGCAGTGACCTGGATGACGCGCTCATCACGCCAGAAAGCGCGACTCAACCGCAGTGGGGATGTTGTCAAACGCGGAGGGTGTTCCATAGTTCTGCGTGCGTGTGCTGGAAGATGCTCTCGCAGGCAGGAAAAACCTGCGAGAGCGTATCGTTCAGTTTACCGGAACGGTGGTGCGTAGAGCAATCCGCCCTGCGTATACAGGTTGTTGATACCGCGTGGAATTGCCGTCTTCGTATTCGGTCCCAGGTTGCGGTCGTAGATTTCGGCGTAGTTGCCAACCGACTTGATCACATTCGCAGCCCAGTCTTTGCTCAAGCCCAGTTTGGCGCCCAGGTCCACATTCGGATCGGCGCCCAGCAACCGTCGCACTTCGGGACGCGTATCGCTCTCCTTCGCCTGATCGACATTCTGTGATGTGATGCCGAACTCTTCGGCAGCGAAGGTGGCAAACACCGTCCACTGCACAATGTCGAACCACTGATCATCACCCTGGCGTACCATTGGACCAAGCGGCTCCTTCGACAGGGTGACATCGAGGATGACGTGATCATCAGGGTTCGGCAGCACCGACCGGCGCGACACCAGACCGGACTTGTCGGTTGTGACCGCATCGCAGCGCTCTTCGGCGTAAGCGGCGAAGGTGCTGTTGGCATCTTCAAAGACGGCAGGGGTGTACTGAAGTTGACGCGCTGCCATCTGATCCGCCAGGTTCAACTCGGTCGTGGTGCCCTTCTGCACGCAGATGGTTGCACCATTCAGGTCCTCGAGTTTCGTGATATTCGACGCCTTCGGCACCATGATGCCCTGACCATCATAGAATGTGGTGGCGACAAAATTGCCGCTGTTGTCGGTATCACGGGTGAGTGTCCAGGTGGTGTTGCGGATGAGCACATCGATTTCACCACTCTGGAGTGCGGCAAAGCGCTGCTCGGCAGTCAGAGGGCGGTACTCCACTTTGCTGACATCGTTGAAGATCGCTGCCGCCAGCGCCTTGCAGTAGTCGACGTCGAAACCACTGAATGCGCCGGTCGGGTCAACGAAACCAAAACCGGGAACCTGACTGTTGACGCCGCAGATCAGTTTGCCGCGCGCCTGGATCGCCTTGAGCGTCTCACCGAAACCGGCTGGAGCGGCAGGCGCCGGAGCAGGAGCAGGGGTCGCTGCGGGTTGAGCCGAAGCTGCTCCGCCTGCAGGGGTGACTTCAACGACGCGAGTGACTTCGACAATCCGGGTGACTTCGACAGGTTGCCCTGTCTGCGCTGCCTGTTGACCGCATGCCGCCAGTAACAGCGGAATAACAAGCAGCCATCTGAGCACATGTTTCATGGCTCACATCCTTTCCTGTACTCTGGAGAATCCGTTTGCGACTTTCACATTATATATCATCTTTTCCTCTGCTTGTAAACCGACACCCACAGGGGTGGAAAGCGTCGGAACATGCTACAGATTCGCCTCGCCCCGCAACTTTAGTCCCGTTTGTTTCCCACCCATTCGACGCGCCGTGATTAGACACAATGACCTCTTTTATGGAGAGAGGATGCGTGCTATCCTGACCTCCGTAGTGACGCCTGCCGGTCGTCGCAAACGCTTCAGCAGCGTCGCCCGGGCTTCGTTGCGACGATTGTCTCTACGAACCAACAGTTCGCCAGAAACAGGGGAAGACCAATGACGACTGCCAGCAGTGAGACGCCCGACTCGTTGATTGCCACGTTGCTGCGTGCACTGGAACCCGCATCCGCCAGCGACCCGCCAGACGACCACAGCACCAGTGCTCGCCAGACTATCACGCCAAACCTACCGGTCGAGCGGCTGGCAGCAATTGCAACAATGCTGGCGACGGCGCCATCGATTGTGGCAGTCGTTCCGCCCGGCGTCACTAAAGGGCGTATCGCCGCGCTGTTATTGCCAGATGAACGGCGCTACGCCGGCATGGTCATGGAAGTGCTCGACCGCGCCGGAGTGCTGGTTGAGCCGCGTGCCGAAGCATTGCGCTGGCGCGAGCCTCGCCTGTTTTGCCAGAACGACCCTGCCTGGATCGTGGCACAGATACGTTTGAGCAGTATGGAGGAACAATGAGCCGCGTTGCACTCCGTCCCTCACCGTCAAACCCGCCGCCAGCGACCCGTCCACCGCGTCCAGACCTGCCGTTCCATCTCGCACGGGCACTGGCGTTGATCTGCGTTGTCCTAACGCTTGCCCAACCGCTGGCGTTCCCGTATGTGGCTGCCTACCCGTGTTTCCAGGCAATTGTGTTGGCCCGTGCCTTGCAGGAGCCGGGAGTTGTTGCGCTGGCATTGCTGCGGCAGGCGTTCGAGCCGCCGTTTTTCCCGCTGATCAGCGCTGCAGCGCTGGCGTCGCTGGGCATCCTTGCAGCGGAACTGAGCGTCGCACTGATAGCGGCGATCCTGTCGTGCCACGCCGTGCGCCGGGCTACACGCTCTTCGATCTGCCTGCGGGTGCGTCCTGCGCATGATGCCGCCAGGACGAACACATCTGTCGCCAGACCTGGCGCACTTATGCGTATGGTTCACGGCGGTACGGCGAAACGTTTCTGGATGCATCCTGCTCCAGCGTATACCCTGCTCATCAGCGGTGCGCCAGATCTCCCTGCGGAACTGGGGGTGCTGATCGGTGGCACACCAGACGATCAACAACGCGCCGCGGGAGTGCTGGACGGTGCAGTACGCAGCAGTGCGCTAGGCGCACAGATTAGTGCAATCGACGATCCGCTCATCGCAGCGGCAACTCCTGGACGCTGGATCGCCTGGCAGCGCTTCGGTCTGGCACTGCCGCCAGCTTATCCACTCCATACGCCGGCAGTCGTCGTTGAAAATGAACTGGCAGGCATCTTGCTGGCAGCAGTCCGACCCCGTGGCAGTGTGGTGCATGCCGGGCTGGAGATCGCACTGCGACCGCAAGGTGGTATGACTGGATGGGCGCTGGGGAAGCAGTGGCGCGCCCGCGCAATGGCATTGAAATTGACGCTCGAACAGCGCCAGGATTACGCACTTGCGCCGGATATCGCCGCCATCGAGGCAAAACTGGGCGATGCGGCATTCGAGGCAACCATCGTGGCAACTGCCGTCGCCGGGCAGCGTGAGGAAGCTATCGCCGCGCTACGCGCCGTCGGTGATGCGCTCGGCGCATTTCAGCAACGCACCGCTAGCCGTCTGCAACGTCTCACCCCGCTTGGACAGCCTTCGGTCTATTGGATAACCGAAGGTCAGGAGAGACAGATCGTATCGCGCCTGCGCACGCGGCCGGTCTCCCATCCCCCCACCCTGCTGCTGCCGTTCCGTCTCTGGCGCGGACCGGACATCTTGACCGCCGGCGAAGTGGGGTATCTGTGGAGTCTTTCCAATCCCCAGTCGAACGAATTGATGCGCTGCGACCCGTGCCGCCGGATTGCGGCGCCGCCTCACGCCTTCTGCGGCGACGATCCGGAGCGTATCATCGTCGGATATGCTGCGCATACCGATGGGCACACTGCGCCGGTCGGACCGACACTGCGCGATCTGCGTCAGATTCTGCACCTGACCGCCGGTATGGGCGCCGGAAAGAGCCGTTTGCTGGCGAACCTGTGTCAGCAACTGATCCCGCACGGGTTCATGCTCATCGACGGCAAAGGCGATGATCGCGGCGGTAGTCTGGTGGATGTTGTGCGTCAACTGATTCCGCCGACGGACGAAGGACGGTTTGTTCTTCTCGATCCACTTGACACTGCGTGGCCCATCGGACTGAATCCGCTCGCTGGCGCAGATGTCACGCAACCCGGCGGCGCCGATCTGGCGCTGGGACAAATCCTGGCAACGTTTGCACGTATCGATCCCGATACGTGGGCGCGGTCGCCCGGCATGCAGCAGTTCGCGCGGATGGCAGCCCTGCTGGTGCTGGAAGGCGAAACGCATCCCACGCTGGCGCATGTCAAGCAGGCGCTGATCGACGAAGCGTACCGCGAGGAACTGCTCCGGTCGGTGCGAAACATCGAGGTCGCCAGTTTCTGGCACGAGACGTACCCGCGTCTAGGTGAAGGACAGCGTTCCAGTTGCGACGCGCTGTTGCGGCGTTTTGATGCCCTGTTGACTGCTGAAACGACGCGCTATCTGGTGGCGCAGGCGCGCCCCACACTCGATCTGACGCAGATGATTGCCGACCGGATGATCGTGCTGGTTCCGCTTCCCGATGTGGCGCTCGGCGGACTGGCTGGCGCTGTCGGCATGCTGATTGCTCAGGCATTTGTGCGTGCTGCCTTCAACCGCAGCGGCAACGACCGCACCCGCCACGACTATCCGTTGATCATCGATGAACTCCAGGTGCTGATCGGCAACAGCGACACAACTGATATTGCCACCGCCATCACGCGCCTGCGGTCGCTCGGCATTCCGACAATCTATGCCCATCAGGCGCTGGCGCAGTTAGGCGATCTCCGCGACCTGATGCTGATCAATGCCGGTAACCGCATCATTCTGCAAACCCAGGAACCCGATGCCAGCATCTATGCGCGCGCCTATGCCGCCAGCGATCTCACTGCCGCTGATCTGAGCGGCCAACCGCCGAACGATCATCAGTACGCTGTTCTGCGTTGCCGGGGCGTGGTGGCCGGACCTTTTTCGATGCAACCACTCCCCTGGCCCGTTGCACACGACGAGGTGCCGCCGCCGTACCGGGGACCGGCATGGCGCGATGTTCTGCCCGAAAACGCCGATCCGGCAGACCGGTTCATCGCGCGTGTCGTCTACGATGCCGGCACAAACGCAACTGTCGCCAGGGAACTGGCGCACCTCAGCGATACCGACTGGCAGCGTCTGCTGGAGCGATGGGAGCAGATCAGGCTTGTTCAGCGACAGCACATCCTGGCGCATCCCGGCTGCATCGTCGATCGGCTGGAACGTCAACGCTGGCTATCGCGTCTGTATGCAGCGCGTCCACGGGTGCTGGCTGCCGCCGAATACCTGCGCAGGCGTCAAAAAAGATCGCATCAGAAAGCCTTAAACTCGACTTGAAAAAGTTCAGGGGCATTTCACAGCGTCTTGATGAGGAAACCCGCTTGACAAACGCAGTATACTGCATATTGAACAGGAAAACGCTGTATCATGGTTTGAAGGAAAGGATAGAACCGGTATGCAAAAGACTGACTTCATCAAGGCAGTTGCCGAGCGGGCGAACCGGTCGCAGAAGGAAACGAAGGAGATCGTCGATGCGGCGCTGGAAGTCATCACCGAGGCGCTGAAGCGCGGTGAGAAAGTCACCCTGACCGGCTTCGGCACATTCGAGGTGCGGCAGCGTCAGGCGCGCGAAGGGGTGAACCCACAGACACGCTCGAAGATTCAGATTCCGGCGACCAAAACCCCCGGCTTCAGCGCCAGCAGCACGTTGAAGAATGCAGTGAAGGATAGTTAGTACGGTTCTGAACACACAGTGGGAATGATCGCCGACGCCAGCGAGTGATTCGCTGGCGTCGGCATGTGCAGCGCGGCGGTACCAGAGACGTCCACAGTTGCACGTTCGGGAGACTCATCGTTGTCTTTCCTTTTTCTCACGCAGGTAGAACATATGACCCAACGCTCATTCACCTTCGAAGTCTGTGAGAATCGCGTGATTTTCCGTGATCCGGCATTCGAGCAGAAGAAGCGACAGGCCATCCATCGTAAGGGTGAGGCGGGAAAAGGCAGACACGTCCTTATGTTGCCTCTTCTGGCAAACAAACGTGAACCACTCCCTTCAAACGTTCCAGTTGCTCACGGTCGCGGGTAACCAGGGTCGCGCCGAAACGGAATGCCACAGCGCCATATACTGCGTCTGCACCTCGCAGTTTACACTGCTCCGCCAGATCAACGGCGACCTGCGCTGTGGTTTCATCCAGCACGATGAAAACCTGATGCGGGAGTTGCCTGACGCTTTCAACAAATCGTAAGACAACGTCGCGCTTCTCCGTGCTCCGTGAGAGCACAGCCGCCAGTTCAGGAAGCAGCAGGGTAGGCAAAATCATCGGCTCACGGCTTTTGCGGATTTTCTCCAGAAAGGCCCGACTCTCTGCATTACCCGCTTCCCCTGGACGAAAGGCATTGATCCACACGCTGGCATCTATCGTTACCAGGCTCATCCTCTTACCTCGTCCAACAACTCCGCCGTTGTGCGCGGTGTGATCCATTCTAACTGACCGGCAGCCTGATAGAGAGCATCCCAGGCGTCCTCTTTCGCCGGTTCGGCAACCGGTTCTAACGGAATGATCAAAGCCACGGGCTTCCCACGCAGTGAAACAACATAGCGCATGCCTCGCTGGACGTTGCGCACAATTTCTCCTGCTCTGGCTTTGAGTACGCGGACTCCTACATATTCAGGCATACCCTGCCTCCGCAACCAGTAGTGGTCTCTTATGAGACTACTATATCCTGGAAATCACCTGGTGTCAAGGAATAGACTTCCGACACCGTGTAAATACAGGGTCTCCAGCGGTTGAAGAACAGGATATCTTCAGCCCGCCAACCTGCTCTGGCAGCAGAACGGGGATAGAGAGTGACGGTATGGCTCTGTCTGTTAGCGCAGGCGGGGGTGTAGGAGTGGTGCGTCAGACGCTTCAGGCGTAATGCCGAATCAGGAACCGGTCAGTCACTTGCATTTCCAAACGTTATCGAGTATAATTCTCATATTCCCAATTTAATGTCAACAGATGGTTCTAAAGCAAGGAGCAAAGCATGCGACGACGAGTGTTTCTTCGCAGCGTCGCGGCGGGCAGTGCAGCCCTGACAGCAACTACTCTGGCAGCATGCAGTCAGGCGCCACAAACGCCAGCCCAGCAGGCGACGACCGCCCCAGAACAGCAGGCAACAACCGCTCCAGCCCAGCAGGCGACTCAGGCGCCGGTAGCCACTGCGCCACAGCCGCAGGCGCCAGCGCAAACCAGCGAGATGCCCTCCATTGAGTGGGATATGGCCACGAGCTGGCCCGTGGCGCTCGACACGATCTTCGGTGGGGCAAAGACGGTTGCTGATCGCGTAGCCGCAATAACGGACGGCAAGTTCAAGATCACGCCGCGCGCAGCGGGCGAATTGGCGCCCGGCTTGCAGGTGCTCGACGTGGTGCAGCAGGGCGCTGTTCCCATCGGACACACGGCATCGTACTACTACGTTGGTAAGAGTCCGGTCACTGCGTTCGGTACGTCGCTTCCCTTCGGGCTCAATGCGCAGCAGCAGAATGCCTGGCTGTACGAGGGCGGCGGGCTGGCAAAACTACAGGCGGTGTACGCCAAACTGTTCAATGTCATTCAGTTTCCGGCAGGCAATACCGGCGTCCAGATGGGTGGGTGGTTCCGCAAAGAGATCAACACCGTGGCCGATCTTCAGGGTCTCAAGATGCGCATCCCTGGTCTTGGCGGGCAGGTGATGACCAAACTTGGCGCTACCGTGCAGGTGATCGCCGGCGGTGAGATTTTCCAGGCGTTGCAGACCGGCGCCGTCGATGCGGCGGAATGGGTCGGACCGTATGATGACGAGAAACTGGGTCTCAACAAGGCGGCGCAGTTCTACTACTATCCGGGCTGGTGGGAACCGGGTCCTACGCTCGAAGTGCAGGTTAACCTCGACCGATGGAACGAGTTGCCCAAAGCGTACCAGGAGGCAATTGCGACCGCATCCGCCGATGCGAACATCACGATGCTTGCCCGGTACGATGCGCGTAACCGTGAAGCTCTCAAGCGTCTGCTCGACAGCGGAGTGCAACTGCGCCCCTACAGTCAGGAAATCCTCGCCGCAGCCGAAAAAGCCGCTTTTGAACTGTACGATGAGTTCGCCGCGAAAGACGCCGACTTCAAGGAGATCTACGCGGAGTGGAAGGCGTTCCGCGAAGCGGTTTACGAGTGGAACAAGGTGAACGAAGCCGGGTTTACCAGCTACGTCTACAATAAGTGATACACTCCCTGTAACCGGCAACCATACAGCAGGGATGCGGCATACCGCATCCCTCTTCATTTCGCTATCGCATTACTGCATCACGTCCGAGAGTTTTCGCACCTCGAAGCCCATCGCTGCAAAACGGTCCAGGATATCTGGCAGCGCGTCGGCAGTTGCCTCACTGCCGCAGTGCGCCAGAATGATTGCGCCGTGCAGGTCATCGGGGCTGAGTTTTTGCGTCACCCGCGTGATCAGAAACTCGGGCGTCTTCGGTTCCCCGACCGAGTCCAGGCTGTCGAGTGACCAGTAGACCGGCAAGTAGCCTTCTGACAGCGCCACACGCAGAACTCGCTCGTTATAGGCGCCGTATGGCGGTCGAAAGAAGGGGCGTATCACAGCATCCGGCGCAATTTCGTGCAGGATCGCCTCGGTTTCGTTCAATTCACGGCGGATGGACTCGTCATCCAGGGTTGTCAGATCAGGATGGTTCATAGTATGGTTGGCGAGTTCGTGTCCATCTGCCACCATCCGGCGCACCAGATCGGGATTGGCGCGCATCCAGCGCCCGGTCAGAAAGAAGGTGATGGTAATCCCGCGCTCGCGCAGTGCATTGAGCATGCGCGGCGTTGGCGCTGCACTTGCGCCCGCATCGAGGGTCAGCGCTACCCACGGGCGCGTCGGGTTGCCGCGTTGAACCAGGAGCGTTTCGCCGGCATAGCCCGGTTCGAGCAGCGGCACGACGAGTTCTCTCCCGGCGCGCAGCGGCGCCTCGATCATATTGTATGCTGTGATCAGCGCCGGAGAGGTGCGGTAGCGCGCTGCAATCTGTTCCACGGTTTCACCGGCAGCAACGCGGTGACCGGCATAGCCAATCACCGACGGTGGGGCGGATGCAGTGGACGCCGGCGGAACGGCGGTCGCTGGCAGAAGCGTCGCCACAGGTGGCGGTGAAGGAACCGGTGATTGGGAGACGCTGGTTGCCGATGGAACCGGCGGAACCGGCACAGAAGGTGCAGGAACGAGAGTGGTCAGCGTCGGCGCTTGCGTCGGGGCAACTGCCAGCGGCGCCGGTGGTTGCCGTACCAGATCGTTGAGCAACCATCCCAGGGCAACACCCGTAAGCAGGGTGAGGAGAATGAGCGGAAGGCTGGTACTGTTCTTCCCCATTTCCGTTCGTAGCTGCGCTGTGCGCGTAAACGTTGCTTCACCGGCGCCAGCGAGCGTTGCTGGCTACGCCGCTCTGAGCAGCATTCATCTGCTCTGAGGAGATGGACGAATCTTTGCCCGCAGTAGTTCCCGAAATGCATCGATTGCCCGCGGACCGGCAAAGGCACGCTTCGGCACGATTGAATACGCCCAGCGACCGTGGATCAGAACAAAGACACGATCACTCTCGACAAACAACTGGTAACGTTCCCACGGACGACTGACACGCTCCGTACCGAAGCGAAAATGAGCGCCACGCTGGTCGAATATGCCTTCGACGGTCTGGCGGAGTGTTGGACTGCTGCGGAATGTTGACCAGACGATGAGCAGCGGCACAGGATCGAACCAGGTGAACAACCCCAGTGCCAGCAGCAACAGCGCTTGCAGGTTAATACCGGACGTTACTGCAAGCCAGACACCGCCAAAAATCGCCAGAAAACCGATACCGCGGTACATCAGATGCTTGCGTGTCGAACGCTGGTAGAGCCGGCATGCATGGAGTTGTTCGTCCAGCGTGTGGGTATAGTTCAGGGTGATACTGTTTGCCGTCGTCGCTGTCATGGAATGATCAACTCCTGTCCAACGCGCAGATTATCGGCAGCGGCTGGCGTCAGATTGTTGGCGCGCAGAAGCGCTTCGATCGTCACACCGTTGCGCTCAGCAATTGCGCGCAGCGTGTCTCCGGGTTGCACCACATACCGTCGCGGACCTGACTGTGGCACCGGTGTCGCCGTCGGTTCTGGCGTCGCCGTCGGTTCTGGCGTCACCGTCGGTTCTGGCGTCACCGTCGGTTCTGGCGTCGCGGTTGGAGATGCGGGTGGAACATTCACCGTTGGAGCGATCTCTGGCGGTTGCGCTCCATTGGGTGCAGTGAATGGTTGCGACGCAGGATCAACAGGTGGTGCGAGAGGTTGCATAACCGTCAAGCCAGCAATGCGCAGACTGGATACATCGCTGCGCGCCAGGGCGAACACTGCACCAAACGCTGCACCAAATACAATCATTGCCAGCGCACGACGCACCCGCTCATCCAGGCGTTGCCGCGTCAGTCGCAGCACAATTGCGCCAATAAATGGCAGAACCAGCGCAACAACGAGCAACGCAAACAGCATCCACTCTGGCATGCGGATCACCGTTCCTGGAGACGCACGATAGTAACGCCTTCACCACCTTCTGTGGCGCTTGCACTGCTGAACGACGCAACCAGTTTATGATCTTTGAGCGTATCGCGCACTGCCTGCCGCAGCGCGCCGGTGCCTTTTCCGTGAATGATACGAACCCACGGCAAACCGGCGAGGTAGGCATCGTTCAAATATCGGTCGAGTCGTTCGCCGACATCAGCAGCGCGCCGTCCACGCATATCGAGTTCGAGCGAAACATCACGCGGCGTCGGAAACGACACGCCGCGCGATTCGTAGGCGGGGCGGGCAGGTTGACCACCGCCACCATTCCTGTCGGCACGCTTTTCGCGCGTCAGTTCGGCGAGATCAACCTGCATCCGAAAGCCCCCAACCTGCACCTCAGCCGTCTGCTCTTCTTCGTCGATTGCGAGAATTTCGCCTGTTAACCCGACCGATCGCACCCGAACGATATCGCCGGGCTGAAGCGGACGTAGCGCCTGTTCAGTAACGGGCGCCAGGTGTCCGGCAGGCTTACCGGGCGGAACATCGGGCAGACTCGCACGCGCTTCCTGCAAACGCCGTTCCGCCTCTTCGAGCCACCGGCGCGACACCGACACCGAGCGAAACTCGTCACGCAACCGGCGCACCTCACCACGCACCTGACGCAGTTCTGCCTCGATCGCCTCACGCGCAGCCTGCCAGGCTTCATCACGCTGCCCCTCAAATGCGCGCAATTCGGCAGCAAGTCGTTCACGATACTTCTCGGCATCGGCGCGCACTTCCATCGCGCGTTGCAACTCGGCTGCCGCAGCGTCACGCTCACGATGGATATCCGCCAGCAGATCTTCGACCTGCACATCCTCACGCGCCATTGTCGCGCGGGCGCGTTCCACCAGCTCAGGCGCGAGACCCAGGCGCGCCGCGATCGCTAGCGCATTCGAGCGCCCCGGCAAGCCAATCGTCAGTTTGTAGGTTGGCGCAAGTGTTTCGACATCGAACTCCACCGACGCATTCTCGACGCTGGGAGTGGCGTAGGCGAACGCTTTCAATTCGGCGTAGTGCGTCGTTGCCACGCCGAGCACGCCGAGTTCGAGCAGGCGCTCGATAATCGCACGCGCCAGCGCTGCACCTTCGACCGGATCGGTGCCGGCGCCAAGTTCGTCGAGCAGCACCAGCGCCGGCAGGCGTCCCGTGTCCTGTGCATCGGACGGGGTGGTCTGAGTCGAGCCGGCGCCGGATGGTTCGGTGGCCTCCACATCCGATTCGTTCTCCAGCGCGCGCAGGATGCGGATGATATTCGTCATATGCGACGAGAAGGTCGAGAGGCTTTGCTCGATGCTCTGCTCATCGCCAATGTCGGCGAAGATCTGAGCAAACACCGGCAGACGCGACGGTCGGGATGCGGGGATGTGCATTCCTGCCTGCGCCATCAGCGCCAGTAGACCAGTTGTTTTCAGCGCCACAGTCTTGCCGCCGGTATTGGGACCGGTAATCAGCAGCAAGCGGAACCGACCGCCGAGACGCATATCGATTGGGACAACCTTTTGCGGATCGAGAAGCGGATGGCGCGCGGCAGTCAGCAACAGCAACGGTTCATCGGGCGGCAGCGGAGGATCGACAATCTCCGGCATCACACAGTTCATCATCGTTGCGTACCGCGCCATTGCAAATGCCAGATCGAGCGTTGCCAGTGCCTCGACGCCGGCAGTAATCGCAGCGGCGTGATCGCCGACGAGTGCAGAAAGTTCCGCCAGAATGCGTTCGACCTCTGCCTGTTCGGCGAGTTGCAGTTCACGCCAGGCATTGTTCAGTTCCACAATTGTCAGCGGCTCGATATACAGCGTCGCGCCGCTTGCCGACTGATCGTGCACCAGCCCACGGATGACGCGACGGTGCGTGGCTTTCACCGGCACAACGTATCGCCCGTTACGCACGGTAATGATCGGTTCCTGCAACGCATCGCCGTGCGTCATGATCAGGTTGTGCAGTTTTTCCTGGAGGCGGTTGAACGCCGTGCGCACCTCGGAGCGCAACCGCGCCAGTTTTGGACTGGCGCTGTCGAGCACCTGACCGTCCTCGCCAATTGCGCGAGCAATGGCGTCCTCGATCTCCGGCAGCAGCGGCAGATCAACGGCAACCTCGTGCAGCAGCGGGAAGGATGCTGCGTCGAGTTTCAGCAACGTGTCACGCAGACGGCGGGCGCTGGCGAGTGTGGCAGCGATTTCGAGTAGCGCTGCCGGATCACACACCCCGCTGCGTCGAGCCAGACCAACAGCCGGGCGCACATCACGCGCTCCGCCAATACTGACATCGGGCATCTCGTCGAGCAGACGACGCGCCTCATCGGTCAGACGCAGACGCCGCCGCACCTCGCCGGGATCAACCGACGGCGTCAAATTGAGCGCCAGTTCGCGCGAGGCAGAAAACGCTGCGTATCGCGCAAGTTGCAGGCGTACTTTGGGAAACTCAAGGGTTTCGAGTGTCTGGAGGGCAATAGCCACGGGAAGGACCTCAAACACGCCGGCGAGCGACATTCCGCCGGGATTATCTAGCGAATAAGGAAGATGATCTCGGTCTCACGCGGCAAAACCGGCTTCACCGTTTCGTAAATCAAAGGCAGAATGTTGTTGGCGAAGAACGGTACCAGTACCGAGCCACGCACACCGCTCTGAAATGCTTTCACAATCGGAAACGTCACCGTACCCGCGGTATCACGGAAGACAAACAGTTGTTCGAGCAGGATCGCCAGCATTCCTAAAAAGAGCGCCCCAAGCACCAGACCAAGCAATGTACCGATGATCTTATCGACAAAATCGAAACTGGCGGGCATTTTTGCATAGCGAAACGTATAGAGACCGGCGGTCGTTATCAAAAGAAAGGCAACCAGCAAGATAATGCCAAACGCGACAATCTGCGCTACATCGAACGTTGTGCCAAACCGCTCGCGAAAGAAACGTCCAAGTGCCTGGAAGTAGAGACTTGCCAGGATGATGCTGATGTAGAACGAAATGATGGCTACTGCCAGCCTGATGGTTCCCTGGAAGAATCCAAGGGCAAGACCACCAAGCACGCCAAGCAAAAACAGAATATCAATCAGGTTCATTGCGCCCTCCTATCCGCTATTCGATGGCGCATGTCGCATTATAGCATACCAGGAAGCGAGAACCGAGAACCGGGGACTGAGAACCGTGATCCCAGTCCTCCTGGTATTTTGTCAAGCGTAAAACTGATACCTTGATTGCTGGTTCATATTCATGCAGACGAGCACGCTCCGGTGCTTTCAAGATAAACCCGGCATCGATGCGGGCATCGTCGGGGCGCGCGGCGCTCAAACAACGACGCGCATATGGTGATGCAGGCGTCGTCGCATTTCCGTCCTCCGCAGGCGCCCGTCAGCGCAAGGGCACAGGCAGGTGAATGAAGATGAACCCATCGCCGATCATCGCAGACATATCGATGGGCTCAATGATCGCGCACTGGATGACGCTGGCGCAAGAACGGCTCGACCCGGCGACAGGGTTGCTTTCGCATCGCGCCGATCCCCGCACCGGTCAACCACTCGATGGTGCGCGCGGGTCGTCGCAGAGTGTTATTGCACGTTTCCTCCCGGCAATCGATCCGGTCTGGGGGCTGGATCAGTATCGGCGATGACGCGCCCAATTCGTCACCACGGTTGTAGGTCTGCCAGGGGTACGCGAGTATCCCCGTGGTCAGGAAGGAAGCGGCGATGTGGACTCTGGTTCCCTTCTGGCGGGAGTCAGTCTCTCAGCGACGACGGTGACGCTCGGTGCAGCACGCGCCTGGGGCGATACCCGACTGGCGGAACCACTGCAGTTTGGTGGTGAATTTCTCGGTATGGGCGTCACGGTTGGCGATGAGAAACGCTATGCCCTGGGCGTGCTACCGGTCGGTGATTCGTTTCTGGTCCGGTCGAAACCTACACCGCTCTGGCATACACGACCGCCCGATCAGTCGTTCGATCTGGTTGCGCCATTCTGGTGGCGTCTGCCGCTCCATGACGTCTGTCTGACGTTGATGGCTCTGCTCTGGCTGCCGTTGATCCTGCACAGGAAATGACAACCGATAGCGTCTGTGGGTATAATCAGGGTATCGTCCTCATTTTCCCCGAACCACAAAGGAGGCGCTATGAAACTGCGCGGCTTCAACTCCGCAACGTGGGTCAGCCTCGTTCCCAACGGGCTGGGTCACGTGAAGCCGAACCATTACTGGGAAATCGTGCGCACCATCTGGGAAAACCGCGACAACCTGGATGCAGCATGGCGCATCCTGCGCGATGGTGTGTGTGACGGATGCGCGCTCGGCACGACCGGATTGCGCGATTTTACGATGGACGGCATCCACCTCTGCACGGTACGTCTGAACCTGCTGCGGCTCAATACCATGCCACCGCTCGATCTGCGCCATCTCGACGATGTTTCCCGATTACGCGCTCTGAATAGCCGACAGTTGCGCGCCCTCGGTCGGTTGCCCTATCCAATGCTACGCCGACGTGGCGACGCCGGATTCCGGCGCATCGCGTGGAACGATGCGCTCGACCTAATCGCTGCCCGCATTCACGCAACCGATCCGCAACGTATTGCCTTCTACCTGACCTCGCGCGGTATTACGAACGAGACCTACTACGTGGCGCAGAAGGCGGCGCGCTTCCTCGGTACGAACAATGTGGACAACGCTGCACGTTTGTGCCATGCTCCCAGCACGACGGCGATGAAGCAGACGCTTGGTGTGGCGGCATCCACGTGCAGTTACCGCGACTGGATCGGAACCAACGCGCTGGTCTTTATCGGCAGCGACACGCCGAATAATCAACCGGTGACGACCAAATATCTCTACTATGCAAAGCAGAAAGGCACGCGCATTTTTGTCATCAATCCGTACCGCGAGCCGGGGTTGGAACGCTACTGGGTACCGAGTGTCTTTGAAAGCGCGCTGTTCGGCACCCGCCTCGCCGACCGCTTCTTCCAGATTCATACCGGCGGCGACATTGCTTTTCTCAACGGAACGCTCAAACATCTGATCGAAAACGACTGGATCGATCATGCATTCGTTGCAGCCCATACAAACGGCTTCGCAGAAACAAAGACGCATCTGGAGACGCAATCGTGGGATATGCTGGAACACACCAGCGGTACAAGCCGCGAAGAAATGCGCGCATTTGCAGAAGTTCTGGCGCAGGCGAAGAGCGCCGTTTTCGTCTGGAGCATGGGGATCACCCAGCACGAATACGGTGTCGAGAATGTCAAGGCGATCCTGAACCTGGCGCTGGCGCGCGGGTTTATCGGGCGTGAGTTCTGCGGCGTTATGCCCATCCGCGGGCACAGCGGCGTGCAGGGCGGCGGCGAGATGGGATGCACCGCCACTACCTTCCCCGGCGGGCGACCGGTTGTGGCTGACCACGCGCGCTGGCTGAGCGAGCAATGGGGCTTCGATGTGCCGGCGTGGAAGGGCCTCACCTGCGGTGACATGCTCGACGCAGCGTATGCCGGGGAGATCGATGTGTTCTATGCAGCAGGCGGGAATTTTCTCGATACGTTGCCCGATCCGGAGTACATCCGCACCGCACTGGAGCGTCCGGCATTGCGGGTGCACCAGGACATCATTCTTACGTCGCAGATGCTGGTCGATCCGGCGGATACGGTGCTGCTGTTGCCCGCCGCCACCCGCTACGAGCAGCGTGATGGCGGAACCGAGACCAGCACCGAGCGCGAAATAATCTTCTCGCCGGAGATTGTGCCGCCACCGGCGGAAGCGCGCAGTGAATGGGAAATCTTCATGCGCGTAGCGGAACGGGCGGCGCCGGATCGTGCGCCTCTCATCCATTATGTGAGCGGGCAACAGATCCGGGAAGAAATAGCGCGCATCGTGCCGGAATACGACGGTATCCAGCACCTGCGACACGCCGGCGACCATGTACAGTGGGGCGGGCGCATTCTGTGCCGCAACGGCATCTTCGCCACACCCGACGGTCGCGCGGTGATGACGCCGCTCACACCGCCGGACCAGACGTTGCCCACAGGGGCATTCGTGCTCAGAACCCGTCGTGGAAAACAGTTCAACTCGCTCATCCACAGTGAACGCGATCCGCTCAACGGCGCGCGGCGTGATGATCTCCTCATAAACCCGGATGATGCAGCCGCGCTCGGCATGCGCGAAGGCGATCCGGTGCTCATCCGGTCGGATGCGGGGGAAATGCGGGCGCGGGTGAAATTTGCACCGATGCAGCCTCGCAACGTACAGGTTCACTGGCCCGAAGGAAATGTGCTGATCTCCCCCCGTCGCCGCGATCCGGGTTCCGGCGTACCGGCGTACAAGGCAATCGTCACACTCCATCCGATCCGCACCCCGAACCAGACTACCCCCGTCGGCGCCGAACCACAGGGCGTGAGCGCCGGAGATACGGGATCGCGCAGGGAACGGTAAAACGCAGCGGCGCAGGGAATAACAGATCCGCAACCGGGAAAGGAAGAAACGGTGTTGATGCAGCCAAACGTGCAACGACGCACCATCGTCAAAGTGCGTGACGGACGGTGGCGCCGCGAGAAGGACACGCTGGTCGTCGAGGAACCGCTGGAGATCCGCCTGACGATCTCCGGCGCCGATGGTCGCCGAATCATTCCGCTGACCACAATCATGCGCACGCCGGGCGAAGATTTCGATCTCGCCGCCGGATTTCTGTTTGGTGAAGGCATTGTGCACGAACGGCGCGAGATTGCGACCATCCGCTACTGCAACGATGCGTCGATCGGCGATGAAGCACGGTTCAACACGATCACTGTTGATCTGCATTCCAATGCCTGCCCTGACCTGACCCACGCGCAGCGCATGTTCTACGTTTCATCGGCGTGCGGCATCTGCGGCAAGGCGTCGCTGGAGACGTTGCTGGCGCGTGGTTGCACCCCGCTGCCCGATGATACGCTGCGTGTTACGTTGCCGGTTCTCACCGGCATCGACGCTACGCTGCGGCAGGCGCAGGCGCTCTTCCACAAAACCGGCGGTCTCCACGCGGCTGCGCTGTTCGACACCGACGGCGCGCTGCTGGCGTTGCGCGAGGATATTGGACGGCACAACGCCGTAGACAAACTGATCGGGGCGCATCTACTAGAAGGGCGACTGCCGACACTCACGCGGGCGATTCTACTGATCAGCGGACGCGCCGGCTTCGAGATCATGCAGAAAGCGCTGACAGCGCGCATACCGGTGGTAGCTGCAGTAGGCGCGCCATCGACGCTGGCGGTCACTCTGGCGCAGCGCTTCAACATGACCCTGGTCGGGTTCCTGCGTAGCGCGTCACTGAATGTGTACGCGGGTGAACAGCGGATCGAACAGGTAGGGAGTGACTCTTGATCCTGCTAAGAGCCTATCCGAATAACTGGTAAACTATGGGGTATGAGCAAAGAGACAACGACGAAGCGCACGCGCGCTCGTACCCCAAACACCAAGACGACGACCGGCTTGCGGATCTCGGACGAGCTGTGGGCCGTGTTGGAGCCATTGCTGCCAGTTCACGTGAACCCCCATCGCTTCGGTGGTGGCCGACCACGGGTATCGGATCGCCGCTGTGCGGATGCCATCTTCTATGTCCTGCGGACCGGCAGCCAGTGGGCCGCATTGAACGAAACGGAGTTGTGTGCCAAATCCACCGCCCACGACCGGTTTTCCCAATGGGTTGCGGCGGGCGTCTTTCTGAAGCTGTGGCAGGCCGGGCTCGAACGGTTTGATGAACTGAAGGGGATCGGTTGGGCCTGGCTGAGTATGGATGGAGCGATAACCAAAGCGCCCCTCGTGGGGGGAAAAGACCGGCCCCAATCCGACCGACCGGGGCAAAGACGGCGTGAAACGCTCGTTGGTGACGGAGGGGCACGGCGTGTCGATCGACGTGGCGATTGATGGCGCGAATCGCCATGATATGAAGCTGGTGCGTGCGACCATCGAGAGCATCGTTGTGGAGCGCCCCAACCCGACCGCGGAGCAGCCGCAGGGCATGGGTTTGGATAAAGGCTATGACTATGATGAGGTGCGCACGATCCTCGCCGAGTTCGGCTTCACCGCCCACATTCGCTCGCGGGGCGAGGAGGCCAAGGAACTGGCGCGGGAGGCGGGTAAGCGGGCACGGCGCTGGATCGTCGAGCGCAGCCACAGCTGGCTCAATCGGTTTCGTCGCCTGCTGGTACGCTGGGCGAAAAAGGTCGAAAACGATCTGGCGATGCTTCATGTTGCCTGTGCGTGGATCACCTTCCGCGCTGCCAGGTTATTCGGATAGGTTCTTAGGGGAATGGGGCGAAGATCCGCTTGACGAAGGAACCCTCCTGGGGTATATATCAAAGATTGAATACTGGATATTCTGGTGATGTCTCAGAAAGCACTGGCGGTGGTTGATGCGTATTTTCCTCTCCGGAGAGGTATT
>DAOUBK010000057.1:0-74234 GCA_034432635.1 Roseiflexus sp.
ACGCTATACACCCGCACCCGCCCTCCTCGGTCAGGCCCGTTCCCGCAATTTCCAGCAACAAGGATACACCTTCAACGCAGGAATGCCTGAAACGGTCCTGTCAATCATGTTATCCGGCATTAACCCATAATTGAAGATGAACATGCATGGTGCGTGTTATGCCTGAATGTGTCGCACCAGCGTGACCAGATCGTGAAGTGTTCGGACGCGCTGTGGCATGTCGCCGTTTGTTCGCACTTCCCAGCATGGTTGGCGCCCTTCGCCGGTGACTGCAATATGCACGCTGGCCGGCTCGTGGGGGGTGACCACTCCATAGCCGACACGTTCGAGAGCGCGGGCAGTCCATGCACGCACCACTCCCTCACCTGTCAATGCGGCATAACGCCGGGTGGGTGGGTGGATGCGGAAGTGCCCTTGATAACGGTCGAAACTGACTCCCTCGGTGGAAAAGGTTTCCTCAAATGCGCCACCGAGCACCAGGTCTTCCGGCGCACCAGCATACACATTTCCGCCAGGCGCCATGAGCCAGAGGAGATCGGCGCTGCGCAGCGCCAGATCAAGGTCGTGGGTCGAAAGGATCATAGCCCGCTGTGTTTCGTGCGCCAGGCGGCGTAACAGACGCATCATCTCAACCCGTCGTGGGAGATCAAGGAAGGCGGTTGGTTCATCGAGCACCATGATCAGTGGTTCCTGTGCCAGTGCGCGCGCCACCATCACCCGTTGCCGTTCGCCATCGCTTAGCTCGTGTACCAATCGCCCCGCAAGGTTGACCGCATCGACCGCTTCGAGCGCCTGGCGTACCACTGCCTCATCGTGTGAAGTCAGGCGTCCTGTCCAGCCAGTATGCGGGTGACGCCCCAGGGCAACCAGCGTATAGACGGTGAGTTGCCCGACCTCGATGCGCTCGGTCAGCACGACACTGATGCGCCGGGCGATCTCACGCGCGCTCAGCCAGGCGAGGTCGATGCCATCGAGCCATACCCGCCCACCGAGCGGCGGTTGTATCCCCACCAGCGTGCGCAACAGGGTCGATTTTCCCACACCGTTGGGTCCCAACAGGCAGACCATCTCTCCGGCGCGGAGGATCAGGTTCAAGTCGGCAGCAACGAGCCGCTGTTGACCATGGCGCGGAGCGTAGCCGATGCTCAGATGTTCGGTTGCAAGAATCACCGTGCTCATCACCCAAACATTTCCCGTCCAACACCACGTCGCAGAATGATCCAGACGACCGTCGGTGCGCCGATCAGTGCAGTAATCGCATTCAACGGCAGGACAATACTCAAGCCAGGCGCCTGTGCGAACAGGTCTGCGAGCAGCGCAGTCGTTGCTCCAACCAGAATGCAGGCGGGGATCAGCACCCGGTGATCGGCGCTGCGCAGCAGCGCCCGGCAGAGATGCGGGATGGCAATGCCGAGGAACGCGATCGGTCCACAGAATGCAGTCACTGTTCCGGCAAGCAGAGCGCTACTGGCAACGATGCCGGTTCGCGCCTGTCGGATGTCGATCCCAAGGCTACGGGCATATGCCTCGCCAAGCAGGAGCGCATTGAGCGACTTCGTCAGGATGAACGCCAGCAACAGCCCAACGCCTATGGTAGGTGCAAGAACCTGCATCCGACCCCAGGTAACCCCGCCAAAACTGCCGAAACTCCACGCAATATATGCCTGGATGCGTTCCGCAATGCTGAAGTAGAGCAACAGGCTGACAATCGCGCTGGTTATGTAGCCAATCATTAGTCCCAGAATAAGCAGTGTTACACTGTTTTGCACCCGTTGCGCCATTGTCAGCACCAGCGCCAGCACCGCACCGGCACCGATGCTTGCGGCGGCTGCCAGGCTCAGATTACCGATCAGACCGGTGACTGCAAGCAAGCTGGAGTTGGTAACCCCGACACTCAGCACAACCAGTGCGACTCCCAGACTGGCGCCAGAACTCACCCCCAGGACAAATGGATCGGCCAGCGGGTTGCGGAATAGGGTCTGCATTTGCAACCCGCTGACGCCGAGTGCTGCGCCAGCCAGTGTTGCTGTCAGCGCTTTCGGTAAGCGAAAATCGTAGACAATGGTTGTCCAGCTTGCACGTTCAGCCTGCCCGCTGATCAGGATCGTCATCACCTGTTCCAGAGGAATGCGCACCGACCCGAAACTCAGGCTGAGCAGGAATGCCAGGAGCATAATGCCGAACATTGCTGCCAGTGCTGATAGACGCAATCCCAAACGGGGCCAGGACGAAATGGAAGTCGGTGTGACCGATTGCCCAAACGTTTCTGTTATGCCGTGTTTCTGTTCCATCTTCAGTGTCTACCTTAGCGCGACCCCGTCTCGTCGGCGCCCAGTTGGTGGAAGACATGCTCCGCGACGGGCTTGTTCTGTTCCAGATGCTCGTGCACGATCCGTTCAAGCACCACTTCATCGACGTGGTGATACCAGATACCATCAGGGTACACGACGGCGATCGGACCACCGGAGCAGACACCCAGGCAGGGTGTCGTGCCCCGTTTGACCCGGCACGGATTCTCGTAGCGTCTCAGTGGACCGAGCAGACGCGCCAGATGCGCATATAGATGGATTGCTCGCCCCTGCGGATCGCAGTAGCGTCCGGTGCAGATAAAGATATGCCGCGCATAGGGGTTCATAGAGGGTTTTGGCATCGCATCTCCTATGGCGCCAGTTTCTGGTAGAAGTACAACTCATGATCCGGCAACAATTCCGGATGGAGAATCTTGATCAGGTCGGCAAGTATCAGGTGCGGGTTCGTCACTCCGGTTTCCCAGTAGTCATTGCCGCCGTTTTCGTTGAGGCGATTGTTATTGTTGAACACATTACCGTTCTGGAAGGCAGCGAATTCGGTGAAGCGCTCATCTGCCTCCCTTATTTCCGTCAGACTCTTCATTGAGCCGGGGTTGAGCCAGAAATCGGCGTTGCGGGCATGCTCGAACACCTCTTCGAAACTCAGCGGCTGGCTTCCGATTGATGTGTCGTCTGCCCAGAGATAGTCTGCACCGGCGTCAGCCAGCAACTGAGCGACGTAGCTTCTGCCGCCCGGCATAGACCACGTATCCTGGAACGGCGCGCCGGTGAACACGGTGGGTCTGGTTGCAACATTGCGCACTTTTGCTGCCATTTCTCGGTAACGACGTGCGATTGTGTCGTAAACGTCGGTCGCCCGTGCTTCCTGGTTGAAGAAGGCTGCCGTGAACTTGATCCACTCGGCGCGTCCCAGAGGCGACGTCTCCATATACTCGCTGTTCAGCACAACTTTCAGGTTGGCTTCGAGCAGTTTGGGGTGGGCATCATACTCCGGGTTGCCAACGCCATAGGTCATAATCAGGTCCGGCTGAAGGTCGAGCGCCTGTTCGACATTAACCTGCCCACCGCTGCCGATCTCGACCAGTTCGCCGGCTTCGATCTTTTTCCGCACGTCGGGGTTGTTGATATACAGGAAACTATCAACACCGACCAGTTTATCGAGCACGCCAAGTTCGCTAAGGTGCGGCAACTGCGTAGTTGACATTGCGACGATGCTGTTCACCGGCACCTCGATCACCAGCGCATCACCTGTATCCGCAGGCGGGGGAGTGCCGCATTGCACCAGGACGTAGCGAAACTGCACATCGGCGTTGCGCCAGGGGTTGAGCACAGTAATGATCTTGTAGTTGTTGAAGTACGCGATTGTCCAGCCAACCGAGTCGCTCAGGGTAACCTTTTCGGGGAAGTAGTCGATCTCCGGATCGTAGTCGGTAACACATTCGTCAATCAGGTTCACCGTCGGTGCTTCCAGCATGGCAACAGTTGGCGCTGCTGTGGGTTCAACCGTCGGCGCTGCAGTTGGTACGGCAGTTGGCGCGCTCGTCGGCGCCTGCAGTGCATTGGTGGGTGCTGGCGCGGCAGCTCCACCACACGCGATCAGCATTGTCACCAGCAGTACGAGGATTATCAGGCGAGATATTCGTTGCATATGCTTCCTCCAGGTTTCAACAAACCGGTTCTACTGTCCGCCGATGGCTATGGAAGACGCGGGCGATGATCTGAAGATGCACTCATCTGCGACTCCGGCGTTCATTCCGGGAGACGTCGCGATCTGACGCGCCGACCAGTCGCCAGAGCCAGGCACATCTGGCGTGCTCGTGGTGCAACTGTTCCACCAGCGTCCAGGCATATGATGTGGGCAGCCATCCGAGCAGCGTCAGGTCCTGTTCGATCCGCAGCAGACGTTCCTGGCAGTGTGCAAGTTCGCAGTACAGGTCTTCCTCGTCGTTATCGCTCATGGGCATATGTAGCCTCCGCTTGTGCGGTACAGATGGTGTTCCACACAAGCGTTATTGCCCACCAACGAATTGCCCCGGTCTCTTCCGAGAATCGGGGCTACATGACCTGCCTGCTGTGCAAAAAAGGGGGCTTCAGGCATGTTCTCCTCCCTGGCTCGAGAAGGGTCGAACACATTCAACATCGCGGCAGGAGTCCTGGCTTCCGGCAAACAACCGGTTACAGTTGCGGCACAGCGCTGGACTTGCACCAGCTTCCACCTTTACGCCCTGGCATCCGGGCCTGCGGGTCACCGCGATGGTATTCACTTTGTGAAGACATTGGGATAATAGCACATCTTCAAGAGGCGTGCAACTGAGGGAGGTGTGGCGTTCTGCGCGCTCAAAACAGAGCCAGTTGCTCACCGTCATCCCCCACACTGTCCCACGGCAACGGTGGTACACCAGGGGTTCCCTCGAGACGGTGCTGGAGGGCGCGACAGAGCAGCGGCGACTCGCGTTCTACGGGACAGTGCATGAAAAAGAAGACGGTCGTTCCTTCAGCGATCCACGCACGTACTCGCGTTGCCCATTCGTCGAGCAACGGATCGTTCCGTATCACTTCCGGGTGACCGATGTAGCGTATCAGTGTGAACGATGCGCTACGGAGCGGGTGGAGCGGCACATCCGGCTTGTTATCGCGTGCGCGGCGCACGTCTTCATCCGCGCCGGGCAACGGTCCCAGGTCGAGTGGGCGCACATCCATCAGCACCCGCCCGACGCCGTAATGCTCCAGCAACGCCATGAGCGATGCTTCTCCCTGCGATGTATACCAGTCGCTGTGGCGCACTTCGACCGCCAGCGGAATAGTAGGAGACCATACCTGTAACCATGCGGCGAGGTCGTCGATCTGACGAGGTGAATAGCCCGGCGGAAGTTGCAGGAAGAATGGTCCCAGCCGCTCACCGAGCGGCGCCATGCGTTGCACGAATGCTTCTGTCTCGCGGAGACGTGCAATCAGCGATCCCTGGTGACTGACATCGCGCGGGAGTTTGAAGCAGAACCGGAACGATGGCGGTGTTTCATCCGCCCAACGCCGCACCGTCTCGTCGGACGGCGCGGCATAAAAGGTTGTGTTTCCCTCGACAGTTGTCAGGCGTCGGCTGTAGAGGCGCAGATAGTCGGCGCTGTGCGCATGACGGGGGAAGAGAATACCGCTCCATGAAGGGTGTGCCCAAACTGCACAACCAAGGTAGAACCGTGGCTGGTCGATCGCGGATGTCATGTCTCACCGTCCTGGTGGGGTCTGGCGATGCCACGATGTTGCATTCTCGAACGCCCTGCCGGCGCGCAGCACCCGCGCCTCGTTCCAGGGCGCGGCAACAATCTGCAACCCGACCGGCAATCCTGCGGCGCTCAGACCGCAGGGCGCAGCGAGTGCGGGGAGACCGGCAAGATTGAACGGTGCAGTACAGCGGGTCAACTGACGTGCTGCCTCGATTGCATCCAGCCCATCGATGACCGGTGCAGTGATCGGCGTGGCAGGCGTCAGCAACAGATCGAACTGCTCGAAGAGGCGTTCCAGACGACGACGCCATTCGCTCTGAAAGCGACGCGCCAGGATATACTCAGTTGATGTATACTGTGCGCCGCGTTCCATGCGCGCCAGCACATCGGCGCCGAACCGATGCGGGTGATCGCGCAGACGGTCGCGGTGGAATGCGGCTGCATCACTCGTCGTCATCAGGGCGTTCATCTGTGCTGCTTCGCGTCCCTGGCTGAGATCAACTGCTTCAACGTGAGCGCCCAGTTCCTCGAAAACGGTCGCCGCGCGCCGGACGGCGGAGATAACCTCTGGATCGGCTTCACCGAAGTGTGTGTCGGTTGCCAAAGCAATGCGCCATCCGATCACGCCCGCATCGATCGTTGCAAGCAGGTTATCGACCGGTAGCGCAACGCTTGCCGGATCATCCGGGTCGTACCCGGCGATCACCTGGAGCAGCAGTGCAGCATCGGTCACTGTGCGCGTCATCGGACCGGCGTGGTCGAGATTCCAGCTCAACGGAATAACCCCTTGCAGGCTTACCCGCCCGAAGGTTGGCTTGAGACCGACGATCCCGCAGAGGGATGCCGGAATACGGATGCTGCCGCCGGTATCGCTGCCCAGCGCGCCCATACAGAGACCGGCTGCCAGCGCAGCAGCAGCGCCGCCAGACGAACCGCCGGTGATACGTGATGTATCCCAGGGGTTGCGCGACGGACCGTAGTGTGGATTTATGTTGGTAACACCCAGCGCCCACTCGTGCATATTCAGTTTACCGAGAAGCACCGCGCCTGCTTGGTAGAGCAGTGTCACAGTGCGGGCGTCGGCATTGGGGATGCGGTCGGCAAAGAATGTCGAGCCGGCAGTAGTGCGAATACCGGCAGTATCATACAGGTCTTTCAGCGCGATGGGGATGCCGTGTAACGACCCACGCCAGATGCCGCGCGTCAATTCAGCATCAGCGGCGCGCGCCTGTGCCAGCGCGTGGTCAGCAGTAACAGTGATGAAACTGTTGAGACGAGCATCATGAGTGTCAATCCGACGCAGGTGCGCTTCGGTTAGCTCAATTGAAGAGATCTCACGACGCTTCAGCAGATCAGCGGCTTCGGCGATTGTCAGATAGGTAAGATCGGACATGGCAGACGTTCCTCCTGTCCCTGCTATTGCTGCATGTTCCGTCGGGTGATCGCTGAACGATGTGTATTTCGGTCACCCCTCGCCTCTCACCGACCCGTGCCGCTCGCCCATTGACCGAAATTCCTTTCGGTCACCCCTTGCCTCTCACCGACTCCTGCCACAATGAATTTTGGCGAACGTATCCGGTCACCCTGCGTCCCTGTCACTCGTGCTGCAATGAATTGCGGCGGACGTGTGCCGTCACGCCACGTGGCTCACAGGACGTGTGCTGAGTGGTCGTTGACGGAGTACGACGACTCATGCCCCATCAGGATGCTACCACCTTCAACCATGCTTCCAGCTGGCGGATTTGCTCATCGGTTGGCGCTTCGACCGGTGCGATCGTGAGAGTATCGGGCGGCGCTTCGGTGAGCTGTAGTGGAATGTGGCGGAGATCGTCGCGCCGAAACAGGCTGAACACAACCGTCTGTCCTGGTTTGCGCTCCGCCAGGCGTGCCTTGAGACGCTCTTCGTCGATACGAATGCCATCGAGGGCGATCAGTTCATCGCCAGCGTAGATCCCGGCAGCTTCACCCGGTCCGCCTGCCAGAACAACCGATACTTTGAGGCGGCCATGCTCGGTTTTGAGGCGCAACCCGTGCCATCCCGGTGGATGATCCTGTTCTTTTTCGAGCGTATGTCCCCATACGAGTTGCAATCCAACCGTCTCGAAGGCGCGCGCATAGTCAAGTTCGCCTGTGCCGGATACAGTGTGCGCCAGGAATGCCCGGTACGCACCATCTTCCGCGCCAGCAACGGTTTCGACTGCACGGCAGAAGCCGTCGTCGTCATCGAAACCGGGGCGCTTCACCCGATTGCCGCTGTAGAGGTCGTGCACCTGGTCGTCTGCATATTCTGCGTAGAGATAGCGCATCACATCGTCGAGCGAATGTGCGCCGCCGGTGTGCCGTCGGATTTCCAGGTCGAGCAGGAGCGCAACCAGGCTCCCTTTCAGATAGTACGAGATGCTACTGTTGGGTCCATTCTCATCGGGACGGTAGAACTTGATCCAGGCATCGAAGCTGCTCTGTTCGAGCGATTGCAACGCACGTCCCGGCTGACTCTGCAACAGTTTGATGTCGTCGGCAATCGTTTCGAGATAGCGTTCGCGGCTGATCAACCCGGCGCGCAGCAGGATCAGATGATCGTAGTAACTAGTGATGCCTTCCATCACCCATAACTGACGGGTGTAGTTTTCGCGGGTGTAGTCGAACGGTCCTAGCGGTGCGGGGCGAATACGCTTGACATTCCAGACGTGGAAGAACTCGTGGGCGGTGAGCGCCAGGAACTTCTCATACGAACGTGCAGGGCGGAATCCCCAGCGATCGACGATATTGGAAACGCTGTTGCGATGTTCCAGACCACCATACCCGCCATCGACCAGGTGGAGGATGAAGACATAGCGGCGGTATGGCAGGTGACCGAACATGGCACGTGTGGTTTCAACAATGGTGCGTGTATCAGTCAGTATCTGCTGCTCATCTTCATTACCGCGTCCCCAGAGCGCAATTTCGTGAGGAATGCCATCTACCTCGAATGTCAACACACGGTGCGTGCCACACTCGAACGGTGAGTCGGCCAGTTCGTCGTAGTCGTGAGCATAGAACGCGACCCATCCATCGTGTTGCTCCGGTGCCAGCGCGAGGCCGGTCGTTACCTGCCATCCGGGAGGAGTCTGGACGTAGACCAGGCATGGTTCGTGGGCACGACCGCAGCGGTACATGAAGATGTTAGAAGGATTGAAATAGCCGTGTGTATTATCGAGGTGGCTGGTGCGGACACTCAACTCGAACGCATAGACCTGATAGGTGACACGGATGCGCCGGGTGGCGCCGGTTTCGATGCGCCAGGTGGTTTTGTCGATCTTGCGCCAGGGCAATGGCGCGCCATGCTCGTCGGTTATGGCGAAGGATTGGACATGGCGTGCGTAGTCACGGATCAGGTACGATCCCGGTGTCCAGGCAGGAAGCGCCAGATCGAGCGTTGGTTCGTCGATGGGATGGATATCCAGCGCCACATCGTACAGGTGGGTATTGGGGCGCAACATCGAGATAAAATAGATCATTGTCATGGGCGCTGCCTTGCTCCTGTGATGTCAGCGCACAGGAGCGACATCATCATATGCAATCGTGCATGCAGACGGTTTCAGACGGTATACGGAGCAAACAGGCGCACGAACAATCGCTCGAACTGTGGCGAGTCGGCATCGATCCGCTCATAGAGATCGACGACCCGTGCGGCCTGATCGCGACGACGCCACATCTCGCGTGCAAAGCGATCGTCGATATTGCGTTCTGCACGCAGGAAGGCGTAGAACTGCTTCAGGGACGTGCAGAATTCACGCGCTCCGCGCGGCGAACTGCTGGCGACGCGACGAGGGTAGAAAAAGAACAGGCACTCATCGAGGGTCGCGTAGTTGCCTTCGGCGAGCGTCTGTGCGTAATAGCTGGCCAGGAAATCGGCGTAGATCCACAGATCGCCGGTGCGGCTGGCGGCTGTCGCCTCACTTTTGCCCTGCGCCAGCAGAAACGCATAGAAACGCTCCATCAACTCGTGGCTGGCAGCCAGTGCTTCATCACCAGGCGTCGGCTCGTCGTCGGCCTCATCGTCCCAGGCGCTGCTTTCATCGTCCCACTCCTCCTGGTCGAGCGGCGATATGTCATCATCGGAAATGGCTTCGAGTTCGGGCGCTCCGCCGTTGAAGTCGGAGATGGTTGTATCGGTAGCGACATACGGCACGAGTGTTGCAAACAGGTGCGGGTTCTCGGGGAGTATGCGGTGAAAACGCGCTGCCAGGATATGCTGAATCTCTTCATTGCTCTGGGCGCGATGCAGGCGCTCGATCTCATCAGGGCTGAGTGCCGCCATAAGGCAACGGGCAGCGGCGAGCAGTTCGGGTCGTTCGGCAATGAATTCGCGCAGATCGTCGATCATCGGCAAATTGTCGTCATCGATGCCCACATCTGCGAACAGGGAGTCGTCCTCATCGAGTATGTCCCACTCACTCTGGTCGTACTCGCCATTGCGCAGATGTTCCTCTATCTGCTCGATGTAATCCTGGAGGGCATTGATCGGGTCTGGCTGAAGGATTATTGTTTCGCTGGTGCGTGTATCGAAGACAACACGTGCTGTTGATGCACGTGGTGCAATGCCATTCCAGATCTCCTGTGCAGCCGCCTCGCGGCGACTCTCCAGCATGTCCCGTTGCAGTGCATCGATTGCGGCCAGCAGTTCGGCGTCTTGTGCTTCCTGGCTGTGCTTTTCCAGGTCGTCGAAGAGGTCTGTTAGCGAATGATGCACCTGATTGCTGAGGAACATACCGTTGATCAGGCGCAGCCGACGGTCATTCATCACCAGTTCCTGCCAGGGTCGTCCTGCGTAGGTGGTGCGCCACGCTGCCTGGGCGTAGACCGGCAGCACCGCTTCGGCGGCACTGATCGGGAGCGAACGGCTGGACATGACGCGGGCAACGATCCCTTCGAGCAGTTCCTGCTCCTGACGGCGCGCTTCGAGTGAATGAACTGCTGAGTGCGGCTCGCGTTGCAAACGAAGGGTCAGCGGCGATGCTCGCTCAATCGTCACCAGGATTGTATCACCGTCGAACATGCCTGCCTGATGCATCCAGTCACCAATATTGATTGCCGGCTGTTCCATCGGACCGAACAGATCATCGACCCGGGTTATGGCGTCGGAGTGGAACCGGATTGGCGATCCGGCAGCATCCACCAGGACGAAGTCGGTGCGGTTGAGTGGAACGAATGGGATCAATCGTGCGTGTAGCAGAAGACCGGTGGCCATTTCATGTGGGTCTGGTGCAACCCGGAATTGCAGGCCGGTCAGTGCAACGCGCAGGGGCAACAATTTGCCTTCGCCGAGCCGCACCCAACCGACCTCGTTCGCCTCGAAGCGGAGACGTTCGCGAATGCTGGCGAGGGGATCACGTGCCTGGCTGGGACGCCGGTGCAAGACACGTTCGTAGATTTCACGCTCAGCGACGACATCGTCGTATTCCTCAGCCAGTTCCATAAGAATGCTGGCGATGGTCGGTTCGCGCTGCGCCACGGTCGGAATGCTCCTGTCATGCAGTTATCTGGTGCAATTATAGCACAGTCAGGGGGAGACGGTGGATTAAGGATTGCATCGTGTGATCTGGATCTGGTTTTCGTTGCGCTTGACAGTCTGGGCCATCACGGGTATAGTAGCCTCGTCAACGAACAGGAATACCGGCCACTGATATGCGTTCAGCTTCCTGCACAACAACAACCACGACGATGACCCCGACTACTACGCGCGGGATGATTCGTCGTGGGAGGGTTTCCGGGCGCTGACAGCCGGATCGCGATGGACGCCCCCTCCTGCACAAGGACGGGGGCTTTTCTATTTTCTATTCACAGACGGAGGAAGGCATGCTGTTCGAACGCTATGGCGCATTTCTGCCATTGACCGGGCAAACCCCGCGTCTCAGCCTTGGCGAGGGCGACACGCCGCTGATAGCAGCACCCCGCCTGGCGCGCTCTATCGGTGTGCGTGAGTTGTACCTGAAGTACGAAGGCGCCAACCCGACTGGATCGTTCAAGGATCGCGGGATGGTGGTGGCAGTTGCCAAAGCCATCGAAGCCGGCGCGACCTCGGTCATCTGCGCTTCGACCGGCAATACCTCGGCAAGTGCAGCGGCATATGCAGCGCATGCCGGTATTGAGTCCATCGTTGTTGTGCCTGCCGGAAAGATTGCCCTGGGCAAACTGGCGCAGGCGTTGATGTATGGCGCCCGGTTGCTAGTGATCGAGGGAAACTTCGACGAAGCGCTGCATATTGTGCGCGATCTGGCGCAGAAGTTCCCGGTGACGCTGGTCAACTCCGTCAATCCGCATCGCCTCGAAGGGCAGGCGACCGCAGCCTACGAGATCTGCGATACGCTGGGTGGTCCGCCTGATGCGCTCTGTCTGCCGGTTGGCAATGCGGGCAATATCACTGCGTACTGGATGGGATTCCGCCGGTATTACGAAGCGGGCAGGATCAATCGCTTGCCGAAAATGTTTGGCTTTCAGGCGGAAGGTGCAGCGCCGATTGTACGCGGTGCTCCGGTGGAATGTCCTGAGACGCTCGCAACTGCGATCCGGATCGGCAATCCGGCGAGCTGGTGTTACGCGCTCGATGCGCGTGATCAGTCGGGAGGATTGATCGATGCCGTGAGCGATGAGCAGATCCTGTACAGCTGGCGTGACCTGGCGCGCCTGGAGGGGGTATTTGCAGAGCCGGCATCGGCAGCCGGTGTCGCCGGGTTGCGCAAAATAGTTGCGGAGGGGCGCGCCGATCCGGATGCGCGCTATGTGGCAGTACTCACCGGTCACGGGTTGAAGGATCCCGGACTGGCAGTAGAGCAGTTCGATGTGCCTCAGCCGGTGCCGGCAGATATAAACGCCATTCTCCGATGGTTGGGCTGGTAGTGCAAGGAGGGTTCACAATGCCGTTGCTGGTGATGAAGTTTGGTGGCACGTCGGTTGGTGACGCGGCTGCGATTCAGGCGGTGGCTGCAATCACCGAAGCGCAACGTGCTGTCTGGGGACGTGTGGTGCTGGTGGTCTCCGCAATGAGTGGTGTGACCGATATGCTGATCCGTGGCGCGACAACCGCTGCGTCCAGTGACAGGCAAACATTTCGCGATCTGGATCGGATGCTGCGCGAAAAGCACGCTGCTACGCTGGCGGAACTTGTGCCCGATGAGCATGAACGCACCGATGTCGGCGATCAGGTTGCGCGCCTGATCGATGAGTTCAGCATCCTGTGTCATAGCGTCGCTGTTCTCGGTGAACTGTCGCCGCGTGCGATCGATGCAATTGCGAGTCTTGGCGAACGTATGAGTGTGCGGGTGGTGGCTGCGGCGCTACGGGCGCGGGGAATTCCCGCCGAAGCGCTCGATGCTTCCGAATTCGTCGTGACGACTGCACACTTCGGCGACGCGCGCCCATTGCCGGAGATGACGCGCGACCGCACCCGTGCCCGGATCCTGCCGCTGCTCGACAGTGGTATCGTGCCGGTCATCACCGGTTTTATCGGTGCGACCGAACAAGGGGTGACAACCACCCTGGGGCGCGGTGGGAGCGATTACAGCGGCGCGATCATCGGTGCGGCGCTCGATGCCGATGAGGTCGATATCTACACCGACGTCGATGGCGTGATGACCACCGACCCGCGTCTGGCGCCAGATGCCCGCGTGATACCGGTTATCTCGTATGCCGAGATGGGCGAACTGGCATATTTCGGCGCGAAGGTGCTGCATCCGCGCACTATTCGCCCAATCGTCGAACGTGGTATTCCGCTGCGTGTACGCAATACGTTCAATCCGTCTCACCCCGGTACGCTGGTTGTTCAGGATGTTGAGTCGCAGGGTCAGACGGTTAAGGCAGTTACCGCCATCCGCAATCTGAGTCTCGTCACTGTCGAGGGGCGCGGCATGATTGGTGTTCCCGGCGTTGCTGCGCGCACCTTTAGCGCAGTCGCCAGTGTTGGCGCGAACGTGCTTATGATCTCACAGGCATCGTCGGAACAGAGTATCTGCTTCGTTGTACCATCCAGTACCGTCTCCCAGGTCACCTACGCGCTTGAGCACAACCTGGCGCTGGAACTGGCACGCCGTGATATTGATCGGATCTGGGCGCGTGATGATGTCGCAATTGTGACCGCAGTTGGCGCAGGCATGCGTGATACGCCGGGAGTTGCAGCGCGTGTCTTTGGCGCGCTTGCCGACAGTCAGATCAACGTGATTGCGATTGCGCAGGGGTCGTCCGAATGTTCGATCAGCACTGTCGTTGCTGCGGCGGACTGTGATGCCGCTGTGCGTGCTGTGCATCGTCTGACGGGAGTATGAAGCATAACGGAAGGAGCACAGGTATGATTCACAAACGATTGCCGGTTGCTATTCTCGGCGCTACGGGCGCTGTTGGTCAACGGATGGTGCAGCTTCTGGCGGATCACCCCTGGTTCGAGATTGCGGTATTGACCGGTTCGGACCGGACGATAGGGCGTCCCTATGGCGAACTGGTGCGCTGGATACTCGACACGCCGATTCCGGAACGGGTAGCCGGGATGATCGTTCAGCCGACCGAGGTGGTGGCTGATGTTGCGATTGCACTTTCGGCGCTACCGACGGATGTGGCGCGCACGGCGGAACCGCTCTGGGCAGCGCGTACTGCTGTCTGCTCGAATGCGTCTGCCTATCGCGCAGTCGCCGATGTGCCGCTGATTATCCCGGAGGTCAATCCGGATCAACTGGCGCTGATCGAACGTCAACGTGCCGAACGCGGCTGGCAGGGATGCCTAGTGACCAACCCGAACTGTGCGACGATCAGCGCCGTGATGCCGCTGAAGCCGCTCCACGATGCATTTGGCTTGCAGAAGGCGCACATTAGCACGCTTCAGGCGGTGTCTGGCGCCGGGTATCCCGGTGTGGCGTCGCTCGACATTATTGACAATATCATCCCGAATATCGCCGATGGCGGTGAAGAGGCGAAGATTGAGTCTGAGCCGCGCAAATTGCTGGGCAGAGTCGTGGAAGGTCAGGTGATCGAAGCGCAGATCGCCATCAGCGCACAGGTGACCCGTGTTCCGATCATCGATGGACATACAGCGCTGATCGCGGCATCGTTCGCCCAGAAACCATCGCCGGAAGAGGCGCTGGCGGTGCTGGAAGCGTTCACGCCGCCTGAGATTGTGCGTCACCTGCCCAGCTCACCGGAACGCGCACTCATCATTCACCGTGCTGGCGACCGTCCACAACCGCGTCGTGACCGCGACGCCGGGCGTGGCATGAGCGCCAGCGTGGGGCGGGTGCGCGCCTGCCCGGTGCTGGATGTGCGCATGGTTGCGCTGTCGCACAATACCATTCGGGGCGCAGCTGGCGGCGCCATTCTCAATGCCGAGTTGCTCGTCGCAAGCGGAATAGTGTCGTGAGCGGGGTTCATACCTGGAAGGGTTGGACGCTCTCGCTCCCTGGCAACCGGAGCGGATGAGGAACGTATACCTCTGCGCTGCGCGTGACCCGTAGCG
This sequence comes from Roseiflexus sp., assembly GCA_034432635.1. Lineage (GTDB taxonomy): Bacteria > Chloroflexota > Chloroflexia > Chloroflexales > Roseiflexaceae > Roseiflexus. Next base: position 15,009 of record DAOUBK010000057.1, read on the forward strand.
TGAGGCCATCGCTCCACCCGGTGGGAGTGAAGCAAAGGAGGGGCGACCGATCTCGATGGTCGTCACGCAGGCCAGTCCGGCGTGTAAGCATCCACGGACAGGTGCGATGGATGTGTCGGCAGGGAGGGGCGCACGGCGGTGCGCCCCTGCTCCCGGCAGGTTGCGATGCTTGCTGTCAGGAGGCGCGATGGGTAGTGATATCTGGGGTGCGTGGCTGCTGCATCGGCGTTTTGGCGGCGACGCACGGCGTATGCAGATGGTTCTGGATTTCTTGCGACCGGTGCGGGATAAGGTGCTGTACAACGCGCGCCTTGCCGAAGGCGAAACTGTGCTCGACGTCGGGTGCGGCGACGGGTTGATCGGGTTTGGCGCACTGGAGAAGATTGCAAGCGGAACCGTCATCCTGAGTGACATTTCACAGGACGTGCTGGAACACGTGCAGTCGCTGGCGCGCGACATGGGGCTTCTGGATCGCTGCCGGTTTGTGCTTGCTCCGGCAGAGGATCTCGCGGTGCTAGATGATGCCTCGGTGGACGTGGTTGCCCTGCGTTCGGTCCTGATCTATGTTGCGGTGAAGCAGCAGGCGTTTCGAGAGTTCTATCGCGTGCTCCGACCAGGCGGACGATTGTCGCTCTTTGAGCCGATCAATCGGTTTGGGGTTGCTGCGTCCGATCAACCTCACATGTTTGCCGGGTATGATGTGACGCCGGTGATGGATGTTGCGCAGAAGCTCAGGGCGGTCTATCGTCGTATGCAGCCGGTTGACAGCGATCCGATGTTGAACTTCGATGAGCGTGATCTTATTGCATATGCGGAACAGGCGGGGTTCAGGGAAATTCATCTCGAGTTGCAGGTAGACATTGCTCCACCTGAAGAGGACGACTGGAACGCCTTCATCCGCACAGCCGACAACCCCAAAATCCCGTCCATCGAGGAAGCAATGCGAGAGGCACTGACGCTCGCTGAGATGGAAAGGTTTATCGCCTGTTTGCGCCCGCTTGTCGAAGCGCGGCAGGGCATCCATCGGAGGGTGGTGGCGTACCTGTGGGCGGTGAAATAAGGCACGGAGAAAGAGATTTTCCCACTGCGATCATTGTTGTCTTGCCGGGAATGCTGCTGATCGTGGTGCGATCGGTGCCCCGCGATCGGGACGTGCGGGATGCCGCTGCGCTATGCGCCTTCAGTTCACTCTCAACCGCAGCCGCACTCGACTCAGAATCCGCTGCCCGCGTGCCATAGTTGCGTTGAGTTCCGGCACATGCAGGAGCGCGGCGACACCGGCGTAGACCAGCCCTCCAGGAATCGTTGCGCCTGTCAGCCACGCCAGGAGCGGGAGGAAATCGCCAGGCCAGCGGTAGGTGTCACCAGGTGCAACGAAGGGTAGTACTGCATACGAGGATTGTTGCAGGAGGGCGAGGGTGAAAGCACACGCTAGGGTTGCCAGGATCATGGCGCCGGTTGCACGGAAGAAATCGTGCTCCAGTCCACCCAGCCGCCGTCCAAGCAGGGCAAGCAGGAGCGTGGCTTCAAACAGGTTCGCCAGGCTGAATGCTAGCCCCAGCCCACCCAGCCCCATGCCCAGACGCAGCAGCAACCATCCCAGACTGATGTTGAGCACCACTGCCAGCATGCCAGCGATCACCGGTGTGCGGGTATCCTGCATGGCAAAGAATGCGCGCACGGCGATTTCGGCAGCGGCGAATCCGGCAAGCCCCAGGGCATACATCGTCAGCGCCTCCGCCGTCAATGCTGCCGATACAGCGTCGAAAGCGCCGCGCTGGTAGAGTATGCGCAGCACAGGCAGCGCCAGGACGCCAAGAATCGCCGATGCGGGGAGCGCCAGGAAGAGCACGGCACGCACTCCGCCGAGCGCCGTCGCGCGCAATGTCACCCGGTCACCCGCAGCGTACTGACGCGCCATGTCGGGGAAGAGAACCGTTGCCAGGCTCAATGCAATCAATCCGTGCGGTAACATCATGAGCTGGAGCGCGTATGCGTTGGCTGCCAGGGCTGCACTGCCCAGCGTCGATGCCAGACTGACAATTGCGATCATGTTGACCTGCCAGGCGGATTGACCGAAGACGCGCGGACCGAGCAGCCGCAGCACCTGTGCGACACCTTCGGCGTGGAAGAACGACAGCCAGGGAATGCGCACAGAGTGAGCGTCGGCGGGTTGCCGTCCGATCCGGTAGTTTGCACCAACGGCGTGCAGCCCCGGCAGTTGCACCAGCAGAAAGAGTGCTGCGCCGATATTCACCCCCCACACCAGACCGTAGATGCCGAACCATGGTCCGAGCAGTGCGCCGCCGATGATCCCCAGGTTGTACAGGTTCGATCCGACAGCGGGTAACGCAAAGCGATTGAACGATTCGAGCGTCGCTTTGGCAAGACCGCCGATGCCGAGCAGGAACGGCTGGATCAGCATCAGGCGCAGCACGTCTACCGTGAGCGCGCGCTCGGCTGCATCCAGTCCGCGCCCGACAGTTAGCGCCACCAGAGGCGTGGCACACATCCACACCGCCGTGCATGCCGCAACCAGCGCCAGCAATGTCAGGTTCAGCACTGCCGACGCCAGGCGCCAGGCGTCACGGCGTTGCTCCAGCGCCGCCGAAAAAACTGGGATGAAAGCGGATCCCAGCGCGCCGCCGGCAACCACCAGGTAGATCAGATCGAGAATACCGAACGAAGCGCGAAATGCAGCCAGTTCGGCGCTAGTGCCGAACTGATGTGAAATCAATACATCGCGCGCCAGACCGAGGACCCGGCTTGCCAGGTATCCGGTGGCAACGATCATGGTGTTCAGGAGCGCGCGTGGGTGTTTCATGGGAGAACCGGGAACGCTGGTGATAGCGCTATTTGCGCAGATGGTCGCTTCCTGGTATAATCACAATTCAGCATGAGCGGCGCACCGGCAGCCGCTCTCATCATGAACAGCATGCACAGTATCGAGGAGAGTTCGAGTCTTGGCAAACACAAAATCTGCTGAAAAGCGCATCCGGGCAAATGCGCGCCGCGCGTTGCGCAACAAGATGTACCGTTCGCGGGTCAAGACGGCGATCAAGAAGGCGGAACGTGCAATTTTCGCGGGCACGCCCAATGCAGAACTGGTGCGCGAAGCGATGAGCCTGCTGGATCGCGCTGCGGTCAAGGGGATCATCCACAAGAACAACGCTGCGCGCCGCAAGTCGCGCTTGGCGAAGAAGTTCGCCAAAGCGACCATCGCTTCTCCATCCTGACGCATTTCAGGAACACATTTTCGCAACGATCAGTTCCAGTCCGGCTTCAATCTCTGCGCGTCCGGTCTTCGATGCGTGGTCGAGTTCGAGCAGGCGTTGGTGCAGTTGACGCAGATCGGCGTCGCTGAGTCTGCGCACCTGCTCGATCGCTTTTCGCACGACAAACGGCTTCTGCCCCAACTGCGCCGCGATGTCGTCAGGACGCATGCGCTGTGCAACCAGATCTCTGACTCCCAGCAGGATGCGCACCTGCCGCGCCATCATGAACAGAATATACTGTGCTGCCTGACCATCGTCGAGCAGACGGCGCAGGCTGCCGAGCGCTGCGCTGCGGCGGCGGGCGCTCAGGTCGTCGATGAAGGCAAACAGATTCTGCTCCTGCATATCGGCAACCAGCAGATCGACCTCGCGGACGGTGATGCGCCCGCCACGCCCGACAAAACTTGCCAGTTTGGCAAGTTCGTTGACCAGGGATCGCCCGTCGTTGCCTGCCAGCATGGTCAGCCGTTGGGCTGCATCGTTGTCGAGCGACACGCCGAGCGACTGCGCGCGTTCATGCAACCAGTTCAGCAGCGCAACACCTTCGCGCGGAAGGCATTCGTGCAGGCTGGCATGTTTCTTCAGGAAGGTAAAGAGCGCGCTACGTCGATCCACGTCTTCGCTTTCGATGAAGACCAGGTCGCAGAAATCCGGCACACGCTCCAGGTACGCGCGCAGTTCATCACGATCTTTCCCAGCTTTTTGGTGTTTCAGCAGGTCGTGGACGATCACCAACCGCCGATCGGCAAGGAATGGCATCGCTTCGCAGGCGGTCACCAGCTCATCGAGCGTCGTTCGCCGTCCGTCGAGCGTCGTTATATTCAGATCGGCGACCTCAGCCGGCACACGCGCCTTCAGTGCTGCCAGTGCTTCACTGCAGGCATATTCGTCTGGACCGTAGATGAGAAACAGCATGGCGCAGAACCTGAAACAGGAGAAAACCCCACCGCCGGCGTGAAGCGGATAGGTTTCGAACCTGCACACGGCAGGTGGGTGTCGGCCCGTGGGTATCTGCGGCCCGCCGCATAACCCATTGTGTCGGAGCGCGACTCCCTTCGAAACTGTGTTGGCTCGAAACAACACACCGCCCCCGACCGGGGTAGGGTTGGACTGATCGTACCACCATACTGCGTTTCTGGCAACTATGATTCTGGTTACGAAAGGCGCATCTTCATCCAGCCCGATGTGTTGTGGAAATCGACGACGGCGCTGCCCGGCGGCACGAGTGCATCACACGCAGTGCGCAGATCGGCGCTCAATGTCATCTCCAGCACCGGCAGCGCTTCTTCCAGTTGCGCCAGGGTGCGTACCCCGAAGATTGGCGCCGTAATGCCGGGTTGATCCTTGACCCACAGCAGCGCGAGTTGCGCAGGGGTAAGACCATGCTCGCGTGCAAGCGCAGCAAAGGCGCGACCGACCTCAATGCCGCGTGCGGTAACACGTTCGGCGTAGATGCCGCCGCGCAGAACGACGCGCGAGTCGGGCGGAGGTGCAGCGACATCAGTATAGCGCCCTGCCAGCACACCCTGAGCCAGCGGCGCCCACGGAATAACTGCCAGACCATACGTTTGACAGAGCGGCAACAGTTCATTTTCGATGCGTCGATCAAGCAGGTTGTAGGGGGGTTGCTCCGAGACGTAGCGCACATATCCCTTCAACTCGCTTACCATCAGCGCCTCCATCACGCGCCAGGCAGGGTGGGTCGAACACCCGACATAGCGCACCTTCCCCTGACGCACCAGGTCGGTCAGCGCTGCCAGCGTCTCTTCGACCGGCGTGGCAGGATCAGGACGATGGATCTGGTAGAGATCGATATGATCGGTCTGCAAGCGGCGGAGACTATCTTCGCATGCGCGTATCAGGTGCAGGCGTGAATTGCCGCGATCGTTAGGACCTGGTCCGACAGGAAAATGTCCCTTGGTGGCGAGGAATACCTGGTCACGCTTTCCGTCACGCGCCAGGGCGCGCCCGATGATGCGTTCGCTCTCACCGTTGTTGTAACTGTTGGCTGTGTCGAACATGTTGATCCCGGCGTCGAGGGCGCGATCGATAATGCGCAGCGCTTCTGCCTCATCGGTTGGATTGCCGAAATTCATTGCACCGATGCACAGCGGCACCACACGCACGCCGGTACGACCAAACAGACGGTACTCCATTATTTTTTGATCCTTGGCTCATTGATGAATACCTGAGTATACCACGATCCTGTGCAACGGATCTGCTTCGGTCGGCGAAGCGTTCGCACGCATGCGACGGTCTGTGTGCCGGAGAGGAAGAGGCGGGTTGTCGATCATTCAGCGTCATGCTGTTTCTCTTCCCGACGTGATGCACAGCGTTATGATACAATACGAGGAAGACAGTTGCTCATCAGACGACGTTCAGGCGTTGTACGCAGAGTTGCTGCCGGAGCGCGCCAGGATGGACGAAGGCTGCCTGAAGGAAGAGGAAGGAGGCTGTGATGACGGCCATTGCACCGGATCATCAGGCTGTGCCGAAGGCGTCTCATACGCCGCCGCTATGGGCGGACGTGGATCGCGCGCTTGCCGATCTGCACTCCCGCAAGGACGCCTGGGTTCAGGTAAGTCTCAGTGAGCGCATCGACCTGATCGCCGCATTGCGTCGCAACCTTGCCGAGGCTGAGGAACACTGGATTACGATAAGCCTGGAGTCCAAGGGACTGGCGCCGGGAGGGTATGGCGAGGGTGAGGAGCGCACCTGGTTCACAATCCTGACCCGCGCCCTGCGATTGATCCATCAGGCGCTGAGCGATGTGCGCGATTATGGGCGTCCGCATCTTCCCGGCACTCTGACGACTCGACCAGATGGGCAGGTGGTGGTACCGGTGTTGCCTGCCAGTCGTTACGATTCTGCGCTCTTCCCCCGGATGACCGGTGAGGTCTGGATCGAACCGGGTATGACCGTTGAAGAAGTGGTGCAGCATCAGGCGGAGATCTACCGGAATCCGCCGGAGCATGGTCGGGTCGCGCTGATAGTGAATGCCAGCCAATCTTCTTTTCTGCCGGTTACCGATGTACTGCACAAATTGTTTGTCGATGGCGATGTGGTCGCACTGAAGCTGCACTCAACCAGCGCCTCGCTGGCATCGCTCTTTGAGGAGGTCTTTCGTCCGCTACTCGATCAGGGCGTTGTCCGACTGATCTATGGCGATAGTGACCTCGATACATACCTCTGCGCTCACGAACTGGTCGATACCATTCACTTCAGTAGCGCCGATGCCGCCTTCGATACGCAGATCTTTGGTACGGGACAGGAAGGCGTCGAACGTCGCGCGCGGCGTGAACCGTTGCTGGCAAAACCGTTCAGCGGCGAGGTTGGCAACGTGACACCGGTGCTGGTCGTGCCGGGTCCGTGGAGCGACGAAGATCTCCACCGGCACGCAATTCTTCTGGTGCGTGCATTCGTATGCAATGCAGCGTTTGTTTCTCCCGCTCCACGCCTGATTGTGCAGCACCGTGGGTGGCGGCGACGGGACTCATTCCTGGCGGCATTCGAGCAGGTGCTGGCGCGCATTCCCACTCGGCAGGCGCCGTTCCCTGAAGCGCGGCGACAGCTCGATACGCTCCTGAATGCCCACGCGCGCGCACATCGGATCGGTCAGGCAGATCTCGATCACCTGCCCTGGACGGTTATTCCCGACCTCGATCCTTCGTCGCTCGACGCGGACTGTTTTGTGCGCACAATGTTCTGCCCGGCTATCGGTGAACTCGCGCTCGATGCAAAGGATGCGGCAACGTTCATCGAAACGGCAGTTGAGTTTCTCAACCGGCAGGTTCGAGGAACGCTGGCGGCGACGATTCTGATCCATCCGCGCACATTGCGTGAACGTCGGGTGCAGGCGGCATTCGAGCGCGCGTTGAACGATCTGCAGTACGGCACGATTACGATCAACGCCGTGGCGCAGCAAGCCGTGCTGGCGGGTGTGCTGCCGTGGGGTGCGTTCTCGATTGCCCATGGCGAGGGACGATCTGGCGGCAAAGTGGCGAACCCGCTGATGCTCCCCAACCCGCAAAAATCGATACTGCGCGGTCCCTTCAGCATCCCTCAACTGTTTCTCTCAGTCGAACCGCAACGCAACATTGAACTGTGCAAAGCGATCACCCGCCTCGAACAGGCACCGTCGCCGTGGCGTCTGGCTCAATTGGTGCGTCTGGCATTGCGTCGGTAACCGATACACTCACGCATGGCGGGCACAGCATATGTCTGGTGGTAATGTCTAACAATGCTGCCACCAGGCGGCAGCATCGGCAAAGAATCGATCCTCCGGCTGTAACTGTGCTGCACGTGTACGATCATCTGCAATCGGCGTGAAGATGCTTGCATAGTTGTACCTGCAATGTGTGGTCTGCTTATTCACCGACCCAAAGCGTAGAATTCATCGTTGGGGCGGAGGGCGCTCATATTTGCCAGCCGGTTACTCATTGCAAAGAAGGCGGCAATTGCGCCAATCTCCCAGATATCCTCCTGTGTGAAGCCGTGATCGTACAGCGGTTGCCAGTCGGATTCGTCGATTCGGGCCGAGTCGCATGCGACTTTCAGTGCATAATCGAGCATGGCGCGTTGACGCGGCGTGATCTCGGCGCGACGATAATTGGTGGCAATCTGCGTGGCAAGCCGCGGGTTCTTGCTGCGGATTCTGAGGATAGCGCCGTGTGCGACCACACAGTAGAGACAGTCGTTTGCCGCCGAGGTGGCCACCACAATCATCTCTTTCTCGGCTTTCGAAAGGTTGGAGGACCGTTCCATCAATGCATCGTGGTATGCGAAAAAGGCACGAAGCTCATCGGGACGATGAGCCAGCGCGAGAAACACATTGGGAATGAAGCCGGTCTTTTCGGCAACCTTCTCGATCCGCTCGCGCATATCCTGCGGTAGCGCATCGAGCCGTTCAGGGATAGGGAAACGACTAACGGGACGCTGGCTGTCGCTCATAGGAAGCTCCTGTCCTGCACTGGCGCCGGGTCTAGTGCAGCATGGTCTGCGCTTGATCGCCACCCAGAGGTTCCACGATGAGTGCGCATCGCTGCACATGCCCCCATCATAGCATTCCGGCGCAGGCCTGTCCAGGGATCACTGCCTGTGACAGGGCTTTTCAAAGTCTTAATGGCAACAACAGAGAGAAACCGATATCCAGCCTGGCCCGGATGAGTCGTTGGGCATCGGGAAGGAAGTGACCAGAGAACAGGTGGCGCACCAACGAGCGTGCTGCGTTGCGGATACTACTGAGCGCCGGCGCGATGCGGCAGCCGTGGAGGCGGTCTTCGTCCATGGTCACGTCCCGAACATAAAAGACTCGATTTTTAATGGTCCAGTGGTTGCGCAAGAGGCGTGCGGCGTCTGCTGTGGTGAGTGACCAGGGGAATGCGACCCCTGCCACCCGTACACGAACCCGCTCTTCCTGACTGGTCGCCGTCTTTCTGGAGCGGCGGATGCGTCCACACCACTGCACCCCTGGCCACCCGTACTGGGTGTGCAGATAGTGTTGCTCAGGGTCACAGGGAACCGTCCATACGTCGCGCAGCTCGCTGCGTCCGTGGCCTTTGCTGGTGTCTGCGTGGTACACGGGCTGGTTCCCACGTTGCTGCGACCACCACGTGATCCACGCCTCCACTGCTTCCCGCACCTGAGGCTAATTGTGCTTCACCAGCCCGATGGAGGGGCCCCCCTTTTTCCACCACCGTTTGCACCACGGGGGCTTGCAAGATGGCAGCATCGGCGCTCACCACCTTCCCTGCCAGTGGCACCTCCTCCAACAGCGCCAGCGCCGCAGCCAGCTCGTTCTCCGCGTCCACCCGACGCTGTGCCACGACCTTCCCCAGCTCCTGCCCCGCCATCGTCAGCACTGCCAGCGCACGCTCCCCGCTCCGCTTGCTCCCGCGCAACCGCTTCCCATCAACCACATGGGCCCGCTCCTCCCCCAGCCAAGACCGCAGCACTTCTTCCAGCACTCCGCTCTCCACATCCTGCAACGCATACCACACCGTGCTCAACCCAGGATACCGCCACAGCCGCAGCCGCCAGACCAACTCCTCCGCGAAAAGCCCTAGCCTGTGATCACTATGCGATGACCTGGATGGGCGCCTCTTACTCATCCCGGACCGTCTCCCACAGCGATTCGCAACGGGATGCGGATCGCCAGGGTCCGATGGAGAGATTGAACCTTGACACGTGCCACGCAGCCATGTATAATGCACGTGTGATTTAGGTATGACAAAATTGTCTTTTCGGAGTTCTGAATTATGGACAGATTGAAGCCATACGCCACGATCTGGATCGTGCTGGTGGCAGTCCTGATCGCCGGGTGTGCCCAACCCGCAGCCGGCGGCGATGATCTCGCTGCCCGGCCGATCCGTGTGGTTGCGACAACCGGCATGGTTGGCGATCTGGTGCGCAACGTTGGTGGCGAGCGGGTTGAGGTTGTCATCCTGATGGGACCGGGAATCGATCCACATCTCTACAAAGCCAGCGCCGATGACGTGGTGCAGTTGCAGCGGGCGGATATTATCTTCTACAACGGTCTCCATCTCGAAGCGGCGATGAGTGAGGTGCTCGAGCGGATGCAGAGTCGTAGCCGGACGGTTGCAGTAACCGGCGGCATCCCGCGTGAGGCGCTGCTTCCATCCGACGAGTACGATAACCTGTTCGATCCTCACGTCTGGTTCGATGTCGCGTTGTGGCGTCAAACGGTGGACTATGTGCGCGATGTGTTGATCGATCTGGATCCGGGGCATGCGTCGATCTATCGAGCGAACGCTGAGTCCTATGGGCGTCAGCTTGATGAGTTGCATGCCTATGTGCAGGGTCAGGCGGCGCTTATCCCCGAAGATCGACGTGTACTGGTCACCGCGCACGACGCCTTCCGCTATTTTGCCCGCGCCTATGGATTCGAGGTACATGGATTGCAGGGCATCAGCACTGCGGTCGAGGCTGGCACTGCCGATGTTCAGAGTCTTGCCGATTTTATAGCAGCACGGCGCATCCCTGCGATATTCGTCGAGACTTCTGTACCGCAGCGAACGCTGGAGGCAGTGCAATCTGCAGTGCGTGCGCGCGGGTTCGAGGTGCGTATCGGTGGGGAACTTTTCTCCGATGCACTCGGCGATCCCGGTACGCCAGAGGGTGAATACATCGGAATGGTGCGCCACAATATCGATACTATCGTTACGGCGTTACAGAGCGAACGTTGAGTGTGGAGAACGGACATGCAAATGTTGCAACCTGCGATCCAGATAACCGATCTGACAGTTGCGTATCGTGATAAGCCGGTTCTCTGGGACATTGATCTGACGATCCCTGGCGGCACGCTGATGGGGATCATTGGACCGAACGGCGCCGGTAAAACGACGCTCATGAAGGCGATTCTGGAGCTGGTTCGACCTGCCGCCGGGCAGGTGTTGGTCTATGGCAAGCCGTATGCCCAACAGCGCAGGTTGGTTGCATATGTGCCACAGCGAAGCAGTGTGGACTGGGATTTTCCCGCCAGTGCGCTCGATGTGGTGGTGATGGGGCGGTATGGTGCACTGGGCTGGCTGCGGCGCCCGGGGAGGCGTGAGCGTGAACAGGCACTCGAAGCGTTGGCGCGAGTCGGTATGCAGGATTTTGCCAGCCGCCAGATCGGTCAACTGTCTGGCGGGCAGCAACAGCGTGTCTTTCTGGCGCGAGCGCTGGTGCAGGATGCGCAGGTGTATCTCATGGACGAGCCGTTGCAGGGTGTCGATGCCACTACTGAACGAACCATTATGCGTATTCTGCGCGATCTGCGTGCGACCGGTAAAACGGTTGTGGTTGTACACCACGATCTTCAGACCGTCAGTGAGTATTTCGACCAGGTGGCGCTGTTGAATGTACGTCTCGTCGCCAGCGGCCCGGTGGCAGAAGTCTTCAACGCTGCGACGCTGCGCGCTACATATGGCGGGCAGGTTGCATTTTTCGCAGGGCGCTATCCTGGACATTCTTCGCCTGAAGCGCACGCTGGAGTCGCCGGGTCGTAGTTAGGAGACGGCAATGCTCAACGATCTGATGTTTGACTATACCCTGCGCACGGTTGCGCTCGGTTCCGCAATCATGGGGATGGTGAGCGGTATGCTGGGTGTGTTCGCTGTGCTACGGCGGCAAAGTTTGCTCGGCGATGCGATGTCGCATGCAGCGCTGCCTGGTATTGTGTTGGCATTCGTCATAACCGGCAGCAAAGAGCCGCTGGCGCTCATGACCGGCGCGGCAGTTGCTGCCTGGATTGGTGCGCTGTTCGTGTTGGCAATCATTTCTACTACCCGCATCAAGCAGGATAGCGCGCTGGGATTGATCCTGGCAACGTTCCTGGGCTTGGGGTTTGTGTTGTTGACGTGGGTGCAAACCCGTCCCAATGCAGCGCAGGCTGGTCTCGACCGGTACCTTTTTGGTCAGGCGGCAACCTTGCTCGAGCGTGATGTTGCCGCGATGGCGGCGATTGGGGTACCGGCGTTGCTGGTGCTGGCGCTGTTGTGGAAGGAATGTGCGATCCTGTCGTTCGATCCCGATTTTGCCAGTAGTATGGGTTTGCCGGTGCGTCTGCTCAGTGTTCTGCTGACATCACTGCTGGTTGCTGCGATCAGCATCGGTTTGCAGGCAGTCGGTGTGGTGCTCATGAGTGCGCTGATCGTTGCACCGGCAGTCGCAGCCCGTCAGTGGACCGACCGGCTCGGTGTGATGGTGCTGCTTGCCGGAGTGTTTGGCGCGGTTGCTGGAGTTGCCGGCGTCCTATTGAGCGGCGCCACTACCCGTCTCCCTACCGGACCGGTGATCGTGGTGTGCATCAGTGTGCTGGCGCTTATCTCGCTGGTGATCGCACCGCGCCGCGGGCTGCTATGGACACGGGTGCGTGTCAGTCGCTCGGATGCTGTGTCAGGGTAATTCGTCTATGGGCCTGTTCATCGAAATTGTTCTTATTGCAATCGTGACGGCGGTTGCCTGTGCCTTGCCCGGCGTCTTCCTGGTGCTATGCCGTATGGCGATGATCAGTGATGCCATTACCCATACCGTTCTGCTGGGCATCGTGCTGGCATTCTTCGTTGTGCGCGACATTACCTCGCCGATCCTGGTCATTGCCGCAGCTGGCGCCGGTGTGGCGACGGTGATGCTGATTGAACTGTTGAGTCGGTCGAATCGGATGGGCGAAGATGCGGCAATCGGATTGATTTTTCCGCTGCTCTTCAGCATTGCCGTTATCCTGATAGCGCAGTACGCCGGCAATATCCATCTCGATGTCGATGCCGTACTGCTCGGCGAACTTGCGTTCGCGCCGCTGGATCGGTTTGAATTCTCAGGAAACGACCTCGGTCCACGTTCGCTCTGGTTGATGAGCGGTATCCTGGTGGTATCGCTGGCGCTCCTGATGACGTTCTACAAGGAGTTGCAACTTTCAACTTTCGACGCGGCGCTGGCGGCAGCCTTTGGATTTGCACCGGCGGCTTTGCACTATGGTCTGATGAGTGTCGTATCGCTGACGGCAGTAGGCGCTTTCAATGCCGTCGGTTCGGTACTGGTCGTCGCGTTGATGGTGGCGCCGCCGGCTGCCGCCTATCTGTTGACCGATCGTCTGTCGCACATGCTGGTATTGAGCGCTCTCTTTGGCGCGCTGGCGGCAATGTTCGGGTGTTGGGCAGCATTTGCGTTCAATGCGTCGATTGCCGGTGCAATGGCAGTGATGACTGGACTGATCTTTTGCCTGGCGTGGATGTTTGCCCCGCAGCGCGGTCTGCTGGCGCAGGTATTATGGCGTGTTCGTCAGCGATGGGAGTTTGCCCTGGCGATGCTGGCGGTGCACCTGCTCCACCACGAGGCAACGCCACAGGCGATGGTCGAGTGTCAGGTTGCACATCTCGACAGGCATCTGAACTGGACTTCCGCATTTACTGAACGGGTGGTGCGTCGTGCGGAACAGCGCGGCTTGCTGATCCGGCAGCATGGTATGCTCATATTGACCGACCAGGGGCGGCGTTTTGTGGCGACGATCCTGGGGGCAGATAGTTGAAGGCAGCACCTGGAATGCGAGCAGACAGCAGAGAACGTGCGAACCTCTGATCCAGAAGCAGTGAAATCATGGTAACATTCTTATATGTCTCCGTTGCTGCGCAGGATCTGGTTTCTTCCCGCAACGCTGGCGCTGCTCGTGTTCGTATGCAGTGCAGCCGGTGTACTTGCCGTCAGACGCGAGCCGGAAAAGCATAGCGCCGACCTGCTGGAAGCCCGGTCGCGCTGGAGCAATCGTCCGTTCGATGCGTACCGCATGCAGTTGCGCGATCGTGGATGCCGGATGGAGGTTGAAGTGCGCACCGAGCGTGTGATCAAAACGCACTACAGTGTGCGTCCGTGCGAGCAACCGCCGGTTGCCGTGCGCGATCTGTTCGATCTCGTCGAGCGTCATGGCACGGTTCGTCGCATGTGCGTCTCACGTGGCTGCGCCTGCGACGATGTTCTTTCGGTCCGCGCCGAATATCATCCCACCCTTGGCTATCCGCAGACCATCGAGATCACCCTGACCCCCACGCCGAACTGGCGCCACGCCGATTTCTGGCGTGCCGTGTGGCGATCCCGTAGCCTTGATGCCTGTAATGAACTGCCGGTTGGGAGTCGGGTACTGGTGGTATCGTCGTTGACGCCGCTCCCCTGAGTGACGTCAGGCATACCTGCAATCACTATTCTCGTCAGCCGCACGTCGGTCTGCATGATGTTCCGGCGGTAGTCGAAACTTCTTCGCCGGTCATCGTTCTCTTCCGCAACACTGCGCCTGATCGACGTACACTTCCGCTATGAAAGCCCGGCATCGTTTCGGAACAGGATATCCTGGCATTGGAGCGAGCACAGTAACGCCCTTCCTTGCTTCCGGGAGGTTGTTACAACGGTATGTGCACGCTGCGCCGATGGCGGGCTGCATGTGCCGGATGATACACCGGAACAATGGCATGCACTGCCGCCGGATGAAGTGATCGCACGCTGCGCAAGTGATGATCGATCTGGTTCGAGCATCGCGCTGATCGGCTACCTGCTGATTGAACTCGAAAAGTGGTTGCGCCGCCAGTACGCTGGCAAACAGGTTGCCGTACCCGGCTGATGCCTGACACGGTGATGCGATCCGCAGCGAAAAAACCGGTCGCATCTCCCTGAACATGCATCGTAGCGAAGAGAGACGACCTCTCTCCGCCTGCACTGCGCCACCTGTCTTTTGCAGATATAATAGTAGTATACAGGTTTGTGGACGTATGGCGCGTGATGGTTCACCTCCTTCGCAGGTTCGTACAACCGCCGCATTTCGATGATGAAGAGCAGATGCGTATCGCGCAGACGCAGCATCTCCTGCTCGTCGTGTGCCTGACGATTGCGCTAGTTGCTGCCGGGGTCAACGCGCTGCTTCAGCGGCACTCTCCGACCATCGCCCTGCTGGCAAGTGGTGGCGCCATAAGTATTTCCTTCCTGTTGCTGCACACACGTCGGTTGCAACTGTCGATCATCGTTTTACTGGGAACGCTCATCGTCCTCACTGCTTCGATGCAGTTCATCGGTCGCGGTGTACACGATACGGTTACCAGTCTCTATGCGATTGTGGTTTTGATCGGCAGCCTGCTCCTTGATCGGCGGTCATTCATCGGGCTGGTAGTGATGCTGCTGCTGACGATTGCGGGGGTTGTCACTGCCGAAGCGCGTGGACTAACCAGATCTCCTTACGAGGGCGATTTCGGCGACTGGTTCGATCTGGCGCTCATTCTGGGGTTGACGGCATTCGCTGCACGGCTGCTAAGCGAGAGCCTGGAGCGCGGCCTTGCCCGCGTCCGCGCCAGCGAACAGGCGCTGGTGCAGCAGACAGAAGCGCTGCGTCTTTCCGAAGAGCGGTACCGTATTCTGGCAGCCAATCTGCCCGATAGCGCCGCGCTGATCTTCGACCACGATCTGCGTTACGTGCTTGCTGACGGACCGGAACTTGCCGCAACCGGATACACCAAAGAGATGGTGGAAGGACGCACCCTCTACGAGGTGATGTCACACTCCTTCGCACAGCAGGTTGAAGGTAACATTCGCGCCGTCTTGAGCGGCAAATGTTTTTCGGCAGAATTGCCATATGGCGATCGCATCTACACATGTTATTACATCCCATTGCGCGACGACAGCGGGACAGTAAAGTATGCCATGATCCTGGCGCGCAACGTGACTGCGCAGCGTCAGGCGGAGGCGGATCTACGGGCGAGCGAGGCGCAACTGCGCATGCTCGCCGAGAATATGGGTGATGCGATTGTGCAACTGGACTCGCACTTCAATGTTGTGTATGTCAGCCCTTCGGTGCGGCGCGTCCTCGGATGTGAGCCGGAGGATGTCGCAGGGAAACACATAGCGGCGCTGGTGGTGCCCGATGATGTGCCTGCCGTAGTGACAGCCATCGAAGCAGCGAAAGAGTCGGGCACTGCTGCCATCCGGGTCGAGTATCGTTTTCGCACCCATCAACAGATTGATATCTGGCTCGAAGCCGAAGTTCGCCTGCTCTACGACGCGCAACAGCAGTATGAAGGCGCCATCCTTACCATGCGCGATGTCACCCGGCGCAAAGAGGTCGAAGTGGAACGGGAGCGTCTGATCGCCGAACTCGGACAAAAGAACACCGAGCTCGAACGTTTCACCTACACAGTATCACACGACCTGAAAAGCCCCCTGATCACCATTCAGGGATTCCTCGGCTATCTGGAGCAGGATATTCGGAACGGCGACGGTGATCGGGCATTGAGCGACATCCGGCGTATCAGTGCAGCAGCGCACCAAATGGAGCACCTGCTGAAAGATCTGCTGGAACTGTCGCGCATCGGACAGGTCAGTGCTGAAGCGCAGATCGTACCGTTCAACATCATTGTACAGGAAGCGCTCGAACTGATCGCCGGCAGAATTGCAGAACGCCGGGCGCAGATAACGGTTGCACCAGATATGCCGGCGGTGTACGGTGATCGACGGCGTCTGGTCGAAGTGACTCAAAACCTGGTTGATAATGCACTCAAGTTCTGCGATAATCAGACTGTGCCAGAGATTGCGATCGGTGTGCATGCCGTGTCGAATGATGAGGTCGTCTTTTTTGTGCGTGACAACGTTGTTGGCATTGACCCAAGGTACCACGATCAGATCTTTGGCCTGTTCAACAAACTCGATCCGCAGAGCGAAGGTACGGGTGTTGGGTTGACGATTGTACAGCGGATTATTGAAGTGCACGGCGGGCGTATCTGGGTCGAGTCGACCGGGCGGGGCGCTGGAGCAACCTTCTTTTTCTCGCTCCCCACAACCCATACGCAGCAGCACGGGGTGAGTCATGACCGACAGCGCACTCAGAGTATTGCTGGTGGAAGATAACGATGACCATGCCGAGTTAATCCGGCGCACACTGGGCGAGCATCAACGAGCGCTGCAGATTGTGCATATCAGCGATGGTGAGAGCGCCCTCGATTACCTGTATCATCGCGGAACCTGGAACGATCCCGATCAAAGCCCCCGCCCCCACGTGATTCTGCTCGATCTGCGTTTGCCACGCGTCGATGGTCTCGAAGTGCTAACCAGCATCAAGCAGTCGGCAGAATTGCGCCACATCCCTGTCATCATTCTAACCTCATCAGCGGCGGATCGCGACGTGTCGCGCGCCTACGATGCCCACGCCAACAGTTACCTTGTCAAGCCGTTTGGTTTTGAGGAGTTCCAAAATCTCATGCACGACGTCGGTGTGTACTGGTTGATCCATAATAAACTCTCCGTCCTGTGAGGAGCCTGGTGTGGAAGCAGCTGAACGTGTCAGTCTGCTCCTCATCGAAGATGATGAGTCGCATGTTGCGCTGATCGAGCGTGCTTTTGAGACATGGCAATCATTGTTCGACCTGTCGGTCGCGCACACGTTGCAGGAGGCATACGCGCTGCTCTCCAGCGATTCGTCACACTTCGATCTGATCGTGTGCGATTGGCGATTGCCCGATGGCGAAGGATTGGAATTGCTCGCCTTCAATCGTGCGCTGCCGGTCATCCTGATGACCGGTTATGGTGATGAACGGGTAGCGGTCGAGGCGATCCGCGCCGGCGCACTCGATTATGTTGTGAAGAGCAACGCTGTATTCGCTGATCTGCCCCATGTGGCGCAGCGCGCCATCCGCCAGTGGCGGGCGCTCCAGGTGCAGCGTCGCGCCGAACAGGAGTTGCGCGAAATCGAAGCGCGCTACCGTCTCATTACCGAGAACATGTCCGATCTGATTGCCATTCTCGATGATCAGCACCACTTCCGGTATATCAGCCCCTCGGTTACGATGCTCCTGGGGCATACGCCGGAGGAACTGATCGGACACGACGCATTCTCTCTGATTCATCCCGATGACCTTCTGCACAGCGATGAGTACTGGCGCACCATGCTCCAGCGCACTCGCACCACAGTGACGTTTCGCTATCGTCACGCCAGCGGGGACTGGTGCTGGATCGAGTGTATCGTCAGGACGGTCGAGCAGGGCAATGAATTGACGACGATCGTCGTGGGGCGCGATATTACCGAGCGGCGTGAACTGGAAGAGCGTCTCCTCCAGATCCAGAAAATGGATGCGCTCGGTCGGTTGTCGGGCGGCATTGCGCACGATTTCAACAACATGCTGGCAGTGATTGCCGGGTGCACCGAACTGGCGCGTCAACTGCTCCCCGCCGATCACCCAGCGACCGGAGAACTGATCGAGATCCAGCACGCGACTGAGCGCGCCACGGCGCTGACCCGTCAGTTGCTGACATTTGCGCATCGGCAGCGGTTCGAGCCGCGCCCCATCGATCTGAACACCCTCATTCTCGACACGCAGAAACTTCTGCGTCGTCTGATCCGCGAGAATATTGCCCTGCACACGCGCCTGGCGCCCGATCTCTGGCTCGTGCGCGCCGATCCCGGACAGATCGAGCAGGTGCTGGTCAATCTGGCGATCAATGCGCGTGATGCAATGGTCGATGGCGGTGTGTTGACGATCACAACCGAAAATGCTGTGATCGATGAGGCGTTCAGCAGCCGCCATCCTTCGCTGAGTCCGGGAAAGTACGTCCGGTTGACGGTGAGCGACACCGGCGTCGGCATGGAAGAAGAAACGCGCCGACGCGCCTTTGAGCCGTTTTTTACCACCAAGAAGGCTGGCGAAGGGACCGGTCTCGGTCTGTCCACATGCTACGGTATTGTCGTTCAGCACGGCGGCGCTATCGAACTGACGAGCGAACCGGGTTGCGGCACAACGGTCGTTATTCATCTGCCACGCGCCTATCCTGTTGAAGAGACGTTTGCCCTGGAAACCAGCGAGCAGATCGATCTCAAAGGGTCGGAAACGATCCTGCTGGTCGAGGATGATCCAGCGGTGCGGGCATTGACGGCGCGCGTGCTACGCAGCCATGGGTATACGGTTCTGGAAGCCGGTGACGGCTATGAAGCGCTGACCATCGCCGCCGGTGAACATCCGATCCATCTGCTTTTGAGCGACCACGTTATTCCACATATGAGCAGTGATTCGCTGGTACACCATCTGGCCAGTCTGATTCCAGCGATGAAGGTGCTCTTTATGAGCGGGTATGTCGTTGAACCGCGCTCCGCTGATCAGCCGCTCCAGGAAGCGCCGGTTCTTCAGAAGCCGTTCACCCTACATGCGCTCCTTCAGCAGGTTCGCACCGTTCTGGACAGCTAAGAAGCATTCAAAAAAAGAACATTTCCCTGTTTCCAGGCTTGCCCGGTTGAGCACTTCGATCTACAATAATCGTTCCTGATACCGGCGCTGCTCCAGAGCGTGTGTTCTGCAGGGTGGTGTTGCTGTTGTGCACCACACCGAGGCAATGTTCCACGATCAGGGGATGGTGTTGTCCTGGTCGCCGTGATACCCGCACGAGGTGCAGATCCTGAGCGACCGCTGGTGCCTGCCATCTGCGTGCCTCCCGCTGTGCCGGGTGTTCACCGAGCGCAGTGGACGCCGGTGCCGTTTGCCAGAAAGGAGGTGTGCCGCGACCATTCATCATCCGCAAAATCTTTGCCTTACACGCTTCGGATTCTCATAACCTACGGAAGGAGAAACAGGCAATGACCCGCAGATTCTTCGCACTCTGCACGCTCCTGCTGACACTTGCTGCACTGCTTGCGGCATGCGGCGGCGCACCGACAACGACTGCCCCGACTGCTGCACCGGCAGGGCAACCGACGACTACGCCGGAAGGCAAAAAGTTCACCATTGGCATCTCCAATCCGTTCATCAGCAGCGAATACCGCACCCAGATGATCCAGTCGTTAATCGAGGTCAACAAGGAGTACGTGGGACGAGGCATCACCAACGAACTGGTGATCGAAAGCGCCGATACCGATGTCGCCGGTCAGATCCAGCAGTTGCAGAATCTGATCAACAAGGGCGTCGATGCCATCCTGGTGAATCCCAGCGACGTCAATGGTCTCAACGACACCCTCCAGGAAGCCATCAACAAGGGCATCATCGTTATTTCCGTCGATCAGGAACTCAACACCCCCGGTGTGTACAACGTCGGTATCGACCAGAAAGAGTGGGCGAAGATCTCTGCCCGCTGGCTGGCGGAGAAGCTAGGTGGTCAGGGAAACATCGTGCTGATCGAAGGCTTCCCGGGACATCCGGCGAATGTAGCGCGCATGGAGGGGGTTGAGGAAGTTCTCAAGGAGTATCCGGGCATCAAGGTGTTGGGGCGTGAGACTGGCAAGTGGGACGAGGCGACCGGTCAGCAGGTCATGTCGAACTTCCTGGCGTCCTTCCCCAACCTCGACGGTTACTGGACGCAGGATGGCATGGCGATTGGCGCAATGCAGGCAGTGATGGCGGCTAACCCGCCAAAATGGCCCATCCTGGTCGGCGAAGGGCGCTGCCAGTTCTTGCAGTTGTGGGATCAGCGCTTGAAGGAAGATCCCAACTTCGAGACAATAGCCGTCGCCAACCCGCCTGGCGTTTCGCCAACCGGTCTGCGGATCGCCGTCAATATGCTGATGGGCAAACAGGTGGATAAGAGTAAACTGGGCGGTACAAACGGGTTGTCGTTCGTCATTCCGGTGCCGGTGATTGTGACGAAGGAAAACTTCCAGGAAGTCTTCACTACGATGTGCAAGGACAAACCGGCCACCTACCTGCTCGACGGTATTATGACCGACGAGGAGGTGCAGCAGTTCTTCCTGAAGTAACACCATGTCGCTTCTGCTGTCTGCTCGCAATGTCGCCAAGCGGTATGGCGCCGTTCAGGCGCTGGTCGATGCCAGTCTGGAGATCGGCGCCGGTGAGACGCTGGCGTTGATCGGTGCGAATGGAAGCGGGAAAAGCACCCTCAGCAAAGTCATCAATGGAGTAGTTGCCCCCGACGGCGGGCAACTGCTCCTCGATGGCCGCCCGATACGCTTCGAATCGCCCCACGCTGCGAAAGATGCCGGCATCTCCACCGTATTCCAGGAACTCAGCCTCGTGCCGCAGATGACGGTCGCTGAGAATATCTGGCTCACCCGTGAGCCGCTCGGGCGCGGCGGTCTGATCGATCACCAGCAGGAACGGCGCGGAACCGAAGCGTTGCTGGACCTCTTCGCTGGTACGGTTCGACCCGATCTGACGCCAGATACGCCGGTCAGTGCACTCCTTCCCGATGAAAAACAGATCGTCGAGATCCTCAAGGCGATCAGCGTCAACCCACGTCTTCTGATCCTAGATGAAGCTACCGCCAGTCTGGATAGCCGCCAGGTGCAGCGGTTGTTCGACTTGATCGGGCGATGGAAAGCGCAGGGAACCGCGATTATCTTCATCTCGCACCGTATGACCGAAATCGAGCAGATCGCCGACCGCTACTCGGTACTGCGCAACGGGCAAACCGTAGGCGTAGGCGCCATGAAGGATGCAACCGCCAGTGATCTGGTAGCGCTGATGGTACCGGAGACTGCCAGCACCGTTGTGGCGCGCCGTCGCCTTTCCGCCGATCTTCTGGCAACCCGCCGCACTGTTCTTCAGATCGAGAATCTTCAGACCGGCGTGTTGCGCGGTATCAGTTTGCAGGTGCGTGAAGGCGAACTGCTCGGCATTGGTGGACTGAAGGGGCAAGGGCAGCGCGATCTCCTGCTTGCAATCTTTGGCGGTGTACCGTATTCCGGGCACGTGGTGCTCGAAGGGAAACCGGTACGCTTTACCCATCCGCGGCAGGCGATGAATCAAGGTGTTGCGCTCGTTCCCGGAGATCGCGGCAGTGAGGGGTTGCTTGCCATTCGCTCGATCCTGGAGAACCTCCTCGTGCCATCGTGGCGCGCGTATGGGTTTCCACTGCGCCTGGGGCGCGCACGCCGTGATGCCGGTGCGATTGCCACGCGCCTGGATCTCAAAATGCCCGGATTGGACGCGCCGGTCAGCGTTCTGTCAGGCGGCAACGCCCAAAAAGTGGTCATCGGCAAATGGCTGTTGCGTAATCCGCGTCTCCTGCTGCTCGACGATCCAACGAAGGGGGTGGATATTGGCGCAAAAATGGAGTTCTATCAGCTACTGACGCACCTGTGCGATCAAGGAACAACCGTCATTCTCTACAGCAGTGACGATGAGGAGCTGGTCGGTTTGTGTGATCGGGTGCTTGTGATGCACGACGGACAGATCAGTTCTGAACTCGCCGGTGCATCGTTGATAACTGCGAATCTGGTTGCCGCCAGTCTTGGAGTTGTCCATCGGGAGACGTCATGAAGCAATCACGCTGGCAGCACCACACCTATCGCCATCCATACCTCTTTGCCCTGATCCTGCTGGTTGTGGCGTTTACCTTCAATCTGATGCTTCAGCCAAATCTGCTCGAACCCACGGCGTTGAACCGCAATATGCGCGTGTTTCTGCCGCTGATCCTGGTGGCGATCGGTCAGGCGATCGTGATGATCGGTGGGGGCATCGATATTTCGGTCGGCTCGATTGTTTCGGTTGTGAACGCGCTGCTCGCCACCCAGATCGGATTGAGCGGCGATCCTGTCACCGCAGTGCTGATCATGGGCATTGCGCTCCTGGTTGGTATGGGGGCGGGTGCGCTGAATGGACTGTTCATCGCCTACCTGCGTCTCCAGCCGATCATCACGACCTTCGCCACCAGTTTCATCTACGCCGGACTGGCACTCTTCATCCTGCCGAATCCCGGGGGTGGCGTGCCGCCGCAGTTTACTGCGTTTTACCGTGAAACGGTCATGCTCTGGTTACCGCTGGCGTTCTACATTATCGCAGCACTGCTCCTCGCCTGGACGTTTGTCCGGCGGACGCGCTACGGTCGTTACCTCTATGCCGTGGGCGGTAAGGCCGATGCTGCTTATGAAACGGGCGTCCCGGTGCGTGCGGTACAGTTCAGCACATATGTTATTTCTGGTTTGATGGCGGCGTTGGGCGGAATTGCAATGACGCTCCTGACCGGTTCCGGTAATGCGCAGGTCGGCGATCCGCTGACGCTCGCATCGATCACCGCAGCCGTGATTGGCGGAACACCACTAAGCGGCGGCGCTGGCGGCATCGCCGGTCCGATCATCGGGGCAGTCATCCTGGGTTTGATACGTAACATTATTTCATTTGCCAATGTGGCTACCTGGTGGCAAACATTCGTCAATGCCGCCATCATCGTTCTGGCACTGGCAATGCCGGGAATTATCAATCTGATCCGCAGGAGGAACGCATGAAACGTCTGACGATCTCCCCGCCGCTCGCTGCTGTGCTGTTGGCGATAGTGCTGTTCCTGCTCAGCGGATTCCTGCCGAATGGTTTTGGCAGCAATCTGGATGTGGCCACCGCACAGGCGCTCAATATCGTGCGCCTGTCGGTCTTCCTGGGGATCATTGCGGCAGGACAGACCCTCGTGATTATCAGTGGCAATGAGGGGATCGACCTCTCCACAGGCGCAGTGGTGACACTGACTGCCATTCTGACCTATACGATCGTTAATGGCAGGAACGAACAGGTGCTGCCGGCGCTCCTGGCGGTGCTGATCGTTGGGGGAATGATCGGATTGATCAACGGCGCTGGCGTGGCGTTTCTCAACATTGCGCCGCTGGTGATGACCCTCGGTATGGCGGGGGTTGTCAGCGGATTGATCCTGGTCATCACGCAGGGGAATGTCAGCGGTGCGGTCGCGCCGATCATGACCCAACTGATCGCCCGTCCGGTGTTTCAAGGTATTCCCGGCGCCATTCTGATCTGGATCGTTTTTGCAGGGTTGATGTGGCTCCTGCTCGAGCGCACAACGTATGGCAGGCATCTGTTTGCCATCGGCACGAATCGCACGACGGCGCGTCTCTCCGGTGTTCGCGTCACCGCCACAGTCATCGGGACGTATGCGCTTTCCGGGATGCTCGCCGGGCTTGGCGGCTTTCTGGTGGTCGGGAATACCGGTGTTGTCCACATTCGTATCGGTGACCCCTTTCTCTTTCTATCGATTGCAGCGGTTGCTGTTGGCGGCACGTTGCTCACCGGCGGCAAAGGGAGTTATTTTGGCACAATGGCCGGAGCACTGGTGCTGACCCTGATAACCAGCCTGTTGACGACCATGCAAATGCCAGAGTCAGTGCGACGTATGGTTCTGGGGGCAACGTTGCTGGTCATGATCTCGATCTATGGGCGTCAGCGAGGTTTTCGACAGTAATTTGACACTGTTTCACAAATCAATTTGCCAGAACGCCATGCTTGACAATGCGCTGTCAAACCTTTATCATACGCGCAGTGTCACACTAGCAGCGAGGGAGTAGTGGATCGATGCAATGGATTCGTGGAAGTGTCCTGGTCGGCGCAGTTCTGCTTGCGCTTACGGTTCTGGCTGCATGTGGGCGCGCGGAAGTACCCCTGACTGGCTCTGTGTTCGATGCGTACACCGGCAAGCCGGTGGTGGCAACGCTGAGTATCGGCGACGTTCAGATTACCACTGATACGAATGGCGTCTATCAGATTGACCGCTGGAGTACACGTGATGTTCTTCGCGTCATGGCCAGCGGCTACGAACCGTTTGAAGTCAATCTTGCTTCGCTGCCACATTTGGAACGTCCCGAACCGCCGGCGGTTGCGCTCGACCCGATTACGATTCGTCCGAATACGTTGAGCGGCGTGATTACCGACCTGTACACGCGTACACCGGTTGTGGGCGCAGTGGTGCAGATGTCGGAGGAAATCAGCGCCACCACTGATGCCGACGGGCGATATACGCTGGCTGGCGTTCCCGAAGCGTTTCGCGTTACAGTAACCGCCGACGGGTATGCGCCGCTGGTGAGCGATGTGGTGCGTTCGACATCGTTCGATACCGCGCTCCGCCCTGATACGCTGCGTGGAACGGTCACCGATGGGTACACCGGTCAACCGATTGCTGGGGCGGAGGTGACCGTGGGCGATCTGAAAACGACAACTGACAGCAAAGGGGAGTATACGCTGCGAGGCGTCCCAGAACAAGGAACCGTCACTATCAGTGCCAGAGGGTATGCCAGTCTCGATCAACCGGTCGAACGCACCACGATACTCGATGTTGCTCTGCGTCCCGATACACTCGCTGGGGTGCTGATCGACGCGCGCACGAAACAACCGATCCGTAATGCAACGATCATCGCAACTGTCAATCTCCAGAGCAGCGATGTAGCGATGACGCGGATCGATAACAGTTCCGATGGCGCGTTCATTATGGAGGGCATCCCCGAACAGGGGTATATCCAGGTGCTGGCGCCGGGGTATCGCAAGGCGGTTATCGAACTGCGTCCCGGCAGCGTGCCTGCGACGATCGAACTCGAACCATTCTACTCGAAAGCGCTCTATATTACCGCAGCCGTCGCATCGCGCTGGAACCTGTTGACGAAGTATTTCGATATTATCGATGCAACCGAATTGAATGCGATTGTGATCGATATCAAGTCGGATCTGCGTGATGATTTGGGGCTAGTGTACTACGAGTCGCAGGTGCCGCTGGTGCGCGAATTGGGGACGTTCAAGCCGTACATGGACCTGCGCCAGATCCTCGATGAAGCGAAACGTCGCGGCATCTACACCATTGCGCGCGTTCACGTATTCAGCCACGATAATGTGCTCGCCGAGGCGAAACCGGAGTGGGCGGCGAAAGATCGCATAACCGGTGGAATTTTCTACGATTATCCTGCACCGAGTATTCGCTACGCCTGGCTCGATCCGTGGAATGAGAACGTCTGGGAGTACAATATTCAACTGTCGGTTGAAGCAGCACTGCTCGGATTCGATGAAATTCAGTACGACTATATTCGCTTCCCGTCGCTAGAATTTTCTCCCACCGATAAGGATCGTCTGCTGCTATCGCGTGAAGGAACTCCCGAAGAGCGCTGGGCAAATATCACCGAGGTGCTCAGACGCTCACATCGCGCCATCAATGGGGCTGGCGCCTTCTTTTCGGTTGATGTGTTCGGCTATACCGCCTTCAATCCGTCAGAATTGCTGGGGCAGAACCTGAGCATGATGGCTGAATATACCGACTACATCAGCCCGATGGTCTATCCTTCGCACTTCAGCCCCGGTGAGTTCGGTTTCGATAACCCTGCGAAATATCCCTACGAGGTTATCCAGAAGTCGATGACCGCAGCACTCCGGCAGATCGAAGGTAAGCGTGCACTGCTGCGCCCCTGGTTGCAGGACTTTACGCTGATCTGGGTGCCGAAAGAGTTGCTGGTCGAGTATACACCCAACGAGGTTCGTGCTCAGATACGGGCAGTGGAGGAGTTCGACGCCGGTGCAGGCTGGATTCTGTATGACTCGACGAATGTTTATCACGTGGAGGCGTTGAAGCCGGCGGAGTAGGGATGGCGAATGTTCATCCTGTAGCCCTTCGAGGAGACACTATGCATCGCCTGGTCGTAGCGGCTTTGCTGCTCGGGTCCCTGATTGCGATTGCTCCGCTGCGCGCACTGGCTCAGGCGCCGGTGCAGTCCGGGCGGATTGTGTTCAGCACCCAGGCAGACTGGCAGCGTGGTACACGCACCGATATCCAGATCATTGCCAATGCCGATGGCGAGTTGCGTTTAATTGCCGGTGCGATGCGCGGAACGTTCGTCTCTGAACCGATTTCATTGACTACCACTCTGAATGCGGTTGGTGTGGTCTGGCATACCGATGTACCACCCGGTACGGGTTTGACACTCGAAATTCGTGGTGGACCTGCTCCCGATCAAATGGGACCATGGCAACCGCTGGTTGCCGGTGAACTGCGCCCCAGGGCGCTGCCGGATGCTCTGGCGACCGAGGGTGTGCGTCCGCTGTCGCCAGATACGCGCGTCCTGCAATTCCGCGCAACGCTGAGCAGCACCGTTGCCAACGCTTCACCGGTGCTGAGCGACATCAGTATCAGTTACTTCGATACCAGCCTTGGTCCACCGCGTGCCACTGATGCGGTTGTGGCATTCGGCGGACCGGCGACGCTGACATCACCGCCAGAGGTGTTTCCGCGCACTTCGTGGGCGGGCGGCAATCCGCGCACATACCGCGGTGCGCGATCTGTGCCCCAGGGGGTTGTGCTACACCAGATTGGCGCAGATACACTTGATGATCCACTGCCATTCCTGCGCGCGCTCGCCGCGTACCACGAACAGACGCTCGGTCTGAACGATACGATTTATCACTATATTATCGGGCGTGATGGCGCAATTTTTGAGGGTCGCAGCGGCGGACCAACCGTTTCCGTCGCTGATGTAAGTGGCGGTGCGGCAGTGCATATTGCGTTGATCGGGGAGGGATCGCCGCCTGCTGCACAACTCGATGCGCTGCGCGCACTGCTGGCATGGCTCTGTGAGGCGTATCGTATCGATCCGACCGGTCAGCGGATTGTGACGCTGAACGGCGTCAGCGTGGTGGGACCGGCAATCGCCGCTCACGGCGATCTGGCGCCGAATGCCGGCGATCCTTCCAGCGCACTGCGTGATGGGTTGTCCCAGATCCGGCGCATGGTCAGCGCCGCGATTGTCCGTTCGCGCTGGTTCTTTGCGGAGGGGAACCCGCGAGACTACGAAGAACGCCTGGCAGTGCTCAATCCTGGCGATGAGTCTGCAAATGTGCGTTTTATCATTGTGCGTCAACCCGGTGTCGAGATTGTTCGGGAAGTGACGATTGCTCCCAGTGCACGCGCGAATCTGGTCATCAATGAAATATTCAACGATACTCCCGACGCTCCAGCGATCATCGAAGCGAACGCGCCGGTAATTGCCGAACGCTTCATGAACTTCGGCGCCGATCTGAGTGTGCAACCAGGGGTCGTGCGCCCGTCGCGCGTCTGGTACTTTGCAGAGGGATCGACCGAGGGTGACAAACGCACGTTTCTGGTGTTGTTCAATCCGCAGTCTGGGTCGGTTGGCGCACGTGTGCTGCTGATGACGGACGATGGTACGACATTCGTCTATCCGCCGTTCGATAGCGAACCGATCATCCTGGCACCGCAGCAACGCGTCGTCGTGGTGATGAGTGATCTGCTGCCGAACCGATCGTTTGGTATGCGCGTCACCGCCACACAGCCAATCGTCGCCGAACGCACGATGATTTTCGGTCCTGGCAGCACACTCGCCAGCGGTGGTATGCACATATCGCCTGGTGTGACCACACTTTCACGCGAATGGTACTTTGCCGAAGGAACCACCGCGCCGCCATTTCGCATGTCACTGCTAGTGGTGAATCCCAACGGTGATCGGGCGAACATAACAGTGCGCTTCCTGACCCCTGATGGCACCTCACTTGCGCGACGGTACGCGATCCCGCCACTGGCGCGCCTTGCGATCGATGTCAACGAGGTTGTGCCGGAACTGGGGGTTGCCACGACGATCATCGCTGACCGCCCTGTTGCTGCCGAACGGTCGCTCTACTGGCGGAATGGAGTAGCAGGCACGGCAGGACCGGGCGCGATGACGCCGGCGTACTCCTGGCGCTTTGCCGATGGGCGCACGAGCGGTGACTACCAGCAGTACCTGTTGATCAGCAATCCTTCACCGCGGCAGGCGCGCATCGATGTCGCCTTCATTCTGGCTGATGGTTCCCGCGCCGCTCGTTCCCTGGTGATGCCCGCCGCTTCACGCTACACGATGGCAGTCCATGAATTGTATCCCGACCAGACGACTATTTCGACGACGGTACGCGCTACTCAACCAGTTGTTGTTGAGCGCTCGATCTATGCTGGTGCTCCGGCTTCCGCCAGAAATCGCGGTGGTGAAACGTCACTTGGCGTACCGGGTGATTGATGTGCGAGATTATGTGTCATGACCAACGCTTCCGATTCGGCGCCTCCCAGTCCGCCACCTCCGCCGCAGCCGGTGCGCCGGGGCGATAGCGGTTTTTTTGCGCGGTTGTTGGCAGCCTTGCTGGTCATCCTGATTACGACCTCTATCACACTCCTGGTGACCGGCGCCGCTCTGCTCTGGCTCGGTTTTACCCCTGCCACGCCGGTGGAGATCGATGCGGCGCGGGTGCGCGTGGCAACACTTGAGGCGTACAATGCGACTATCGTCAGTCGCGTCGATGCGCAGGCAACCGAGATCGCCGATCTTGCCCGCCGCGCCAGTGACGATCGTGAGACGCTCAGCGATATTCGGCTGGTGATCGAGGATGTGCAGATAGTGCGCGAACAGGTGCGCGAACAGTTGACCGCAGTCGTCGCCCAGAATGCCACACTCGTCGCCGATGCGCGCGCCAGTCGCGATCAGGTGGCGGCGTTCGCAACTGCAGAAGCGGGGCGCGCGGCGCTGCTCCGGGAACTCGACCAACGCTCACAGCGTATCGAGCGCTTTCTCCAGCGCCTGAGCGATATTGCCGGTGATGCAGCGCTCGATCTGCAACGCCCTTCGCCGATTGCGCCGGTTGTTGCTCCAACAGCGACAGTGCCGGTCGAACCGGCTGTCACTCCAACGCTCACCGCCACAGTCACATCCGAAGCAACAGATGTCAGCACGCCAGTCGTTGCTGCAACCGATACGCCTCTACCGCCAACTGTCACGCCAACCGCAACGCTGACAGTGCGCATGACACCTACAGTGCCGTGAGGCGCCCGTGCTTCTCCGCAGGCACGGTGCAGGTGAAGGCTATCCGGGAAATCGTATGCGTCCGATGACGCAACTTATTATTACAGGCGTCCTGTTTCTCTGCATCGGCGGCGCTGTGGTGGTTGCACTCGCAGCGGATCGTGCGAACGAACGCGCAATCGCCGCTGCTGAGACGCGCTGGCGCACCCACGGTTTTGCGCATTACGTCATGACGCTGGAAGAACTCAACTGTACCGTCGAGGTCGAAGTTGCCAACCGGCGGGTGGTGCGCGTCACGCAACTCGAGCAGTGTCAGCGGGATGGGCACACAGTCGAAGACCTCTTCGCCACAGCGCGACGTGATGGCGATACCGGTATGCGTTGCATTACCCTGGGGTGCGCCTGTGATGACCGGTTATCGGTGGAAAGCGCCTTTCATCCGTTGCTGGGCTACCCGACCCGCCTCTACATTCGTATCGAAGCGCGCCCGAACTGGTGGCATCCCGATGCCTGGCGCTACCTTCTCACGCAGGGTCGTCCACCTGCGTGTACAATGATGGTAGGCGATAAGCTGGTGCGGGTTGTTGCTCTGCGTCCGTTGCCGTAACCGTGAAGGCAGGCGTGGTTGCTTTGTTTTTATAGTTGACAAATAGATCGTTAATGATGTAGAATTGTACACATCTCCGTTTATTCCCTTTAACCGAATCAATACTCTCCGGCGAGAAGGAGGTGATCGCGCAGCAGTAAGTGTTTGTCTCTCTTTCTTCCTCGATATCTTTCTGAAACAAATGCTCACCATGTTCTCCAAGCGCTGACATCAGTTACAAGGAGGTACCTGTGTCTAGGACACGCACACTTAGCCGACGACGATTCCTGACACTTTCGGCTGTGACGGCTGCCGGTGCGGCAATTGCGGCATGTGGCGCCGGACAGCCTGTGCAGGCGCCAACGTCTGCACCAGATCCCACAACTGCTTCTGCACCAACAACCGTTCCTACACCAACTGTTGCCATCCCCCCCACCACACCCCCTCAGGCTACAGCCGTTCCGCAGGCGGTCAGCAGATTCAAGGAGTCACCAGAACTGGCAAAACTGGTTGCTGAAGGAAAACTGCCGCCTGTTGATCAGCGACTGCCGAAGAACCCCTACGTTGTGCCGCACAAATGGCTCAATGTCGGCAAGTATGGTGGGACGCTCAACTTCACCAACTCGTGGGGTCCCGACGGTATGGCAACGATTGTGCAGGAGAGCCAGTATGGTCATTCGATCCTCCGCTGGCTCGATGATGGCTTGAAGATCGGTCCGGGGCTAGCCGAGAGTTGGGAGGCGAATGCCGATGCCAGC
Organism: Roseiflexus sp.; assembly: GCA_034432635.1. Taxonomy (GTDB): domain Bacteria; phylum Chloroflexota; class Chloroflexia; order Chloroflexales; family Roseiflexaceae; genus Roseiflexus. The sequence continues at coordinate 45,630 of DAOUBK010000057.1, forward strand.
GAGTGGACATTCAAATTCCGCGAAGGTCTCAGGTGGTCTGACGGGCATCCCTGGACGGTTGATGACATCCTGTACTGGTGGGAGTATATGGTCGGCGGCAACGGGAAGGAGAAAGAGTTCGCCGAAGGGTTGAAACCGATCGAACCACCGCCCGACGAGGGTCGATCTGGAATCGGAACGCTGGCAACGCTCATCAAGGTCGATGATTATACGCTGACGATGAAGTTTGATGCGCCAGCGCCGCTAACCGCCGACCGTCTGGCGATGTGGGTGAATGCCGGCATCGGACCGCGATGGATGGCGCCGCGGCATTATATGGAGCAGTTCAACCCGGTACTCAACCCCACAAAGTACAAAGACTGGGACGAACATACCAAGCGCATCCGTTTCGTCACCAATCCCGATTGCCCGACAATGACGGGTTGGAAGTGCCAAAGTTTTGAGGAGGGTGTGCGTGGCGTATACACCCGCAACCCTTACTATTGGTGCGTTGATGCCGAGGGGAGTCAACTGCCGTATATCGACCGCATTGTTTCGACCACCTTCCAGAACAGTGAAGTCGAGAAGCTGAATGTCATCCAGGGGAAGAGCGACTTTTCGCACCACTGGGTGCTCAGTCTCGACGACGTGCCCAACTTGCGCCAGAATGCCGAAGCTGGCGGATATGAAGTGCGGTTCTGGGAGAGTGGTTCCGGCTCAGGAACTTCCTTCTTCTTCAGCTACGACTATAACGACCCAAAGTGGCGGGCACTGATCCGCAATCCGAAGTTCCGCCAGGCGCTCTCGCTGGCGTTCAACCGTGCCGAACTGCAAAAAACACAGTACTTCGGCACCGGTGAGTTGACAACCGGTACCTTCAGCCCGAAAGCGATCGAGTACAATATCGATGAGCGAGGCAATCCGGATCGGGCAAATGCACGCTACCGCGAATGGCGCGACAGTTACGTGGCGTTCGATCAGGAGCGGGCAAAGCAATTGCTCGACGAAATTGGGGTTAAAGTCGGCGCCGATGGTTTCCGTACCTTCCCCGATGGTTCACCACTTGAGATTCTGCTGGTCGTCGCTGCTAACACCAGCAAGAACACGATTGCGCAGAACGAGCAGATGATCCGTGACTGGCGACAGATTGGCATCAAGGCGACACTAACCCCGGTACCGCCGCAGGGGCGCCGTGAGGACTGGTTTGCCGGCAAACTGATGTCGAACGCCGACTGGGGTATCGGCGATGGACCGAACCACCTGGTTTACCCACAGTGGCTGGTGCCGATCGAGCCGGAACGCTGGGCGCCGCTGCACGGGCAGGGGTATCAGTTGCGTGGGACGGCAAGCGAGAAAGAGGAACTGGATAAGAACCCGTGGGAGCGTGCACCTGCGCGCATTGTGCCCACCGATGAGGATTTCGACCCGACCATCGCGAAGCTGCACGAGATTTACGACAAGACGAAGGTCGAACCGGATTTCCTGAAGCGCACGCAGATGGTCTGGGAAATGATCAAGATCCATGTCGAGAATGGTCCGTTCGTGCAGGGGTCGGTGGCAAACTTCGACCGCGCGTTTATCGTCAAGAAAGGGCTGATGAACGTACCCCGCAAAGAAGACCTGGCTCTCGGCGGCTTTACCGATCCCTGGATCCATCCGACGCCGGCAGTGTACGATCCTGAAGCATGGTACTGGGACGATCCGGCGCAGCATAGCGGCTAAACGCTCTCGGTCATACAGCCCCGCTCTCATTCCCGTTTCGGGAAGGAGAGCGGTTTTCAGAATGAACGGAGCGGTCTGTCGGCATATCTGGTTGTTATTGAGAATCACTGGCTATGACCACATTTCTGGCACGGCGTGTTGTGTACATGATCATCACAATGATCCTGGCGTCGTTCATCGGTTTCTTTCTCATCGAACTGCCGCCTGGATCGATTGTCGATATCAAGATCGATCAGTTGCGCGCGCAGGGCGGGAATGTACCGCAAGACCAGATCGAAGCGCTCAAGCGGCGGTATGGTGTCGATGATCCGCTCCACATCAAGTACTGGAAGTGGATCGCGCGCACCCTCCAGGGTGATTTTGGCTCGTCGTTCGAGACCGACACGCCAGTGGCGGGGATTATCGCGCAGCGTCTGCCGATCACCTTTGCACTCACGTTTGGCACGGCGCTGTTCGCATGGCTTATTTCGATTCCCCTCGGTGTCTATCTTGCGACCAATCGTGGGAGCATTCCCGACTATATCATTACGTTCGTGCAATTTCTGGGGATTGCAATACCAAACTTTGCTCTGGCGCTGATCCTGATGGTCTTTGCGGCTCTTGTGCTACGGCAGGATGTCGGGTTGGGCTTTTTCTCGCCACAGTACGTTGATGCCCCCTGGAGTTTTGCCAAGTTCCTCAACCTCCTGAGCAATCTATGGATTCCGGTGGTCGTGCTGGGTGCTTCCGCCACGGCGGGGTTGACGCGTGTGATGCGCGCCAACCTGCTCGATGTGTTGAATGCGCAGTACATTCAGACTGCACGCGCGAAAGGGTTGCAGGAACAGATGGTCGTCTGGAAGCATGCCGTGCGTAATGCGGTTCACCCGCTGGTGATGAGTATTGGCTATCTGCTTCCCGCGATTGTCGTCGGTGATGCGCTGGCTGGCGTTATTCTCAATTTGCCGACACTTGGCGCTCTCTACCTGCGTGCGCTTCAGGCAACCGATATGTACCTCGGCATTACCATTCTGATGATGCAGTGCATTATGCTGCTTTTGGGCAATCTGATCGCCGATCTTCTTCTTGCCTGGGTCGATCCGCGGGTGCGATTGGAATAACCTGATTGGGGCGCATTTCCATGGCAACAGTTGTAAAAGATGCACAACCGCACGCCGATCGTGTGCGCAAGGTCGAGGATGTCGGGCAACTTTCGCAGGTGCAGTTGATCTGGCGGCGCTTCAAAAAGAACCATCTCTCGGTCGTCGGTGCAATTGTGCTGATCGTGATGTACGTGATGGCGCTCTTCGCCGATTTTATTGCACCATACGACCCGAATGAGATCGATGCGAACCACCAGTATGCACAGCCATCGACAATCGTCTGGGCAAACGGCGGTCTGGCGCTTCAGGGAATGAAGCAGATAGTCGACTCGGTCAATTTCCAGATCATCTACGAGCTCGATCCGGAGGTAACCTACCCCATTCACTTGTTGGTGCGCGGCAGTCCGTATGTGATGTGGGGGTTCATTCCACTCGATATACACCTGTTCGGCGTCGATGCGCCGCCTGAAGCCAATGCCAAAATCTTTCTCTGGGGCGCTGATCGTCAGGGGCGGGACCTCTTCTCGCGGGTGCTCAAAGGGGCACAGGTGTCGCTGAGCATCGGCTTCTTTGGCGTGCTGATCAGTATGGTGATCGGCTCGATCGTCGGTACCGCATCCGGTTACTTCGGTGGATGGATCGATAATATCATTCAGCGATTGATCGAGTTAATCCAGACTTTCCCCTTCATCTCGTTATTCATTGCGATCGCAGCAGCTCTGCCGATCACAATGCCGATTGTGCAGCGGTATATGCTGATCACGATTATTCTGGCGTTCATCACCTGGACGAGTTTTTCGCGTGAGGTGCGCGGCAAGGTGCTAAGTTACCGCAATGCCGATTACACAGCGGCAGCAATTGCTGCCGGTGCGTCGCACTGGCGCGTCATTACAACCCATATGCTGCCGAATGCGATGAGTCATATCATTGTCGTTGCATCATTCGCCGTACCCGGCGCTATTGCTGCGGAGACGGCGCTCAGTTTCCTCAATCTGGGCATGCTGCCCCCGGCTGTCAGCTGGGGGGTGCTGCTACAGGATGCGCAGCAGATCAAGACAGTGACCCTCTACCCCTGGTTGCTGATTCCCCTCGGCGCTATCGTTCTTGCGTCGCTCTGCCTGTATCTGCTGGGCGATGGGTTGCGCGATGCGGTCGATCCGTATGCCTGAGTTGCAGATTGACGGGTTGGGTGGTACCATCGCTGCTGGTGTGTCTGGAGACAACTATAAGGACCTCTATGCAGTCATCATCTATTCCTGTACGCGCGGCAATCGTGGTGACGATGCTGGCACTCCTCATCACGCTGGTTGCCGCAGCGCCGCCGCGCTCGCCGACGGCATTCGAGCGTGGGACAATTACGCGGCGCCCATATGTGGTAATGATCGATAATCATCCAAATGCTTACCCGCAGACCGGTCTCGATAGAGCGGCAGTGGTGTTCGAAGCGCTTGCCGAAAGTGGGATCACCCGCTTTATGGCGGTGTACGTTCCCGGCGTTTCGCCCGAAGCTCCGTCGATCGGTCCGGTGCGCAGTGCGCGGCTCTACTTCGTGCGCTGGGCAATGGGAATGAATGGCATGTACATTCACGCTGGCGGTGCGCCCGATGCACTCAAACGGGCGCGTGAGGCGCCGGAGATTATCGATGTCGATGCACTGATGCGCTCTGGCGGCGCCTACTTTACCCGGATCCGCACCCGCAAAGCGCCTCACAACCTCTACACCAGCACAGCGCGCCTCGATCAGGCGGCTGCGCGCTTTGGTAATGCCGAGATCAACAATCCTGAACTGGGCTTCCTGATCAAGTCCGAAGCGCCGCCGGAACAGCGCCCGGCAGCTCAGGAACTCGGCTACTACTTCATCTACCGTCAGGACAGCGTCGGCTGGACGTATGACCCTGTCGGTAATGTCTATCTGCGCCTGCGACGTGGAAAGCCGGCGGTTGACGCCGCAACCGGTCAGCAATTGCGTGCCAGCAATGTGGTGGTGATCGAGGTGCAGGAACGACCCATTCCAGGCGATCCCAAAAGACGCATCCAGCAGGACGTGGTTGGAAGTGGTCCGGGGGTTCTGTTCCAGGATGGCATTGCCCGCGAGATCACCTGGCGCAAGGAAACGGAGGCAGCGCCACTGCGCTTCTACCTCGTCGATGGCAGCGAGGCGGTGATGAATCCCGGTCAGGTGTGGATTGCAGCAGTGCCGAAACTTGGCAATTTGACAATCAGGTGACGCTGTTATCTCCAACTATCCGCTTCCCGCAGTCCACAGCACGCACGTGCCTTTCAAGGGATGCATCCAGCATTCGCTGTGGTAATCGCACCACCGCCGTTCTTCAGCGCGCCGCTGCCGGCATCGACGGCGGCTTTTCGCCGGTGGTCAGCAGGCGAATGGCGTAGAACAGTTGATTATCGGCGCAGGTGGTCGCCCCCGGCGGCGGTTGCCGATCGCCGACGCACAGCGTCTGGGTCGCGGGGTCTTCGGCATAGGGAATGACATACTGCGGCATAATGCCAATCTTGTCGATTTCAGTGCGCGCCGGGGTCAGCCAGTGGGCAAAGGTGATGCGCGCGCTGCTCCCATCGCTCAGGTTGTAGATGTTCTGCACCGACCCCTTACCAAAGGTTTTCTCGCCGATCAGCGTCACATTTGGGCGACTGTCGCGCAGCGCCCCGGCGACAATTTCGCTGGCGCTGGCGGAACCACCGTTGATCAACACCACAATGGGAAGGTCATACGCACGAATGTCACCGCTGACGGTGCGGATTTCGGTCAACTCTCCTTTGCTGTTCTGCTCGTAGAGCGCCACTCCGTCGTACAGCCGTCCCAGGACGGCACGCGCCTGATCGAGGAAGCCGCCGGGATTGTTGCGCAGGTCGAGGACGATACCGTTTGGCGCCTGCGGCAGCAGTTCACGCAGCGCCTGATCGAATTCGGGAACTGTATTGGCTTTGAATTCGATGATACGAATGTAGGCGACGCCGCCGTCGACGAGTTGTGCTTCAACGCCTGGCACCACGATATCGGCGCGAGTCAGCGTTATATCAAACTCCTGATCACCCGGTTGACGTCGGATGGTCAGGCGTACCTGCGTACCGGCTTCGCCACGGATTTTTGCCGTCACTTTGACCGCCGCTTCGTGAATGTCGAGACCGGCAATCATTGGCGCTACCGGTTCACCATCAATTGCAACGATCTCATCGTCCTGCCGGAGACCGGCAGCGTCGGCAGGTGCGCCTTTGATCGGTTTGTAGAGGTAGGCGCGTCCATCGGTGATCCGCAGGTAGGTTCCGATACCACCCATACGTCCCTGCATGTGCTCGTTTGTCTGTGAAGCCAGTTCCGGTTCCTGGTAGACAGTGTACGGGTCGTCGAGCGACCCCAGCATGCCGCTGATAGCGCCGCGGATCATGCGCGTATGGTTGATTTTGTCGCGCTGGTAAAACTCGGCTTCAACCAGATTCCACACCTCCCAGAAGACACGAAACTGCTGCCGCAACGATGGCGGCGTCTCCTGGTTGGCGACCAGTCCGGGACCAATCGCCGGAACAAGCCGGGTGAGCGCAATGCTGTCGGCGAAGATCGTGGCGCATACCCAACCGCTGATGAATCCTGCTGCCAGCAGAACCAGCGCGGCGGCAGTGCGACGAAGCACCGGACGATAGGTGGACATAACGAGGCTCCTGAATGGGCGGCGCATCGGGGCAAAAGTAGGTCACCCGTGCATGTCGAACTCGTACACAACGATCGCGGTCGCCGCAACTAGCGCGGTTTCGGCGCGGAGTGTGCGCGGGCCAAGCGATACACTCATGATACCATGTTGCCCGGCGCAGCGGCGTTCATCGTCAGTCAATCCGCCCTCCGGTCCGCTGAAGAGTGCGAGCGATGCAGGCGGCGTGGGCTGGTGCAGGGTTCGCAGGGTGCGCGCGAGAGGCGTTGCGTCTGTCCCTTCCCACAGAAGGAGCGCCGGATCGGGGGAGTCTTGTCTGGCGCAGGCTTCGGCAAACGTGATCGCCGATGTGAGACGTGGCAGTCTGCCGCGACGCGCCTGCTCGGCAGCCTCACGAATGATCCGGCGCCAGCGCATCAGTTTGCGTGCGTCGGGACGGGTATCGATACTACGGGCGCAGATCGTCGGCACGAATGTCGCCGCGCCGAGTTCGACCGCTTTTTGCAGCGCCCACTCGAAACGTTCGGTGCGGATGAGCGGGAGATAGATGGTCAGATTGATGCGCGGTTCGCCGCCAGCCGCTTCACGCGCCTCGATCGCGCCGTTTACTGTGCCACGCCGGTCGACGGTCTCCAGCGAAACGGTATACTGCCATCCCTCGCCATCGAGCAGAATGATCCGGTCGCCACGACCGAGCCGCAACACATCCGCCAGTTGATGCCCCAGTTCGGGATTGAACAGACGCACATTTCTGCCATCGAGCGCAGACGGGTCGACGAAAAAACGGTAGGTGTTACTGCGGAGTGTGTCACGCTGACGGCGGGACATCGGCTACGGCTTGCGATGAACCAGCGCCACCCAGTCACTTTCCTGATAGCGCATGATCGGCTCCAGACCAGCAGCGGCATATGCGGCAACAACCTCGGCTTCGCGCTCGGCGATAATGCCGGAACTGATCAGGATGCCGCCTGGACGAAGCGCGGCCTTGCAATCGGGTGCGACTGCAGCGAGCACCCTGGCAATGATATTGGCAACGATCAGGTCGAACGGCAATGCCACATCGGGCGGAAGCGAGACCGGAAGCAGCGCTAACGATCCGGCAGTTGACACCTCCTGGTCACTGCTGTTGGTTGCCGGTTGCAACCAGTGCCCAAATGCTGCACCGCGTCCCAGGCTTCCCTGCGCGGCGATCACAATATCCGTCACATCGTTCAGCGCCGCGTTTGTCTGCGTTGCCTCGACCGCAATCGGGTCGGTGTCGAGCGCTAGTACTCTGGCGGCACCCAGACGTGCGGCTGTGATAGCGAGAATACCAGAACCACACCCTAGGTCGAGCACGCTGATGCCCAGTGTGACATACTGTTCCAGAGCACGCAGACACAACTGCGTCGTCGGATGGAGTCCGGTTCCGAACGCCATACCCGGATCGATACACACAACCAGATCGTCGTGCCGCGGCTGATAGTCCAGCCACGACGGCACGATCACGATGCGCTCTCCGATCCGCTGAATGGTGTAGTACTGCTTCCAGGCGTTCGCCCAGTCCTCCTCCTCAATCTGCCGGACCTGCAACTGACCGACCGGACGGATCATTCCCAGCAGCCACAACCCCTGCTCGATACGCGCGCGCGCTTCTTCGGCAGACCCATCGAGCGCCAGGTAGGTGCGCACTGTGACCGGGCGCGTCGGATCGTAGCGGTACTCTGGATCGTCATCGCCAGGGATGATCGGCGGCTCGACGACAACGCCGCTGCTATAGCCATAGCGCGCCAGCAACTCGCTGACCGACTCGACCGCTTCGGCATCACATGCAACTGAAAGTTCCAGCCAGTTCATAGCCGTTTATCTGCCACCTTCCACCTGGTGCCCTGCGGCGTATCCTCAAGGGTGATCCCCAGGTCTGACAGGCGGTTGCGCACCATATCGGCAAGAGCAAACTGCTTCGCCCTACGCAGTTCGCTGCGTACCTCGATCAGTAGGTCGATAAATGGCGCTGCCTGCTGGATGATCGGTTGCTGCGCCGTCAGAGTCACCCCCAGCACATTGGTCAACTCGCGGAACGTTGCCTGCGCTTCGGCGAACGGCGCTCCACCGACACCTGCATCGCGCGCAGTGTTGATCGCGCGCACTAGATCGAAGAGCGCCGCCAGTGCACCGGCAGTGTTGAAGTCGTCGTCCATCGCGGCGATGAACCGTTCGCGTGCGCTTCGCGCGGCTGCCAGCAGCACATCGACTGCCGGTCCGGCTTCGATTGTCCCGATCGGTGGTTCGAGCGCCGAACGCAGTCGCACCAGTTTGCGCTCCTGATCGGCGGCAATCTCCTCGCCAAACGCCAGCGGGCTGCGGTACGAACTTGAGAGCACCGTTAGACGAAGCACATCAGGGTGGTACTGTGCCAGAAACTCACGGATCGTCACGACATTGCCGAGCGATTTCGACATCTTCTCGAGTTTATACGTACTGTCCGCCAGACGGGTCTGAATCTGGAGCATGCCGTTGTGCATCCAGTAGCGCGCGAAGGTTTTACCGGTCAGGCTTTCAGTCTGTGCAATTTCGTTTTCGTGGTGTGGAAAGATCAGGTCGGCGCCGCCGCCGTGGATATCGATCTGTTCGCCGAGATGCGCCAGATTCATCGCCGAGCACTCGATATGCCATCCGGGGCGTCCCGGTCCCCACGGGCTGTCCCAGAACGGCTCACCCGGTTTAGCCGCCTTCCACAGCGCGAAGTCTGCCGGGTTCTCTTTGCGCTCATCGACGCTAATACGATTCCCGGCGATCATGTCGTCGAGACTGCGCCGCGAAAGTTTGCCGTAATCGGGAACAGTCGCAACACGGAAGTAGACATCACCATCGACCACGTAAGCATGCCCGGTTTCGATCAGGCGGGAGATGAACTGCTGAATCTCCGGCATCGTTTCCGTTGCCCGCGGGTAGATGTGGGCGCGTTTGACATTGAGCGCCTCGAGGTCTTCGAGAAACTCGGCGATGTACGACTCGGCAAGTTCTTTCGGATCACGACCGAGTTCGCGTGCGCGATTGATGATTTTATCGTCCACATCGGTGAAATTGACCACGTGCTGAACGGTGTAGCCGCGATACTCCAGGTAACGCCGCACCACGTCGAAGACAATAGCCGACATGGCATGCCCGATGTGTGCCCGATCATAAACGGTCACCCCGCAGACGTACATTTTGACCACACCGGGTTCGAGCGTCTCGAACGGTTCAAGGGTGCGGCTCAGTGTGTTATAGATACGAATACTCATAGATACTATATCCCATCACCGGCTACATAGCCGTGCTCGCTCATGATACCATTGCCATTTGTATCGCCGAGGGCCGACCAGCACTGCCCCAGCAGTGCGTCATCTTCGCCGTGGTGGGTGAGATGATGGTTGGTCGCGATCTCAAGTTCGGTCAGGCGCTCTTCGAGTTCGAGCACCTTCGCGCGCAGGCTGCGCAGCATTTCGCCTTCGGGATCGGGAAGATGCTCGACGCGGCGTGTTTCGCCGGTGTGCGGATCGCGCTGTGCAACGATACGCGCCGGGACGCCGACGGCAGTCGTATGTGGTGGAACATCCTTCACCACCACAGCGCCACCACCGATGCGCGCCCCCTCGCCAATCGTGATGGCGCCGAGTACGATTGCTCCGACCCCGATCACAACATTGTCACGCACCGTCGGATGGCGTTTGCCACGCTGTTTGCCGGTGCCACCAAGCGTCACGCCCTGATAGAGCGTCACCCAATCGCCGATCTCTGTCGTTTCGCCAATCACCACACCCATGCCGTGGTCGATGAAGAAGCCACGACCGATGACGGCGCCGGGATGGATTTCGATGCCGGTAAGGAAGCGACTGATCTGTGAAATCAAGCGTGGGATGAAGGGAACCTGGCGGCGCCAGAGTGCGTGCGCCAGTCGATGCAGCAGAATGGCGTGCAATCCGGGGTAGAGCAGCACTTCCGCCAGGCTGCGCGCCGCCGGATCATTGCGAAAGATTGCGCGAATATCATCGCGTACGATGCAGAGCAGGTTATCTTTGTGTCTGGACATACAAAACCTCCCGTTTGACGGTCAATCGAAGCGCGTAACGCAAAGTAGGGGCGCCATTGAGAAATGACGCCCCTAACAACAGGTACAGGTCTGCGTCACGAACTCGATCGACTGGCGGCGGGAGGTATGGGGAAAGGTAGAGAAACGCCTGCTTTCAAGGCGCATATGGATCAGTTCACGATTCACTGTCGCTCGTCTCGCTCTTCTCACTCTTCGACGAGCCATTGCCGCCAATGCTCGCGCTGTCACTCTTGCGGCTATCGGTAATGTACCAGCCTGAACCTTTGAAGACAATGCCCACCGGCTGGAAGACCCGGCGCACCGAGCCTTCTTTGCCACAGCGACAAACCCGCAGCGGCTCGTCCTTGAACGACTGAAACTGTTCGAATTGCGCACCGCAAGCGTCACAGACGTACACGTAGGTAGGCATAACCGTCACGACCTCCTGGTATCGAGTGATGAGCCAAACGCCGAATGATGTGTCAGTCTCTTCTATTGTAGCCGATCTGCTGGTATTGATCAAACCGTCGAACGTAGGAGTTTTGTTAGAGAACGACGCTCGTTTGGTGAGGTGAATCGCCCATCCTGGTCTGTTGTTCCCGTAAAACACAGGTTAGAGTGCACGTTTGAGCAATACGCCAGACGCTGGCGGATCACACCGGCGAATAACGATGTCGGGCGTGCCGTGCCATGACGCGCAGGCACGCAGCGTTGTTGCCAGCGCAGTTGCCAGTTCCTCGTCGGGATGTACGCCCGGTTCCAGGAAGAGCGCCCTGACCTCGAACACGCCATCTTTCCGGTGCGCTTTGGGATCGAGGCGCCCGATCAGTGCTCCACGATGCAGGATGGGCAGGGTGAAATAGCCATAGCGACGTTGCGGCGCCGGTGTGTAGCACTCGATGCGATAGTCGAACCCGAAGAGTTCCAGTGTGCGTCGTCGGTCCCACACCACGGGATCGAACGGCGAGAGTAGCGTCGTCACCGTCGATTCGACTGCGCCATCGGCGGCGGCCTGAGCCAGGGCAAGGGTGTCCGGGCAGAGATAGACCGGTGTGTGCCACCCTTCAACGCTGGCAGTTGCCAGTGCACCTTCGGCTGCCAGCTTTGCAGTGATGCGTGCTGTTTCCGCTTTGCCCATGCGAAAGTAATCCGCTAGCCAGTGAACAGGCGCTGCCCCAAGCGCCCGCGCCGCCTTCAGGATCAGCGTGTGCTGCGCACTGTCTGGATCGAGAGCGCGAGTGTCGTCCCAGTCCGGCAGGACCCGTTCGCGCAAGTCGTAGATGCGCTGAAAGTTCTCACGTCCGGCAATCATCAGATCACCGGTGATGAGAAGCATTTCCAGCGCCATTTTTTCGATCTTCCAGTTCCACCAACCGCCAGGTGCCGCGCCGTTGTGGGAGAAATCGGCGGAGCGCACCGGACCGTTGCGGCGGATGTGATCGATCAGGGTTTCAGCGATCGACCGGTGATGCTGCAACCAGCGGCGTGCATACGCATCTCTGCGGGTTTGACCGGCGCGCATCAATCCCCGATAGATTGGGTAATCATCGATAGGGAGAAAGCACGCTTCGTGTGACCAGTACTCGAAGATTGCTCGTTCGTCCAGCAGATCGGTCAACCAGCGCGGATCATACGCATCCAGCCGACTCCAGAGCACCAGGTACGGGCTGCGTGCGACCACGTGGATGGTATCAATCTGCAATGCACCCATCCGTCGGATGGTCGCCAGAAGGTCGTCCCTGGTCGCTGCCCGTTGCGCTGGTTGATTGAGACCCTGCGACGCCAGCAGCACTGCACGGAGTGCAGTGATCGTCAGTGTGAGTGACATACGACCCTCCGAACGGATGTGCGCAACTCTGTTCGGGTATGATACGTCAAATCGCTGTCTCGTGCAACAAGGAGTATGCTATGTCTTCGATCAGTCTGTTCGGTCATGTTGAGCATATCAACACCCACGCCCACCTGGAAGACGATCGTTTCATTGCCATGTTCGGTAGTCTCACAGTCGATCTGACGCGCCAGCGACTGGCTCCCGGCGATCACGCCATCGGCGCCTACGCGATGTTTGGTCAGGTCACGATCCGCGTTCCCGACGATGTCGGCATCCACATCGATGGCAGCGCAGTCATGGGGCAGACCGGGTATGAACGGCGTTCAGGAGGCAATGAACGGGACGCTGCTGCTGGATGGTCAGAGGTCGAATTCGAAACAGCGCCGGTGCGTCTGCGCATTACTGCCGTCGCAATGCTGGGTGAGGTGAAGATTGTGCGGGTCGTAACCAGGGAAAGGACCGCACCGGCGCTTACTGTTGAACCGTTGCCGGAAATGTCCGGCAATGCCGGATCGTATGAAGGTGAAACCCGACGGATTGCCGGACTGTGAGGCGTGGCTCGAGACGCTAATCGGTCGTTTCGAGCACTGATTCGTCGATATCGAGCGGCGCCTGATCGCCCAGCCGGCTGACAAGCGTCTGATACGTTTCTCGCCGCATTCGGCGGTAGACCTCGCGGGCGATGCGGAGATCGAGCACTGCGGTGCGATGTCGTCGTTCACTCTCGGCGACGTCGTGAATGGCGGTTTCGAGTGCAGCGCACGACTGCGCAATTTCGTTCAGGCGTTGACCGGCGAAGGGCAGGCTTTCGACCTCGAGCGAAAGAACAGCGTGCAGGCGGCGCATATCCTCGAGCAGTTCAGCCGGTGTGCTATCGGCTTCGGCGCCGCCGCGCGAGATCAGGCGGATCGTCGGCGCTTCGGCAGTGCCATAGTGCTGCACAATCTGGCGCAGTGTCTGCTTGTGCAGACGACGCGCCGCTATTTCGCACGTCCAGCGGCGCGCCAGCGCTGCTCGCCAGGCGGCAATCGCATCTTCACTGGCGCGGTAACTGGTCGCCATCTGGTAGTGGGTGGTACGATGCGCGGTGAGCAGTGACTCGATCTCTGGCACATCCTGGTGATGACGTTCGAGAATGGCGATCAGTCTGGCCGAGTCGGCGATTGCATCATTGGGGGAGGGAAGTGTCGTCATACCTCAGGCTCCTGTCCAGACCTTCCGTACCATCATACTCTGCTCCGCTGGAATGGTCTATAGTACGTGCGTCCCGTCCGACGATGGGAATCTTTCTCAGCGCCAGATTGGACTTTTGGATACCCTGGTTGCGTATCGACGCCGATCCATTGCGCACGCGTCACGCTCCGACAACGTGCAGGTATTATACGCAAAAAAGTAATGCCTATGGTCAAAATGGTGTGATTTGATGACATTTTGTTCATCGAAGGTGTGGAGCGTTTTTTATTCTGGAAGGGCAGCGAGTGTCACTCATCGCCGCCGAGTACGTCGAAGTCGAGTGGATTGCGGTTCACACCATTTTCCCACACCTCATAGTGTAGATGCGGTCCGCTAGACATGCCGGTTGATCCGACATACCCGATCACCTGGCCACGTACTACCGGTTGACCATTGATGACCGCATACGAATCTAGGTGCGCATACGCCGTCTTGTACCGCTCATTCTCGATTGCCAGATAGTTGCCGCCGGGCCAGGTATCCGGTTTCACCCGCGCAATACCGTCGTGGGTGGCATACACCGGCGCGTACCACGTTCCCTGCGGGTCTGCTTTTCCATCGCCATCGCTATCGATAGCCAGGTCGATCCCGCCCCACACACTGGCAGGAGCATGCGACCCGACACCATACCCCTGCGTGATCACGGTACGTCGGTCGCGCAGCGGATTGCCGGACGGCCGTTCGGTGGCGGATTGAGCAACGAACGCAGCGCTGATCGACTGCTGTGCGCCGCGACTGGCGTTCATCATCGAGCCGTTCCATCGGCTCAGCGATACCGGCAATGGTTGTGTTTGCTGTACCAGAATGCCAAGCCCGACTAGCGCCAGGATCAGCAGGAGCGTCTGTGTACGGCTCAGACCCATTATTATCTCGCTTGCGATGCGCGCCACTCGGCGACCAGGCGATTGACGGTATCGATGTATACCGGAACATTATTTTCAACCGCTGGCGCGTAGATCGGAATAATCTCTTCGACGGTGGAGACGCCGCGCCACTCCACATACTCGACGGCGATCAGGCGGTACCAGTCGTCGATCCCTTCTGCCCAGCTGGCGTAGTCGCGGAATCGCCCGTAACACGTCTTATACCCGGCGCAGATGATATTCCCGATGTTGTGCGTCGTACTGCCGTCAGGCTTACGACCGGCCCATCCGGGGGCAGTTCCCGCGCCCGACTCATGGATGAAGAAAGCCAGGGCGTATGCCGGATCGATGCCGTACCTGACGCCGAGTTCGATCCAGGTCGAACCGGTGCCGGCTGCCGGCGATTGCCACTCAGCGAGAATGCGGTCGATCTGCTGCGCCGAAATGCTGGGGGGACCGAGCACCGAGTGTTGCCCGTCAGGCGCTGGCGGGTGATTGGTGAAAGCGTTCACCAGGATCGCCTGGGTTCGTCCAGTACATCCCGGCGCAAGGCAGATCTGTGGCGTACCGGTTTCGTGCCAGACAAGGAACAGGATGACGAGACTGACCACGCCGATGACCAGGAGCGGCCAGGGGAAACCTTCTGAGCGGGTGGCGCACTGTGGCGATGGGGACCGATAGACCGGTTGCGCCGCGATCAGCTCTGCCAGCAACAGGTCACGTTCGAGTTCAGCATCGTGGCGAGGCGACGGCACGAGCGGTTCATCGTCGGGCGACGTTACGAACGACGGAACAGATGGCGGGAGTTCCTGCACATTGACGCGGCGTTCTTTGAGGCGGCGTTGCCCGATATCCGGCAAATGGTCATCGAACGGATCGCGGAATCGTGCCAGCGGATTCGGGCGGCGTTCTGATAGACGACGATCGGTATGTCGCGCCAATTGTCGCTCGTGGCGCGGCGAACGACGATCGGCGCGAAGATCAGGCTCTGCATCGATATTACTATCACTCATGGCTGAAGCGTCTTTATCAGACGCGCCTGTTCTTCGGGCGTCGGCAGGCGGAAAAACCCGTCACGGTTCAGGTAGATGATCCGCTCACGGCGAATATCGAGCAGCAAATCGGGAAGCGTATCGTCATCCACATCCTGCACACTGATGATAACCGGCGTCAGATGCTCATCGGCGCCGAACAGATATGGACCGGTGATGGAGCGCACCTGCGACGGATCGCCGCCGGGCAGTTCCAGCACAACGACCTGTCGGTCGAGATTGATCGCGATCAGATGCGTTGGTTGACCGGCTTCTTCACCATGACCGACGAATGCCTGAACATGCATGGTGCGCGGATAGCCGTAGCGTATATCGTCGATCTTCACTGTGATCCACCCAAGCAGGGCGCCGATCAGCGCATAGATTGCCAGGGCGCCGAGCATCAGCGTTGCTCCATAGAGCACTGCGTATGCGGTACGCTGTATCCGGTGGTTACGATCCCAGGTGCGACGCCCTGTACGAATGGCCCGACTCGTGACTGCCATGATATACCTCCTCACCTGTTCAAGCAATGTCGGGACGCTACCGCCTGCGATGGACGCCGGGGGAAGCGTAGGCGGTTGATCTCCACGCTCATTGCGCGATTGAGGTGAGGACATTATAATCGAACATTTGTTCTAAATCAAGATGGTTCGAGCAAAGGCTGCTGTTGTTCGTGCGCCAGTGCCGGGTGCAGATGCGTCGATGCAAGCCAGGCCTCAATGGCGGCAACCGGCAAGACCCCTCGTTCGGTCACAATGCCCGACAGTAATTCGAGCGGTGTCAGGTCGAAATAGCGATTGCGAATATGTACATTGGGCGGCGCTTCCGGCCAGATCTCGCTACGAGGCCGGTCGAGTTGTTCGAGGGAGCGAAAACTGGGCAGCATGAACTTCTCGCTGCCGCAGAGCGCATAGAACCCAACCCCCTTTGCGTGCGCCGTCAGCGCCATGCCGTAGGTGCCGACCTTATTGACCAATCCATTGGTGCTGAGCATATCGGCGCCAACAAGCACCAGTTGTGCCTGCGCGATATGGGCCGGCAATTCAGCGTCGATCACCAGTTGGGTGGGAATCCCATACTCCGCCAGGATCGCCGCCGTCTGACGACCTTCGAGGATTGGGCGCGACTCGCCGCACACGACGCGGAAGCGGCGCCCTGCACGTTGTGCGTGGCGCAGGGCGTGGTTCACAGTGGTGCTGTACGATAGCGTGACGATCGTAATGCCGTCTGAAATTAGCGTCAGCGCACCTTCGGCGACGTGCAGCGCATGCTGGCGCAACTGATGCTTGAATCCTTCCGCTACCTCTACGACGGCACGGATCAAGTCTTGCAGCGACTGTGGTTCTTCAATTGCCCACAGTACCCGATTGACCAGGTTGACCAGCGGCGCCATCACCGGTTGCGCGTGGATGAGTGACCATCCAAAGTTGCTCAGGTCGCGGCGAAACTCCTGCGGCGACAATGATCGACCGGCTTCCGCGCGACGGATCATCAGATTGGCGGCCTGTTCGGCAATCTGAGCGGCGCCCTGGCGATTATCGACGGCTATTGCTGCAACTGGCTCCACAGCCTCGATCCCCTTATGTCATAGTACGACCGGACATAGTGTGCTTTCCTTTTTCATTATCGCATACATGGCATCGTTTGTGTGCAGCGGGAAAGACGGGACAACAGATATACCGGTCCAGAAAACCTGTGCCCGTTGCCTGGCGCCTTTCAGGGCGCGGGCAGATGATCAGCCGACTGGGGCGCGAGGCATGCCTTCACCAGCGCTTCGAGGCGTTCAATGGAAAACGGTTTGGCGATGTAGGGGCTTCCGGTTTGCGCGAGGCGCGCCTGGGTTGAGGCGCTGATCGTGTCGCCCGTGATGAAGATGATGCGCTGCGCCAGGTGCGGATAGTGATCCTTGATATACTGGTAGAGTTCGAACCCGGTCATACCGGGCATTTTGATATCGGTCAAA
This sequence comes from Roseiflexus sp., assembly GCA_034432635.1. Taxonomy (GTDB): domain Bacteria; phylum Chloroflexota; class Chloroflexia; order Chloroflexales; family Roseiflexaceae; genus Roseiflexus. Next base: position 63,056 of record DAOUBK010000057.1, read on the forward strand.
ATCAGGTCGAACGTCTGGTGTGTGATGGCAGTCAGAGCGGCCTCGCCGCTAGCAACCGTAGTCGGACGATGCCCGAGATCGGTGAGCAACCGCGCCAGCAATGCGCTGACCGCCTCTTCGTCGTCAACGACCAGGATCGCAGCGCCGCCATTCGACTCTTCAGGGAGAGGTTCTTCTTCGATCGATGCGGGTTCTGAGTCGATGGGCGCTGCAATTGGTGGCGCATAGATGTCGTTGAGCGGCAGCTCGACGTACATTGTTGTGCCGACGCCAACCTCGCTTTCTGCCCAGATGCGACCGTGATGCTCCTGGATAATGCCGAAGCAGATCGACAACCCCAGTCCGGTTCCCTGCCCGATCGGCTTGGTGGTGAAGAACGGGTCGAAAATACGGTTCAGGTTGCGTGGCGGAATACCAATGCCGGTGTCACTCACAGCGACACGGATGCAACGCTCCTCGCGACCACCTTCGCCGATGCGTTGCTCGACCGAGGTGCGCAGTGTAAGTGTTCCCTTGCCGCATTCGATCAGTGCCTGGTGTGCGTTATTGATCAGGTTGAGGAAGACCTGCTGTAACTGATGTGGGTCTGCCACTGCTTGCGGCAGGTTGGGAGCAAAATCGGTAACGACCGTAATGTTATCGACGCGCAGTTGATAGGCGCGCAGGGTGAGGGTGCTTTGCAGCACATGGTTGATATCGATGGGCATACGTTGCGGCTTGTGTTCGCGGGCGAACATCAACAGGTTCTGTACGATCCGCGCCGCGCGTTCCGCCTGTGTGTTGATATGCTGCAGGTCTTCGCGGATTGTCGGTGGCAGGCTGGTATCACGCAGCATCAGTTGGGTATAGCCGCTGATACTGGTCAATGGATTATTGACCTCGTGCGCGACGCCGGCAACCAGTTGACCGATCGCAGAGAGTTTCTCCGATCTGATGAGTTGCTCTTCAAGGCGGCGTCGCTCGGTCAGATTGCGGGCGATGCAGTGGATCGCTTCGACGCCATCGCCGTCGTGGATCAACCGCGCACTGACTTCGAGCACGGCGATCTCTTCATCGCGGCGTTGGATCTGCAGCTCGAAGGGTGGGACAGTCTGCCCCCGCAGCACATCGTTGAACAGGCGCTCCACGTAGGACCAGGCATCGCTGAAACTCACCTCACGTAATGGACGACCGATCAGTTCGTTTTGAGCATACCCGGTGATAGCCGGAGCGACTTTGTTGATACTAAGCAAATTGAACTGCCGGTCGAGGGTGAAGATCAGGTCATTGGCATTGTCGAACAGGTCGCGGTAGCGCGCCTCGCTCTGCTTGACCTGCTGATAGAGGCGTGCATTCTCGATCGCAATAGCAGCGTAATCGGCGAGGGCGGACAACAGGTACTGATCGTTGTCGCTGAAGGTGCGTTCCAATTGCTGGTTGTCGACGGCGAGGACACCGATCACCTGATTGCCGACCATGAGCGGCACTTGAAGAATCGCGCGCACCAGGAAGCCGGTGATGACTTTCAACTGTGTGCCGGCGCCGGCTTTATCCAGGCGGATCGGTTTTCCGGTACGGATCACCTGCCCTGCCAGACTATCGTCGATCGGCATGCGCATCTTCTGAGCGCGTTGTTCGCCGAGATTCTTGGCTGCGCGCAGGTAGAGTTCGTTGGCATGCGGGTCGCGCAGCAGCAGAAAACCTTCTTCGGCGCGCGTGATATAGACGCCGGCTTCGACGATGCGCACCAGCAGTTCTTCGAGATCGAGCAATGAACTGACCGATTTGCCGATGGAGTAGAGGACGGTCAGTTCCTGTACACGCTGCCGCAGATTGCGTGTGAGTTGCTCTTTTTCGCGCTTGAGGCGCCGTTCGCGCAGCGCCTGATCGATTGCCGCCTGCGCTTCGGTCTCGCTGAATGGCTTGATCAGATAGTTGCGCGCTCCCAGCCGAAACGCCTCGACCGCAATCGCTTCCGAACCGTGCGCCGTCATAAGGATAACCGGCACATCGTACCCTTCCTGGGCAATCAGGCGTAACAGATCGAGTCCGCTGATGTCCGGAAGTTGCAGATCGAGAAGAATAAGGTCAGGAGTGCGTTGACGAAGACGGTTCAGCCCCTGGCGTCCGGTGTTTGCGATTGTTGGAGAATAGCCGAGCTCCGGCAATACATGCTCAGCAAGCAGAGAGCAGATTTGCTTGCTGTCGTCGATGATCAGAATTTCTTCCATCAGTCTTCCATCGATCGCGTACTGCGGAGACGGCCTGATATACGTACTTTTCCACATTATACCGCATACGCAGTTCTGCGACAACTCACGACAACGCCTTTACTACTAGCGATCAAGACTAAGCAGTTTCTTATGCTGGTCTAACATTGTGTTTATATCGCGATTGCATACTTTATACCGAAGCATAGCACAGGAGGTCGCTCTATGGAGCGTGGAACAAAATTTGCACTGATCTTTGGAATGATCGCAACGTTGCTGATCGGTGCGCTGATCGGCGCGCTGGCAGGTGGCGGCGTTGCCTGGTATGTGACGCAGCAGCAGATAGAGCGCATCGCAGGGCAGCCGACGAGTCCGGCGCCTGTTCCGGTGTCGCTGCCGGCGCCCACGGTTGTTCCTGGCGCTACGGCGGCACCGGCGCCAACTACTGCTCCGGTCGCGCCGGTATCGGCCTCACCGGTGGTGGAGGTCGTCCAAAAAGTGTCGCCAGCGGTTGTCACGGTTGTCAATACGCTGGCGTCGGGTGCTCAGGCATCGCCATTGCTGGGCGATCTGCCGTTTCCGCTGCCGGATCAGCCGGGTGGTTCGGTGCGTCGTGGGAGCGGTTCAGGTGTTATCATCAGCACCGATGGCTACATTCTTACCAATAATCATGTCATTGAGGGGTATCGTTCGCTCTCGGTGATCTTCTACGATGGTTCGCGCCGCGACGCGAAACTGATCGGCGCCGATCCGTTTATGGACCTGGCAGTAGTCAAGGTCGATGGTCCGGTGCCGGGAGTTGCGGTGCTGGGCAACTCCGATACGCTGCAACCTGGCGAAACGGTAATTGCAATCGGTAGCCCGCTGGGTGATTTCCGTAATACTGTCACCGTTGGGGTGGTGAGTGCGCTGAACCGTTCGCTCGGCGGCGATGCGCCCGAAGGGTTGATCCAGACCGACGCAGCGATCAACAGCGGCAACAGCGGTGGTCCGTTGATCAATCTGCGGGGTGAAGTTGTCGGTATCAACACGCTCGTTGTGCGCGGCAGCGGGTTGGGTTCGGCGCCTGTCGAAGGGCTTGGCTTTGCGGTGCCAAGTTCGATTGCGAAACGGGTAAGTGAGCAGTTGATTGCGAATGGCAAGGTCGTGTACCCGTTCCTTGGCGTGCGTTTCGGCGCCATCGACGCAATGCTGGCGCTCGATAACAATCTGCCGGTGAATGCCGGTGCACTGATTGCGTCTGTCGAACCAGGCGGGCCGGCTGCACGTGCAGGTCTGCGCAACGGCGATATTGTGACGAAGGTCAATGGCAAGCCGATCGGTCCGGGGCAATCATTACGCGCGTTGTTGCTGGAGTATAAGCCAGGTGATGTCGTGACACTCGAGGTGCTGCGTGATGGTGAGCGACTGTCGCTCGACGTAACGCTCGGCACGCGACCGGAGGCATGAGCGTGGCGTCTATTCTGTTCTGCGTAGCATTGCTGCCACCTCGAACGGGTCAGTCGTGACGCAGCCGGTGGCGAACAGTTCCATCGCCCCCCAGTCATTGCGAACACTCAGCGCCGATCCACGGTCGGCGAAGCGCGCGATGACCGGCATGCGGTCCCAGGCTCCGGTTGCGTCGATCAACGGCGGTAGCGCGATGCCAACGTTGAATGCGCGCATTCCCTGGCGGTCGATCATCATTCGCAGCGTCGGGTAGAGCAGCGCCGTCAGACGTTCGACGAGCAGGGGCGACGGTGGTAATGGGTCGGGCAGCAGGACGATCACTTCGCGGTTGCGCAGCGGCGTCAGGTGGACGAATATCTGACCGTCGGACGTATCGGTGATCAGCAGATCCAGGCTGGCATGGGTCAGCACCAGATCGGTGAAGTAGCAGTCGACGCTGCCGTACTGAAGCGCGGCGCGGCGCCAGAGTTCTGGACGGGTGTAGTGCATCTCACGCGCTAGCGACATCTGCATGTGTCCGTGGGCAATGGTGGCGCCGCTGCGTGGCAGACAGTTCCAGGTGATCATCGGGTAGATGGCCTGGGGGTCATGCCGGTGAGCCGTTGTAAGCCAGCGTAGCGCTACGTCTAGGTAGTCGGCGAACTGATCACGGTCGAAGCGGAGAGGGTGCGGTTCATCGAAGATCACCAGCCCGTGCCAGCCGTCGTATTTGGCGATGTTCGACGCACTGATGCAAAAGCGACCACGGATGCGCCCGAACACGTCGGCGCTGGTAGCGTCGAGTGGTTGCGCAAAAAAGTCGAGCTGGTTCAACTCGGCAGCAATCCAGGCGTGCAGTTCTTCATCACTCACCACCGTTCCCGCCGGTCGCAGGGCGCGCAGTGGGTTGAAGAGCGTTCCTTCGAGGGTGAAGCGGTTGACAACCCGCACGATCGTCTGATGACGCACCCGGTCGATAGCACCAAAACTGGCAGTCACCCAGGACTCCATCGCAGCCGGTATCACTGCCTGTCCTTCGACGCGCTGGACGAAGAAGAGACGTTCGCACCGCGCACGGTCTGTCGGCGGCAACGCTGCGATCCGTTCAGGAAGGGTCGTAATCATAACAGTTGTGCACGACGTTGCGTAAATATGTGGTAGTATACCACCGACTTGCACTGTGGCGAAGGAGACGGGTTGCCGGTTTTTACCGTTCGTTGTACATTGGGTGTTGATGTAATCCTGTTGCTGCATTGCCGCGCATCGCAGAGGCAGAACGTTGACCATCAATGCCGGGTAGTCGCGCCGCAGTGTTAGTGCTATGCCTGAGACGATCCACTTCATGGGGTCATTTCATTCATGAAAGACACGACACTGGCGCATGCCACGTTGCTGCGCAGATGGTATGTTCTCATCGGTTTATTGTTGCTGGTTGCGTGCAGTACACCTGCAACTCAATCGGTTTTCCCGTCGCCTGTGGCGTCGCCGACACCGGGTGCCACGGCGACACCGGTCCCATCACCGCTTCCAACGGCGACTCCTGCACCCACTGTTACCCCGGAGCCGCGTCTGGCAGAGGGGGTCTACATCGCAGGCATCGAAGTCGGCGGGCTGACGCCCACCGAGGCGCGGCGTGAACTGGCTGCGCGCCTCGCGCCATTGCTGCGCCCGCTCGATATTCGCGCCGGTGATCAGGAACTTCTACTACGTGCCGAAGATATCGATATGCGCCTGGATCTCGATGCCGTGATCGACGCTGCGCGCACGGCGTCAGCGGGCAGTCGCATCCCTTTGCAGGTGGTCTACGATGAAGCAAAATTACGCCAGGAGCTGGTAGTGCTGAATGATCAGGCGAGCATTCCGGCGCAGTTTTCGATCATCACCGGAACTACTGCAATCTCGCGCAGTTTCGTCATGGAAGGCGGGTTAAGCATCGATATCGACGATGCTGTACGGCAGATCGACGACCGCTTGCACGCGGTTGGCGCACCGCGGCGCGTCACACTGACGCTGATCCCGCAACGCGGACCGGCGGCGCGCCCAGATCCACAGATGCTCCAGGAGCAACTTCAGGCGATGGCTGACACCTGGCGCGGGGTGATCGGTGTGTACGTCTACGATCTGGCGCAGGACGAAGTTGTTGCTGCGCTCAATCCCGATACTGCATTCGCTGCTGCCAGCACAATCAAAATGCCGATCATGCTCAACGCCTACATCAACCTTCCCGATTTCACCGAAAAGCAACAAGCCGCATTGCGCAGCATGATCGTCGAAAGTGACAATCTGGCGGCGAATGCACTCCTTGCCGCATCGATCGGTGGTGTTGGAACCGAGGACGCAATCGTTGGCGCGGAGCGAATGAGCGCGCTGCTCGCCGATCTTGGCTTCACCGAAACGTTTCAATACGTACCGTTCGAGGCGCAGGACTACATCAAACTGATGAAACTGAAGGTGAAAGCGGGTCCTGCCCGCGGCGGAAAGCCGCCGTACACCGAGGCGGGACGTTACCTGCGCACCACCCCGCGTGAAATGGCGAGCCTGTATGTCGAGGTCGATCGCTGTGCACGAGGTGAAGGGGTGCTGCTGGAGAAGTTTAGCGATACCCTCACGCCGGAACGGTGCCTTGAAATGCTCGACCGCCTTGCTGCGAACGGCGACAGGCGCCGTATGGTTGCCGGTATTCCTGAAGGAGTGAGGGTTGAACACAAAAGTGGATGGATCAGCGATATGCAGGCAGACGTAGGGATCGTGCGCTCTCCCGGTGGGGATTATGTTGTAGCGATTTATGTGTATCGTCCCATTGCTTCAGGCGATGCACTGGTTCCCGATCGGATTATGATGTCTACGATTGCTGCATTTTCGCAATTGGTCTACACCTACTTCAATCCGTTGCCGGTGCAAGAGAATTGAATCGGCGTCTATCCGGCGACCGACATCAATGTCGGTCGCGTGTAGTTCTGCGCCGTCCCCGTCGACCGCAGTCCGGCGCAGCGGCAGAGGTGCGCGCTTCCAGGGGGAGACCAACATTCGTTTCAGGCACCCGTGTTGCTCCACCACTGGGGTGTATTTCGCTGGTGCTGAAATACACATCGGTGTGCTTTTCTCACGCTTATACTGCGATGAATGCTGGCATCTATCGCGATGTGCGTTTCTGCCGTCCGTCACGTTTGTGACGGTTTCTGGATGTATACTCTACAGCAGACATATCCAGCGCAGTGGAGGTGGGGCAATGACAGCGTCTGGTCAGCGGATGCCTTTCCCTGACATGTTCGCGTCCTTTCGCACTACGGTAGGCGGGTGTACATTTCGTGGTCTGGTGCTAGTCGGTGCACTTCAGGCGGATACGCCGGCACTCCTGATCGCCGGACTCAACCCTGAACGGGTTGCGTTTCTGCTCACCGATCAATCCCGCCCAAAGTTAGCCGAAGTGCGTCAACGACTCGCTCAGATCGCCGATCGGGCGCCTCTGCGTTGTTCCCCTGATGACTGATTCTGTCCAGACGGTGATTACTCCAGCGTGCTCCACGTCTACACCGGATTATGCGAGGTTCCTGATCGCTGGAGCAATCTGGATCGCCAAGAAATTGCTGTTGATCTGACCGGCGGTAAATCGACGATGACAGTAGGACTGGCAAAAGCGGCGCATGTGCTGCGCCTGCCGGCGGTCTATGTCGATAGTGATTACGCCGATGGTCGTCCGGTTCCCGGTACGCAGCGCCTTGCAATGCCAGAAGACCCGTATATCGTCTTCGACGACCTGGAGGCGGCTGAGGCGCGTCGTTTACATAACAACCATGACTATGCCAGCGCTGAGAAGATCTTCCGTGATCTGGCGCAGCGAGTGCCGGATAATCCTGATTATGCGATCTATGCCGACCTTGTGGCGGCGTATCTCGCGTGGGATGGGTTTGCGCCCGATCAGGCGGGTGAGGCGCTCGACCGCATGCTGGCGTATGCCGGTCTGCCCGCCGATCTGCAACCGGCGCGGGGTGGGTTGCAGACGCAACGCGCAGCGCTGGCGCAGTTAACTGCCATCAACCGGCGTTTGATCCAGCGCAAGACTCCACCTGCCAGTGCGTTGACGGCGCTGCGCGATCTGAGTCAGGCGCTGGCGTTGCTCGGTTCGCTTCACGGTGCTGCGCTGCGCCATGCAGACGAGGGCGCTACGATGTTGCCAAGCGTCACTAGCGTCACCGTAGGGCGTACATAAGCTGCGCCGTGCAGACGAGGGTCGCTACGATGTTGCGGCACTGATGCGCTACCGCTGTCTCGAACTCCTCTCGCAGCAGCGTCTGGCGACCTATGGCGTCTGGACGGCGGAACCATCGTTTGATAACGTCAGAGAGCGTTTCCCCGCTCTCGAAGATCTCTACCAGAAGGCGCAGCGCGACCAGGGGTTTCACAGACAGTACCCATTGCCTTCTCCAGACCGCTCGATTGGGTTGTTTGATGGCTATATGCTGCTTCAGGCGCTTGGTGATCCGCTGGTGCGCGACTGGAATATCGGCGATATTCGTCAGCGGTCGTATGCGCGCAATACTAGCATCCTGGCACACGGGTTTCGCCCGATTTCGCAGCAGGAGTATACACAGTTCGCCGATATTGTCGAGGGATTGCTGGATCGCTTCTTGGTACTGATCCGCAGGTCGCGCCAGCAGTGGGAGCATGTCCATCGGTTCGTTTCACTTGCACTCCGAGGAGGTGATCATGGTTGAGCGAGCTCGACGTGGCGGCAGTAAGCGCAGTTCTCAACTCATCCATCGGCGGCGTCTTTTTCTGGTACGACGTCTCATTCGAGGCACAGCGACGGGATCTGTGCTGGTCGCCGATGCCAATAACGCATTCCCCGATGTGTGCGACGCCTGCCGACGCGCTATGTCGTGATTACCGGCGACCGATGTATGTCCTGCGCTACTGGCTGGCGCTAGCCATTGCGCGAATGCGCGATGTAGCGCACTGGTTGCCGCAGAGTGAGATTACCTACGCCGACGATGGTTCGGCGATGGTAACGGCGGTTACCAACGATCTGTGGCGCGCTCACCAGATACTCATGCGCTACCGTGAGCATTGTCGCGTAATTGAACCGGCGCTGCTGGTTGACATGATGCGCGAAAGCGCACAACATATGGTTGCGCTGTACGCAACCGATGTCGAATCAGACTGGAGGATGACGTGAGGTTGAGTCGTTTGGGTGACTTTCTGGCGCCGTTTCTCGACTCGCGCGTGCCGGTGCTGTTCGTGATCGCTCGCTGGTGCTGACTATGCTCGGTAATGCACTCTACGAACTAGTGCTGCTGATGTTTGGTGCGCAACCGATGACACTGATCGGCTTCTTTGTCGGTTCGGCGCTAATCTTTCCCTTCCTTGTCTGGAGCATACGCAGGGTGATCGAAGGGATTGCCAGAAAGCCGCAGACCGTTGAGGTAATTCCTGCGGAGCGCATCGAACCACATAGCGCACTGGTTCTGCCGGTCGGGTTGCGTTCCCAGGGACCAGAGCAGGCAATCCTCGCATGGCATCAACCGGGTCGGGTACTTCGCGATTGCTGGCTGATCGTGTCGTCTCAGGTGCGGAGCGATGCCCAATCAAAGGTGAGCGATATGACCCAATGGCTGATCGAGAACAATGTGGATGTCCACACAATCGACATCGCTGATGCCACGTCACTTGCTGAAACGTTTCGTGCAGCGATGCAGGCATTGTGTGAAGCGCACAGACTGGTGCAGGGGTTTGCCGGTCGTGGTTGACATGACCGGCGGCACGGCGGTGATGAGCGTCGGAATGGCGCTGGCAGCGCGCAACTGGAACACGCCGGTACAGTACTATCCGGCAGTCTACAACAGGAAAGGCAATGTTATCATCAATAGCGCGACAGCGCCGAAGCAGATCAGATTTGCAGGTATTGGAGAGGTAACGTCATGATTCTACTCAATTTTTCCCACCCCCTGACAGAGCAACAGATCGCCCGCATTATCGAGATTGTCGGCGTCACACCAGAGGTGCGCGCAATTGAGTCGCAGATCGACCGGCAACGTCCAATCGCCGCGGTTGCGGCTGAACTGGCGGATCGGGCGGGTCTGACCCCTGACGAATGGCAGATAATCCCGATCCTGATCAATCCGCCTGCACTGGCGCCGCTGGCAGTTGCGTTGCTGACGGAGATTCACGGGCGCTCCGGACAGTTTCCGGCGATGGTGAATATCCGCCCGATCGCCGGTTCGATCCCCACCATGTACGAGGTCGCCGAGATCCTCAATCTGCAATCTCTGCGTGAGGAAGCGCGACGCAGACGGTGACTGTTCGCCCCGGCGCCCGCACCGGTGTTGCTGCCAGATGTTGCCGGTGCGGGCTGAGGCAAATGTCTGGCTTTGACCCCGCTCTCGCGTACCCTGTGTTGCCCTGTTCCTGAAGAGAAATGTTAGATGTTGAACGTTGGGCGTTGAGTCGTGTACGTGTGCGGGGTGTGAGATTTCCCGGTTCCTGGTTCCTCAAAGTTCCCGGTTTTCGGTTCTCCCAACGTCACATGTATGACGAGTCGGTCTGAGATCCTCAGAGCAATCGCCTGATCCCCCGATAACATCCCAGACACGAAGGCACCGACAAACGCGATGCGTCTTTATCTACCGGACACCGTTCATACTGCGGCATTTCTTCTGATCACAGGATGAACCGGAGTGCAACGAGGCGTATCGCGTACTCTGGCATGGTTAGAGTTGCAACGGATGTGTGACGTGAAGAGGCTATCGCAGTCATTCGTGCAGGTCAGAAAAGGAGGATTGTCATGTTCTGGTGCCTGGTCATTCCTGCGGTGCCGGTCACGCTGATGACGATTGTAGTGCTGGCTGCGCCATCGAACGTCCTGTTGTCGTTTATTACGAGTCTGCTGCGTGGATGTATGGCTATTGTTATGCTGATGACAGCACTGCTCCTGAGCAGTCTTGCGCTCATGACAGTCGTGAGTCTTCTGTCGCTTCAGGTCGACGGTACGCTTGGTTTCCCGCCGCGCGGTATCGCCGGTTTGGGAGTCGTCGTGCGCGACCGGGCAGGCGTGATGCTGGCGTGGTCGTGCGAACGTGCAGCGGCGGCAACCAGCAATGAAGCGGAGTATCTGGCAGTCATTACCGGGTTAACGCTGGTTATCCGGCGTTTTCCCGGCGCAGCAGTACGTTGCCTGACCGATAGCCGCATCGTCGTCGATCAACTTACAGGGCGACATGCCGTGCGGGCAATGGCGCTCAAACCGTTACACGAACGCGCCCGAATGCTCGTCGATCAGCATGGAAGCGTGACGTTCATCGCCATTCCGCGTGAACTCAACCGTCTGGCAGACGCGCTGGCATGGGAGGCGCTCGACGGACGCGGCTGGCTGGCGCGCGTCCGTCGAGAAGCGGCTCTCACCGCGTTCAACGATGACAGGTGAACGCAATACAGTCTCAACCACCTGGGCTCCCTTCGACCCCCCCAGCGCCGCGCGCCGAAGCCCGCTTCGCGTTTGAGCGCGTGGGCCGCTTCGCCGCGCGCCCGAAGATGGGCGGTGAAGCCGAACTCAGTCACGATAGCGC
>DAOUBK010000058.1:0-37214 GCA_034432635.1 Roseiflexus sp.
GGGTCAGCGGGAAGACTGTCGAGGAGCCGGCAGTGACGATATTGCCCGTTACTGCTCCCGGATCGACTTCCGGCAAACCATCGTAATCGATCTCCATCACCGGTTCAGCGGTGGGTTGTGCCGGTGCTGTGGTGGGTTGTGCTGGCGCTGTAGTCGGTTGTGCTGGCGCTGTGGTGGGCTGTACTGGCGCTGTGGTGGGTTGTGCTGGCGCTGTAGTCGGTTGTGCTGTTTGACCTCCACCACAGGCTGCGATGATCGGCGCGATCAGCGCCAGTATCAACAGCGAGGCGAAAAACCTTTTCCTGGTGATGTGCATACGTCTTCTCCCTCCTGACAATCTACTGCTTCCGTGCCGAAGTTTCCAGGCATGAGTCATCAACTCGCCGGTGCGCGAACAGTGAATGCCTGCTAAAAACTTCCGCACGCAATCGACATTCGGAGTATACCTGCACAAGGTTAAGTACAAAGAGTCGTTGTGTTAAGGACGGGTTAACCGTTGCTGAGTTGTATCGATCCTGATCCTGAATTGTCATCTTTGGTGATTAGCCGGCGTGGTATATTGAAGAATGAACATAACATCAGATTTCGTTGCCGACGCCATGGTGCGTATCCGGCAGCTGCATGCAGCGGAGCATATAATGCGTATGAACATTCCATCTGCGTCCCGGCACTCATCACGCAGTCTGTCCCTCTTGCTGGCTCTTGCGCTCATCAGCCTGAGCGTGCTGTCGCTCTCGATCAGTAATGCCTTGCAAATCGTCTCAAACTGGCAGGTACATCAGCACGCGCTTGCCACTCAGCAACAGTCACTCGTTCACGGGGTTGCCGTCGAGACGCAAACGTTCCTCGACGCGCGCTGGAATATGCTGAACACTGCGGTCAGCATGTCCGATCTGGCGACCGCTCCGGTGGCACATCGGGTTGCGACGCTGCAACGTCTCCTTGCTCTCGATCCGTCGTTTGAACAACTGACGATTCTGGATGACAGGCGCTTTGTGGTTGCAGCAGTCAGTCAGAATCGCTGGAAGACGCCCAACTTTCTCGATGCGGCGCTGGTCGAGGAGATCATGCAACAAACCAGGCTGCGGGAACGCTATGTCAGTTCGTTGCGGATCGATGCGGCAACAGGTGAGCCGGGCATCGTCCTGGCGCTGCCACTGGTCGATTCGTTCGAAAACGATCAGGGCGCGCTGATAGCGACAGTCAATGCCAGGTTTTTGTGGGACACGCTGAAACGGCTGTTGCCCTTCCGCGAAAGCATTGCATATATCGTCAACCGCAACGGCGATCTGCTGGCCTGCACCGATGCTGCGCGTGTGTTGCGCGGCGATACCGCTGCTGATATACCTGTGGTGCAGGCATTTGCCCGTGACCGTTCCGCCTCGCTCCAGACCCTGCACTATACCGGTCTTACCGGTGTTGAGGTGGTCGGCAGTTATGAAGCTCTTAGAAATCCGGCGTGGGCGGTGATCGTCGAAGTGCCACGCGCCGTCGCCTATCGTGACATTGTGAGCGATATTGGCGTCTCGGCGCTTATTCTCCTGGGGGCGGTGATCGTCTCGGGTGGTATTGGCGTCTATCTGGCGCGCTGGTTGTCGGCGCCGCTGCACCGTCTGACCCGCCTGGCGGAGCGCATCGCCGCCGGCGAACGTGATCTTCAGATTGCTGTGCGCGGTCCGCGCGAAGTCGAGGTGCTTGCGCGTGCGTTCGATACAATGACAACGCAACTCGAACAGAACCTGGAGGCACTGGAACAGCGGGTTGCGGAGCGAACCGCCGATCTGCAAACGGCGCTTGCCAGGGTCGAGGCGCAGGCGCAGGAGCAGGCGAAGTTGCTCGAGGAAATTGCGCAACAGCGCCAGGTGATTCGAGAATTGAGCGTTCCGGTGCTACCGGTGACCAATCAGGTGTTGGTGATGCCGCTGGTGGGCGCCATTGATACGGAGCGGCTGGCGGATATTCAGGATCGGGCGTTGCATACGTTGCAGCGCTCACGCGCACACTATTTGCTCGTCGATATCACAGGCGTGCCGGTGGTCGATAGTCAGGTCGCTCAGGGATTGCTCGCGATCAACGCCATGTGTCGATTGCTGGGCGCTGAAATGGTGTTGATCGGCATTCGGCCGGAGGTAGCGCAGACAATTGTGGGCCTAGGGATGAACCTGTCGTCGCTGCGGACTGCCGCCGATCTGCAAACGATCCTGGGTGAGATTACCCGTCTGGGTCAGGGTCGTGCAATACGCAATGACGAAACAAACGGCGATATCGTACATTATCGGGCGCTCCTTGATCGCTTCGACACACGCGATTGACAGGCTGCCGTCGCACAGGTACAATCGCCACCGATAACGCATAAAGCGTCGAATGGATGGACGTGCCATCGGGAATATTAAGTCCCTGCGAGTATCTGCTGCGCAATCCGGCGTTCATCGCCCGCCATGTTGGCGGTGAGTCGCATTAGAGTCATTCTGTGTATCCGGCGGCGTCTGGTGCGGCGCTATGCTGTTCTTCCTGAAGAACTGCTTTTCTGATGGCGGTTCTGCCGATTGCAGTTAAATGTGTGTGCGTGTAGCGTCCGATGAGTGGCGCCTTGTCGGATTGCAACAGCATCTTTCAGAGTAACGACTATGCCGACGAAAGGGTCACGTCCATCCGCTGCTTCTCGTGGCGCTATCGGGCGCTTCCGCGGTTCTGCCGGTGTTGCCGAAGAAGCCCTGCGTGGCCGCACCGAGCGTCTAAAACGCCTGACCCCGCCACCCCCTCCACCGTCTCCAACCCTGGAGCGTCTCCTGACAATCGGCGGTCTGCCGTTCCTGATCGTGCGCATTTTCTGGTACAATCTGCGTGAAGTGCGCTTCTGGTGGCCACTGGTTCTCCCGTTGCTGGTATGGGCGGCGTGGCGCACCTATCGCCGGGAGCGCGCGAAAAGCGTCCGGCACGACAGAACTGCGCAGAGTCGCGCTTGACAACCCTTTCTCTCAATGTGAGAATACTGTGATATATGGCGGGTTGCGCCGAAATGTGCTTATGTTCGTTCGGCGTCTCCGCTTCGGGTTGTTCACGCTTCAGCGCAGCGGCAGTTGTCTATGGGCGCTTCCGTACAACTGGCGATCCAGAATAACTTGAACGCAGGCATTCGTGACATTGCACTGAACCTGTGCACAGCAACCGGTGCAACGGCGTGCTACCTGACGTTGCGCGAACGACCCGGCGCCTATCCGCGGTTTATCGGTGCTGCCAGTGTGCAGGGCGATCCGCCCGATTGGAACGACATTGGTGGCGCTCAGATTCTGCAGCGCGTCGGACATGGCGGGGCGATGATATTGCCGGATGGCACGACATCGGCAATGGCGCTGGCGCTTTCTTCCGGTGGTCGTGACGTCGGTGTCGCCATTCTGCTGTTCGAGAGCGAACCGCCGTCAGTGTCAGATACGATAGTTGCCACAGCGCGTATTGCAGCGCAGGCGATCGATGCATCCTGGCAACTGGCAATGCTGCATGATCAGGCGGAGCAGATCGCCGAACGCACCCGCCTGCGCGAGATTCAGTTGAGCCGCAACCTTATCCGTGGGGTGATCGATAGTGTGCCGATGGGACTGGTGCTGATCGATCCGACCGGGTATGTGCTGGCGGTGAACCGTGCGCTTGCAGGGCGGTTTGGGCTCGAGCCGGCAATGCTGGTCGGCAGGTTCTACGGTGATGCACTCGGCGAGTGGGGTGAGTCGGCGGCAGCGCGTACATTTGTTACCCGCCAGCCGCAACGCCTGCGCCGCACCCTTCAGCGCCCCGGTAGCAGTGAGGCGTTGATCGAGGTTGCAAGTTTCCCGCTCTTCGATGCCTCCGGTGCAGTGTATCAGGTTGTCGAAGTGTGGGAAGACATCACCGAGCGCGTGGCGCTGCAAACCCAGCTTGTGCGTGCCGAAAAACTGGCGGCGATCGGGCATCTTGCCGCCAGTATTGCCCACGAAGTCGGTAATCCGCTCCAGGCTATTCAGGGATTTCTGGCGCTGTTCCTGGAGCAGTGTTTCCCCGAAACGCCCAATCAGCACTTTCTGCGCCTTGCGGAAGAAGAGATCGAACGGATCGTGCGAGTGCTGGAACGGTTGCGCGATCTGTATCGACCGCGCGCCGATGTTTTCACGACCGTCGATGTCAATGAGTTGCTCGAGCGTACGCTCGAACTGACCGGTAAACAACTCGAGCATTCGCGCATTCGAGTGGTGCGTGAACTGGCCCCCAACCTCCCCACAATTCAGGGTGTTGCCGATCAACTGCGGCAGGTGCTGCTCAATCTGGTGCTGAACGCCGCAGAAGCCATGCCTGACGGTGGCATGTTGCACGTGCAGACGCACCGCGCTCATCTGGCGTCGGGTCAGGATGCGATTGCAATTGCGATCACGGATACTGGGGTTGGTATTCCGCCAGAGCAGTTGACCCGTATTTTCGATGGATTGCATACCACGAAAGAGCGTGGTATGGGATTGGGGTTGTATACCAGCAAGGCTATCGTGGAACGTCATCTGGGAAGTGTCAGCGTGCAGAGCATTCCCGGCGAGGGAACAACCTTCGAGATCGTGTTGCCGATCGGGCACAAGGAGAGCCGCCATGAAGCAACCGGCGAAGATCCTGGTCGTTGACGATGAACGTTCGGTGCGTATCATGCTCGAAACGGCGCTCCGCGCCCATGGCTATCGGGTCGAGACGGCGGAGAATGGCGCTGCTGCCCGTCAGCGTCTTGGCAAAGAAGAGTTCGATCTGCTGCTGCTCGACCTGCAACTGGGCGATGTTGATGGCATCGAGATCCTGCGCGATGTGAAAGAACGGTCGCCGACCACTGAGGTGATCCTGCTGACAGCGCACGGGTCGATCAACAGTGCGATCGCGGCGTTACGCTATGGCGCTTTTGATTATCTGCTCAAGCCAGCGCAGGTGACCGAGATACGCGAGCGGATCGAACGCGCACTGCAGCATCGTCGCATCAATCTCCAGCGCACGGAACTGCTCCAGAGCATCAGTGAGAGCGCCCGTGCGCTTGGTTTGATCGAGGGCATCGGTAATCCTGCTCCGGCTCCGACCACCGCGAACGATTATCTGGCGGTCGGTCCGCTGGTGCTCGATTTGCGGCGTCACGCTGCATATCTCGGTGAACATACGCTCACACTCACCCGCACAGAGTTTGTATTGCTGACGGTGCTGGCGCAGAATCCCGATACGGCGCTCAGTTATACGACCCTCTCCGAGGCGGTGTATGGACGGACGCAACCGGAGGAAGAAGCGCGTTCGCTGCTCCGTCCGCATATTGCACGACTCCGGCAGAAACTCGATGCAACCAAAACACCGGGCATTGCGCTGATCAGCATTCGCAGCATGGGGTACATGCTCCAAACCGAAGAGGCGCCGCTTCCCTGATCGGTGTCTTTGCAAGGGGAGAGGCAAGAGCCAGCATGCGCGGACACAAGGAGGTGACAATGAATGCTCTTCCCCGCTTCCCCGATCACGTATCCATCCGCGAGGTCGGTCCGCGCGATGGTCTGCAAAATGAGGATGTCATCCTCACTACTGCCCAGAAGGTTCAGTTGATCGACCGTCTCGCCGACACGGGATTGACCCTGATCGAAGTTGGCGCTTTTGTGCGCCCAACCAATGTGCCGCAAATGGCAGATACGGCGGATGTCTGTGCGGCGATCTCTCGGCGTCCCGGCGTGGTTTACAGCGCTATCGTTCCCAATGCCATCGGCGCACGGCGAGCAGTTGCAGCACGGATCGATGCGCTCCAGGTCTTTCTCAGCGCCAGTGAGAGCCATAATCGCAGCAATGTGAATATGTCGATTGAGCAATCGCTGGCACAGGCTGCCGACATCGCGGCAATCGCCCGTGAAGCCGGCGTGTGCTTCGAGGCAGTGGTGTCGGTTGCGTTCGGATGCCCGTTCGAGGGTGATGTACCGCTGGATCGGGTGATGAACCTGACGGCGCGTCTGTTTGATCTGGGTGCCGAACAGGTGACGTTTGGCGATACGACCGGTATGGGGCATCCGGCTCTGGTGCGCGATCTGGTGCTGGCGTTCTATGAACGCTTCCCCCAGGCTCGACCGCGTCTGCACCTCCACAGTGCACGTGGCGCCGGGCTGGCGAATGTGCTCATGGCGCTGTCGCTCGGAGTAGACCAGTTCGATGCCAGCGTCGGCGGGATCGGCGGGTGCCCGTTTGCGCCAGGCGCGCCGGGCAATATCTGCACCGAAGACCTGGTGCACATGCTCCACGAGATGGGCATCTCGACCAGTATCCGCCTGCCGGCACTGCTCGACGTCGCACGTATGCTCGAAGGGATGCTGGGACGCACGGTGCCGGGTCAGACGATCAAAGCCGGTATCTGCAAGCATTTGCCGCCGGATGGTGCACCGCGTCAGTCGCGCGCAGCGTCGGGCATCCGGCCCTGATGGGGTCAACCGGCAGGGAGCGGAACGATGCCGGTTTGGAGGTCGACGCTTTCCTCATCCAACTCGCGACCGAATCAACAGGCATCCATACTCTTCCCAAAACCAGGCTCTTTCTGCCCTGTTGTTCCTGTGTTGCGAAATCCCGGGCATCTTTCCCGGCGAGCCGCACGTCATTCACGCCAGACGACCGATGTATACATAGCCTGCCTTGACCACGATGAGTACCTGCGCCTCCTTCCCTATCTGGACGATGCCTTGGTCACACAAACAAAGTGCGCGCCGAACTAATGTGCCTCCTCGCCCCCTCCCCCGGACGGTGCACCTTCGTTGTCTGCTTCCTCGACGGCGGCCGCCTGCGACTCTTTGAGGACATGTGCCTACGCATCCACGTCCCTGACGTGGAAAAAGCGCTCATCATCGTCTGCGATACCCGGTTCTACTGCGACTGCACGACCTTGCTTCCCGAAGCAGATCGCTTTCGTCAATGCCTCTGCATGTATCTCGAGCAGATGGGGAGTGCCGGCGTCTCACGCGATGCAGGTCTGGGACGCGGGTGTTTCGTGCGATGCAGGTCTGGGGTGCGGACGTTTCGCCCGCATATATGTCTGGGAACGCGGGCGTCGCGCCCGTATACACACCTGGGAACGCAGGCGTTGCGCCCGCGTGGACATCGGGATGTGTGTACCCGCCATCGATCTTCCCTTTCCCATGTACGCGCTGATGGCGTATATCCCCGGTTGATGAGGGCAGGAAGCCTGGCTCCGGAGTCACACCCACGAAGTGAACGGGTCGGCATTGAAACCGGAGATAGCGCGCACGTTACCCCCGGACGCTCTCAGAACCCGCTGCTGTCACATTACTATCTCACCCGCACTGCGCAGCTTGCCGCTCGCATCGCTCACGCGCGCAGATGTTGGTTTGTGATCAATGTGTAAGACTCCGCATCTCCTGTCGGTGTTACGATGGTTCGGAGAAAATCGAACTCCGGGAGGATTGGTGCATGTTCAATCAATCCCGCCATCGAACGATCGGTATAGCCAGTCGGGTTGCCGGACTGGTCGGAACTGTCATCCTGGTGATAGTCATCGCTGCCAGTCTCTACCCGCCGTCGGGATATGCTGTCCAGGGCGACATCGGCGCAAATGCAACGATCTACCTTCCGCTTGTGGTCAAAGCGAGTTGTTCGGCGGATCTTCCGCGCATCAACGCGCCTCGCTTCAACGGCGCTATTCCTTTCGCGCAAACCGCTATCGCCTGGTTTGGCAAAGTCTCACCGACGCAGAACTATACCGACATTCGCGTGGGGTACAACGCCAGTGAGCTGTATGTGTACCTGGCGATCTTCGACCGTCATCTGTGGTACGATGAGAATCCTGCGCCACAGACCCTGACCCAGTGGGATGCAGTGACGCTGCTGTTGGACACCTCTGGCGGTTCGGCGCTCTCATCCGCTTCCTGGAAGATCGTGGCGCAGTTGTACGGCGATCAGAGTCCACAACGTCGCGCTGTCTATCGGGGCAGTGCAACAGGCTGGCAGGCGACCAGAATTGCTTTCGATGCCGTTCCGGGATGGCGCGGCAACGCGTTGAACGACAACAGCAACACCGACCGGGGATGGGCGATGGGCTTTACCATTCCGTTCAGCAGTCTGGGGCTTTCATCTGCCCCAGCTGATGGAACCGCGTGGCGTATGGCAGTCATTGTTCACGACCGCGACACGCGCGCTGGTCCGCCGATCGGCGATCAGTTCTGGCCCCCGCAAGGTTCGCTCGACTCCCCTGGTTGCTGGGGTACATTGAACTTCGGGTTGCCCTCGTACCAGACCAGTGTCACGCCGACTGGATCGGCGATCATCCGTCGCCCCACCGAGCGCAGTCCACTCGTCCCAGATGCCGATGTAGGCGGGACGATCACCAATCAGTGCCCTGGTGACGAGAACCATATCTGGAATGAGTGGGGTAATCGCAATGATGGACGCGCTCCCGATTTCAACATCCAGAATCAGTCTGATGTATCCGACTGGCCCTGTTTTGCAAAGTATTACGTCACCTTCCCTCTCGACAGTATACCGCCCGGCAAGGTCATCGTCTCAGCCACGCTGACGCTCCATCAGTTCGGAAACTCCGGCGGAGCAGGACAGGCGAAGCCGTCGTGGATTCAGGTACTGACGGCTGCGGGGGACTGGAGCGAAGACACGATTACCTGGAACAACGCGCCGGTTGCTTATGAGAACATCGGTGGATGGTGGGTCGACCCGCTTGTCCAGACACCGGGATGGCCCGGCATCCCACGCACGTGGGATGTCTCGTATGCCGTAGCACGGGCGTATGCGCGGGGTGAACCGTTGCGCCTCGTTCTCTACTCTGCCGACTCGGACTATCACAGTGGAAAGTTCTTCGTTTCTTCCGATACCGGCGACTGGAACATCGCAGGGCGCCCGCGTCTCGAGGTGCGGTGGGGCGAGTCGCGGTAGAGTGTGATCGGCGGCGTGCAAGGCTGGCATTCGCAGCAATGTCGCGCTGCAACATCTTTATCCCACAATTCGGGGCAGGTGGAGGTGGTACCTTCACCTGCCCCGTTACCTCAACCGAAACCTGGCGCATCAATGAAACTGCTCTTCCTCAGTCGAACCGGCAAGCGCCGTTGTTGAGGAGAGACCGCCAGAAATGATGGTGGATACCTCATCGAAATAGCCGGTTCCCACCTCGTGCTGATGGCGTGTTGCGGTATACCCCTGCTGCTCGGCGGCGAACTCCGCCTGCTGCAACCGCACATACGCGGTCATTCCTTCGGCGGCATACGCTTTTGCAAGTTCGAAGGCGTAGTAGTTGATCATATGCCAGCCGGCCAGCGTGATAAACTGGAACTTATACCCCATCGCTGCAAGTTCGCGCTGGAACTTTGCGATGGTTGTATCATCCAGGTGGAGCTTCCAGTTGAACGATGGTGAGCAGTTGTACGCCAGCATCTTACCGGGGAACTGCGCATGGATGCCCTCGGCAAACCGCTGCGCCTCGTTCAGATCGGGATGCGCCGTCTCGCACCAGATCAGGTCGGCATACGGTGCATACGCGAGACCACGGGCGATTGCCGCGTCCAGCCCACTCTTCACCCGATAGAAGCCCTCCGGTGTGCGTTCCTCGATAATGAAGGGGCGGTCGTACTCATCGGCATCGGACAGGAGCAGCGTGGCTGCCTGAGCGTCGGTGCGGGCGATCAACACCGTCGGCACGTCCAGCACGTCAGCCGCCAGGCGCGCCGCCGTCAGCGTGCGAATAAATTGCGATGTCGGCACCAGTACCTTCCCGCCGAGGTGCCCGCACTTCTTCTCCGACGCCAGTTGATCCTCGAAATGAACTCCTGACGCGCCAGCCTCGATCATCGCCTTCGTCAACTCGAACGCATGCAGCGGACCGCCAAACCCTGCCTCGGCATCGGCGACAATTGGCGCATACCAGTACGTATCGTTGTGCCCTTCCGATGCGTGGATCTGGTCGGCGCGCATGAGCGCATTATTGATCCGACGTACCAGCGCCGGGACGCTGTTCGACGGGTAGAGGCTCTGGTCGGGGTAGGTCTGTCCTGCCAGGTTGGCGTCGGCAGCAACCTGCCAGCCGCTCATATATATCGCCTTGATCCCGGCGCGCACCATTTGTGTTGCCTGTGCGCCGGTCAATGCGCCAAACGTCGCCACATATGGTTCGGTCTGCAACAGATGCCACAACCGCTGGGCGCCCACGCTTGCCAGTGTGTACTCGATCTTAAGGGTGCCGCGCAACCGCACCACATCGGCGGCGCTGTAGTCGCGTCGAATCCCCTGCCAGCGCGGGTCGGTCGCCCAGCGCCGTTCCAGCTCAGCAATCTCCTGCTCATGATTCAGGGCAGACATAACTCACACTCCTTCGTGGTTTCAATCCAGGCGACGATAGCCAGGGATGGTCAGGAACTCGACAAAGTCGTGCGACAGTGTCAGTTCATCGAGCAGTTCGGCAGCCTGCGCAAAGTGATGATCGCTGGTGTGGGCAGTGACGAGTGCATGCAGTTCTTCATCACGGATCGTCTTGTACATGGTCTCATCAACAGTGCGACCATCGTTCAGTTTTGCGTTGAAGCGCACCCACTGCCAGATCTGCGAACGCGCAATTTCAGCAGTCGCCACATCCTCCATCAGGTTGAAGATCGCAACTGCGCCGCGACCGCCCAGCCATGCCTCGATATATTGCAGCGCCACATTGATATTGTTGCGCAGACCGGCTTCGGTGATCATTCCCTGTGGGATGCTCAGCAGATCGGCAGCGGTGACGTGCACTTCGGGCACATAGTGGATCTGATGATCACCCGTAAATGCTGTATTGAAGACTTCGAGCACCGTGGGCACCAGATCGGGATGCGCGACCCAGGCGCCATCGAACCCCTGTTTCGCCTCGCGCTCTTTGTCGGCGCGCACCTGCGCCAGGGCGCGTTCGGTAATCTCCGGTTCGCGGCGGTTCGGAATGAACGCCGACATGCCGCCGAGCGCATGGGCACCGTGCCTGTGGCATGCGTAGACTACGAGTTCTGCAGCTGAGCGCAGGAAATGGGTTGTCATAGTCACCTGAGCGCGATCGGGGAAGATCCAGTCGTCGCGGTGGCTGAACGTCTTGATGAAACTATAGATATAATCCCAGCGCCCCAGGTTCAACCCGCTGCTGTGTTCGCGCAACTCGTAGAGGATCTCCTCCATCTCGAATGCAGCCAGAATGTGTTCGATCAGCACGGTGGCGCGGATCGTACCGTGTGGGATACCGAGCCGCTCCTGGGTGAAGTTGAACACGTCGTTCCAGAGCCGCGCTTCCAGGTGGCTCTGCATCTTCGGCAGGTAGAAATACGGACCACTGCCGCGTCGGATCAACTCGTGCGCATTGTGGAAGAAGTACAACCCGAAATCGAAGAAAGCGCCGGCTATCGGCTCATCATCGACGTGCACATGCTTCTCGACGAGATGCCAGCCGCGCGGTCGCACTGCCAGAGTAGCAATGGTGTTATTCAGGCGGTATTCACGCCCCTCTGGGCTGACAAAGGTGATCATCCGGCGAACAGCATCGCGCAGGTTGAGTTGCCCCTGAACGATGTTTTCCCAGGTCGGGGCATTAGCATCCTCGAAGTCCGCCATAAAGACCTGGGCGCCAGAGTTGAGCGCGTTGATCACCATACGCCGATCGGTGGGACCAGTAATCTCAACACGTCGATTGGAAAAGTCCGCGGGAATGGACGCTACCTTCCAATCGCCGCCACGAATGTCGGCTGTCTCAGGCAGGAAATCGGGCAGTGCACCGGATTTGATCTCCGCCCAACGCTGATCGCGCGCCGCAAGCAACGCACAGCGGCGATGCTCAAACTGACGCGCCAGTGAGGCGACAAAATCAAGCGCTTCCGCTGTGAGGATTTCTGACCATTCCGGCCTGATCGGGCCAAGAAGTTCGACACGATACGGTGTGTCCACGACTTTCCTCCTTGAAATGAGCAGGCACTTTTACTTATATTAGTGACGCCAGTTACAATCTTGCGTGCTCGACATTTTCCTGTAACGACGCCGCTCCTCGACGTGAGGGTCGCTTCAGTATACCCGATGTTCCTTTGCTCGATATTCAGAACGTGGAACGTTCAACGTTCAACGTTCAACATCCATCCCCACACCCCGAAATCTGCCATGCGGCGTATCCCGGCATAGCCGACAGGCAGACGCACATCGCTGCGCGCCGCGCTACACTCGCAGCAGAAGCGGTGAATATTGCCGTCAGGAGTAAGGAGCATACATATGGCGATGCACGTCCCCATGTCTTCCCCCGATGTCAGCGATGCAGAAGTGCAGGCTGTCGTTGAGACGCTGCGCACCCCTACGTTGAGTATCGGTCCGCGTCTCGAGGCGTTCGAACGCGCTGTGGCTGCAATTGCCGGTGTCGAGTGGGGCATCGGCGTCAATTCTGGCACGAGCGGGTTGCATCTGTGCGTGATCGCTGCTGGGGTCGGTGATGGCGATATGGTCATTACCACGCCGTTTTCGTTCATCGCCTCGGCGAACTGCATCCTGTACGAGCGTGGTGTGCCGGTGTTTGTGGACGTTGACCCGGCAACGGGGAATATCGATCCGCATCTGGTTGCGTCTGCCGTTGCCGATCTGATGTGCGGCGGTGTGAGTGCCGATCGCTGGTTGCCGCCTGCCCTGCGTGGCATTCGCCGACCCACAGGACGGTTGCGCGCATTGCTGCCAGTACATGCCTTCGGTCAGCCCGCCGATATGGACCCGTTACTCGACACTGCTCGCAGTGCCGATCTGGCAGTGATCGAAGATGCCTGTGAAGCCATTGGCACCACATACAAAGAGCGACCTGCAGGATCGCTCGGTGATGCAGCCGTCTTCGCCTTTTATCCGAACAAACAGGTCACCACCGGCGAGGGGGGCATGATCGTGACCAGCCGTGAACCGTGGACGCATCTGTTGCGCAGCCTGCGCAATCAGGGGCGGGATGTCTTCGATGGCTGGCTCACCCACACACGCCTGGGGTACAACTACCGTCTGGATGAACTGAGCGCCGCCCTCGGTCTGGCGCAGGTGAGTCGGCTGGAACAACTGCTGGCGAAACGTGCGCGCGTCGCTGCCTGGTACAACGAACGACTGAGGGGCCTGGAGTTGGTCGAAACGCCACGTATTGCACCAACGACTATCCATATGTCGTGGTTTGTCTACGTCGTGCGCATTTTGCCACCTGCCCGACGCGATGTGGTGGTGCATCTGCTCGCAGAGCGCGGCATTCCCAGCCGCCCGTATTTCACTCCTATTCACCTGCAACCGTTCTACCGTGAGCGGTTCGGCTATCGTGGTGGTGAGTTTCCGGTCACCGAGTACTTAGGTGCAGTGTCGCTTGCGTTGCCGTTCTCAGGAGTGATGACCGAAACACAGGTTGATGCGGTATGTGAGGCGCTGCACGATGCTGTCGAGCGCAGCTTAGCACCGTAGATAACTGGAGGAGCGTCACAATGATGCAGCGACTTCAAAACCGGCACTTTCTGCTCTTCGATATCCTGCTTATGCCGCTTGCGATCTATGCGAGTTTCGTCCTGCGGCTAGAAATGTTTGATCTCCGCAGTTACTGGCCAGCATGCGTGCAGTTCTGCCTGACAGCGATCGTGATCACCCCACTGGCGTTTCGCATGCTGGGAGTCTACCGTCGCTACTGGCGCTACGCCTCGTTTGAAGAACTGCTGCTGCTCTGCAGCGCAACATTGATTGCACTAACGCTTGCCACGCTTGTGTTTACCCTGATCGACATGCTATCGCCAGTGGTAGCAACGATGCCGCGCTCCATTCCTTTTATCGTTCCGCCCATTGCAGCCACCCTCGTCAGTGTGCCACGGTTGCTAGTGCGTATCGGTGTAGCGCGCGAGCGTCGGCGTCGCGCAACCGACCGACCGGCGTCGGTGTTGATCATGGGCGCCGGCGATGCTGCGTCGATTATTGTGCGTGAGATCCAGCGCAATCCAAAACTCGGCATGGAGGTCATCGGGCTGCTGGACGACGATCCGGCAAAGCGTGGGCTGCGGTTGCACACTGTCGAAGTGATGGGTGACCGCCACGCTATTCCGGCGCTGGTAGCACGCTACAAGGTGCGTCAGGTGATCATTGCAATGCCAGGCGCGCCTGGTAAGGCAGTGCGGGAGATTATGCATATTTGCGAATCTGTTGGGGTGACAGTACGCATCATGCCTGGGGTTCACGAACTGATCGATGGAACGATCAGTGTCAGCAAACTGCGCAACATCCAGATCGAAGACCTGCTGCGCCGTGCGCCGGTGCAAACCGATACCGCTGCGATGCGTACGCTGATCGCCAACCGACGGGTCTTGGTAACCGGCGGCGGCGGTTCCATCGGCAGCGAACTGTGCCGCCAGTTGCTCCGCTGTGGCCCATCACACCTGATTGTCCTTGGTCACGGCGAAAACAGTGTATTTGAGATCTGCAACGAACTTCAGCGTCTGGCAGAAGTGCACGCCGGCCAGTCGCCGCACATCGTACCGGTGATCGCCGATATTCGCAATCTGGAACGCCTGCACGCAGTGTTCGAAGCGCAGGCGCCGGAAATCGTATTTCACGCAGCCGCGCACAAACACGTTCCGTTGATGGAGGCTCATCCGGTCGAAGCCATCAACAATAATGTGATCGGCACACGTAACCTGCTCGACGTAGCGCTCGAAAGCGGCGTCGAACGGTTTGTGATGATCTCATCGGATAAGGCGGTCAACCCGACGAGCGTGATGGGTGCAACCAAGCGGGTTGCCGAGATGTTGGTGCTCCACGCTGCACGGATCAGCGGACGACCCTACGTAGCGGTACGTTTCGGCAATGTGCTGGGCAGTCGCGGCAGTGTCGTGCTGACCTTCAAACGGCAGATTGCCGCTGGAGGACCGGTAACAGTCACGCATCCGGAAATGCGTCGCTACTTCATGACCATTCCCGAAGCGGTGCAACTGGTGCTCCAGGCGTCAATACTGGGGCGTGCCGGCGAGATTTTCATGCTGGACATGGGGGAACCGGTGAAAGTGGTCGATCTGGCGCGCGACATGATCCGTCTGTCGGGATTGGAGGTTGGGCGCGATATTGATATCTGCTTCACCGGTATACGCCCAGGTGAGAAATTGTTTGAAGAATTGTTCGCCCACGGCGAAGAATATCAGTCAACAGCGCACAGTAAAATCTTTATCGTCGCCGGCGCCAGTAACAATATTCCACCCAACTTGCGCGCGGATGTAGCGCTGCTCGAACAGGTTGCGCGCGCGAACGATGATGCCGCTGCACGCCGTATGCTACGCCACATCGTTCCGGAGTACTGCCCGCCGTCACCTCCTCCGCCGATACCCGTCGCCGAACATGCGCCCTATGCGGTGCTGATGCGTCCGTTGCAACCACTGATCGAAGGTGGACGATGATGAGTGATGTGACGTTCAATACGCCTGCGCCGGATAACACTGGCGTCTATCCGATGCGCGGCGAGTGTCTGCCACACGGCGGATCTCTTGCGATTGAGTCGCTGCTGGCGCCGGCTGCTGTATCGCCAGCAGCGGCGATGGAACTGGCGCAACGTTGTGTCCGTGCGGTTGATGCCGTCTGGCTGTCGGCAGACCCGGAGGCTGCCATCGAACTTCTGTTGCAGGTAACGGACGTGTGCGCCGGAACGCTGGGCGAAACCCACCCGACGACGGGCGCGTTGCGTTGCCGGCTGGGCGATCTGCTGCTGGCGGGACAACGCCTGGAACAGGCGCGGCAGCAGTACGAGATCGTTCTGGCAGCGCATCGTCCAAATGTGCTTGGCGACAGCGACGTCATTTCCCGCGCACTCAGCGGCCTGGGTGATGTGCTGCGCACCGAATGCAAATATGTCGCAGCGCTGATGTGTCTGCAACGGGCATTGCGGCGCCAGTCCGAGGCGCACAGCGTTCACCCGGCAACTGCGCAGACGCATACCCGTCTCGGCGCGCTCTGGTTCGAACAGCAACGCTATGCCACGGCGCGGTTTCACTTCCAGGAGGCGCTGGCGATCCGCGAAGCGACCCTGGGACCACGCGACCCGGCAACTGCGCAGAGTCTACACAACCTTGGCGTCACGCTGGCGGCGCTCGACGATCTGCGAAGTGCACGGGTATGCCTGGCGCAGGCACTGGCGATCCGTGAGGATCGCCTGGGGCGCACCCATCTGGCGACGGCGCAAAGCCTGGAGGCGCTCAGTCGGGTGTTGGCGGATCTTGGTGACGACGAGAGCGCACAGTACTGTCTCGAGCGCGCCGCCGCGCTCTACGTGAACCTTCAGAAGATTGCCGTCCATTCAGCGCGACAATTGCAGTGCAGGTGAACCGTCGGCGGCACGGCGGCGCGCGCTGGATGAATTCCGTTGCGGAGGGAACCATGAAATGCATCTTAGCGGTGCGTGTTGGGCTGTTTCTGACACTCTGTCTGCTTTTCAGCAGTGTGCTGGCGGAAGAACTCCCAACAACCGTGTCGCCATCAACCGAACTATTGACAGTATTGGCAGATGTCGAAGGGCTGGGTCATCGGATGACCGGGGTTTATGTCATTCGCCGCGCAACTGATGGCAGTGGCCGGGTGTCCTGGCGATTTCGCGGCATGCTCGACGGTGAGTTCAAAGAGGTCAGTGGCGAAGCGTCCGAGCGCTGGTCGCTCGATGGCAGCGTGACTGTTGAATTGACACAGTTCGATCATCCCGATTTGACGCTCAATCAACTGCCGGCAGATCGCATGACACTGATGCCGGGGTGGGATGGGTTGATCGTGATCGCCGGCGTGCCGCTGGTGGTCAAAGGGGATTTCAAAGCGCCGACGATGGGGAGTTCGCCGGTGCTGGTGGTGACCAACGCCGGTCGCGGTGCGCGCGTCATTACTGAACTGCCGAATACGGCGGGAGCGCCCGATCTGAAAGGAGCACAGCAGCCATGAAGGGCAGGAACATTGTGACATTGTGGTATCGTCCGTTCGTTATGGTTAGTTTTGCAATCGCGCTTATCCTGCTCGGCATCGGCGCCGCGTATATGGTATGGTTGAATATGCTGCGCGACCAGGAACGGCTCAACCCCTCCACCGGGCGCCTGCTGGAGGTCAGCGATGGTCAACGCATTCCCCTGATGCAACCAGACGCGACGCCGGTTCCAACCGCGGAAGCCGTGCCCGTTGCGGCAACCGATTCGGAAGAGACGCTGGAACCATCTGCCACACCGGGAGTGTTGCCGCCGGAGCGCCTGATCATTCCGCGTATCGATGTCGACTGGCCCATCACACCGGCAGATGTTGATCACCTGCCGGAGTTTCGTGGTATTGGGTGGCTATTTGGCAGCGCTTTCCCTGGCATGCCCGGCAACATGGTGCTGACCGGGCACGTCGGCGGACCATACGCGACGCTGACGCGCCTCCATGAGGTACAACTAGGCGATGACATTCTGGTGCAAACTGAGACTGCCACGCATCGCTACCGGGTGCAGACGATCTACGAAACGAGCCCGGACGATGTTCTGGCGATGGCGCCAGGTGATAAGACGATTGTCACGCTCATCACCTGTAGCGGTGACTGGATCCCGGAACGCCAGACGAACGAGCGACGGTTGATCGTTGTGGCGACATATGCGGGGACGGTACAGGAAGGCGCTGACGGCTGAGACATGCAGAGTGCAACGCTGACGGAACGGAGTGGCATTCGAGGTCTCATTGTATAATGAGTTTGATCCCAGGTGAGCATCAGTGCAGATGAGAACTGCGTGGACCTCGACGACAAACTTGCCATTCTGGCGCCGGCAGCGCGTTTTGATGCGTGTGATCGCTTCCTGAGGAAGCGACACGCCACACCACGTGCAGCGCTATGGGACGATGCTGCGGTTACTGCCGATGCCGACGGCGAGGGACGGGCGTTGCCGGTTTTCCGCGTGTTGCTCAGCAATCGCTGCGAATGGAACTGCGCCTACTGTCCGCTACGCGCTGGAAACGACGTGCCACGTGCGGCGCTGGCACCCGATGAACTGGCGCGCGTCTTTCTTCCCCGCGTCGAACGGGGTGTGGCTCAGGGGTTGCTCCTCTCCACCGGCGTCGACGGCGATCCGGCAGTTGCGACCGGGCGAATGCTCGATGCCGTCGAGATACTGCGCACGCGCTATGGCTACAGCGGGTATGTGCATCTGAAACTGCTCCCTGGCGCGCCAGCCGCTGAAATCGAGCGCGCTGCGCGCCTTGCCAGCCGCATCAGTCTCAACCTGGAAGCGCCGACTGCGGCGCATCTGGCGCGTATTTCGCCCGAACGCGACTGGTTGCGCGACCTGATTGCACCGCTGGCACTGGCGCGTGACTGGAGTCGCACCGGCGTGATCGGTGCAGGTCTTGCGACGCAGTTCGTCGTAGGTGCAGCGGGTGAGAGCGACCGCGACCTACTGGTGACGACTGCCTGGCTCTACCGTGATCTGGCGCTGCGGCGGGTCTATTTCGGCGCGTTTCGACCGGTGACCGGTACACCGCTGGAGGGTCATGCGCCGACGCCATTTGTGCGCGAGCAGCGTCTGCGCGAAGCAGACTGGCTGCTGCGACGCTACGGCTTTGAGCAGCAGGAACTCCCCTATGACCCTGATGGCAATCTGCCGTTGCACCTCGACCCGAAACTGGCGTGGGCGCTGGCGCATCCAGAACGATTCCCGGTCGAACTGAACCGCGCCGACCGGGACGAACTGCTGCGTGTGCCGGGGCTGGGTCCGGTGAGTGTGGCGCGCATTCTGCGCCTGCGCCGCGAAGGGCGTTTCCGTGATCCCGATCAACTTGCAGTGCTCGGCGGGGCGCTCTCCCGCGCGTGCGACTTCATTACGCTCGATGGACGCTTTTTCGGGCGCAATGAACGTGATCGCCTGCACTACTATGCGCGCCGGTCGCCGGTTGTCGAACAGTTGACACTGTGGTAGAACAGTCCGACCGGCAGGCACGCCTCAGTAGGCAACCGCGCAGCCATCTTTGTGCGGATCAGAACCGGCGTGGCGCACTCCTGCGTCACCGACGACAATGATCTGCCCGCCGCCAAAACCGAACATGCCCTGACGATCTACAATCTGATGCCCACGCTTCCTGAGCGCGATCGCCACTGCCTGATCATGCTCCAATGCAACGGCGTCCTGGTTGAGATAGGGATCGATCAACTCGAAGCGCGGTGCATCGAGCGCCTCCTGTGGATTCATCCCGAAGTCGATCATATTGACCAGCATCTGCACATGCCCCTGAGGTTGCATGAACCCTCCCATCACGCCAAAACTCGCCCACAATTGGTCGCCGCGAGTCACTATGCATGGAATGATAGTATGGTAGGGTCGTTTGCTGGGAGCGACACAGTTGGGATGCTGTGGATCGAGCACAAACCCGGCGCCGCGATTCTGCAGGCAGATGCCGGTATCTCCCACCACCACTCCTGAGCCGAAGCCCATGTAGAGACTGTTAATGAACGAGACCGCATTGCCATCGGCATCGACCGCCGTGACATAGACGGTATCGTGCCCGCCGGGGAGCGTGCTGGAACCGACGCAAGGCATAGCACGCTGCGGATCAATCTGCGCCCGGCGTTCGGTGGCATGGACTCCAGAAAGCAACCATTCGGTCGGCACGTGCACATGCGCCGGATCGGCGACATATGTCGCTGCATCGGCGAATGCCAGGCGTAACGCTTCGATCTGGAGGTGCAATGCTTCTGGCGAAGCCGGTGGATATGCTGACAGGTCGAATCCTTCAAGGATATTCAGCGCCATCAGCGCAGTGATACCCTGACCGTTCGGTGGACACTCGTAGACGGTATAACCCCGGTATGTCACGCTGATCGGCGTGTCCCATGTCGAGCGATGCGTCGCCAGGTCTTCCGGGGTCAACACGCCGCCATCACGTGCACTGGTTGCTGCAATTGCGGCAGCAATGGCGCCACGGTAGAAGGCATCGCGCCCACCTTCGGCGATCAACCGTAACGAACGCGCCAGTCCTGGCTGGCGGAACAGTTCACCGGCACGTGGTGCGCGACCCTGCGGCAGGTAGGTGCGCGCCGTGTCGGGGTGGGCGGCGAGTTTTGGTTCCGCCAGTTTCCAGCCGCGTGCAATGATCTCGCTGACAGGAAATCCAAGGTCGGCATACTCGATAGCCGGCGCGAGAACCTGCGCGAGTGGCAACCGGCCATACGCCGATAACAGTTCAACCCATGCATCTACTGCACCGGGGACGGTCACGGGTAGCATACCGGTCAACGGAATGCTGTTTAACCCACGCTTAACAAAAAGATCACGCGATAATGCCGCAGGCGCTCGCCCGCTGCCATTCAGTGCTCGCACGGTGCGGGTCTGCGCATCGTACACCAGTGCAAACGCATCGCCGCCGATGCCGGTGCTCATTGGCTCGACGACGTTGAGAACCGCAGCGGCAGCAATGACCGCGTCGGCTGCGCTGCCACCGGCAAGCAGCATCCTCAGACCCGCCTGTGCTGCCAGTGGCTGACTGGTTGCAACCACGCCCCGACTGGTCATCACGACAGAACGACGCGACCGAAAGCGTTCGCCGGTGATCGGAGGAAGATCGAGATGGGACATAAATGCTCCTTTGTGAAGATGACAAGATGTAAACTTGACAACCATTTTCTGACCTCTGCTATAATAGTTCGTAGATTCCCGAACAGCAAGTTGCGTCTCCTTCTCAATGCATCGGTTCTGCCCCGCCAGGAGTCTTCAGGGGAGGAGTGTCTATGAGTCATGCTGGCATTCGTGTTGCCAGACATTCGGTGCAGGTGCGACGTCCAGTTGGGTTGGCGCTGCTGTCTGGCACAGGTGTGGCGGCTGGTCTGGTGCTGACTGTACTGGTGATGGTGCTGATTGCGTATAAGGCGTCGCTTGGGATCCCGCTTGCAACGCAGATCATCGAAATCACCCTCGCAATTCTTGTGCCGTTCACTATCGTCTGGTTCTACTGGGGCTTGTGGGACATTATGCAAAATGCGTGGTGGTCGCATGTCATCGGTGGTCCGCTGGCAATAGCCGGACTGGGAGCAGCATTCGCGTGGCGTCATGGGATCACCGGCTTGCTGGCGCGCGGTCTTCCGATTGCCGTGCATCCACTGGTGGCAACCAGTTTTACCTGGCTTGCGCTGGGTCTTCTGTTCCTCGAGATTGCTACTGTGGTGTACCTCGTCACCGCATGGAAAGTGTTCGGTATCGGCGCACCGAAGCCGTTGTGGCAACGTCGCAGATAATCCGGTGTCACCATGGACGCTGAAATCATCGATGCACATCTCCATTTGTGGAATCCGGCATATTTTCGCATCCCCTGGCTTGATGGCAATGATCTGCTCAATCGGGTGTACGACCTGCGTGTGTTCCAGGAACATACGGCAAGGCTGAACATCACGGCGATGGTGTATGTTCAGGTGGAGGTTGCACCTGCCTATGCGCTGCTGGAGGCGCGGCATATCGCTCAGATGGCGGCATACGAGCCGCGCCTTCAGGGTATCGTGGCGTGGGCGCCGCTCGACGATGGCGCCTGGGCGCGCTCGTATCTCGATGCGCTGGTCGAGGTTAGTCCGTTGATCAAGGGAGTGCGGCGCATTCTGCAGGGTGAGCCTGACCCTGCACACTGCCTGCGCCCTTCGTTCGTTCACGGCGTCGAGATGCTGGCAGAGTACGGGTTGTCATTCGATATCTGCGTCTATCATTATCAGTTGCCGGCTGTCATCGAACTGGTGCGCACCTGCCCGGATGTCAGTTTCATTCTCGACCATCTGGCGAAACCGGATGTTCGCGGGGGCATGCTGGATCCATGGCGTTCGCATATGGAGATGCTGGCGTGTTTACCGAACGTAGCGTGCAAGATCAGCGGCGTGGCAACCGAAGCAGACCACGAACGCTGGACGGTCGATGATCTGGCGCCCTACATCCGTCACGCGCTCGATGTATTTGGTGAAGATCGCGTCCTATTCGGCGGCGACTGGCCCGTGGCGCTCCTGGCGACCAGTTACCGCCGCTGGGTCGAGACCCTGGCGACACTCACGGCGGACCTGCCGCCGGAAGCACAGCGCAAACTCTGGGTCGAGAACGCCCGCCGCATCTATCGTTTGCCGCTGTAGTTGCACGTCGGCGAACTCCGTGGTATCTTGCATCTATGTGGGCGCATCTGAATCTCTACCTCGATCCGGAGGATCCGGCGTATTCCGACTCCTTGCGCCGTGTTATGGCGCATCTGGGTGATTATGCTGCTTCGGTCATTGAACCGCTCAAGGTGCGCCCTACAGATGTAACCCTCGTTTGTGCAACGAACCAGCGCGTTGAGGTGCGCCTGACAACTGCGACCCATCATTTGTTGCTGGTTATTGCCCCTGAAGCGGATCTGGCGCACGAGGTTTTTTTTCTGCGCTCACTGGCAACGTGCGACCTGCCGGCGCCGCGCCTGATCATATACGATCTGAGTTGTGCAAGCGCTCCTTTCACCTATGCTATCGAAACCTGTCCTGCCGGTCTGACGCTTGATCGTATCAACGACGCGGCGCTTCTGCGCATCGCCGGACGACAGACCGGACGAATGCTTCGGCGGGTGCATCGTATCGAGGCGCCCGGTTATGGCGCACCAACCCCAACCGGTCGCTGGTCGGCGCGAACATGGCGTGAAGCGCTGGCAGGCTGGCTTGCGCAGCGCGGTTTCGATAGCCGTGCAGAAGCGGTTCTGGGCAACGACATAACCTCTGTCCTCCAGTCTGCCACGCTCGATCATCCCACTCTGGACTGCTCTCAACCACGTGTTCTGCATGGCGCCATCGAGTCGGCACGCATCGTCGTGACCGTGGGCGAGTCGGTGCAACTCGAAGGTCTGGTTCGACCTGCTCGACCGGTAGGCGGCGATCCCCTGTTCGATCTGGCATATGCCCTCTCTTCGCATCAGTCGCCTGCGTTTCGGCGGGGAGTCCTGGAAGGGTATGAAATGGCGGGAATGCTGACCGCCGGACAGCATACGCAGATTGATCGTTTGCGTCTGCTGATCGATGTAATGCATGCGCTGGAAGAAGGCGATCCGGCAGTGCTCGCCGGTCTTCCCGAGGCAGTGATAGCGCGCCTAGATGCGCTGGGTGAAGGGATTGCGAACAGAGCGGGCGGTCGATGACGAGATCGTTTACAGGCGGTCTGGCGCTCATTATTGTCGGGCATATGCCATATTTGCGTGCGGCCGGTCGCCGTCCTGACGGCGAAGACCCGCTGCATGAGATGATCGCGTTTTCGATCGTGCCGGTGGTGAATGTGCTGCACGATCTGCGTGAAAGTGGTGCACGCCCCCTTGTCTCGCTGGCATACTCGCCGATCTTGCTCGAACAACTGGCAGATATTGTCGTCCAGAAGCATTTTGTCGTCTGGATGGAGCACTGGCTGGCGCGTTGCGAAGCGGCGCTGCGACGCTGGCAGCGTCAGCGACAGGGGCATCATGCGTACCTGGCGCGCTTCTACCTCGATTGGGGACAGGGCATCCTCCGCAGTTTTACGGAGCGCTACGGACGCAACCTGGTGGCAGCGCTGCGTGAACTGTGCGCAGATGGAACTATTGAGCCGCTGGGGGGCGCGGCAACGCACGCTTATCTGCCGCTGCTCGCACAGGAGGAGTCGGTACGGGCGCAACTCGGCGTGGGCACACTCACAATCTCGCGATTACTCGGTCGTCGTCCTCGCGGCGTCTGGCTACCAGAATGCGGATTTCGGGTCGGACTGGAACACGCGCTACGTTTCAACGGTGCGCGCTACTTTGTCATCGATCCGGCGAGTGTGGCATCCGGCGTATCCGTTACTCATCTGCGCCCGCGATGGATTGCTTCCCGTCGTCTGATCGTCTTGCTGCGCGCGATCGATGCATCTCTCCAGATCGTTTCGCCTGGAATTGGGTATGTCGGCGATCCGCTCTACCTGGCAACCCGACGCGAGCGTTTCTCCCATCTGCCGATCTGGCGCAACGGGACGGGGGATACCATTGTTGAGCCTTATGATCCGTATCACGCCTTTCGACGCGCCCAGGAGCATGCCGTCCATTTCGCCGAATGGGTGGCAGCGGAACTGCACGAGTTTGCATCCCGTCACGATCGTCCCGGCATTGTCGTTGTGCCGCTCGACGCCGATGTACTTGGGCGGCGGTGGTTCGAGGGTGCTGCCTGGTTGCGCGCATTGTTCAAGACGGTGCTTGAACGCCAACCATTCGCGTTGACGACTCCTTCGCCATACCTGCGCACGTTTCGACCGCGTCAGACCGTTGTGCTGCGGGATGGATCGTGGGGACCTGAAGGTGATCATTCTTCCTGGAGTACTCCGGCGAGTGATCGGCTTCGAGCTGCTCTCGCTGATGCGGAGAGTCTGGTCGTCGAAGTTGCGCGACGCTTTCCTGATGCGCATGGTGATCGGGAACGCGCGCTCAATCAGGCTGTGCGTGAATTGATGCTGGCGCAATCGAGCGACTGGCTGCTGCTAACCGGGCGGAACGATCCTGGCGAAGCACAACGTGCCTGGACGCACCTGGCGCGCTGCTGGCATATGCGTGAACTGGCGGCGCGCGATACGCTCGATGACGCTGATCAGGCGACGCTTGCTACAATCGAAGAGATTGATAACCCGTTTGCGTATCTGAACTACCGTATGGTGACAGCGGAAAACGCCTGATGTCAACTCCGGTTTGCTCGCGGGCGCGCCGGAGGCGTGCATACCTTAGCGCCTGTTATGCACGTTTATTTCTGATGGATGCGGGATCTGCCGATCGCGTTCACGCCGCACCTGGCTTCCCAGGCACGCGAGCGCCTGTCTGCCTTATCCACCGTGGCGTGCTTTGCTGCCGAGAGTCGTGGCACTTATGGACGCCAAGGGTGCAGACAGGGGCGACGCATGCGTCGCCCTTGCCGATGCGCGCCAGGGCAATCCGCTTCGCTCTTGACCGGCAGCGAGCGGCAGCGTGGCTTCAGCTCGCCAGAGGATGCAACCCGTGCCTGCCGCTGTGCGATCCTCGTGGGTAGGCGAAGGCATTACCTTTGCCTGACCCCACCCGGCAGGATGGTTCGGTCAGGCTCCAGAGTACATAACAGTTCCTAGAGGAACGCAATGAATTTCAGTCAACGGCAGACGTGCCGGTGGCACGCATACCTCACGCACAAGGGCAGGAAGGATACCCCGCTCCAGAACAGCATCACACATCCATCAATCAGCACATGGGTGTGATTAAGCCAGGTTTGATATTACGTAACCAGCGGCAGTCCGGCCTGTGCCCACGCAATGACTCCGCCGCGCAGATTGAGCACATTACTGTACCCCGCGCGGCGCAGCAGATCGGCGGCGACGCCGCTGCGGTTGCCAGAGCGACAGATAGCGATAATGGTCGCGTCTTTGGGAATGCTGCTTAGTTTGCGTGACAGTTGCCCCAGCGGAATGAGCACACTGTCGGAAATGTGCGCTTCGGCATACTCTTCTCGTTCACGTACATCGAGCAGGTAGAGTCGTTCCCCCTGTACAAGACGCTGCTGCACCTCAATGGGGGTGATTTCGTCGAGTTTGGGTTCTGGGCGAAAGAAGTTGAACATGGCGATTCCTTATTATTCTTTGTTCCAATCTTCACTAGAATACGATGCGTTGATCGTTGTTGAGGTTACAGGCGTCTGCGCCACCGGGAGGGTGAACCAAAAGCAAGCCCCCTTGCCCGGTTCGCTTTCGACACCGATTGCACCTCCGTGCGCAACTACAAGTTGCCGTGCAATCGTCAGTCCCAATCCTGCGCCACCCTGCGATCGCACGCGCCCGCGATCAGCGCGCCAGAACCGGTCGAACACATGCGGCAGGTCGTCTGGGGGAATACCGGGACCGGTATCAATCACGCGAACGCAGACCGTATCCCTGTGCGACGTGGCGCAGTCTGCCTGCTGTGCGTGTGAGGCGACGATGTGAACGACGCCATCTGCTGGCGTGTGGCGCATTGCGTTCGACAGGAGATTGTTGAGTACCTGCGCAATGCGGTCAGCATCAGCCAGAACCGGTGGCAAATCTGGTGTACAGTCCATCTGAAGCGTCACCCGTTTTTCATCGGCATGCGTAGCGAAGAGCGTCACACTGCGGCCAATGATCGCAGTCACATCGACCGGTGTGCGATACAGGCGCAACTGCCCGGCTTCAGCCAGCGTCAGTTCACGCAGATCGGCAACCAGACGACTGAGCAGCAGCGTTTCATCGTAAATGGTTGCAATCTCTCTTTTTTCGAGCGGAAAGACATCATCGAGCAGAGCACGCAGATTACCCTGGATAACGCTGAGCGGTGTCCGCAACTCGTGAGCAATGTCGGCGATCAGTCGATGACGCGCCTGTTCCGCCTGCTCAAGACTGGAAGCCATCCTGTTGAATACTTCGGCAACACCGGCAACCTCCGCCGGTCCTGCGACGGGCGCCCGTTGCGTCAGATCTCCTTCAGCCAGGAGCTGCGCAGCATGTGCCAGGTGACTGAGCGGCGCAGCCAGCCTGCGTGCAATAATGATCCCCGAAATCAACCCCAGCGTGCCTGCCATCAAACCTGCCTGGATTAATGCCTGATTGAACTGATCGAGAAAGAGGCGGGCTGCAGAGGAAAGTGCAGTATCGCGTTGGAGTTGCGCTATCAGATACCCAACCGGTATGCCCTGAACCATCACCGGCATCGCGCGGCGCAATTCGGCGCTGCCAAAACGTGTATCCTGCAATCTGTTCACCGTGTTGCTGTGATAGACAATCCGCCCATCAGCATCGGTCAGGATCAACGTAAGCGGTCCGCGCATCATCCCCGGTCCTCCCGGTCCTGTCCCGCCCGGTCGCATCCCACGAATGCCGGCAAACACAGTTTCGACGCTGCTCCAATCTTGATGAATCGCATAATATTCGGCAAGACGTGGTATCAGGTCGAGTTGCTGCACCTGGTTCTGCGCCACAAACATGCGAAACTCATCACCGGCGCGCATATTCACTGTGAGCGCTGCCGTCAGCACACTCACGGTCGTCACAAACGCAGACGCCAGAACGAGTTGGAGCCAGAGACGCCGGATCATACCACCACCAGGCGATACCCCACGCCGTAGATGGTCTCGATCCTGACGCCAGCATTGGCGGTCTCGAGTTTCCGGCGCAGGTTTTTGATATGACTGTCAATAGTGCGTTCTAAGCCTTCATAATCGTATCCGGGACCCTGTTCGATCAGGTCACGTCGGGTGAACGCATGCCCCGGATGGCTCAACAAGATGCGCAAAAGTTCGAATTCGGTAGGTGTCAGGTTGATTGTTCGTTCTGCCACCCGTGCTTCGTGCCAGTTGAGGTCAAGACGTAATCGTCCGGCTTCGAGAATAACAGGGAGCGCCGGTGATCCGCCGCTGCCGGTGCGTCGCAGGACTGCCCGCACCCGCGCTACGACTTCGCGAGGGTTGAACGGTTTGGTGATGTAATCATCGGCACCGAGTTCGAGACCAACAATCCGATCCGTATCGTCGACCCGCGCCGTCAGCATAATAATCGGCATGGATGCAAGATAGGGATCGGCGCGGATTGTGCGGGTCAGATCGGCGCCATCAACATCTGGCAGCATGAGATCGAGCACTATCAGATCGGGACGATCGGTACGCGCCAGGCGCAGTGCCGCTGCACGATCATACGCAGCCAGGGTCTGAAATCCGGCACGCTCCAGATAGGCGCTGACCAATCGCACGATCTGACGATCGTCATCAACCACTAGAATGCACTGAGGCATACCATTCTCTCACCGTCTGTTTGAATCAGTTGATCGTACCAGATTAATCGTACCAGAAGCAAGTCCCACGTCGTTGTGAAACTTGCTTCTGCAGGTCCGGCAGGCGAACCTGCCAGGGGTCATTGGTTATGAAACCTTGAGGTCGCGTGGTTGGAAGAACGCGCTTACGTCCTCACCGATTCCACTGCGGACTACGTCCGCCGGGTTGGGTGATCGGTCTCGATCCTGAGTAAGCCGGGCGTTGTCCGATGATCGGATCGTGCGCCTGACGCACCCAGCTGTCGATGGGTGAACTGACCAGCACGGTAATGTGGGTGCGCATACTCGTTTTCGCATCATCAGCCTGTTGCCGGGTGATCACGCCACTCTCGACCAATGCGTCAATGCGGGCGAACTGTGGTGCAACAAAGGCTTCGACGATGTTCAGTGGATCAACCCGCTTCGTCGCTGCGATATCCGCAATGGTCTTGCCGCTTTGCAGCTCAACCAGCAGATCCTGTCGTGACATGTCCAACACATCGGCAGCCACGCCGATGAGTCCGCCATTATGCCCCTGCATCTGCATACCACCGCCTGAACGGAGCGCCAGCGGCGTACCTGTAGGACAGACGCCGCCGAATGGATAATTCCCCGGCGAACCGGCTCTGTTCTTCGCTGCAATGGTTGGGACGCCGAACATCAGCGTTCCAATGGCAAACGCGCCAGCGATGAATAAGAAGATCCGTGATGTCATGACGTATACTCCTTTCGGAAGATGTGCCTGCTACGATTGTGTCTGAAGTGTAGCCGGCAAAGATGGAGAATCGATGGAGAAACCCTGCAGAGATTGCTGAAGCAGCGCAGTGGGCTGTCGGGGGGTTAATGAAACGTTGCATAAAGTAACCCTCTGTGATACACTGAGTGTGACACATGGTCCAGTAGCTCAATGGATAGAGCACCAGTCTTCGGAACTGGGTGTTGGGGGTTCGAGTCCCTCCTGGACCGCCACTTTTGTTTACACCTCATCGCCGATGATGCTCGTTCCCGCAGTGCATTGCAGCAAATGTTCTTACACAAACCGTCCGTGCCTGCAATCGGCAGCAACATAATGGCTATGCGTGCAGGCAACATCGTGCCGCAACGCTGTCATCAGGAGAAGGCGTCCCTTGTTTCTGTGATCCAGACTCTGCTTTCTGACGAATACGAGGCGCTATGAATGATGAGACGCCCCTCAGAGTATTGTTGATTGCCCAGCGCGATGATGTTGCAGGCAGGATACGAGCGGTGTTCGGCGATCTGGCGATCACGCTCGAGCACGTTTCGCCTGAACAGGCACTGCAAACATTGCTGGTCTCACGCGCCGATGCAACCCTGCTTGATATCAGCCCGTTCGCCGAAGTTCCCCTCGAACTGATCGCCTCGATTGTGGCAGTTGCTCCCCACGTGCCAATTCTGGCACTGGTCGTCAACGAGGTGGATTCGCGCGCACCGGCCGCGCTGGCTGCCGGTGCACACGACGTGATCAGTTCTGACGCTGCTGCCGGCGTGCTGGTCAATCGCCTGCGCAGCGCCGTGGCACATCATCTGGATGCGTATCGGGATCGACCGGTTTCGCTGACGGAGCTGGTGCTGCGGAGCAGCAATCCGGCGTTGCTGATCAATCGTGACGGGCGGATCACACAGGCGAACCCAGCGGCTATCACCCTGTTCGGCGATCTGACCGGGCAGTTGATCGGTGAGCCGTTTGGAACGCCAATCGTCTCGAACCTAGTGACCACAATCGAGATACCGCAGCGCACCGGTGAACCGATCATAGCAGAGTTGTTTTTGCTCCATGTGCTCGATGAGTATTCGGACGATGCCTATCTGGCGATTTTGCGCGCTTTCTCGCAGCAGCACCGTCTCGATGTTGATCTGCGCCTGATGATGGCAGCCATTTCCAGCACCAGCGATGGCATTGTAATTGCCGATCTCGATGGAATCCCACACTATCAGAACCCCGCGTTCCAGGCAATGGTTGGCCTGACGCTCGATGATCTGCGGGCAGCTGGTGGATTGCAGCGCCTGTATCGCGATCCCGGTATGGCGCACGCGGCGCTGGCCGCAGTGCGTAATGCGCAGTCGTACCGTGGTGAAATGCGTCTTATTGATCGTCACGGCAGCACGATCAACATGCACGTAAATCTCGATCCTGTGCTGGATACTGCCGGAAGACCGGTTGCCCTGATTGCTGTGCATACCGACGTCACGCAACGGAAATTGACCGAAGCCCGCCTGGCGTACCTTTCATCACACGATCCGCTCACCGGTCTGGCAAACCGGACGTTGCTGATCGACCGGTTGCAACAGGCGTTGGAACGGCGGGGTCGGGAAAGGTCGTCGTTATGCGGTATCCTGCTGATCAATCTGGATCGCTTCAAACAGATCAACGATAGTCTGGGGCACGCAGTCGGCGATGAGGTGCTGATCGCCATTGCCGGACGATTGAAGCATATTACGCGACCGGGCGATACGGTGGCGTGCTTCGGCGATGATGAATTTGCAGTGGTGATCGATACGATCGAGGCGGTAGAGGATGTCTGGCATATTGCAAAGCGTATTCAACACGCACTGAACCACCCGGTCATCGTGCAGGAACATTCATTGACGGTCGGCGTCAGTATTGGCATTGCCGTGGATGATGGCCAGGCAAAGGATGCAATGACACTGCTGCACGATGCTGATACGGCATTGCATCAGGCGAAAGTGCGTGGACGGTCGCGGATCGTCATGTTCGAACCGGCAATGCACACGGAAGCAGCGCGGCGATTGCAACTCGAAATCGATCTGCGCCAGGCGGTACAGCATCAGACGCTGGAAATGCACTATCAACCGATTGTCGATCTGCACAGTGGCGAGATGTACGGCTTCGAAGCGCTCATACGCTGGCAACATCCGCGCCATGGCTTGCTATTTCCCGACAGTTTTCTGCCGATCGCCGAGGAGGCCGGCCTCATCCCGACGATCGGTAACTGGAGCGTCGCCGAAGTTTGCCGTCAGGCGCGTCGCTGGCGTGACCGGTTCGGCGCAGCCGCCAATATGCCGGTCTGCATCAATATCCACAGTCAGTACCTCGATCAGGCGGATCTGCTCATGCAGGTGGAACAGATATTGAGCCATTATCGTCTGCCCGGAGCGGCGTTGACCATCGAGATTACCGAGAAGGCGGCACTGAACGATCTCGATCTGGTTCTGTCACAGTTGCTGCCGCTCAAGGCGCTGGGAGTGCGTGTGATGCTAGACGACTTTGGCACCGGGTATTCATCGCTCAGCCATCTGGTGCGTCTGCCGGTAGACGGCGTCAAGATCGATCGGTCGTTTGTCCAGTCAATGACGCACGATCTGCATGCGGCGACCATTGTGCGTGCCGTTGTCACCCTTGCCCGGGAATTGCAGTTGTGCGTGGTTGCCGAGGGAGTGGAAACTGTGGAGCAACGCGCGGCACTCCTCTAGCTCAGGTGTCCATATGCCCAGGGATGGTTGTTCGGTCGCGCTGCCGATGCCAATACGATAACCAACATGCTGACAGCGCGACCGCATATGTCACAATCATGCGTCGGATGAAGCGACTACCGTCCGTCCGCATCGCAGAACGTGCTAACGTCGCCGCATGAGGAGC
The DNA here is from genome assembly GCA_034432635.1 of Roseiflexus sp. Lineage (GTDB taxonomy): Bacteria > Chloroflexota > Chloroflexia > Chloroflexales > Roseiflexaceae > Roseiflexus. Next base: position 31,379 of record DAOUBK010000058.1, read on the forward strand.
GAAACATAGTACAGCATTTGCAGAATTGCGGTAGCGGCAGCAGCAACGTACGTCAGCGCAGCTGCGTCTAGCACGGCTCTGACGCCTTCTGCTTCCTGCCGGGTGATCAGGCCGTACCGTTCGAGCATGGCACGTGCGCGGGCACTGGCGTCGAACTCCACCGGAAGCGTCACCAGACTGAAAATGGCGCCGCTGCTCATCAGCAGTACGCCGATCCACGCGATTGCCATCCCAGCCCGCGAAAATGTGCCGAGCACCAGCCCGGCGATCAGGAGCAGACCGCCAAGTTGTGAGCCGACGTTGACGATACCGACGATCCCGGAACGTACTCGCAACCAGGCATATCCCTGCTGATCCTGGAGCGCGTGTCCCAGTTCGTGGGCCACAACCGCCATTGCTGCGACGGAGGGGTGGGCGATTGAACCGGCAGAGAGACGCATCACTTTTGCACGCGGATCGTAGTGATCGGTCAATTCACCGCCGATCTGCTCGATGCGCACGTGATCGAGCCCCTCATTGCGCATCAACACGCGCGCCACGTCGAGACCGGTCATGTTACGCACATTGCGCACCTGCGCATATTTCTTGTACGTAGACTGCACCTTCCACTGCGCCCATAGCGTGATGCCTGCGCCGAGCAGCATGACAACCAGATAGAGTGGGCTGAACATTTTCGTTTCCTTCTTGTGTTGTTTTGTCTATTGGTCGCAACCGGCGTCTTCTGTTCTGTCGTAAGAATTGGCGACAATGGGTTGATGACCTGATCGGTGATTCCTCATCGTGCGCGGATGCGAGTTGTTGTCAAAAATCGACCCATGTGGATATTATGCGCGACGGAACTGTCGCTGTGTCAGGAAGGTCACCAATCCAAACGTTGCTGCTGCGATGATCCCCAATTCAATCCAGACCTCCGGATCGGGCGGAATGCCGCGGAGCATCACATCCTGGAAACCTGCAACTCCATGGCTCATCGGAATGAGTGCAATGATTGGCGCGACCCATGCTGCAAAACTGTCGCGACTGATGAAGAATCCGCTAAAGAAGATCGAGAGCAGCAGACTGATCATTGCAAACTGGATCGCCTGACTATCCGATCCGGCAACGGTCGAGATGAAAAATCCGACTCCCAGCGATGCAACCGTGAGCAGCAGAAGCAGGAGCGCAAACAAGAACCAGTTTCCCAGGAGCGGCACTCCCAACAGACGCATCGCCGCTGCCAGCGCTCCTGATGCAAGGGCAATAAACACTGTGTAACCGAGATATTTGCCGATCAGCAATTGCACCATATTGGCAGGCGAAACGCGGAACAACTCGAACGCCCCCATCATTCGCTCGCGCACAAGCGCCAGGGCGCCGAGCGATACTGCCGTGTGCTGCACCAGAAGCGCCAGCACACCTGGTGCATAGTATACCACTGCCGGATAAGCGCCGCTCGCCTCACCGCTCGCTTCGGTGCGAATGTTCTGATACCGCTGTTGCACAGGTGAGACGATTGTCTCAGGCGAGATGCTGATAAAAATTGCGATCTGCTGATCGAGCAGACTCAACAATTCCTTCGAATCGCGCAGTTCTTTCAGTCCCTGTTCAATGTCATCAGATGCAAGGAGCGCATCGATGTCATCAAGAGCACGGATCGCATCGTCGGTACGCAGGCGCACCTGTTCGATATCCTCGCTCCGACCGGCAAACAGGTTCTCTGGAGGTATCGTTGTGCGAAACTGTACGAGGAGGTCGCGCAGGGTGCGCAGTTCCTGGCGAATTGCTTCCTGTTCGGCGCGACTCACCTCACGTTCGAGGTCGGTCAGACGGTTCGCTCCAAGTGCAATACGCACTCCTACTTCACGCGCCTGTTGCTGCGCCAGACGGGTCTGCTCAGTGAGCAGCGCTTTGTTGATCTCGTTGACCTGGGCGTATGCCAGGTACTGGATCCATCCCTCAACCAGCGGATTGATGGCGTTGGAGTAGACCAGGATCGTCGGGTGTTCGTTGCGCTGGAGTATGCTGAATATATCCGCAGGGATTACCTGCACCACATCGAGTTCACCACGCTCCAGAGCAGCACGCGCTTCTGGTAGCGTATATGTGCGTTTCGTGATCTGAAAGTTGAGACCGATCAGGCTCACCAGGCGGGTGCGCACATCGTCCGGCAGATCATCCGGCAGGATAAGCGCCGTTCGCAGCACCGGATTGCTGTTGACAAAACCGATCCCAAATAGCACCAGCACCAGCAGGGGACCGGCGATCAGGCTGATAATCAGGAGTGGTTGATGCCGGATTTCGCGGATTTCTTTCAAAAAGTAGGCGCGGATGCGAATGAGCCACTGCACGAACTCGTCGGATGGGCGCAATGTGGTCTGGGAACGTTGTGTTGGTCGCACTGGCGATGCACTATCCATTCTGTTCTCCCCCGATGATCGCATCTGCGGTTTGGTCCTCCGATTGCGCTTCCCACTGTCGGATAATGCGGATGAAGACATCATCGAATGTCATTGCCAGTTCTTCGGCACTTTCGACGACGATATTGGGACCCTGCGGGTTTTCCAGGACATTGAGCACATCCGGTAGCCAGTCGCCGGCATCATCAACGGTGACGTAGAGTTCACGATCCGATTCCGGCACATAGCGTACCTCTTTGACATGTGGATAGCGGCGTAGCGCTCCGATCGCCTTTGCCAAATTCGCCGGATTCGCCAGCGTCAGGTGGATGATCTCGCCACCCAACGCACGTCGCTTGAGGTTCTGTGGCGTATCAATCGCAAGCAGGCGTCCCTGCCGCATGACGGCGACGTAGTCGCAGTACATTGCTTCGCTCACAATCTGGGTTGTAATCAGCAATGTGCGTCCTTCATCCCGCAGGGTGCGAAAATACTCCCAGAATCGCCCGCGCAGCACCGGGTCGATACCTGCCGTTGGTTCATCGGCGAACAACAGATCGGGGTTGTGCATCAATGCGCCAACCAGCATCAGGCGGCGCTGCATCCCACCCGATAGTTGACGCCCCAGACGGTTGCGCGCCGCGGTAAGATCGACGAATTCGAGCAGTTCATCGAGACGCTTGCGGATCTGATGACGACGCATGCCATACAGTGATGCAATGAACTCCGCATTTTCCGCGACGCTCAGGCTGGGGTAGAGCACGAACTGTTGCGGAATGTAGCCGATGCGCGCTCGATGTTCGGCGCGGAATGCTGCGGGATCGGCGCCGAGGACGCGAATGGTTCCGCTCTGCGGTCGGTACAGACCTAATGCCAGCCGGACGGTCGTGGTCTTGCCGCAGCCACTCGGTCCGATCAGTCCGAGGATTGTTCCTTCGGGCACATGGTACGTCTGATCGAAGACGCCGGCATGCTCGCCAAAAACCAGACTGACATTCGAGGCTTCGATAGCATTTGTGCGTATCATCATACGCTCCTGCACTACAGTGTACCGCCTGTTCATCTATTGTACAGGATTGGCAGAAGCGGCAGAAAACGCAGTGTCGCTCGGTTGCAATCCGTCCCGGATTATTATGTTCTCGCAGGTATTGCGGTATAATACCCGTGCGCAGGTCGCGGCAATACACACCCCCGGCGCGAAATTTCAGTCCGCGTCGGCGCTCCATCGTTCAAACCACAACCGCCGGGAAAGCCAGCATCAGGAGTCATTTCATGGTAAGGGGCGACAGTCCAGCACACGAGTGCGGCATTTTTGGCATCTACGCTCCGCACGAGGATGTAGCGCGCCTGACATTCTTCGGTCTCTATGCGCTGCAACATCGGGGTCAGGAGAGCGCCGGCATCGCCGTATCCGACGGACGACGCATTCATCTCTACAAGGAGATGGGTCTGGTTGCGCAGGTGTTCAATGAAGAGAAGTTGCGCCCCCTCAGAGGTCATATTGCCATCGGGCATACCCGCTATTCCACAACCGGCTCTTCACGATTGCAAAACGCGCAACCTTTTGTGGTTGAGAGTGCTCTGGGTCCGCTGGCTGTCGGTCATAACGGGAATCTGACGAATGCGCCGCAATTGCGGCGAGAATTGTTGCAACGCGGTGTTGGTCTGACATCGTCGAGCGATAGCGAAGTGATTACCCAAATGCTGGCCGGTGGCGAGGGTCGGACGTGGGAAGAGAAACTGCGTGTCTTCATGATCCGCGCTGAAGGCGCTTACTGTCTTACCGTTCTGACGCGCGACACCCTCTACGCCGTGCGTGACCCATGGGGACTGCACCCGCTCTGCTACGGGCATCTCGGCAATGGCGGATGGGTGGTGGCGTCGGAGAGTTGTGCACTGGCAACCATTGGTGCTACCCTGGAACGTGAACTTGCACCTGGCGAGATTATGGCGTTCGATGAACGCGGTCCGCGCACGATTGCACTTTCCCCTGCGCCGCAACGCGCGATGTGCCTCTTCGAATATATCTACTTTGCCCGTCCTGACAGTATCATCGATGGTCAGACACTGCATGCCGCGCGAGTTGCTGCCGGGCGTGAACTGGCGCGTGAAGCGCCTGCCGATGCCGATATTGTCATTCCGGTGCCGGATAGCGCTGTTCCGGCTGCAATCGGCTATGCGCAGGAATCGGGCATTCCTTATCAGGAAGGGTTGATCAAGAACCGCTATATCGGGCGTACCTTCATTCAGCCGGACGACCGGTTGCGCAAACTGGGCGTGCAGTTGAAGTTCAATCCGCTGAGCGATAGCCTGGCGGGAAAGCGAGTCGTGCTGGTGGATGACAGTATTGTGCGCGGAAATACGTCAGGTCCGATTGTTCGTCTGCTGCGTGATACCGGTGCGGTCGAGGTTCATATGCGCGTCTCATCGCCGCCGATCCGCCATCCCTGTTTCCTCGGCGTCGATATGGCGACCTATCCAGAGTTGATCGCCCATCGGATGACATTGCCGCAGATACGTGATCATCTGGGGGTCGATAGTCTGGCGTATCTCAGCCTAGAGGGCCTCATTCGCGCAACAGGAAGCGCTAGTAAGGGATTCTGCAATGGATGTTTTACCGGCAGATACCCTGTGGATGTGCATTTCCTCGAGAAGGAAGCGTTCGAGGCGTAAACATGCGCCGCACGAGCCGTTCAAGGGTGAAACAGTCGTGCATCTCCACTGCATCCAGGCATGATCGAATGTCTACCGCCAGACCCGCGCATGATTGCGCTCCCCGTCGAACTGTGCAATGCCATAGCACAGGTGCTCGACGCCGTGCCGGAAACGCGCTGGTTGAACGCTGCACGTGCGCTGAGTGAACAGTACCGCAATCTGCACGACACCGACGCTGCGCCAGTGGTGCGCACCCGTCTTGATGCGCTTGGCTATGCTGCTCTGCTTATGCCGGCCACGTATGCTCAACTGTACGGCGAAATGCGCGCCACAGCGGCGTGTGTGCCGTCATGGCAACCGAAGACCATGCTCGATATGGGAAGTGGACCCGGCACGGCATTGTGGGCAGCAACCGCGTGCTGGCAATCACTCTTCGACCTCACGGCGTGGGAGCGTGAACCGATCCTGATTGCCCTGGGACGCGATCTTGCGCACGCACGTCCACATCCAGCACTGCGCAATGCACGCTGGGTTCAGCGGAACCTGAGTGCCCCAATTGAGCGCAGGGCTGCGTTCGATCTGGTTGTTCTCGGGCACGTCCTTGGCGAGATTCCACCCGGAGAACGGAGCGAGGCCCCGGAGGGCCTGCCAGCGGCGCGCCGCGCGGTGTTTGGCGGTGTGCCCGGGCCGCGCTGCCAGGTGCATCTGCAGCCGAACGCCCAGGCGTACGTGCCGCAGCAGGAGCTGCAGGCCGCGGGGGCGGCCGATAGGCGCGCAATCTGCACCGCGCCCAAGCGCGCCGACGC
>DAOUBK010000059.1:0-9096 GCA_034432635.1 Roseiflexus sp.
AGTGCTCCTGGTACGGCTCTGGTCGTAGTAACCCGCATCGGACCAGACGGATGCCGCGCCTTCAATACGCCTTTCCACCCGGGCGCTCACAACCCCAAAACCCTACACCCGAGAGGGGCCGGGGTGGGGCGGGTCGCACGCAGCACGCAGATGCCACCTGAATGATGTCCATCTTTGCGCAAGAGGTGATATAACGGGCGCCTGCAAGAAACGTCGGTCTATGTACAGGTATAAGGCGCCCGCAAGAAATGTCGGTCACCGGGCAGGCGCACGGGGCGAGGGATGGCGTTCGCCGCAATGCGTGTTGGCAGAGGCAGCACGCAGGGAGGCTGGGTGACCGAAATAAATGTCGGTCTACGTTGCCGCAGCGGATTCCCTTCCGGGCAGTCTCTACTCTTCCGGCTCGAAGTAGATTGGATTCGTCACCGCCAGCAATTCGCCGTCCGCTGCGCGAATTTCCGCAACACACCATTGCGCTTCGCCTTCGTTCAGCGTCCATGTGCGTTCCCCGGCCGGTGTAGCGATATCCTCGTCGATCTGTGCACCATTCGCAATCAGGCGCAACCGTGCACCAGCTGAAACACGACGCCAGCGCGCCTGAATGGTTGCCGCACCCCTGGGAAGCACATCTCCCATCATGCCGGTTGTCATGCCGCTGACGCCGGTCAGTTCGAGTGCCGGACCGCTGCTGAGGTAGAGTCGTCCCTGAGCGATGGCACGCAGAATCGCCCCTTCGTCGCGCCGGGCTGCATAAACGACGTTGAGTCCGGGGCAGACTTCGGCTGGCGCAGGACCGTGCGCATCGGTTCCGGCGGTTGCTGTGATCCGCAAACCCCAGTTCAGCCATTCATACCACAACGCCAGCGCCGCTTCATTGTTGCTGTCGCCGTGCCACAATCCATTCCACACCTCAACGGCGCGCGCCGTTCCCGGCATCATGTCAACATAGCGCCAGTCACAGCCGGTGCAGAAGGGGTCGCCGGGCGCAAGTGGATGCGCGATGACGAATAACCCGCCCTCTTTTTCAACTTCGGCGGCAATCTGCGGCATACTGCGCTCGCTAGTGCGGATACGCCAGTCGATCCAGCGGCGTGTTCCCAGACTCAAGGCATGTCCCCAGAATGTCGTCAGTTCCATGCCCCCCATTACCAGTAGATCATCGGTGGTCAGTGCGTCGAGATGGTGCAACTGCGCAATGGTGTTGTGATCGGTCAGCGCCACGAAATCCAGGTGACGGGCGCGCGCCGCTTCGAGCAGCGCCGGTATATCCCATTCGCCATCTGAATGTATGGTGTGCGCATGCAGATCGCCGCGATACCAACCGCGTCCGGGAGTTTTCGTCGGGCGGGTATCCGGCACTGGTTCAGGTGGTGCAGCCGGAGCGACCGGCTCATCGGTTGTCGCAACGTCGAGCGCATAACGACAGGGAGTGCCGGGGGCAACCATGTGGGTATCGATAACTGCATCCCACTGACCTGCCTGAAGCGAACCGGGCAGGTAACCAGGCGTTGCGTGTGTTGCGTCGATGACCACATCGTGCTGCGCACCGCCACGATGCCCAGCGCCCCGGAAACCGGTCGGATCGAAGAGTGAGAGACACAGCATGGTGTCAATACCATTCACCGCCGGCGGCTCGAAGCGCAATCGGATGAACAGGCGAGTCGCACCGGACGGAACCTCGAAAGGATGGCTGATATGCCGCTTCCAGTCACGTTCAGTCAACGTGCCGCTAAATGATGCTTGCATATGATGGTGAACCTCCCCACATGACCGCTTCACCTGTGGATGCTTCGGCGTCGATACGATGCCGGCCCGTAGCGACGAAATCTTCTTCGATATTCTTGTGTGCCGGTCGTATCTCCGGAACAGACCAGCACAAGATGTCACGGATGCTCACGGTGCGCCCTTCACCTTCATCGGCAACTCTCTGATTTCTCACTGTCTGTTGGGCATCCTATGCCAAAGCGCGGTAGAATGCAAACGAAAGGAGGAACCAATGCTGCCGATCAATCGTGTGAAACAGGCGCTCAAAGCCGACCAGCCGGTGTACGGAACCATGCTCGTCGAGAGCGACTCTACGGCGTATGTCATCATGCTGGCGCACGCCGGGTACGACTTTGTGTTCATCGATATGGAGCACAGCGTCTACGATCTCGACGCCGTCGCTGAAATGATCAGGGTAGCGCGACTGACCGGTCTCACGCCACTGGTGCGGATCCCCGACCTGGCATACGACCTGGTGGCACGCACCCTGGATGCTGGTGCGATGGGGATCATGCTTCCGCGTGTCGAGACCGTCGAACAGGCGCAGACACTGGTCAGATATATGAAGTACCCACCGGAGGGTGTGCGTGGAGCGGCTGCCGGTCGCGGTCACACCGACTATCGCAGTGCGGCGCCGCGCGATCTGGTACGTCATATGAATGAACATACGCTTGTCATTCTTCAGATCGAACGGGAGGCTGCCGTGCAGCGCATCGACGATCTGTTTGCCGTGCCAGGCGTTGATGCCGGGCTGATCGGACCGTTCGACCTCACGATCTCGTTGAGAGCAGAAAGCGTCACCGCGCCAGAAGTTGAGTCGGCAGTCATGCGGGTGCTGGACGCCGCGCAGCGTGCTGGCGTTGCGTGCGGCATCCACAGCAGCGACCCGCAGCAGATAACGCTGTGGCGTGAGCGTGGTATGACTCTGCTGATGAGCGGCAGCGATGCGCAATTCTTCAGTGCAGGGGCGCGTCAGGCGTTGACAGCAATGCGCCAGGATCAGCCTCGCTCCGGCAGTCTTGCCGACGCCACCGGCGAGCCCGGAGCAGTGTAGGGGACAGACATCTTCATCCTGCAGAGTCAGGTTGCGCCAGCACCATCATAGTTTTAGCACGGTACAGCACTGTTGAAAACTGGATTTGTGTACAGCGTGCGCCTATGCGAGTAGAACAAGCGCCTGCCGACACGTATTTCGATCATGCTGCATAGCGCGTGTGTACCTGAATCAGGATGGATACAACGGAAGCAGCACGGATGTTATCGACCAACCATCCGGGTTTGTCGGTTCCATCCATCCTGATTGCCGATGTCTTGCCACAACTGCGCAGGTGCCTTCAGGGATTGCGTTCACGTTCGATCTTCAACTACCCGATCACAAGATACTACATATTGCCCTATGCACATGCTTGTCAGGTAGCATATAATGACAGACAAACAGTGGGGAAACAGGCGCCAGTACGACAACGGCGTCGAACGACCTGTCCCGGCACTGGGATCTGCACCTGAGGAAAAATAATCATGACCGAACTGGATTTTGAGGGCGCCCGAATGTACGCTCTCACGCGACTGGCACAGGAATTGCCGGAAACTGTAACATACCACTCAGTGCATCACACGCGCGATGATGTCGTGCCGACCGTCGAGCGCCTGGCGCTTGCTGAGGGGGTCAACGGCGAAGACCTGTTGCTCCTGCGCACGGCAGCCTATTTTCACGACCTCGGTTTCGTCGTGCGCCGCGAAGAGCACGAACAGGCAGGTGCAGAGATTGCCGCCCAGATTTTGCCTGCATTTGGCTATACGCCGGCACAGATCGACAAAATTTGCCGGATGATCATGGCGACACGTATTCCCCAGTCGCCGAAGACGCTAGCAGAACAGATTCTTGCGGATGCCGATCTCGATACGCTTGGTAGCGAGCATTTCTGGAGGCAGAGCGAAAAGTTGCGCGCCGAAAATGAAGCGTTCGACGGACCGATGAGTGATGTCCAGTGGTACATGACGCAGGTGGCGTTCATCGAGAACCACCGCTACTGGACGGCGACGGCGCGTGCGTTGCGCGAACCGCGCAAACAGCAGCATCTGGCGCAATTGCGCAAAATGCTGGAACATACGCTCCGTCAGGCTGAAATGTCGGTAGACGAACAATCCTGACCGGAGAACGATGCCAGCTACGATCCATCGACCGTTGCGCGTACCCGGTCGGTAATGACCGTTATCAGACGGCGATTATACGCCAGCGGTTCTGCCTGAATGATGGTTACCTCAGGGTATCTGGCACATACGCTGGCAATGGCACGCTCGACGACGGTTGCCATCACCCCGCATCTCTCCAGGGTGTATGGCGCAATGATGATCGCCTGGCAACCCTGTGCAATCAGCGCTTCGAGAGACGACTCCAGGGTTTCTCCATCCTGATCGGCAGTGTACAGGCGCACAGCAGTATACCGCGTTGCAGTCGGACAGCACTTGGCGATCGCTTCCACCAGGATTGCAGGAATATCGGGCAGCCCCTTCCCGACGATCAGCAATCCGATTGCACGCTGCTGCTGCCATCCGGGCCAGGTGATATGCCCGTGATGCATATGATGCGCCGCTACATAATCGGCTTCGATTATCCGCTGGATGAACACCTCTATCAACGCACGGTGATGCCCAAGCGCATCAGCCATATACAGCGTGAGTTTTGGGTATGTCTGGTGTGCGCGTTGCAGCACGCGTTCCAGGTCTGCCCGGTCCTCTTCTGTCAGTGACAGTGTGTATGGCACAATGACGACTTCCCGGGCACCGCGGGCAATGCACTGTTCGAGCGCTTCGCCAAAGGAAGGGCGCTGATGCTGGAGAAAGCCGGCGGTAACAAAAGAAGCAAGCCCGGCCGTGCGGCAATGTGCCGCCAGACGAATGAGCGGCGCTCCCGTTCGAGGATCCGCCTTTCCTCGACCTGCCAGAATAACAGCGCGCATGTGGCTCCTGTACCGTCAAAGGGTGTGCTGTCCTTCACCATCCACATCGATGTACGTTGCGGAGACACGAATGGATCTTGCGCGTTTTCCGGCTTAGAGGCCGGTATATACGTTGGAGCTTAACCGAACCATCCTACCGGGCGAGGCAGGTTGCGGGTCGGGCAGGCGAAGGCAGCGCCTTCGCCTGCCCACGGGGATCGAGCTCACTGGAACGCACGGGTTGCATCCGCTGGTGCGCGGGCGCCATTCTGCGCGCTGCCGGTCATGAGCGAGTGGAACACCCTGGCGCGCATCGGGCGGGGCAGCGTCACTTCATTCTGCTTTCGCGCTTCCGATCATTACCGTACTCTGCGGCTGGTCATGACCGACGCTACTCCGCAACGCTGGCAGCAGCGCCGAACCGACCACCACAACGGCGATGGCGATCAGCGCACCGCCCAGGTAGTACGGTGCACCCACGTTGATCAGGTCAAACGTCGTGCCTGCCAGGATCGGTGCAGTGATCCGCGTCAGGCTGATAAGCCCCTGCATGCCGCCCAGCGTCGCTCCCTGCTCGTGCGCGTCCACCCGCCGCGAGATCAGACCGGTCAGCGCCGGTGTTGCCATCCCGTCACCTAGGGCAATAGCCCCAACTGCCGGAAAGAGCATCCACGCCTCCGGCGCCAGAGCGACTGCGATAAATGCGCATGCCATCATCGTCATACCAGCGATTGCCAGCTGCGTCTCGCCGAAGGCGAGCACCAACCGACGGATCAGAAAACCCTGCATCACCACTGCTAGCAACCCCACCAGTGTGAAGATTAGCGCGTTATCGAGCGGACCGAAGCCGAAACGCACATCACTGAACACTGCGAAGTTGCTCTGCAATCCGGAAAATGCCAGATTGAGCAGGAAGATGCCGATCAGCAGCGGACGAATGCTGGATCGCTGCAACAGCGCATTCAGACGCGATACCGGGTTCATCTCACGCACCGGTGTGGTCATGCGTCGCTCAGGCGGCAGCGACTCCGGCAACTTGAAGTAGCCGAAAATCACATTGGCGAACGCAAGACCGGCAGCAACGAACGCTGGCGCCTCCAGGCTGATCGTGCTCAGTAATCCGCCGAGCGCCGGACCGAGCATGAAACCCAGACCGAATGCCGCACCAATCATGCCCATGCCTTTCGTGCGCTCTTCGGGAGGTGTCGTGTCGGCAATGTATGCCTGGGCGGTCGAGATGCTTGCACCGGTGATCCCGCTCAGCATGCGACCAATAAAGAGGATTGCTAGGACTGTTTCGACCCCAAGGAACGACAGGTATTCGGCAAACCCGAACAGCACATACGATACCCCGCTGCCCAGGACGCTGATGAGCAAGATCGGTCGGCGCCCATACCGGTCGGACAGAGCGCCGAGCACCGGCGTGAAGAGAAACTGCATCAGCGCAAATGACGCCATTAGTGCACCGACGATGACCGCGCGATTGTCTGCCAGCCACGGAATGCTCGATTGCTCGACGATCTTGAGGTAGTATGGCATCAGCGGCAACACGATGCCGATACCGAGCAGATCGATCAGGACAGTCAGGAACAAAAACAGTTTTGGCGACCGTAGATTCATAGACCCCTTCTTCTGCTTGACTGTTCAGTAAACCTTCCAGGCATCATACTCCAATCACAAGGTCTTGTCAATACTTTGCGCATGTTTTGCATACATATCATCGGTAAAAAAACAGCCCTCGTCGAGGGCTGCTGCACATTACGAATCTGAAAAAGACCAGACATCCACTCCTTCAGGACAAAGGAGCAGACTCAACCTGACCTGTCTCTCAACTCTAGACGGCGTCTGCCCGGATATGTCCAGACCGACCGGGCAACTACTCTTCGGACGCTTTCGTCTCAGGTGCCGTGATCCAGGTGTACGCCAGCGACCACGCCAGCGGCAGGAAGGGAACCAGGACGAACAGAAGCATAAAGGTGACGACTATCCAGTTCATAGGAGACCTCCGTTGACATCAGCGCCACTACTGATTATACGATGTCTTGACCAGAGTTGGAAGGGAACATGCGCCGGACATGTCGTGCGATTTTGATACGCAAATCCTCTACACTCTTGTTTACTCAACTGGCACAAGCCAGACGACGCCCTCAGGTGATTGCTGCGCTGCCCATCCTGCGCCATTCCGGCCTTCGACTCGCCACCACGTATACCCATCGGCGATCACCGGCCCCTCCAGGATGCGCACTTGTTCTCCCTCTGCGAAGGCGACACGTACCGGCGCCTTCAATTCCGGAGCCGCCCGTCCGCGGAGTTTGCGCCCTTCAGTGTTTGCCACCTGCGCCGAACCACCAACCCGTAATGTCCGCACGACCGGTTCAGGTGTTGCGCTCGGAACTGCTGTCGGGAAGAGGGGCGTGCGGGTCGGTTGCAAAGGTTCCGCAGTAACGGTCTCCACTTCAGGTGCTGCGAGTAGCGTCAGATCTTCTGCGCTCCTGTGGCGAAATGCACTGCCCAGTACAACGATCAGCGTCACAACGAGCACGATCCCGATCGTCAGCAAGCAGCCACGTCCGCTCAGGAACGATAACGGAGTGCGGCGCATACGACGCCGCGCCTGATCATAACCTCGACGGTAATGGTAGTAATGCTGGTAGTAGAACGGGTGCAACTCGCCACGCTCGGCATCCGCCACACCGCGTTCATACATGTCTTCGCTGCTCATCGGCTCGCGTGATGACCATCAGGGTTCAACCGTGACGACAGACTGCGACAAACCACCAGATCACACCATCTCGTACACTAGCTGACACAGGAAACCGGCATGTTAGACATACAACGCGGCTGGATCAGGAGACACGCCTTATTTTCAGGCGGCGTGTGACACCCGCAACCGGTACTGTGATCTGCAATTGCTCAGCAGTCTCAGCCGGATAGTATCACCGTAAGTTGGCTGTTCCCGTTCTAGGTCAACACCAGGTCTGCGCGACCCATTTCACGGAGCAGACGCGGATACATTTCGTACATAGGCTCAACCGCAGGCAACAATTTCAAGATTTTTGGAATCGGACCCTTTGCAATAATCTGACGTCGCGCCAGTGCCGTCATCAGATTGATTTTGCCATGCCAGAACTGATGGGCAATATCTGCTTTCATGCTCATCTCGACATCCGGCTTCAACCCGGTATCATCGCCCCACAGGACATCGAAGTACGCACCGGGTTGTGTCGGCGGTGCTGCCGCATTGATCGTCACTACGGCGCGCGGTTCTTCATAGCGAAACTGGATCACTAGGTGCGAGTCGCGGATTTTCGGCGCAATACGTGCATCACACTTTGCTTTGTCGTACAACGTGCTCAGGCACAGATGCAGCTCGTCATAATTCTTGAACACAGGCATACGTCGTCCTCCTGACGGCATTGAGTATGATCTGGGGGTGTGTGTATGATTATACCATACCGGGGAACCAGGGGAGCGTAAGGTATGTCTGAGCACAATAAAGCCCATTGGCGTGCTGATCGATGGGATCGCGGCGCATTTCAACGATGCCCGCGCTCTGTGGCAGGTGTTCCGCCGACCGGAACGCCTGCCCGCCGATAACCACCTGGCAACGTCCGAAATGCGCAGGTTCCGGGTCGGTCCCTTCCTGCGCCTGCTGGACGGCGACGTGTGCTCCATCTCCGAACCCTAGAGCCTGTTATGCACGTTCCTTTCTGATAGAAGCGGCATCGTCCGATCACAGTTACACTGCACCGTGCGTCTCAGGCACGCCGGCGTCTGACGCCAGCATCCACCGCAGTGCGCGGTGCTGCCGCGAATCGCGGCGCTAGAGGGTGTCGGGGAAGCCGGGAGGGGCGACGCATGCGTCGCCCCTCGCCGATATGCGCCAGGACAAACCGATGCTCGCGTGATTGGCAGCGCGGGTCAGCACGGTGTCCGCACGTCAGTGGATGCGACCCGTGCGTGTCCGGTGCGCCGCACGTGAGCAGATGCAGGCGCTGCCTTCCGGCAATGACAACCTGCCCGCAACGCCGGCATCAGGGAACAATGCCTCTCTCCCTTTCCCTCTCCCTGCAGGAGAGGGAAAGGGGACAGGGGGGATAGGGTGAGGGCGGCAGCCTGTTGCCCTACCGGACGACGAGCGGCAGGTACACCCGGAGCGTGGTGAAGGTGCGCGCGATCTTATCGGCAAACCGGTTCCCGCCGGCGTCGTAGAACGCTCCACGGATCGCGGCACAGATGGCGTCACGCGGAGCCTGCTGCCTGAAGGCCAGGGCGTGCCGATCGGCTTGGCGGTGGCCGCCGCCAAGCGCCCTGCCAGGAAACTGGTGCGCACCACCATCGCGAGCATCGGGGTGCAACGTCCTGAGCCCACCGCGGAGCAACCGCAAGGCCT
>DAOUBK010000060.1:0-1942 GCA_034432635.1 Roseiflexus sp.
GACCGAACTGGTGTGGGAGGGCAAGTACGACGAGTACGGCAACCGCCGCCCCGTCAACCTGCCCACCTCGCCCCTGCCCCTCCAGCGCATCGAGACCATTGATGCCCCGCTTGATGCGCACAAAGCAGAAGCGCACCAATTAGGCTTGCCCTTCCGGGAAGAGGAGTTTCGCCAGCGGGCCCATCGCGACGACTTCCGAAACATGCTCATCTGGGGCGATAACAAACTGGTGATGGCTTCCCTGCTGGAGCAGTTTCGGGGCAAGATCGACCTCATCTACATCGACCCGCCCTTCGATGTCGGCGCCGACTTCACCATGCAGGTGCAGCTGGGCGAAGAGGGCGAGCCGATTCAGAAAGAGCAGTCCATCTTGGAAGCCGTCGCCTACCGCGATATGTGGGGCAAGGGCACCGACTCCTACCTGCACATGATGTATGAGCGGTTGGTGCTGATGCGAGAACTGCTGAGCGAACGGGGAAGTATCTATGTGCATTGTGATTGGAGATTACAAGGGCTGTTCCGCTTGCTGATGGATGATGTTTTCGGCCCCGATTCGTTCAAGAATGTAGTGACGTGGCGCAGGCAGGTTGTGCGGGGAATGAAGACATACGCCCGTTTTATGCCATACAGCGCAGATTATATCTACATCTATACAAAAGGTGATTTAGCGATTTGGAATCCAATAGAAAAGGAAACCCTTATCACCGTTCAGGAAGCAGAAAAGAAATATATGAAAGACGAGAGGGGATTTTTTAGAACGTCCGACCCTGGCACTTATTCAGAAGAGTCATTAGTCAAATTATTCAGAGAGGGGCGTATCCATGTTACTCGAGGTGGCAAAGCTTGGGTTGAAGGGAACCGGCTCGTTGTATCTGGCGGAACTATAGGTGTGAAATACTATCGTGAACAACGTGGCGACAAGATTGTAGAAACCACGGTTGCTGACAACATCTGGGATGACATACCAGGAATGGGCGTTGTTTCGTCTGAATACATTGGATACGCAACCCAAAAACCCGAAGCCCTGCTCGAACGCATCATCAAGGCATCTTCCAACGAGGGGGATTTGGTGGCTGATTTCTTCTGTGGCTCCGGCACTACCCTTGCCGTTGCCGAGAAGCTCGGTCGCCGGTGGATCGGCGTCGACCTCGGACGCTATGCCATCCACACCACGCGCAAACGCCTCATCCAAGTCCAGCGGGAACTGCACGCGGCAGGCAAGCCTTACCGCTCCTTCGATGTCTACAACCTCGGCCGCTACGAGCGCCAGTGGTGGCAGTTAGACCGCCTGAAGGGCTATGACGAGGAGCACCGCCGCATCGTCCTGCGCTTCTATAAAGCGGCGCCGCTGGAGAACCCACCCAACCCACTCCTGCACGGCAAGAAGGGCAACGCCTTCGTCCATGTGGATCAGATAGACAGCATCTTCACCGAGGGCGAGCTGCGCGCCGTGGCGGAGGCGGTGCGCTCCGTCGGCGGGCGGGAGCTCCACTGCCTCGCTTGGGAGTTTGAAATGGAGCTGGCGCTGAAGAAGCAGGCGGTGGAAGCGGAGACGGGCATGACCATCCGCCTGAAGTATATCCCCCGCGAGATTATGGAACCCAACCGTACCGAAGTGCAGTTCTTCGAGGCGGGCTACCTGGAAGCACGGGCAATCAAGAATGGCAAGAAGGTGGATGTGGAGCTGGTGCACTTCAGCCCTGCCCTGTCCGAGGCGCCAGAGAAGGAGATGGAGGCGCTCCGAGAGCGCGCGGTGCGATCGCCCTTCGACTTTATTGACTTCTGGGCGGTGGACTTCGACTGGCGGGAGGGCAAGCCGTTTGAGCACCACTGGCAGGACTTCCGCACCCGCAAGGATCGCTCTCTCAAGACCCGCACCGATCTGGGCTGGGAGTATGCGACGCCCGGCAAGCACCGCATCTGTGTCAAGGTTATTGATGTG
>DAOUBK010000061.1:0-87684 GCA_034432635.1 Roseiflexus sp.
GATCGCCAGGCGATGGAGGCCATCGTTTCCATCCTCCGCACGGGCTGTCAATGGAACGCGCTCCCCCGCAGCCTGCGCGCGGCCAGCACGGTCCACGACCGGTTCCAGGCATAGTGGGATGCGCGAGACGCTCCCTGATTTCGACAACTGGCAGATCACCATTCTGGCAACCGATATCAATGCTGGATTCCTGGAACGGGCGCGCGCAGGCGTGTATGGCGCTTGGTCGTTCCGCGAGACCGATGCGGCAATGCGTGATCGTTACTTCGAACGCCTGGAAGGTATGCGCTGGCAGATTCGTTCGGACATCCGTCGTCAGGTGCTGTTCACCCGCCTGAACCTGGTCAAGGACGAGTATCCTGCTGTGATGAATGGCACGAGTATGCAGGACGTTATTCTCTGTCGCAGTGTATTGATCTATTTTGACGACGATACGATTCGTGCAGTTGTGCGCCGCCTTTACCAGGCGCTCACCCCTGGCGGCTGGCTGATTGTTGGGCACGCCGAGGCGCGCTCCGACTTTTTGCCCGTTTCGAGGTGATCAACTGCCCGGGTACTGTCATCTATCGCAAACCGCTCAACGCACCGCTCTTCGATAAGACGACGGTTCCGCTGCTCCCGCCGACGCGCACCGCACCCGTTCCACGACCAGATGTCTCGTTCGAGGCGGCTTTGTCAGATCCTCCTTTGCCACTGGTCGTGGCGTTGCATTCTGAACCTGCGTCGGTGAGTGCAACCAATGCCGATATTCAGGCGCACGACAATCTGACTGCTGCACGGCAGGCAGCCGACCGCAGCGATCTGGAAGCGGCGCTGCGCCTGTGTACCGCTATCATCCAGCGCGAGCCGCTGTGTGCCGAGGCGCATCTGCTCACCGGGCAGATTCTGGAGCAACAGGAGCGTCTCGATGAAGCGCTCGCCGCCTACCGACGCGCCATCTATCTCGATCACACGCTGTACCTGGCTTCACTGGCTATAGCGGGCATTTTGCAGCGTACAGGTCACACCGATGATGCGTGTCGCGTATACCAGCGGTTGATCCGTTCACTTGCGACGCTTCAGCCGGAAGCGCCGGTTCCTTCGCTGAACGGCGCAACGGCAGCAGAACTCCAGGTGTTTATTCACAGCCGGATGGCAGCGTTACGCTCGTGACGCCGTACTCCGGTAGAAAAACCCGCTCGGTCAGCCGCCAATATGCCCAGATATGCGCCTCACATCTCTGGATGCGATGCACCGGTGTTCGTTCATAATCCAGGCTATTCGCCACAGAGCGCGGGCAGGCGCCTTCGTCAGGCAGCCGCAGGGACGCAGGGCAGCAAAAAGAACGGGGAGCATCGTTCCTCGTCCTCCTTCAGTTAGACGCCATCACGGATTCAACTCCACCACCTGCACCTTCACCAGGTACACTACCCATTCGCCGATATTCGTCGCACAATCCGCAACCCGCTCCAGGTAGTGTGCTGCAAACAACAGTCCTGCGACTCACGCAACACTCAGCGGGTTTTGTGCCATCTGCTGGGTAAGCATCGTTTCCACCCGATCATACAGCCTGTCGACTTCGTCATCGTCGGCGGCAAGCTGCTCAGCAGCAGCGCTTTCTTTGGTTGCAAAGGCATCGAGTACTTTACGGAGCATCGTTACTGCCAGGTGTGCCATACGTTCCATTTCAGCAGGCAGGGCAGGTTCTGGCGCGGGCATATCGCGCAGCGCCATACGAGCGTACCTTTGGCATAGTCCGCAATGCGCTCGAGCTCGCTGGCGATCTCGATGGTAACGATCAACTGACGCATATCGGATGCAACCGGTTGCTGGGTAGCGATCAGACTCAACACGTGTGCTTCGATGTTGCGCTCAGCCTGATTGATCGCTCGATCGTGATCGATTACATGCTGTGGGGATTGCACATCACGTCGGCTCAAGGCATGGAATGCTTCCTGGATCGCCTGAACGACCATATCGCCGAGATTGTACAGTTCGGTCGTTAATGTTTCCAGTTCCTGATCGAAGTGGACCCGCGCTCGCATAGATCACCTCCTGCGCGCGAGGGGTGTGTGCTACGCTGCACCATGTGCCGCCATTAGTCCCTTGCCCTGTTCATCGTGCACCCGGCAGCGCATCATGCGAAGAAATGCTGCGCAATTCGGTGAACAGATTCGGCGACCCGGAGAACGGGGTTGCTCGAAGGAAGCGGTTCGGTGAGCAATCATCAGTTTTCTTCATTCCGATGCGCTGCTGCCCCTCATCCTCACAGAGCGCCGCCGTCTCTTCTCCCGCGAATGGTGCGCGGTTCACCAGCGCACTTTGCGTATGAGCGCATCGTGTACAATAGTTCCGGCGGATATGCGCCCCTTTCTGCGCCATTTCTGTGATACGAGGTTCCAATGCTTTCTTATTACATGCCGCTCCCCGGTCCCTGGGAGTTTCGTTTCGACGATCAATCCGATTGGACGCCGATCACCGTTCCTGGCTGCTGGGAAGATGCCGGTTTCCCGAAGGATCGCGCCGGTCTGGCATGGTATCGCACAACATTTGTTCTTCCGCAGGAACTGGCGGGACGTCGTCTCTTCCTGCGCTTCGGCGCAGTCAGTTACCACTGTGAAGCATTCATTGTGCGCGATTCGGGCGAGATGCACAGTATTGGCACACACACCGGTATGTGGGATACGTTCGACCTGGCGCTTGGCGATGCAGCGGCAGCCGGCGAGCGCGTCACACTGCTGGTGCGCGTCGAAAAACCGGCGAGCCTGACAGGCGGACCGGAGTCGCCGTCACAGCCGGGACGTTTCCCACTACGCGAGACCCTCGCCGGTTTTCTGCCGTATGTCTGGGGTCACAGCCACGGCGGAATCTGGCAGGAGGTTGCGCTGATCGCTGCCGGTGGAACCCGCTTTCTCGACGCATGGGTACACGCTTCAGCCGATGGGTATGTCTTCGTCGAGGCAGAGCTGGACGGTCCGGCACGGGTGATGCTGGAGTTGTACCGACCCGATGGCAGTTTCATTCTATCCGCCGAGGAAGATGCCGTGCGCGAGAAAACACCAGCCAGGGAGCGCTACGTGCTGCGGATGAACGGTCCTATCCCCGATCCGCGTCCCTGGTCGCCCGCCGATCCGGCGCTCTACCACGCTGTGCTGCGTGCCGGTGATGATGACCGGGTTGAACGACGCTTCGGGTTGCGCTCCTTCGAGGTAGACGGAACAACGCTGCGTCTCAACGACAGGCCAGTCTACCCACGCATGATCCTGTCATGGGGATGGCGTTGGGAAACATTCGCCCCCAATCCCGGTGTGGAACGGGTGCGCGTCGACTTCGAGCGCCTGAAGCGCCTAGGGTACAACGGCGTCAAGTGTTGCCTGTGGTTCCCGCCGCAGTACTACTTCGATCTGGCGGACGAAATGGGCATGCTGGTATGGGTCGAACTACCGATGTGGCTGCCCCGCGTGACCGACCACTTTCGTCAGCAGGTTTACGTCGAATACGAACGCCTGATCCGCCAGGCGCGTCGTCATCCATCGGTCGTGATCTACAGTCTGGGGTGTGAACTGGGCAAGGATGTCGGCGCCGACATCCTTGGCGGGCTGTACGCAATGACGCGCAGCATGTGCGGCGAGGTGCTCGTGCGTGACAACAGCGGTTCAGGCGAGGCGTATGGCGGCCTGCTCAACGAGTTTGCTCAGTACTATGATAACCATTTCTATGCCGACCTGCACTTCTTCCGCAGTCTTCTCGACGCTTTTACACCGCGCTGGCGCGGGGCGCATCCCTGGTTGTTCGGCGAATACTGCGACTACGACACTTTTCGTGATCTGCGCCGCTACCGCAACGTCGATGGTTCGCACCCGTGGTGGTTGAGCGCCGATGAGACGATCAACCCGACCGGCGCGCGCTGGATAAACGAAGCGCCCTTTCTCGAAGAACGGCTGCGCGCACAGGGGTTGTGGGAGCGCAACGCCGAACTCGAAGCCATGTCCTATGCTCATGGATTACTCCACCGTAAGTGGACAGTCGAACTGACACGCACCTACCGCGAAATTTCAGGCTATGTTATCACCGGCGAGGCGGATACGCCGATCTCCAGCGCCGGTATGTGGGATGCAACCGGTGCGCTCAAATACGACCCTACTGAATTCCGGCGCTTCAACGGTGATCTGGTGGTACTCATCGGGTGGGACCGACGGCGCGATTGGGTGCGCGGCGGCGATCGTGTGGCGTGGTGGGACGTCTGGAGTTACACTGCTGGCACACCTGTCCGCCCACATCTGATCGCGTCGCACTACGGCACGGAAGGCGGTCCGGCGCGTGCCCTCTGGAGTGTCGCATTCGACGATGACCCACCGTTTGCGTCCGGTGAAGTAGCAACCGACCGCGACGTGATGTCGGGGGAGGTACGTGAAATCGGTGTGGCAGAGTTCACCGCCCCCGAAGTGAGCACTCCGCGGCGCGCGACCTTGCGGGTAACACTGAGCATTGGCGCCCAACACACGGAGAATGTATGGTCGCTCTGGTTCTTCCCCGCAAGTTTCTGGACGCCTGTGCGGAACGTCGCACTCTACGATCCGTCAGGGCGACTGCGCGACCTGGCGCGTCTTGCACCGCAGATAGTAGAAGTTATGCACGCGGATTTGCGGGGTGACGCAGAAGCGCGCATCGATCTGCGCCGATCGCCATTCGTTGTGGTCGCCAGCGCCTGGACACGCACACTATCGGCATATACACGCGCCGGAGGGCGTGTTGTGTTGCTCCAGGATGGCGACGGTCCGCCAGGACCGGTTGCGACGGCAGCGATGCCATTCTGGCGCGAAGCGTTGCGAGTCTGTGAGCCGCACCCGGCGTGGGGCGACTTCCCACACAATGGATGGGCCGAATTGCAGTTCTTCGGGTGTGCAACCGATTATGCGCTCGACACACAACCGCTCGGCAGGTTGACCCACCCAATCCTGCGCCGGATCGACACCCGGACGGCAGCGGTTCACGATTATGCTGCCGAACTGACGTGGGGAAATGGACGAGTGATCGTGAGTACGCTTCGAATCTACGGAGGTGCGGGTGAACAACCTTCTGGCATCGCCCGCAACATCGCAGCTGCGTATCTGTTGAAGTGCTGGGTACAGTACCTGGCTGATGAACAGGGTTGAAGACGGAACGCACTGGCGAGTGCGCGTGCTCTCCGGCGAAAAGCCGAATGACCGAGTTCCGTATCAGTTCATATCGACCGACCATGCTTCGCATGCCACTCATGTCTTCTTTCGCTGCGCCGCGCGTCGGTTGTATGCTATAATGCCTCGTCGAAGGAACGGAGCGCAACCAGGATCAGGACCAATGCGGTGCCCCTACTGCCAGCATCCCGACAGCGACGTTATCGACACACGCAAACTCCATAATGGTGAAACGATCCGCCGACGGCGCAAATGTGAAGCGTGTGGACGGCGTTTTACCACCTACGAGCGTGTTGAGACGGTCAGCATTACGGTGGTCAAAAAGAATGGCGAGCGCGAGCCATACGACCGTGAAAAGTTGATGCGCGGCGTGCGCACTGCCTGCTACCGTCGCCCCGTTCCGGCGCAGGCGCTCGAAGCGCTGGCGAACGACATCGAAGCCGAACTTATGGCGCGTGATGAACCGGAAGTACCATCGTCGCTGATCGGTGATATGGTTATGCGTCGGTTGCGCGCCATCGACGATGTTGCCTACATCCGTTTCGCCTCAGTCTATCGCTCGTTTGCCGACATTGGGAAGCTGCGCGAAGCGGTTGACGAATTGCTGGGGCAGGGTCATTGAAAGAGACAGAACAGATGAGCATAGACGTATCCGATCAGCCACAACCGTCGTCGCCTGAAGAACGCCGGGCACATCCCATTACGCGGTTTTTCGGCGAGCTTGGCGCCGGGTTGCGGGAGATTCGCTGGATCATGGTGCTGCTATACGGGATCGCAGGCGGCATACTGATGCCGCTGTCACTCACAGTGGGTGGGTTTGCCGGATTCCTGGCGGGCATCGTGCCGGTTGGCGTCGGGCTGCTGCTGGCGCGCAATGTTCCCGGTCATTATGCGCTGCACGGGTTCCTGACTGGTGTACTCGCGTCGCTGATGGCAGCCGCCACACTCTGGTTCTTTATTTTTCAGACACAGTTTGGCGTAGACGGAGCAGGCATGGTCGAACCGGGAACGCCGCCGTGGGATGCCTGGATGGTGCTCAGCGGCTTCTTCGGTTTTTCGCTGATCGTCTTCTGCACCTTCGGCGCAAGCACAGCCGGACGCATCGAAGAGCGCAACCGCGCACTACGTGAAGAGATCAGGCAACGTGGCGGCGCCCTCGAACGTCCCGGTGCGATTCGCGAGCCAGGCGACATCCGCGGTTTATCGCTGCCCCAACTCGGCTATTATGTCAACAATCTGTTCAAAAAGCAGGGATTTACCTTCAAAGATTACCGCTTCCTGCACAAAGATAAATATCTCGATATCTGGATGGAATATAAAGAAGAACCCTGGCATTTGCGCCTGTCGGTCGCCGATAAAGTGGCACCTGGAGCAGTCGAAAGCCTGCTCCAGGAGATGAAACGCGAAGGGTGCTCCAAAGGAGTGGTCATCACCTCGACCGAGTTTACCCCCGGGGCAATCAAAGCGGCAAAGGATCGCCCCATCGTGCTGATCGACGGCGCAACGCTGTATCAGATTGCCGAAAAGTGACCGGCTGATTCGGAGATCGTTCGATGCAGATTTCTCTCAAAGACAGGATTGCGGTCGTTACCGGCGGGTCGCGCGGCATCGGGCGGGCGATTGCGCAAACCCTGGCTGCCGCCGGTGCCACGGTCATTGTCAACTATCAACGCAATGCAGAAGCAGCCAATGAAACTGTCGCTGCGATCACTGCCGCCGATGGAACGGCAGTCAGCATTCAGGCGGATGTAAGTGTATCCGCCGATGTCGAGCAATTGTTCAGGACGGTGATCGATCAGTACGGTAAGGTCGATATTCTGGTCAACAATGCCGGCATCACGCGTGACACCCTGCTGCTGCGTATGAAAGAAGACGATTTCGACGCCGTTATCGACACCAACCTGCGCGGCGTCTATCTCTGCACGAAGGCTGCCCTGCGACCAATGACCAAGGCACGCAGCGGACGTATCATCAACATCACGTCGGTGGTGGGGCTGATCGGCAATGCCGGGCAGAGCAACTATGCCGCTGCAAAAGCCGGGATCATCGGCTTCACCCGCGCCGTGGCACGTGAAATGGCATCGCGCGGCATTACGGTCAATGCAGTAGCACCGGGCTATATCGAAACCGAGTTGACCGCCGGGCTTGGCGAACAGGTACGCGCCGCCATTCTCGAAACCATTCCACTGGGGCGTCTCGGTACGCCGCAGGATGTAGCCAACCTGGTCTGCTTCCTGGCATCCGACGCAGCAGCATACATCACCGGTCAGACGTTGACCGTCGATGGTGGCATGGTCATGAACTAGCCCTGTGCTTGACGGTGAACCTGAAAGACGGTAGAATACCGCGTCGAAGCGCACGCACGGGGAGGAATACGCATCGTGTCGCAACCGTCGGGACATGTGACGGTCGCTGCGCCCGTTCTGCTCGCGCTGGTACGTGCCGCTCTCCGCGAAACGCCGGGCATTGTCCGACTGGCAGGCACACCGACTATGCGGGAAGAACCGGTGATCGCCGCCGGTCCGGGGGCAGCAATTGCCTCTAGCGCAACCGGCGTCGCGGTAGAGTGCGCTGTAGTTGTGGCTACAGGGGTGCGTCTGGCAGAGGTGGCGGCGACGGCGCAGGCTGCGGTCGCTGCTGCGCTGCGAGAACTGGCCGGTGTGGACGTTGCTGCAGTCAACATTTCGATTGAGGATGTTACTGCGGTAGAAAAGACACGCAACCATGGCTAGTCTACGTCACCGGGTGCGCGCAATCGCGCTGCAAATTTTGTTCGAACTCGATGCGACCGATCATCCACCGGATCAGGTAGTGGCGCGTCGTCTCGAAGAGGAGCGTCTTCCGCCGGAGGGTGAGCGTTTTCTGCGGCGTCTGGTCTTTGGTGCGTGGGAGCATGCGTCGTACCTGGACCGTATCATCGAAGAAACTGCGCCGAACTGGCCTGTCAGTCAGATGCCCGGTGTTGATAAAGCTATTCTGCGGATCGCGCTCTTTGAGGCGCTGATCGATGAAGAGGAAAAAACACCGCTGAAGGCGATCATCAATGAGGCGGTGGAGCTGGCCAAACAGTACGGTAGCGATAACTCCAGCCGCTTCATCAATGGCGTCCTCGGCACGGTCGTCAGTCGCTATCGCGAGCGGCACAAAGGATAGGCTCGCGTTCATCACATCTATTCGCTCATCAAGGCTGTCGAAAGGAGAACATGCATGCCCTCGCCCGAAATGGAGTCTCGGCTCAAGAAAATCGTCGCAGAACAACTCGGAGTCGATGAAAGCAAGATCGTGCCCGAGGCGCGGTTTACCGAAGACCTCAACGCCGACTCGCTCGATCTGGTCGAGATGATCATGGAACTCGAAGAGGCGTTTGGCGTCGAAATCCCCGATGAGGATGCCGAGAAGATCATGACGGTGCAGGACGCGCTGAACTATATCGAGCAGAAGTTGCAGGCGGCCTGAGCGTGTTCGCGTTGGTTCGCGCCACAGCAGGTCGCTCCATTCTCCAGTCCGAATGATCCGGTCTGGCGTGGTGAGGTCTGCTGTGGCGTTGTTGTGCGTACCGGGGTGCGCGTGATGCAGGAAAGCAGACGATGGAACTTTTAGGAGTCGGTCCTGGCGAAATCCTGCTGATCCTGGTGATCATGCTGCTGGTCTTCGGACCGGAGCGTCTGCCTGAGTTTGCGCGTCAGGCTGGGCTGTTCGTGGTGCGGGTGCGCGACTGGATCCAGCGCTCGCCGGACGCAGCCCTCGTGCTGCGCGCGCGGGCGGAACTCGAGCATGAGTTGCAGGCGATCCGTGCCGAGCTGACCCGCGAAGTCGAAAGTGTGCGACAGGACCTGCAGAGTGTGCGCTCAGACCTCGCGGACGCCGGTAAGTTGATCGAGCAATCGGCACAGGATGCCGCCGCTGTGTCGAAGATCGAACTCCCCGATGCTGCCGCGCAATCCGCCGGGACGCCATCGATTGCGCTGCCTGCGCCCGAATCGAATGCTCCCGCTCCTGCACCATCGCCTCAGGAAGCAAAAAGCGCCGCCCTGCCAGAATTCGAGGTCGATCCAGGTCCTATCGGCGCGCGCCGCGCGCGTATCGCGGAGGTTGCGGAAGCGCAGCAGGCTGTCACACCATCGCCAGCGCCAACGATCGCCGGCGGTGAAACGGTCGCGCGCGGCGCGCGCATCGAGCCGCCTGCGCCACCGGCGCGCGTCGTGACCGACGACTCGCTATTCGCCGCCGATATGGCGCGGATCGATGACCTGAGTCGTCAGGTGGCATCCATCGCAGAAGAACTTGCCCGCCTGCGCGTGACCCTGCTGCAACGCATGGCGGAAGAGAAACGCCGTCAGACGCAAGACGATCATCGATCGCCAGAAGGCGTTGTGGCGCTCAATGGAGCGCATAAGGCTGAAATATTGAACGGCGCGGTGTCACCAGACCACGATTCGACGCTGCCGGGTGATACCCCGTCGGACGTGACACTAAGCGGTGCAGTCCAGCCGGTGTCGCCGGACCACGATCCGACACTGCCGGATAATACGCCGCCGTAAGGTGCTGAGGCGTTGCCCTGAGCGTGCAAACCTATGGAGTTCACATCGATCCAACTGATTATCATCGTCAGTGTCCTCACGGTACTCATCCTCCTGCCGTTGCTGGTGATCCTGCTGGTGCGCATCTTCATCAAGGACGAAGTTCCGATGGACGGCGAGGAGGCAGTGTCGAGCCTGACCGAGTTCACCAGTATCGGCGATGTCTGGCGCGCTTTTGTGCCCCATCTGGTCGAGCTGCGTGATCGGCTGGTCAAATCGCTGATCGCGATTGCCATCGGGACGATGATCGGGTTCTGGATCGTGAACAGCCCGGTGCTGCTGGGTGAGTCACTGCCGGTCTTTCTGGTGCGCCACCTGGCGCCGCCCGGCACACAGTTGCAGGGTATCGATACCGGCGAGGTCTTCTTTGCATATATGCGCATGGCGCTGGTGGTCGGCATGACACTGGCAATGCCATTCGTACTCTATCAGATTGTGGCATTCTTCCTGCCCGGCTTGCTTCCTCACGAAAAGCGCGTGTTGTTTATCGCGCTGCCCTTTGTTACCGAACTGTTCATTGCAGGCGTTGCCTTTGGCTGGTTCTTCACCGTCCCGGCTGCACTCGGCTTTCTTCTCGGTTTTGGCGTTGATGGAACGACGATCATCACTCAGCCGCGCGTTGATAGTTTCATCGGTACGGTTGCGACGCTCCTCCTCTGGAATGGACTGATCTTTCAGTTACCCGCAATTGTGTACGTGATGGCACGCCTTGGCGTCGTTACCGCTGCGCGTCTGGCAGCGACGCGACGGTACGCTATCATCGTTATCTTTATCATTGCCGCGTTCATTACCCCCACCGGTGACCCCTACAATCTCTTGCTGCTTGCAATTCCCATGTACCTGCTGTACGAACTAGGAATCATCCTGGCGCGTTTCGTTCCCAAACGCCGGACTGCCGACGAACAGGCGACAGTGCCCTCAACCGGATAACAGTGCCGTACCCGCCTGAGTGTAGCCGATCTTCCGCTGCCGGGTCGTTTTCTGCGCTCTCGTGTGCTACAATGTAGCAGATGACACGGATTCAGTGTCGCAGGGCTTTCCTATGCGACCCGACGAGCGCCTATGACAGCTGATATTCTTCCTGTAGCAGGACCGGTTGCGCATCTGCCGCCACCTCCTGGCGACGATGGACGGTGGCGGACTATGAGCGGCTGCCGGATGATGGGCAGCGCTACGAACTGATCGACGGAGACCTGCGTATGGCACCAGCCCCTAATCCGGATCATCAGACTGTGAGTGGACTGATCTTCTATCACCTGATGGAATGTGTTCAATTAGCGGGGTATGGACGGGTCTTCACGGCGCCGCTCGATGTCGAACTCAGTCCGACAACCATCGTTTAGCCTGATATTGTAGTCATCCTGAACGGCGGGGCGCCGACGATTATCGCGCAACGGATCGTCGGACCGCCCGAGCTGGTAGTCGAAGTGATGTCACCCGGCACTGCCAGATATGACCGGCGCGAGAAGCGCGACCTATACGCCACTGCCGGGATCGGCGAGTACTGGATCGCCGATCCCGGGGCATCGCGCGGTGGAGTTGCTCACCCGGGTCGGCGGCGTGTATCGCGCCGAACACATCTATCGCGGGCAGGCGGTCATTCCGAGCCGGGTCATCCCCGGATGAAACGTGGTGACCGACCTGCTGTTCGGCTAGAACGACTCACGCACGTTGCAGATATTCGGTGAGCAACCCGTGGAAGTGGTGCACGCCGTTCTCACGGAGCACCGAAAAGCGCCCCACATCGTATGAACGTGACTTCAGACGCTTCTGCACTGCCTCACAAATCTCGATATCTTCCTTCTGCACCACGTCGCTAAACTTGAAGGAGCGGTGAAACTCCTCAGCGACCTCGGGACGATCCACATCGAGAACATACCACTCGAAAATTGTCAGTGTTCGCTCGTGTCCCAGCGGCAGAATAATGTTGATCTGGAGATTGTCCGGATAGATATTGAGCATCAGGTTGGGAAAGATCCAGTAGTAGAGCGCCTGCGCCGGCGCGCCTTCTTCCAGGTGCCGCCGATAGAGCGAATCGGGATTTTCGCGGATCGGAGCGTGCTGCTTCGAGTAGTAGCGGAACGTTTCGACTCGATACTGCTTGTAATCGATTTCCTTGAAAAGACCGGGGTGGGCAACCGGAATGTGATACCCTTCCAGATAGTTATCGACATACACTTTCCAGTTGCAGGCGATTTCGTAATCCACCCGTTTGTAGAACCTCATGCGCTCCAGCGGCATTCTGGCGGTCTCTTCGGGAATAGCGCCGAGCACCTCACGCAACGGTGGCGCCTGCATATCGAGGTTTACAAAGACGAACGGACCCCACGTATCCACCTGTACCGGTCGCAAACCATAATCTGCTTTATCGAAGTCTTTCACCCCCTCGAATTCCGGCGTCGAGCGCAGCGTGCCGTCCAGATTGTACGTCCAGGCATGGTAACTGCACTGAAGGGTTTTGCGATTGCCGCGTCCCTCGGCGACCGAACCGGCGCGATGGCGGCAGACGTTGTAGAAGGCGTGCAATGTCCCGACGGTATCACGGGTGACCACCAGCGGCTCATTGATGACCTGACAGGTGAAGTAGTCTCCCGGTTGACGCACCTGCTCTGTCCGCCCGACGAGTTGCCAGGTGCGCCCAAAGACGCGCTCTTCCTCGATCGTCAGCATCTGTGGGTCGATGTACCAGCGCGCCGGAATTGTCGTGGCGCGCGCCAGGTCTGGCTGAAACGTATAATCGCTCAGATTCATTGGGTTGCTCCATTGCACTATCGCGGAGAATGCAGCAGGATACTATGAGTCTAATTTAGGCGCGGTGAGTTTGTCAATTGGAGGTTCGTGCACAACGGAAGCATGCTGGCGCCCCTGCCAGATGCTGACAGCGGTGACCAGCAAAAAGAGCAGTATGGCGAGTCCATTCAGCATTCCACCCCAGCGTCGCATATCGCCCGATCCGGTCAGGTCGCCGCCGATGCGTATGAAGAGTGAAAGGTGCAGAACGATAAGCGGCAGGTAGTGCCGGGTACGGAAGCAGACCGGCAGGTTAAGCAGGGCAGGAATGATCATTGGAGCGTGCCCAAAGATCATCGAAAAAACAAAGCCGACAAAGAGCGCATGCAACAGCGCGTCATAGATCGGTCCGGCATACACGGCGCCAAAGATGAGCGCCAGCGTACCGCCGACGATCAGCCACACGCTTCCGGTGAGGATGCATACTGCGCTGAAACGCGGTAAGCCGGCGCGACGCACCGTTCGACGTGCAATGTCGTACCGCAACAACCACGCACCTAGGACGATGAAACCGATCCCTGCAAGTCGTATGCCTGCGTCGATCGCAACGCTCGCAAGAACAAGCGCGACGGGAACAAGGGTCACTCCAACGGCAAATGACCACCATGCCTGACACGGCAGATAGCGGAGCCTTCCCAGTTCCAGGCGTTCGCCCACAATAGTGAGGATCAGAAACGCAGCCCACCAGAGTGATGCCAGCGCCAGCGGACGACCACTCAGCCAGAAGAGGTTACCGCCAAACCATGCCACTGCACCGAGGGCCATTGTGATGGTGAA
Organism: Roseiflexus sp.; assembly: GCA_034432635.1. Taxonomy (GTDB): domain Bacteria; phylum Chloroflexota; class Chloroflexia; order Chloroflexales; family Roseiflexaceae; genus Roseiflexus. Next base: position 13,304 of record DAOUBK010000061.1, read on the forward strand.
GCGTACCGGTTGACAGCGAACGATTGTCCCAAAGATCGCCAGCAACCCCAGGCTGCCGCTCGTGATCAACAATGCCGCCAGACCAACCGGTACACCTGCGAGCAGTGCCGCCCCCCCAAGAAACGTGAGCAGCGGTGCGGCAAACGCCCACGCGCGTCTGATCGCTACCGCCCGTTCCAGTCCGATCACTGTGCCGAGCATACCACATACGAACAGAGGACCGTGAACCAGCGCCAGCGTCTGATGCGGAGCAGGAAGCGCCCATCCCATACGCAGCAACCCGGACCAGACGCCGCCAACGAGCATACTGAGTATGCCGGCTGCCAGGAGCGCACGGAGCAGATGTATCGGGCGTAGGGTTCGTGATCGGGGCAATGCCCGTGAGATGGTGTGTTTCATCGCATCCTCACAGGTACGATGCCGAATGGACGCACACGCCGCCAGGCATGATGTACGAATGTGGAAGCAGCAATCACATACAGGACAGCGGCAACCGGCAACATCCATTCGAGATGATCGATCACGCTGGCGAGAGGTGCATACAGCGCTGTTAATGCCACACCGCCATTGATTGCCATGCAACCCAGCCAGGCAGACCACAGCGCACCGCGCGATCCTGTGGCATCGAGGCGCGGTAGAATCCAGATCGCCACGCCCCATGCAAACTGCACCGTCCAGCCGGTCAGCATCATATGAATATGTGCCGGTCGCCACATCCAGATCCAGGGCCATCCATGCACGCCCTTATCCGCCAGCAGCATACCACCGATGGTGGCGCCAACCGCAAGATGGATCAGCGCGATACGCACCATGATGACGCTCAAAAGCGGCATCAGACATCTCCCGGACGCGGACGACGGATCTCTGAGCGCCCTCTGACGCGCGGCCAGAGGATGATTACCAGGAGCCAGACAGCGCATACCTGGAGAGTCGCGGCGATCACCAGACCCCACGCTGACCAGTCATGCGGCCTAAGGGTATGAACTGGCTCGGTAAGTGCGCGGATCAGCAAACCACCGTTGAGCGCGCCATATGCAACCCATCCCAGACGCTCATCACCGCGTGGACGTTCCCGGGAGTGTACGGGGAACATCCACAGCGCAACACCGCCGATCAACTGAGTCGCCCAGCCGACCATGAGCAGATGGTAGTACACCGGCAGCAGCACATTCAGCCCGCTCTGCAAACGTAATCCGGTATTGATCAACAGTAGCGCGCCGATAAAAAGGCTGATGAGCAATTGAACGAATGCCGTTTTGACGTATACACGCGCCTGACGATGCATAGCCGACTTCCCCGTGATACCCGGTTTCTTTTGGAGTGTAGCCTGGGGCAACCATCGGAGCAGTGACTTTTGTCGCACTGTCGCGCATACCGGCGCGAAGGCGACAGGTCAGGGTTGCGAGAACGGACGTGTCAGAAAAAATCCGGCGGTTGCTCTGCGTGAGCGCCGGTATTCCGCTTACCATGCCTCCGGAGGAAGCGGCTCTGCAACCAAACGTTTGCTGAAGGGGTATGTCGAAGATTCCGGTACAAGCCATTGTCCCTTGTTTCCCGTCATGGGAACAGGGAACGCCAACCGGTCGTGTCTTCCCGCTGCTGTGAGGTCAACGCGGAATGGGAAGGCAGGGAAAGCGTCCTCACACCCTCCTCTCCCTCTTCCCACCCAGGCAACATTAGCAGATCCGCGGCAATTGTTCCCCCACCATCATATCCACAATCCGGGTTCCGCCAATACCCGTGCGTGCTATCACCAGACCCGGATGATCGGCGGTAACGTGCCCGATAATGGCTGACTGCCGTCCCTGGGGATGCGCCCGCATCCGCGCCAGCAGCCGGTCGGCATCAGCGGGGGGAACGATGGCGATCAATTTTCCTTCATTTGCCACGTAGATCGGATCCATGCCGAGCAATTCACATGCGGCGCGCACCGCGTCCTGCACCGGCAGTTTGCGTTCATCGATCACAATGCCAACCTGTGAGGCGCGCGCAATTTCGTTGAGCACCGATGCCACCCCGCCGCGAGTGGGATCGCGCAAAACGTGGATGTTGCGGGTTTCATCGAGCATATCGGCAACCAATCCGTTGAGCGGCGCCGTGTCGGATTCGATCGGCGCACCAAACTCCAGCCCTTCCCGTACACTGAGGATGGCGATGCCATGGTCGCCGATTGTTCCGCTGACGATAATCATATCTCCCGGTTGCGCCCGTGTCGGACCGATATCGACCCCTTCCGGGACGATGCCGAAGCCGCTGGTGTTGATATAGACGCCGTCGCCGTGACCGCGATCGACCACCTTGGTATCGCCGGCAACCAGTTTCACCCCGGCGCGGCGCGCAGCCGCTCTTCCTGAGCGCTGGGTTCATCCTGGAAGAAGGGATGTCCCTCGAGCGCCTGGCATCGATTGCGGGCAGCATGGGAGCGGCTGCGCGCCGCGCATGGCAATGTCGTTGACAGTGCCATTCACCGCCAATTCACCAATGTTGCCACCGGGAAAGAAGAGCGGTCGCACCACGAACGAGTCGGTCGAATATGCCAGGCGCATCCCACTGACCGTGATCAGCGCTGCGTCTCCCATATCGACTGCACCCGCCTCTGCAAAGGCTGGAAGAAACAGGTGTTCGACCAGTTCCGCCGACAGTTTGCCGCCGCCGCCATGCCCCATGATGATGTTCGGGTGATCGCGCAGCGGCAGCGGACAGACCCACCCCGCGAAGTTCAGCCCGTCGCTCATCGTGCCACTCCCACCTCTTCAGCCTTGGTGAAGCGTCCGTACTGGTAGTATGCCGCGCATGCGCCCTCGCTCGATACCATCGTCGCGCCGAGCGGCGTGCGCGGCGTGCATTCCTTGCCGAATGCAGCGCACTGATTGGGCTTGAGCATACCCTGGAGCACTTCACCACTACGACAGATCGGCGACTCGCGCGTCTGAATGTCACTCACCGCAAAGCGCGTCTCGGCGTCGTAGGTGCGGTATGCGTCGCGCAAACGCCAGCCACTCTGCGGAATGACACCGATGCCGCGCCATGCCCGGTCGGTCACCTCGAACACCTCGGCAAGCACCTGCTGCGCTGCAACGTTTCCCTCCGGGCGCACGGCGCGCTCGTAGGCGTTGTCGAGTTCGGCGCGCCCCGATTCGAGTTGCAGAATGACGCGCCGAATGCCTTCCAGCACATCGAGCGGTTCAAAACCGGTCACCACAATCGGTACGCGGTACCGTTCAACGAGCGGCTGGTACTGCCAGGTGCCCATCACACTGCACACATGCCCGGCGGCAAGAAACCCCTGCACCCGGTTTGTCGGCGACTCCATAATGGCTGAAATTGCCGGCGGCACCAGGACGTGGGATACCAGCATCGAAAAGTTGCGCAGCCCCAGACGGTGCGCCTGCAACACTGCCATCGCATTGGCGGGCGCAGTCGTCTCGAACCCGATGCCAAAGAAGACGACCTCACGGTCGAGGTGTTGCTGCGCCAGGCGCACGGCATCGAGCGGCGAATAGACGATCCGCACGTCTCCGCCCTCGCTTTTTACCCGAAACAGATCTTTACTGCTTCCCGGAACGCGCAGCATATCGCCGAATGAGCAAAAGATGACTTCAGGGCAGGAAGCAATCGCCAGCGCTTTGTCGATGATCTCCAGCGGCGTCACACATACCGGACATCCCGGACCATGGATAAGTTCAATCTCCTCCGGCAGGAGTTGATCGATGCCATTGCGGATGATCGAATGTGTCTGTCCGCCGCACACCTCCATGATAGCCCACGGGCGCGTAGTAATACGACGAATTTCGGCAAACAAGCGCTGCGCCAGTTCCGGGTCACGATATTCGTCGAGATACTTCATGCCGCTTCCTCCTCCGCCGAATCGGTGCGCAACTCTTCGTCGAGTACGCCAAGGTTCTCGAATAACGCCAGGGTCTCCAGCGCCGACTGCTCATCGAGGCGCGTGATAGCAAAGCCGACATGCACAATCGTGTAGTCGCCAACATTGATGTCGGGCAGGTATGCCAGGCACACATCTTTGACGATGCCGTTGAAATCGACCTTACCCATGCGGATGCCGTTCATCTCATAGATTTCTTTGACCTGTCCGGGAATGCCGAGACACATGGCGCTATCCTTTCGCGTGTCATCTAATGTAACCCCTATCCTCTTCGCCTCTTCTCCTGTAAGGGAAGAGGGAAGATTTGAGCATCCTAATGAGCGAGAAAAAACGGAACGCAGGGGTGTGCCGGGAACGCCCGTACCTGTCAACCCTCCACTCTTTCCCGCGAAGAAAGCGGACGATACCACTCCCTGTATGCCCCGCTGGTAGTCCTTCAGTCGCGCTGCATGAAAGACTTCGGGTGATACGTCGTTGCGGAGACGAGCGTTAGACACGTATATCCTATACCATAACACAGTTATTGCCCGAATCGGCGATCGCCAGCCGGTTGTTGTGAAGTGCTATGCCATAGGGTCAGCAAAGAGTGTCGTGTTCGACGGCATGCCAGCGATTTTCGCCATTGCTATCAAAATCAGGCTGCCCGATGACATCGCTGGCTGGGAGGAACAATCCCTCGCGCGGCAGGGTATGCCAGATCAACACCCGATTGTTGGCGGTATCGGCGACAACCAGGCGACCATCGGCACCTGCGACGGCGTAGGGAAAGCGGAGCGCCGATGCACCCGCAGGCAGATGCGGAGTCTCTCGTGTAGTGTCCATAGTAGCGTTGCCATACTCCTGCGCACTCCTTACTAGTCTACGTCAGACTTCCATGCGACCCAAAAGAAGCAGTTCCAATTGCCAGTGCTTCATATCGCCGTGCATCAAGCCAGGCGATCCAGTCGTCCAGTCCTGCGCCGGTGCGCGCCGAGGTGTAGATTACCGGAACACCGGGATGAACGGCGGCAATATTCGATTCAACAGCACGCCGGTCGAATTCAACCGCCTCCGCTAGATCTACCTTGGTCACCACAACGCCATCGGCGGATATGAACGCACCCGGATATTTCAACGGCTTGTCCTCGCCCTCGGTAACCGACAGGATCACCGCGCGCGCCGCTTCTCCCAGGTCGTACCCCGTCGGACAAACCAGGTTGCCGACGTTCTCAATAAACAACACATCGAGTTCGTCGAGATCCCAGCCCTCCAGATGTTGTTCGATCAGGTGTGCTTCCAGGTGGCACATGTCGCCGGTCTGAATCTGCCGTACCGGAGCGCCGCTGCGCGCCAATCGTTGTGCATCATTGTCGGTCGCCAGATCGCCCACGATCGCTGCCACGCGCAATCTACCGTGCATCCGCCGCAACGTTTCCTCAAGCAGACGAGTCTTGCCGGCGCCGGGGCTGGAAAGCAGATTCACCACGAAGACGCCGGATTGAAGAAAGCGGGCGCGCAATCCGGCAGCCAGACGATCATTCTTGCTCAGCACCCCCTGGCGGATTTCAAGCAGTCGCGGTATTGCCATTGTTCTGTATCCTTCCGTTTCTATTCAGCGACTTGCCGAAGTGCCGGGCGAAATCGACCAGCAGCGCGGTAACCCGCTGCACATCCGGATCGTACAGCGCACGCACGAGACCAACCGGTCCAAGTCGCCGTTGCACCTGACGGTCTTCATTATAGGTTGCCACGAACGCATCGCCGGCGCGCCCCACCAGGTTGACGGTATCAGGATCAAAGACGCCGGATGTCAGCAGCGTGCGAAACTCTTCGGAGACAACGAACGGACCGATCTGCTCCACCAGTTCGGTAAACTGTGGAACGACGGCAATCAACCACCGCACATAATCGCGGTGCCGGTGCAGCATGTCGATCAGAGTCAGCAGACTTTCACTGGCGCCGGGTGTGTCTGCTGCGACATCCTGAAGCAGCGTACCCACATTCTCGACAATCGTTTCACTGCGATGGATCACTCTATCGATCGCTTCAACAAGATACACAAGCAGTTCGGTGTGCTGCAACAGGCGCTGAAGCGCCGTCACGTCGTCGGGTCGCCGATCAGGGTCAACAGCGCCTCGAATTCCGGCGTTGCGGTCAGCGCGATTAGGCGGTTGGTCAATTCCAGCATGCGCGGTAGATCGCGGAGCAACCGCGCTAGTGCGGTTGTGTCTACTTCCGGCGCCGGCGGCAGCCCCTCGCGCACTTAGGTGATTGTTGACGATACATTATCGACGATCACCTCGCTGCGGCGCACCAGCCCATCGAGAAATGCCGCTGAAAATGCCAGCAGCTCGGCATGGTCGAGAAGGCGATTTAACGCCTCGAGCATCTGCGGTTCGTTCAGACGGTCAAGCAGCTGCTCAACCCCGGCGCGGGACGCGCCGTTGTGGTAATCACCATCGATCGTAGAGTCATACACTCCTCTCTGACACAGGGGCGAACCTGTATTGGTGCTGCGCCGGATCAACGGGCAGGTTTAGTGACCCACGAGAGTACGCGAATAAGATAAGCGGAACATCTATCGCACCGAGAAAGTACGGTTGATTATAGTGATAACCCGCACAAAATACGAGTTAACGGTCCTTCACTATCGGAAGAAAATCGATAACAGTTTCTCACAGGAATGGAGGCTCTGGAAAACCGCCGTCGATCTGCTTCACCCATCCCTCACTCCTATCAACATCCGACGCAGGTTTGCCATCTCAAGTGCTGCCAGAGCCGCCTCTGCACCACGATTGCCTGCTTTCGTACCAGCTCGCTCGAATGCCTGTTCGATATTTTCCGTTGTGAGAACGCCGAAGGTGATCGGTATCTCCGTTTCGAAGGCGGCTGAGGCAATGCCGCTAGCTGCCTGCCCTGCCACATACTCAAAGTGTGGTGTCATCCCCCGAATGACAACACCAAGGCAAATAATCGCGTCGTAGTACCCACGCTGAACAGTGCTCTCCCTGCGGCGAGCCATCCACTGCGCAGCCTGTGGTAACTCAAATGCACCCGGCGTCCATACCACATCAATGTCGCTGTCGGCAACGCCATGCCGGATCAGCGTATCCCGTGCGCCACGCAACAGTTCTTTACCGATGGTGTCATTGTAGCGGGAAATAACAATGCCGAACTTCATACCCGTACCGATAAAATGTCCTTCAAAGGTTCGTCCCATCGCATTCTCCTGCCATGTGAATTGCACACAATTCTGTGGTACTGCTGCCATAACCGGTTTGATCGCCGCTCTGCTCCACGTACCGGCATCCGGGAGCATGGCCTGATCGCTATGCGGTTGATCTGGAGCGCAGATGCTTGCAGCGGTCTGATCAACCACCTGCACTGCCTGACGCCGACGACAATCGGCGTTGCGCTCCTGGTGTCGCCGGTAGGCGATCAGGTCAGCAATCGCAACGATCCTGATCCCATGCTGTGCAGCAAACCGCTCAAGGTCAGATTGCCGAGCCATCGCACCATCATCCCGCATGATTTCACAGATGACCGCCGCTGGATACAAGCCCGCCATCCGCGCCAGTTCAACGGCTGCTTCTGTGTGACCGGCGCGGCTCAGGACGCCGCCTTCAGCAGTCCGCAGGTGAAAAACGTGACCCGGTCGCACGATATCTTCTGGACGGGTGTCCGGATCGATCAGGGTGTGAATTGTTGTCGCCCGGTCGAAGGCTGAAATCCCGGTAGTCACCCCGTGGCGCGCGTCAACCGGGACGGTAAAGGCGGTGCGAAATGTGGCAGCATTGGTCTCCGGCGGTACCATCAGCGGGATCTGCAACGCGTCAAGCCGTTCACCGGTCATGGCGATGCAGATCAACCCACGCCCTTCGCGAGCCATAAAGTTGATTGCCTGCGGAGTCGCGTATTCTGCTGCAATCGCCAGATCACCTTCATTTTCCCGATGTTCATCGTCGACAATGATGACAAACCTGCCAGCCCGAAAGTCAGTCAGCACAGTTTCAATACCGGCGATTGCCATAGTTCCCCTCAAGCATAAACTTCTCAACATATTTGCCGAGAATATCCACTTCCAGATTGACCCGACTTCCGATTGGCTTACGCGGCAAAGTAATATGCTGTTGGGTGTATGCTACCAGCATAAAGGTAAAGGCGTCGTCGAGAACATCGACGACGGTCAGGCTCGTGCCATCGACAGCGATATACCCTTTGGGCACGATATAGCGCAACAATGCTGCCGGTGCAGCCACGGTGATCCACAGCGAATCACCCTCAGGGTGAAATGCGCGCACTATGCCGACGCCGTCGATGTGCCCCTGCACGAAATGCCCGCCGAGTCGCCCATTCGGTGTCAACGACCGTTCGAGGTTCACTCCATCGCCGGGTTTCAGATCGCCCAGATTAGTTCGTCGCAAGGTTTCCGGCGAAAGTCCAACCGTGAAGGAATGGTCGGTCAAATTCGTCACCGTGAGACATGCGCCATTGATAGCCAGGCTGTCCCCAAGACGGGTATCTTCCAGCACACCGGTTGCCTGCACGGTGAGTGACCAGCCACCACCGGTGACTTCTGCCAGCATTTCGACGGTTCCGATTTCTTCTATAATGCCCGTGAACATGAGTACTCCTTTGCGCCACGAAGCCGTATCCGCGTCCTGATAGAATGTCAATTCCCGGCTACCACGCCGGTAAACAAACATCCCGAAGGTAATGTGTACCTTCGGGATGCCGCAATCGACACGACTCACCGGCAACCTGTCAGTGTGCAGGTCTCTCGATCAAGAAACCCCGAACAATGTGGATTGTTCGGGGCTGTACGATCACCAACCAACACGCTGTCGCAGGTCGCCTGTGCGTGTACCGATCAACCTTCTTTCATCCCGACTGTACGGTCGGCTCCGGAGTTTCACCGGATCGTGCACATTGCTATAAGGCGCTGTGCTCGTGGGCTGTACCACCGATCGGGAATTGAGCGGCAGCACTGCCGATCTCACCCTGCCCCGAAGGTTCTTTAACTCTGTTTTGACACCTTGGCTGTAGTTCGACGTCACCCATACTGCAACGATGAAAAGCAGCCGAACTACGCCCATGTAAATTAAAGCACATTACTGGTTTGGTTGTCAAGAATAATGTGCTGCTTTGTATGTCCATCTGCCGAAGTGAGGACAGCGCTTCCGCTCCGCCAATATTCCGACGTGGCATAGGTTCTAGCTTTGCAAGAGAGCGCATTGAAGGTTCGTGTTGCATACCGAATGTACCACAATGTAACGACTGCGTATCTCCCCTGCCAGGCTCAGATGATACAAGCCGGGAGTCACATTGGGAAATTGACAGCAGGTCAGACCGGTCAACCCCGACAGGATATGGAACATGTGTTTCAATTATTTCTGCCCAATTAACAGTATCGTCGTCAGGGATGTGGAGATGCCTAGCACAATCAGCCCGCCGGTGAAGGCAATTAGACTGCACCTGGTCAATCCGTCCACGATGAAGAAACATGGAGCAGGAAAACCGTGAGCAGGATGCTGCCCTCAGCAATCAGGCGCTGAGCCCAAGAGAAGAAACGCTCAAGCGGAGAAACAAAGGGCTGCATTCCCAGCCCGGAAGCGGTAGCGCGTTTCAGTACAGACTGAAAGTCTTCTTCCGAAGAGGGAGAAGAAGCGGACATGGCACACGTCCTCAGGTGAAATCGAGCGTTTTCATTGCATTCTTGCCAGCGCTGGCATGTCCATAACGTCACACGGTAATATGTAATAGGCGCCTCACCAGTGACCGTACAATTCGATAGCGGAATGCGATCAATTTCACAACCGGAGGTTCATCGATCAGATGCAGCGCTCGTGCTCGTATCGGACAACGAATCGGGCGCTTCTGATGAGTGGTTGTGCTCACGTTTCGGCTTCGGTGGCGGTGCGTTGATCCGGTTCATTGCCACAACCATTCCTTCACGCACCACTAACTCCAGTGCGTCCGCCGCTTTTTGGATGATTGCGGGCAACTGCGCTTCCTGTTCAGGCGTGAAACGCCCCAGCACATAGTCTGCCAGATCCCACCCAGGCGGCGGACGATCAATGCCGATCCGTAACCGGGGGAAGACCTGCGAGCCGAGCAGGGTAATGATCGAGCGCATGCCGTTGTGCGTTCCTGCGCTGCCGCGTTCGCGTAAACGAAGGATGCCGAACGGCAGGTCGACGTCATCGTACACCACCAGCAACTCGGTTGTCGATTCGATTTTGTACCACCGACGCAATCCGACAACCGCCTGCCCGCTGAGGTTCATATAGGTCTGTGGAAGCGCGAGCGCTACCCGCTGCCCGGCAATGACCCCTTCGGCAATCTGTGTATGTGCGCGTTTGTGCGTAAATGCGAGCTGGTGTCGCTGCGCCAGTTCCGCAACGACGCGAAACCCGATGTTGTGGCGCGTCCGGGCATAAGTCTCGCCAGGGTTGCCAAGTCCAACGATCAGCCACACATGTTTTCTCCTGCACTTGCGGTAATGTTTACAGCGTTCATGATACGCGCTGAATGCAACGTGGATGCCGGGAGCAGGCGAAGGCAGCGACTTCGCCTGCTCATGAAATCGACACTATGAGGGTTATTCAGACAGGCAGTAAGCGCACAACCAAAGGCAGGCGCAGGTTCTTGCCTGCACCTGCCCCGTGTCACGATGTTGGAGCGCGCGCCAGCGCCTCAGATACGAGAGCGGGCACGGTGGAGGCGCCATGTCCGCGTCAGCAGAGTCGCGCCGAGGAGCGCAAATCCCGCCAGCGGCACGCCTGTGCTGGTTGCCGGCAACGGCGCAGTAGACACCGGACTGGTCGCGCTCCCTGCTGCGCCAGGCGTGGCGGTTGGGGCAACCGCCACCGGCTGCGCCACTTCCGCAACCACCGTCGGCACTTCGGTTGCCGGCGGCATGGTCGGTTCGATGGTAACGGTCGGCGTATTCGTTGCAGTATTCGTCGGCAATACCTGCGCCTGCGCAGCATTAACCACATCAACGGTCACGACATTTGAATAGAGGGGAATGGTGAGACCGGCGAAGGTCAACTCTGCCTGTGCCACAATCCGCGTTCCGGCAGGAACTGTCGGTTTGATCCTGGTCTGAACGATGATCTCGAATCCCTGCCCGGCGAGTAACTCGGCGATACCCAGCGAAACGCGGTTATCGGTGCGTGATGGATCGCCGGGTGTAAATGCGCCCGGAAGGTTGCGATCGATTGGACCGGAAGAGAGTCCGGTAATCTCCAGGTTCGCCGGAAAGACGCTGCGCAGCGCCAGATCCCGCAGCGCCTGGGAGGGATGCGTGTTCCGAACGGCGATCACGTAGGTCACTGCATCGCCGGGGAAAGCACTGCCCCAGTTGCTCGCCATACGGAGGAAGATCGCATCGGTTGCTGCAATGATTGTCGGCGATTCTGCTGGCGTCGCAGTGCGGGGAGCAGCGGTACCGCCAGGGCGAGTTGGGCGCGGTTGTTGCGCCACCGGCGTGGCAGGAGCGACCGGTGCCGGTGTTGGCGGAAGGACGAGATCAACCGGCGGCGGTAGTGGCGCACCTTCGAGTGGTGCGCCTCCGCCGTCGCCAGGAGGCGCTGGCGGTTGCGGTAACGTTGATGGCGGTGTTGGCGATTGAGGAACCGGCGTCGCCGGCGGCGAGGTAGGTCGGTTGGGGTCTGGCGATGGGGTTGGCGGAACGACGCCTCCCGGTATACGCACAATCACCGAATCCGAGGCTGCGGTAAAACTGCGGGCATCTTGGGCAGCCGCCTGGTTGGTGATAATCACCTCCGATTGCACGGAAGTGCGCACACGAACATTGATGTTGATCGACGCTGGTTGATTGACGACCGCAGTAACGTTGCACACTACCGTATTGCCGCTCACCTGGCACGAACCGCTGGAGGCGCTCGTTCCGGTCACCTCGAGTTGCGCGTTGATCGGATCACGCACCTCGATCTGGATCGGAGTCGATGAATTCGTGCCAACCGCCAGCGCATAGGTGAACTCCTGCCCTGGTGAAGCGAACTGTACCGACGCAGACTTTGAGAGGGTCAGCGGTGGCACATCCAGTACCGGTGTTGGACTGGGACCGGGGGTTGACGACGGGGTTGGCGTACTGGTCGGCAAGGTTGTCGGAGTAAGTGTCGGTGTCGCGCCTGCATCGCTCGTCGGGGTCGGGGTGTTGGTCGGTCCCGGCGTCTGATTGCTCGCTGTCGGGGTCGGGGTGTTGGTCGGCGTCGGTGTGTTCACCGGTGTCGGTGTGTTCACCGGTGTCGGGCTGCTTGTCGGGCTTGGGCCGGCCGTCGGGCTTGGTTCAGGCGTTTCGGTCGCGCGCTGCTGCGGTTCTACGGGCAGCGTTTCGTTCTGATCGTTTGTAGGCGCGCTGGTCGGCGCCTCAGTAGCGCTCTCAGTCGGGACTAGCGTGGTATCTGCAGTCGGTGCTTCCTGCGCACGCGGCGCAGCTGGAACAAAGGCGGGATACACCCAGCGATACACCTCGGCATACAGCGGGAACACGATCAGCGCGATGCTCAGTGCAATCAGCGCCAGTTCGTAGAATGTCCAGCGCGCCGGTGCGCGCCCGGAGCGGGGTGAACGATGACGACCAGAGAGACGCTGCATGGGTAACGTTCCTCCTTGCGATCCAGGCGCTGCGCTAATCGCCCGTCAACAGTTGCGCCCCCGCCAGATCACCGATGACTATCAAGCGCTGCATATCCCAGTTGGTGCAGGTGATCAGGGTAATGGTCGGCGTTGGTGTTGGATCGAGTACATCGACTTCGGTAGGCCAGACGTTGCGCATCTCACGCACCCGGTACTGATACCGCCACGAACCGGCATCGACGATTATATCCGCTCCTGCGCTCAGGCGCCCCAGGTCGCGGAACACCGCCCCGCGCAGACCGGCATGACCCGCCAGCGCCATATTGCCAGGATCGCCCGGCAACCCTGTGCCGTGCAAATACCCGGCGGCATAATCGGCGACCTGCCATGCGCCATCAACGATGAATACTTCGACAACCGGCGTATCGAGATCAATGTCTGGAATGATCAGACGGCGGGGTAGCGCGGATTGCTGCTCTTCCCTGGACACACTAATAACTGAGCGCGGCGCAAGAAACCCTTCCGATACCAGCGGTTTCTGCATGTCTGGCGTTGTGAAGGGAAGCGGTGCGCTCACGGGAGCAACATGGTCAGGCATAGCTGGCGCCGACAAGCGCACAACCGCCGTTGCGCGCGACGAAGCCTGCACCGGTGCAGCGTGCCGTACCGCCTGCCGGGCGTGCCACCAGTTGCGTATCGGTCCGTCCACTGCCCAGGTGATAAAAATCAACAACGCTGCAACACCGAACAGACGTTCCGCGTGATGGAGCCAGTGATCGACCCAGGTGCGCAGACGATACCCTTTGAGTGCGTAACGACGATGCTCGTCGAGAGAGCGCAGCACGACTGGCTTTTGCCATGCTTTGGTTGGCGCAAGCGGCGCGCTGATCAGTATTTCGAGCAGCGTTTCGTCTTCCTGTTGCGTTGGATCGGGCTGACGAGACGGTTGTACAGACATAATTTTGGGTCATTACCCGCACTCTTATGGTTTCGCACCTTGAATGATTATACGCGATGCATGGCACACGTGCAATAGGAATGTGCGAATCTGCCCTATGCTATCGCATTGCATACTTTTGAAGTGTAAAGCGATCCGTACGATGCACAGCGCCGTCGTTCAGTTACAGACGTCACGCTGCTTATTCCGACGTATTTTATGTTAACATCCTGCTAACACCCTGCTACCGTAAAACCAACATCATCGGTGTATAGTGGCACCAGCATTAGGTACCGATAACGACACCGATCAGGAGAAAAGACCATGGCATTTGCAACGCCTGTCCGTACAAGTGAGCAGAGCATCGACCGCGTGCTGCGCACCGGTTTGCCGATGGTATTGATATTCGATCGCCACGGTTGTCCGACCTGTCAGCAACTTGATAGGGTGATCGAGCGGCTGGCGAAACGCTTTGCGGGGCGGGTGCTGCTGGCGCGGGTGGATGCCGATGATAATCCGGCGCTGGTACGGAAGTACGCCATCACTGCCCTTCCGGGTCTGGTCTTCATCAAAGACGGCGCGCCGGTGGCGCAAACAACCGGTGCTGCAGCGGAAGAGTCCTTGCAGGCATGGCTGACATATCTGGCGGAAGGAGGAACACAACCGCCGCTGCCCACCGGTCCGAGCATACCATTGAGGCAACCGGTTGCCCATCCAGCGTCCGACACGCGCGCCACTCGACAGGCAGCAGGGGAACGCAGCGGCGGCACAACGCCGGTGACGCTCAGTGATGCCACGTTCGATCAGGTTGTCACGCGCAGCGATCAACCAGTGCTGGTCGATTTCTGGGCGCCGTGGTGCAGTCCTTGCCGCGCCATCGCGCCGGCGGTCGAGCGGCTGGCGCAGGAGTTCGCCGGACGCGCGGTAGTGGCCAAATTGAATGTGGATGACAACCCGCGCACGGCTCAGCGCTTTGGCATTAGCAGCATCCCTGCGCTTTACATCTTCAAAGGGGGGCGGGTGGTTGAGCGACTGATCGGCGCACAACCATACCCGGTGTTACGCCAGGCGCTGGAGCGACACGCCGGCGTCGTTGCTACATAACTGGTCGGCAGTGTGGAACGCTCGACGCAGCCTCAGCCAACATCGAGCGTTCCCGACCACCACTTACGCGCTGGCAGTCGCTTCTACCTGACTCACACCTGTATCGACCTGGCGGAGTTCACGTTTGAGGATCTTTCCGGTTGCAGTCTTGGGCAGCGTATCACGGATTTCGACGAAGCGCGGATACTTGTAGGCTGCCAGGCGCTCTTTGCAGTATTCGATGATCTCCGACGCGGTAGCGGTTTGCCCTGGCTTGAACGCAACGACTGCTTTCACCTCTTCACCGAGCGCCGGATCGGGTACACCGATCACCGCTGCTTCAGCGATAGCAGGATGCCCGTAGAGCACCTCTTCGATCTCACGCGGATAGACATTGAAACCGCCGCGGATGATCATGTCTTTCACACGGTCCTTAATAAAGAAGAAGCCGTCATCATCGCGATACGCAATGTCGCCGCTGTAGAACCATCCGTTGCGGATCGCGTCGGCGGTGGCTTCGGGGCGCTTATAGTAGCCTTTCATCACATTATGACCGCGAATGACGATCTCCCCCAGTTCACCGTTGGGAACTTCGTGTCCTTCACTGTCCACCACCCGCATCTCAACGCCCCAGATCGGGATGCCGATCGAACCGGGCTTCGGCTCCCGGTCGAGGTGGTTGAACGAGGCAACCGGTGAGGTTTCGGAAAGACCGTACCCTTCGAGGATGGTGACGTTGTATTTGCGATTGAAGGCGTGCATGACTTCCACCGGCATTGCCGCACCGCCCGACACGCAGAACTTGAGCGCTGACAGATCGTACTGATCGGCAGTCGCGAAATTGAGCAGGTAGAAGTACATCGTCGGCACGCCGGCAAAATAGGTAACCCGGTCGCGCGCCATCACCTCCAGCGCCTTCTGCGGCTCGAAGCGCGGCAGCAGGGTAATCGTTCCACTGAGATAGATCAGTGTGTTCATCACACAGGTTTGCCCGAAACTGTGGAACAACGGCAACACTGCCAGACCGACCGAATCGGATGAAATGTCGAGCAACTTATCGGCGCAGATCGTCGCATTGAGGAGCATGTTGGCGTGGGTCAGTTCGGCGCCTTTTGGACGACCGGTGGTGCCGCTGGTGTACAGGATGACCGCCGTATCGTCCGGCATCGTCTGGACAGTGTCGAAAACGTGTGGATGTTCGGCGAGGATGCTGCCAAGCGGAATCGCGCCATCCGGGAGCGTTGCGGTCGAACCAGGCGCCTGCGCGACGATCAGATGGCGACAGGTTTCCGCCATGCGAAAACCATATGCCGCTTCGTCGAGGAAACCTTCCCAGACAATCAGCGCCACCGAATCGCTATCCTCCAGATGATACTCGATCTCGTGGCGCTTGAACAGCACGTTCAACGGCACGACAGTTGCCCCTGCCTTCAGGATGCCGTAGTAGCACATGACGAAGTGCGGCGTGTTGGGGAGCATGATTGCAACCTTGTCGCCGGGACGAATGCCGAGTTTCGTCAAACCGTTGGCGATCTTGTTGGCAGCGCCATTCAGTTCAGCATAGTTCAGGCGGATGCTGTCGAGAATGACGGCGGTCTTTCCGGGTTTGCGGCGAGCACTCTCCTCCAGCAAGATGGCGAGATTCAGCATCGAGTCCCTCCTTTGGTGAACAACTCTGTCCGATTTTCCAGAGCGCGAGCGGGGAATAATAAAATTATACGTGGTATAAACCGATGCTGTCAATCAGTTGCTTGCCAGGACCGATGCTTACTGCTACAATACCTGTAGCGTTATACGATAGCAGATGACATTCGAGGCAGTGATAGACTATGGCAAGCAAAAAAGGAAATCGGATCATCATCAAACTGCGCAGCACTGAAAGCGCACATACGTACACAACAACCAAGAACCGCAAGAACGATCCCAATCGACTCGAACTGCGCCGCTACGATCCAACCCTGCGGCGGCACGTGCTCTACCGCGAAACCAAGTAGCGCGCTGCTGCGCGTCGATGCGTTCCGAAGCCGCATGATGGCGCTCATCGTGCGGTTTCTTATTATGCATCCATTATCAGGGAGATACTGTCACTATGAGGGTTGGTCTGCTTCCGCTCGATGAGCGGCCGGTCAATACCCGGTATCCGGCGATGATTGCGGCAATCGCCGGGATCGAACTGGCGCTGCCGCCGGACGATCTGCTCAGCCATCTGCGAGAACCGGCGCGCTGTGATGATCTGGTCGCCTGGTTGCGCGCTATTGCGCCAGCACTGGATGCGCTGATTGTCGATGTCGAGATGCTGGCGTTTGGAGGATTGATCGCATCGCGCATTTCTGATGATCCGCCTGGCGCTGTGGTAAGCCGTCTGGATGTCTTGCGGGCGATCAGGGCTGAACTGCCCGACCTGCCGATTCTGGCGTTTAATGTCATCACCCGCATCTCCAGTGCCAATGCCTGCACCGAAGAGCCGCTCTACTGGGAAACCTACGGCACACGCCTCTACCGTCTGTCGCAATTGCTCGACCGTGCTGCGCAGGGTGAACCGCTGCTCGACGAGATTGCCGCGCTCCGCGCCGAAATCCCCCCCGACATTTTGCGCAACATGCTGGGTCGCCGGTTGCGCAACCATATCGTCAACCTTGCGTCGCTCCATCTGCTCGATTCGGGTGCGATCAATCTGCTGGTCCTCAGTTCCGATGATACCAGTCCGTTTGGTCTTGGTTCGCGCGAAAAACGATGGCTGGCGAGTTGGGCGGAACTGCTGACGCTCGGAAAGGATCACTCGCCGACCGATGGACAGGATCAGGCGCTGCCCACACCGGGAACGCTCCTTATGTACCCCGGCGCCGATGAAGTGGGATGTGCGCTGCTGGCGCGGGTCATCAATCAGCATACCGAGCGCGCACCGCGTATTGCGCCGCTGTACGCCATTCCTGGCGATGAGGAGATCGTTGCGCCGTACGAAGACGGACCTGTTCGGTTGACGGTCGAACGGCAGATCCAGGCTATCGGCGGGACCCTTGCGACCGGCGATAGTGAACCCGATCTGTGGCTGGCGGTTAATACGCCATCGCCGCGTCGCACGGAGTGGGACGAGATGTTTGCAGCCGAAGAGCGCGATGAACGCTATGAGCATCTCGATGCGCTGGTGGATCGTGTTCACGAACTCCAGGAGCACGGTCAAAAGGTGATTGTGGCAGATGTCGCCTATCCAAATGGCGCCGATCCGGTGTTGATGGAGTTGCTGATCGAGAAGATCGATCTCCTCAAACTGGCAGGGTTTGGCGCCTGGAATACCGCCGGTAATACAATCGGCACGGCGCTGGCGCAGGGATGCGCGGTGCTCCTAGCGACGACGCCGGTACAGCAGATCGCTCATCTCCGCTTTCTGCTTCACCGTTTTGTCGAAGACTGGGGGTATCAGCATGTGGTGCGGTGCGCTGCGCGCGCCATGCTCGAACGGATGACGGGAACCCATGAGCCGGACGATACAACGATCGGTGCGATCTGTCGCTGGATCGAGACCAACCTCAATGCGCGCATCGGCGCACTTCCCGGCTTTGCCGGTCGCTGGCGCGTGACCCCTGGCAGCACCCGTTTACCCTGGAATCGTCTGTTCGAGGTCGATTTCGCTCTGGAGCTGGTGTGACTGACTATCGTGCGTTGGGGGAACGGTTGCTGGCGTGCTTTGCCGCTCTCGACGAACACTTTGGTCACGAACCGCACTGGTGGCCCGTTGTTACCGATGATCCGCCGTTCGAGGTGCTGGTTGGTGGGGTGCTGGTGCAGCAAACGCGCTGGGAAACGGTCGAGACGGCGATCATTCGGTTGCGCGACGCCGGGTTGATGGCGCCGGAGGGACTTGCGACAGTTACGACCGACACACTCGCTGCGCTGATCCGTCCCTGCGCCTTCCACGCGCAAAAAGCCGCGGGGCTGCAAGCCATCGGTCGTGAGATTGTACAGGAGTACGACGGCGAAACGACGCGGTTGCTCACCGGCGACCGTATGACCGTGCGTAACCGCCTGCTGGCGCTGCCGCGCATCGGGCGCGAAACGGCGGATACGATCATGCTCTACGGCAGCGGATGGTCGCTGTTCGTGGTCGATGCGTATGCGCGCCGTCTTTTTGCGCGCCTTGATCTGGCGCCGGGGTTCGACTTTCTGAACGCGCCATACGATGTGGTGCAGCACCTGGTCGAGTACGCACTGATTCCGCTCCTGCCCGACGTTACGCTCACTGTGCGGGAGAACTTCCACGTGCATCGGGCAATTGAGGCAAACGGCAGCGGCACCTTCTTTTTCGCTCAGTTCCACGCGCTGATCATCGAAGCCTGCATTCATCACTGCCTGGCTCGCCATCCGCGCTGCAACCAGCCCGGTGCGCGACGCACGTTTACCGACCCGCGCAAGTGCGCGACCCACTGCCAGACATGCAGCGGATGCCCGCTGCGGGAACGTTGTGCCTTCAACGGAAAAGGGATAGAGCATCATGCTGCTGCTGCGCCAGCGCGCGTTCCAGTTGATCGCGCGTGATCCATCGCCGCCGGAGCAGAATCTCGCCGAGCGTCTCACGCCGACCAACCCGCCGGAGATAGATCTGCTCGGTCAATGCCTGTTCGAGACGCTCCGGCGCCAGCCCGCCGGCGATCAGGTATTCGCCGAGAGCGCGGGGCGCAGCATCATTCCCGATTCGCTGTTGAATCTGGGTCATCAGGGCGCGTGCCAGCGTTTCCGGAGTTACCTTGCCGCGCACAATGGCAACATCACCCAGCAGCATCTGTTCGCCACGACGACGCATGGCCGCCTGTTCTTCGAGCAACCATTCCAGTTCCTGTTGCGTGATCGCCCCCATCTGCACCAGGATTGACCCCAGCGTTAGCGAGGCGTCCATATGTTTGAAGATGCGCGGCTTGTGATCCATCAAAACCCGTCGCGCACGTGCGGCGCGCAGCGCGCTGGAAGCTTCGGTATCACCCGGATCGACGGTCAGACGCTGTTCCAGGTAGGCAATTTCCAGTTCGACATCTTCCGGCGCTAGGGCGCTGGCACGCGCCAGACAATCGAGGCGGTGCGCCGGAATGGTCACCAGGTCTGCCAGCGCCAGCCATGCATCGACACAGCGATGACCGGCGGCAAGGTGATCGCGCAGGGCATGGAAATCGTTGCGCACGGCAGCGACGGCGGGGCATGGGCGGGAACAGTGGACTGGGTTCATACGCTCTTCCGATGGGCAGAATATGGACTGTGGATGGTGCGCAATGCGCCAGTGTCGCACATGCATATCGCTCGACAGGCAATAACAGGCCTATACCTGACGCATCTTTCTACTATCATATGTCGTATCGTTCGGGATGGCAAGCGCGAGTTGTAGCGATGCACCAGAATGAAGCGAGCGTCAAACCTTCGACTTCAACTCTCCACTGCCATATCCGGGCGGAATGCCAGCGACCAGCGCCACCCCTGATCGGTGCGCACTCCGTGCCAGATTCCGGCGGTCGGCGTGTGGTTGCCGTTATCGTACCGGTGCGCGCTCAGATCGATGCGGTCGCCGGTCGTGTATTGCAATGCAGCGAGGATGCAACCGCCGTGGGTCACAAGCGCCACTCGTTGCAGTGGCGTATCATCGAGTTGATTCAGGAGATCGGCAACCCGGGAACGCACCTCCGGATGCTGCTCACCCGGCGCAACTTCACGCAGTGCTTCGATGACGGTCGGCGTCAGTCCAATCAGTTGCCCGATCACCGTTGCAGTCGCCACAGTGCGGGTAAACGGCGACGAAAGCAGACGTTCGATGCCTCGATCGCGCAGCCAGTGACCGGCCTGTACCGCCTCTTCCTCGCCACGCAGCGTCAATGGCGGTCCTGGCATCACTGTGTAGGGCAATCCGGTTGTACGATCCGGTGCGGCGTGTCGGATCAAAAACAGTTCGTTCAACATACTGAACATTGTACCAGATTGTGGTAGACTGCTTTGATGTACCCTGTCGCCGATTGTCGCCTGCCTGAACGAAGGGAAACCGGTATGAGCCATGAAAGCACTCCGGTCTACACCGACGCCGATTTCATTAAGGACGATCTGCGCCGCTGCGATCTGGTGATGAAAGGCGGCGTCACGAGTGGTGTGGTCTACCCGCCCGCAATCATCGAGCTTGCCACGCGCTACCGTTTTGTCAATATCGGCGGTACTTCGGCTGGCGCGATTGCTGCCGCTGCCGCTGCCGCCGCTGAGTATGGACGTGACGTGCCATACGCCGGGTATCGCAGCAGTTTTCTACGACTCGACCGGTTGCGCGTCTGGCTTGGCGAGCGCGAGGATCATCTTCCCGGACTGTTTCAACCGCTACCATGCATGAAGCCTCTGTTCGCCACCCTGCTCGACCTGACCGTTGCGTCCAGAACCCGATCCCGGACACCTGGTCATCCGCCCGTACAGAAGCACAGTGCTGGCATGATCCGTATTCCCGTCCTTGCACTACGCTTTGTCTGGCGCACCTTGCTGCTATTCCTACGCAGCGCACAGGTGCTGATACGCCATCACCCGCAGGTGACACTTGGAGTCGGTGTGACGGTAGCGCTGATTATGTGTGTCCTCCAGTTTTTGCTCCCGATGCCTGGCAATGGTTTCGTCGCGCCGATCAACATCGCCGGAAGGGTGGCGCTTGCGCTCCTGATCGGCGCAATCACCGGCGTTTTGGCAGGGGCAGGGCATCTCGTCTGGCTGGCAGTGTACGAACTACCGCGGAACCTGTTCGGTGTGTGCAGTGGTCACGCAACAGGCGCACTATCGACGGGATGGCCGCCGACGCTGGGAGACGACCAGGGTCACGGCAGACCTCCGGCGCTGACCGACTGGCTTCATGCGGTTATCAACGGGCTGGCGGGACGCGACGCGCGCCAGCCACCGTTGACTTTCGGCGATCTGGAAAGGAAAGGTATTGCGCTACGCACGATGACCAGCAACCTGAGTGAGCACATGCCGTATGTGCTGCCGAAGGACCTGGGGCGATTTCTTTTCGATCCGACCGAGTGGGCACGCCTGTTTCCCGACGTGGTTGTCGAACATCTGTGTATCCACAGCGCCGGCGCCGCTTATCACATTGCCAACGCGAGCGGCAACACGCGAATATTGCTGCCGCTCCCCGCGTGGCGTGATCTACCGGTCGTCGTGGGAGCGCGCATGAGCCTGAGTTTCCCACTCCTGATTGCCGCCGTGCCGCTCTACACCATCAGCGTCGCCGGTCAGCGCGAATTGAGCGCCGGGCGAACGCTCCACGCCGGTCATATCCAGCGTCACATGTTCAGTGATGGCGGCATTGCCAGTAACTTCCCGATCCATTTCTTCGACCGCTGGCTGCCGACTCATCCGACATTCGGTATCAACCTAGTGCAACTACCCGCCGATGAAGCCGACAACGAACAGTTTCTCCAGATGCTCCTCGCCGGCGCTGGCGCGGAAGCCGCAGCAGAACCGCTGCAATCCGGCATGTTCGTCAAGCAGGCGTATCTTGGGCGTGCTGACTTTCGGGCTGCGGCGCCTGCACCTTCTCCACAGATGCGTGCTACCGCGCCTTTCAGCAACCCGCAGGGAGAGATCTACCTGCCGCCTGCCGGACCGGGTGACGAATATATCGAATGGCGTGCCATCGGCAGCCTTCCAGCGTTCTTCTGGTCAATCTTCGGCACCGCGCAGAACTTCCGCGACACTGCGCAGGCACATCTGCCGAGTTACAACGAGCGCGTGGTGCGTGTGCGGCTGAAACCGGATGAAGGCGGACTCAACCTGCGCATGCCGTGCCAGACCATTGCGGCGATCATGCGCAAAGGGCAACTTGCCGGACGCGCACTGTTGCCACAGGAGCCGGAAGCGGCAGCCACACGGCGCGGCGGCTTCAAATTCGACGAGCATCGCTGGGTGCGCCTCGTGATGCTCCTCTCGGAGATCGATCAACAACTCCGCGATATGCGCGCTGCGTATGACGATAGCCGGGCGGATTATCCAGGCTTCCTGCGTGCTGCATTGAACGACGACACGCTGCCGGTCTGCCTGCCGTACTACTCCGGCAGTGCCGAAGAACGTGCGCTCTTCGTGCGACGCACCGAAGCGCTGATTGCGCTCTACACTCTGTGGAGCGATCTCGATGACGAAACAACCGCGCGTCTGAACACCGTGCTGCTGCGCATGAATAAACGCACACTGCAAGACCTGGCGCGACTCCTCGATCAACCCGATGATCCGGCGGCGTTGCGCAGTCTGCACCAGTGGCTCAGTGCAATGCACGCGGAGAAAGTCCGTCTGGCAAAGGCGGTAGAACGCGAGTCGTCACCGGTTGAAGATATGATCGATCTGCGGGTCATGCCGACGATTTGATGGGTATGAAGCTTTCACCGATGACTGTCATATCACATCTGGTGTCATAGACGTCTTGGCACGCTAGCACATCATCACCCTGGCGCCGCCCCCGAGCGACACACCGCTGTGCCCAAGAGCAGGTATGGCTCCTGGGAGCGCGAGCCTCTAGCTCGCCTAAACCATGAAACAGCACGCCCTGCGGCCACACGCTACCCAGGTGACTCCCGCCCGCAGCGGGGACGGGCTGGGGTGGGGGCCTCCCGCTCGCATTGCGACGCCCCGCCAGCGGCGCGCCGGTAGGACGCCTGGTCGCTCGCAGCACGCGGATGACCCCTGAACGATGCCGATCTTTGAGCAAGAGTTGGTATTACAGGCGACCTGCTGGGGAACCACGCTATTCATCGGTCTCAAGCGCCTCAACCAGCGCCCCCCAGCGGATGACAGTCTCGCGCTCTTCTTCCGGCGAGGTGCACTTCTTCCAACGCGCGCCGGAGACCCCGTGTACCCGTGCGCGACACTCTTCC
The DNA here is from genome assembly GCA_034432635.1 of Roseiflexus sp. Taxonomy (GTDB): domain Bacteria; phylum Chloroflexota; class Chloroflexia; order Chloroflexales; family Roseiflexaceae; genus Roseiflexus. The sequence continues at coordinate 36,669 of DAOUBK010000061.1, forward strand.
CAGGTGGCATGGCGCGCCAGCACGCCGTCCACCAGGCTCAGGTACGTAATGCGTGTTTGCGCTTTTCCCTGGGATCGATCCGTCGCACGCCTGTCGGCATACGCCTGAGCCAGCATATTGGCGCGTTCGTTCCACGGATCACCGCTGTGCCCGCGCACATATTGCCACGTGACGCGCTGACCGGCAAGCGCTTCCAGTTCCGCCCAGAGATCGCGATGTTCGACTGGCGTTTGTTTGCTTGTGAGCCAGTTGCGCTTTTTCCACAACGGTAGCCAGCGAGTTGCGCCGTGCAGCAGGTATGTGCTATCGGTCGTCAGGCGCACCGGCGCATCGGGTGGAACTCGCCGCAATGCCTCGACTGCGGCGCGCAGTTCCATGCGGTTATTCGTCGTCCGTTCCTCTGCACCGCCGATTTCGATCACGTCGTCGTTCTGAACGATGACTGCCGCCCAGCCGCCAGGACCGGGATTGCCACGGCAGGCGCCGTCAGTAACAATGTCGATCATGGAACCTCTGTATGTCTGAAACGCAGCGATTGTAAGGGTGCCCGCGCTGATGATGTTCGCGCAAACGATGCAGGACTCCCGTTATTTTGAGCAAACACAACACTCAACATCGCTGTGCAGCCTGTACACAGCGAAAGGTAAGAAAAGCATTTCCTGAACGGGTATAATATCATAACACGCAACGCATCTGGTTCAATCCATTCGAAGCACGTTCTCATGATCGGTTCGCTCCATCCACAGCCATCGCTCGAACTCCGGGTTCTCGGTGCACCGCGCCTTTTGCTCAACCAGCACGACGTGCCGTTCCGCAGGCGGCAACCGCTGGCAATTATGGCAGTGCTGGCGCTCAGCGAACGTTCCGTCACCCGCGATGAACTGACGTACCTGTTGTGGCCCGATGCGCCGCAGACTGTTGGACGTCAACGGTTACGTCGTACACTCTCACAACTGCGCCAGTCGGTCGGTCTGCTGGCTGACCGGTTGTTGCCCGGTGAAGCCGGGACTGGCAGCGGCATGCTCCGTTTCGATGCCAGGATGTGCCGCGTCGATGCCCATGAGTTCATGCGCCTGTCCACTCAGGCGCACACATTGCCCGATCCAGACGGCTTACGCGCTGCCGAGCATGCGGCGCGCCTCTATACCGGACCGCTGTTGAGCGGTCTGGAACTCAGCGAGTCGTCGGAGTTCGAACACTGGCTCCTCCAGCAGCGCGAACGCTTCGAGCGCATGTTCCTCGACATATGGCGTCGTCTGGTCAATGGCTATGCTAGTACAGGCGATTTTGATCGCGCTATCGCAGCGGTCGAACATGCGCTCGTTCTCGATCCGCTCTCTGAAGTGCTGCATCGCAAAGCGATGTGGCTCTATGCAAAAACTGGTCGTCGCAGTGACGCCATTCGCCAGTTTACCGTCTGTACTGCTTTGCTGGAACGCGAACTGGCGATTGAACCGGACGCAGACACTGTGGCGCTCTATCAGGCGATTCTGAACGACCGGATCGGTGCTGCACGAGCGCTGGCATTTCAGGATCAGTCGCTTCCACCTGCCCTCCGCGCTTCTACCGATCGCGCAGACCATATGCTGTCATCGACGCTCGATGATGCATTGACAGCCGATCTGATCGCAGCCATGCGCACCGCACTTACCGGATCGTCACCAGTTATCGTGGTGCAGGGACCGGCTGGCAGCGGGAAAACACGTATGGTTCGCCAGGCGCTGCATCAGATTCGACAAACAACGACCAGCCTTCTGATGTGGCTGTCCGGCGCTCGCAAATCAGGACCACAACCTTTCGGCGTCATGATCGACCTGCTCGACACGGCGCTCCGTGAGCGACTGAACCATCCTAACGTAGAGCGTGCGTCGCACACCGATATGCGGATGACCGAGGCTATCCGTGTGCTGCCGGAGTTGCGCGCTGTTTTCCCTCAGTTGCAACCCATTCGCTGGCCTCCAGATGAAGTGACTGCCTCCTGTCACCTCTTGCAGCGACGGTTGTTGCAGGCGCTGCCACGCGCTGTTCACGCACTGGCGGGCGGAGATCCGGTGCTCGTGGTACTGGAGGACCTGGATCAGGCCGATCCGCTCTCGATTGAGGCTGTCCTCTGGCTGGCGTGCTCGCTGCACGGAACGAATGTGGCGCTGGTGATTACCTGTCGCACAAAAGAGGGCGCCCTCAACCAGATGATCGCCGATCTCCGCACACGGGGCATGTTGCAATTGTTGACGCTGCCTGCATTTGATTATTCGACGGTCATCCGTCTGGTGGAACATGCCGGTCTGCCGACCACGACGGCTGAATCGATCTGGCGGCAGGTCGGTGGGGCGCCCCTGGCAACTCGCGAGATCGTGCGAGCGATTGCTGCTACCGGAAAAGACCTTTCCGCCTCTCCCCTGTCACTGCACGCGGCGATTCAGATACAGTTGAAATCGCTTGCCTCGACTGCCCGCCAGGTGCTGGAAGCAGTAGCAGTACTGCAAAGCAGTGATGAGCTTGGGATTCAACAGGTCAGCGGACGCACTGCCGACGAGGTGGAACGTGCCTGTGAGGATCTTCAGGCACGCGACTGGCTCACATTCGCCAGTGCACGGTATACCGTCGCCCACCCGGAGATACGGGAAGCGGTGCTGGAGAGCCTGAGTCCGGCGCGTCGCCAGCGTCTGCATCGTCAGGCTGCATTGTGGATGCGTCAGCACAACGCAGACCCGGTGTGGATTGCACACCACCTGGCAGCCGCCGATCAACCAGACGAAGCGGCAGAGATGTGGCTTCAGGCAGCGCGGCGCGCTCGGTCGCTCTACGCGCGCGACGCCGCGCTCACGGCTATTCAGCGCGGTTTGGGGCTGGTTCGTGATCGACGCCTCCTGTTCGATCTGCTGAGTGAACAGGAGGCGATCCTGCACGAACACGGGTTGCGCGATGAACAACGCGCAGTGCTGGAGACGCTGGAGCGCCTGGTCGAACAGTCACCCGATCATCTCGGCTGGCGCGCCGAGATCTATCGCAAACGCGGGCGCCTCGCCCTTGCCTGCAATGAATGGAGTGCTGCAATCGATGCGCTGCGTCGAGCGGCGGCGTTCACCCTGCACAGCGACTGGGCAACGTTGTGTCTGCTTGCCCGTGCGCTTGGGCATAGCCGGCAGTGGCACGAAGCAGATGAGATACTCCAGCGTGCGTTGGCGCTGGCACAGCAGCATGATCGTGAGGCGCAGGTGCGTTGCTGGTTGACCCGCGCCGACATCGAGCAGGGACGGGAGCGCTTCGATGCTGCCGAAAGCGCCTTGAAGCATGCGGTGCAACTGGCGGACTCCTCATCACCCACGATGCCGCAACTGATGTTGAACCTCGGGAATATGGCTACCGTGCGCAACGATTTTGTCAGTGCGCTGACGTATGGACAGGAGGCGCAACGTCTGTTTGCGCAGATTGGCGCACCCGATAGCGAAGCGGCTGCCTGGGTGCTGATTGCCCGCACGCACGCCCGTCTGGGGCAGGTGGAAGCGGCACTGGCGGCGTACCAGGCCGCCTATGCCAGTTATGCTGCGATCGAACTGCGCCAGGGCATGGCAGCCGCTCGTGTCAATGCGTGCACCCTGGCGTTGCGTATCGGTGATTTCGGCGTTGGGTTGCGCCTGGCAGAGGAAGCCTGGGATTTGTTTCAGGCAATCAACGACATGCGCGGCATGTGTGTGGCTACCAGCAACATGGGCGCGGCGCTAGTCTGGATGGGACGTGGCGCCGAAGCCGAGACCTGGCTGCGCGAATCGTATGCACGCGCGGTTGCGACGCCGCTGCCGGCTCAACAGGCGGCGGCGCTGGCTAACCTCGGTGCGGCATTGCTCCAGCAGGGGCGGCTGGAAGAAGCCCGTCAGTTGATGGAACAGGGACTGGCGTTGCGCGCTGCGCAGGGGCATGTCGATGTAAGCATTGACCGCGCATTTCTGGCAATCGCCTGTCTGCGTCTCGGCGATACAGAGGCTGCCGAAAGGTATAGCCTGGAGGCGCTGGAAGACCTGGCGCGATTGCCGCAGGTAGAAAACCCGCAGCAGGTCTGGTTTGCGCGCGCCCAGGTTCTTCGTGCCCAGGGGCGGATCGCCGAAGCTGCTGTTGCTCTGGAGTCTGCCGTGGAAAGTTTGCACCGCAGCGAGCAACAACTGCCGCCACAGTACCGCGAACGCTACTGCGCGGTGTTTTCGTTTAACCGTGCCATTCTGCAGGCCTGCGACAATGGCGTCTGGCCCGAACCGCCGATGCTGGTGTGAAGGTGCTATGACCCGTTGCGACACTCCCCTGTGCCCCTCTCACGTGCAGGCTTCTGGTCTGCATCATCGGTTTCTTGCATTCCAATGCTCTCACAACGTCTCCGCCGTGCGGATTACCATACCCCATCGTAACAACGTCCTGTCGGATTCCTCTATGTAGACGTTTTGTGGACGCACCTCCGGTAGGATGCGTGCGTCGTGTCTCTCCGCTCTAGCGATGGAGCGTTACGAGTCATTCGGGTAAACGCCGGAATGTACCGAGATGTTCTCTATCCTGTTCGGGAGGTGATTGTGATGAGAACTCCGCTGTTTTCGTTCTTTCTTATCATCGGTCTCATGAGCGGGCTGATCATGCCCGCCCATGCCCAGGATGATCCGCCAACGCCTGAAGTGTTCGACGATGTAGCAGTGCCTGCATCGGCAGTTCCATCCGATATGCCGGTAATCTGGGGGGTGGATGCAGACGTAATTGCTGGTCTTGCGCTCCACTCCTCTACCATCTTTTGGGGAGCGCAGCCAGTATCAGCGTGTGCAACTTTCGAGTTTCCCTCTACCTGCCAGATCCGCAGTCGCACAACCAACGGCGATGTATCATTCAGTTCTCCTCGTATCCTGCACAATGCTGGCAATACCGGACCATTCATCAAATCGAACCTCGCCGTTGACAGCACACATGTATACTGGATCGGTAGCGACTTCCAGATCAAACGCCTGCCGCGCAGTGCTACCTCCAGCACGGCGCCAGAGGTGATAGGAAGCACAACGCACACCACCTCAACCCTGCGCTTTGAGATTGATGTAGACGCCGACTACATCTTCTGGATAGAGAGCAATCCTGTGTCGCAGATTTCGGGTCGGTTGTTTCGCATGCCAAAATCGGGTGGTGTAGTACAACTAATGGCCGAGCGTACCATCAGTGACTTCAGGGCAGGGTATTTTGAGAAATTGCGCGCCGATGGTTCTGGCGGTGCGTACTATGTGTCTACCTTCCTCGGCAGCCTGTTTCATACTGTTCCAGAAGGTGCCGGTTTCACCTTTACCTATTTGCAAATCTCCGGTGTTGATTCCTATGCTCTCAGCAGTACTCATATCTACTGGGCAGAGAAGCTCACTAACCTCGTTATCAAACGCGCACCGCGCAGCAATCCCCGCGCTGTTGAGACTCTGGCGAATCGGGGTAACATCGGTACCCCCACAGCACCGGTCATTGCCGTCGATAACCTGAATGTCTACTGGCAAGAGGTGCGTGGGTCTACTGGCCCTATCTTTCGGCTGGCGTTAAGTGGTGGTACACCAGAGCAGATTACCGATAACCAGAGTACTTCTCTGGCTCTGGTAAGCAACGGTCGCAATCTCTTCTGGAATAACGGTACCGTATATCGTTTACCGGTCAATGCCTCCACCTGGACTCTCGATCTGGGGGTGAGTGGATTGGAAGTGGTGCAGACGGTTCAGAACCCGAACAATGATGTTCCCCTGGTGAGCGGTAAAGAGACCTTTGTGCGTGTCTTTCCGCGCATTCTCAGCAGTTCGCCGTCCAGAACGACGGTGGATCTGTGGCCGAATGTGCTGCTGTACGGGACGCGCGGTGGCACGCCACTACCCGATTCGCCGCTCGAACCGATGTATTATGCTGGCAATGCGCGTAGTGTCGGATCGACAACTGATCGTCGTGACATCAACAGTGGCGTCTGGTTCCGCCTACCGGCTTCCTGGACCGATGGCACAGTACAGTTGCGCGCCGTTGTCAACCCGCGCCGTGTACAGGCCGAGACCAGCTATACTAATAACGAAGTGACACGGCCGGTCTCGTTTGTGCGGAAAGCGCCGATCTGTCTGGACATCAAGCCGGTCAGCACGGAACGCGGGGTAACCATTTCGTCGTGGCCGCGTGATGAAGGAGCACGGCGCTTCATCCAGTCTTTCTTCGTTCGTGCTGAGCAGTTGTTACCCACCCATGAACTACGGGTCTTTATGCGTGGCGGTGATCCGTTGCGCAAACCACGCTGGTATCTCTTCGAGAGCGATCCGTTTGGTCTGTCACGCACCAATGCCGATAGCGGATGGATGCTCTTCCTGCTCAAGGTCAACACCCTCTTCGATAGCAATCTGTGCGGCGATGGAGGCAGGACTCTGCGCACTGTGATGGCGCAGGATTTTCCCGAACGTGAGGTCAACGGGATGAATCTTGAAGACACGGTGCTGTTCTTCACCTTCTGGAACCCTGCGGGTAATTTTGCTCAGAATGTGCCAGGTGGTGGCGTGACCCTGGCGCATGAGATCGGTCATGCATATGGTCGTGGTCACATTAACTGCCCGGTGGGTGTACCCGATGGCGTGGATAGTGGATATCCGCATCCAACCTGCCAGCTCGGCACTCCTGGCCCGAATGAGTTTCTCGGCTTCGACTCCGGCCTGAGTCGCAGGTTTGGTCAACCGCCGAGTCTGCTCTTCCCGGAGACAACCGGCGATCTGATGTCATATGCGCATCATATTCCGCAGCCACGCTGGTCGTCGGATTACACCTGGCGGGGCATATTTGATCGGATCAACAATCGCGGTTCGGCGGTTGCTGCCACAGCGATCGATACGGCGACGCCGCAGTCCACCCTCTCGTTCATCGTTACCGGCTTTATTTCGGGTACGGTGGCCGAGATGCGCGAGTCGTTCCAGCTTCCCGAACCGCTGCTCAGCCAGGTCACGGCTCAGATCAACGCTAGTACAGTAGAAAGCCCGGATTATCGTATTCGTGCGTTCAACGGTACAACCCTGCTCGCCGAACAACCGTTGCGCATCGCCGAAGCCGACGGCGATCTGGCGCCCGGTACGCCGGAACCGGATCTGATCGGCTTTTTCCAGCGTCTCGATCTGACTCAGCGTCCTACCCGCATCGAGATTGTGCGCGTGGCCGGCAGCAGCGTCATCGGGAGCCTGAATGTCAGTCCGAACCCGCCCTCGGTTACGATTACCGCCCCCACTGCGGGTAGTACAGTCGATCGCACCCTGACCATCAGATGGAACGCGAGTGATCCCGATGGTGGCATTCTCCATCACATGGTGCGTTACAGCGCCGATAATGGCGCTACCTGGACAGTGATCGCTCAGGGTTTGACTGCCAGTACCCTCAATGGAGATATTGCCAGCCTGCCGGGTGGCACAGCGCGCGTTCAGGTTATTACTACCGATGGTTTGAACACAGCCATTGCCACGTCTGAGGCGTTCTCGGTGGCGCGCCGTGTGCCGGAGGTCTCGATTCTGCCAGAAGGCGGACCTACATTCGCACCAGGAGATACGATCACGCTGCGGAGTCGCGTCTACGATCCGGAAGACGGTTTTCTGAGTGGCGCCCGGTTGCAGTGGCAGATAAATGGTCCTCTCAGCATCACCGGTGACGGCGAGCGGTTGACTCTGCTCAACCTGCCTCCCGGTACGTACGCGGTGCGGCTCCGGGCAACCGATAGTGATGGCAACTCCGGCGAGGATATTGCACAGATCACCGTTTCACCCAAGCGTATTATCGACGGCGCAGCGCCGGTTGTCGATGGCTACTGCGATGAATCTGCCTACAACACTGATCCGCATTCCGTCTCGCTGCGCTACAACGAAGGGACTGCTTCGGCAACTGTCGGACAGGTGCGCTTCGTGCGCGCAGGAGATTTCGTGTATGCGTGCTTCAGTGGTCTGCTGCGCGGTACAGGTGGCGCAGAAGCGGTCGTCCTGAAATTCGATATTAACAACAGCGCCGATTCCGTCCAGCAGCCCGATGACATCATCTTTGTGCTGCAACGGGATGGTCGCGCCCTCAGTGGACGCGGCAACGGTAGCACGTCCACCGTGATCGATCCTGTCACCCAGGGGATGATCGGCGCTGTTAGCGCGACAGATACAAGCTGGAGTGCCGAGATGCAGATCGAGGCTGCCCGGCTGGGTGGGTGGAACAAACTGGTACGCATGCTGGTTGCCCATGATCCGGGTGCATCTTGGCCGCGCGGCAGCGTTGCGTACGAGCCGGGTCGCTGGGGATTGACAATGCTGGGAGAGGTCAGTTATCGGGTGAACCTGCCGCTGATCGTGAGATAAAGTGTCTTTCACGGGAAGAGGTGTTGCTGCACCTCTTCCCTGCTGATATTTCACCGCTTGCTGGGATGAGGGTCAATACAGTATCGCCATATAGAGGACAGCAATGAATGTGAAAGTACGTTTCACTCGACGTTTCAACGACCTTCTAGTTGGACCAATTATGCTTGCTATCGGATTGGGTCTCCTGTTTCTGGGATTGCAGTGGCGCGCCTCCACCCAGAATCAGATCGCCGCAATGATCCCGGCAGACGGCACGGTCGTCGAAGTCGTTTCCCGTACCAGCACTTCGGGTGGTGAGCGCAGGACGTTCTTCTATCCGGTCGTGGAGTTCCGCACGGTTGATGGAGAAAGCATTCGCTTCGAGAGCAGCATCGGCAGCAATCCGGCGGCGTACCGCGTCGGCGATACAGTCAAGGTGCTCTACGACCCGCAAACGCCGCAGTCGGCATTGATCGATTCGTGGGAAGTCTGGATGCCGTCAGGTCTTGCGATTGGGATTGGAGGCTTTTTTGCGCTGATGGGCGCCCTCGTCCTTCTCAATGCGCTGGCGTTTCTGCTGAAATGGGGAGGATTGCTCGGACTACTCGGCATCATTCTGCTGCGGCAGAGACGCAAATAGCGCGTGATACGTCCGGGATGGCGCCGGTCATCGGTCATTCTGCATGGGTATTGTCACCAGGATGCGGGGAGCGCTCCAATGCCGGTTTCCGGTCACCGTTCATATGATTCATCCCCGCAAGATTCCTGGAGACGGTGAGTGCAGCGTGAATTGCAGGATATCGGTCAGGTTCTGCAAAGCGGTGATCTGATGTATTCTGCTCAGTATAAAGCCTCTTCGCTGCACGCCGGGGGCGCAGCGGCGCTGCGCCCTGCGCCGTTCAGGATGGTTCAGGCTGCGTGTGTGATGGAGAGCACCGGTGGACAGTGCAAAACGTCGTGCGACTCTGCCTGAGTATACCTGAAGGCAGGCATCGATGCCATGATGCTTCGTATGCCTGATCCTTACGGCGTACCACCGGGCGGCGTCGGCAGCGCGATGTCGGGGTTGACCGGAACCTGCGCCGCAGTTTCGGGCGGTACGCTCAGGAGCGCGGCGCTCACCCATCCGGCGACCCCGCGTACCGTCAGCACCAGATACCAGCGACCATTGTCACTGCGTCCGAGGAGTTGCACCTCTTCGCCCTGGTTCACCCGATCAATCGGTGAGGCGCTTACGTTCGGATCGGCGCGCACATTGCCGGGGTTTGCCACTGTGCCACGCAGCGACGACACGATCGGCACCGGCGGGTAGGTGGGTGTCGGGGTTGGCGACGCTTCGGTGTCAGGGGTTGGCGAGGAAACGGGTGTTGCAGTCGGTGTCGGGCTTGGCGTTGGTGTGGCAGTTGGCGGAGCAACCGTCGGCAAACCGGGTATCGGTGACGGTTGCAGGTAGAGCGGCTCCTCTGTGGGCCCGGTTGTGGCAGTCGGTGTCGTGTCGGTCGCCGTTGGTGTGACAGTGTCTCCTGCGACAGATTCGACGGCTGTTGGCGCGGGTTGCGTGGCAACCGGCGTGGCTTCGGCGGCGGGTGGTGTTTCCGGCGTGGGTTGCGCGGCAGCCGGTGTGGCTTCGGTGGTGGATGCCGTTTCCGGCGTGGGTTGCACGGCAACCGGCGTGGCTTCAGTGGCAGACGTCTGGGGCATGGAGGGAAGCGTCGGCTGTTCGACCGTGGGAGAAGTGCCGCCGATCCACGGCAACGGCAACCCGGCGCATCCTGTCAGCGCCAGAAGAAGAGCAGCGATCCAGATAACAGGTCGTATGTTCCGCATCGATCTTGCCTTGCGGTCAGGGTGTCTGAGAACTGAGAACCGGGAACCAGGGAACCTGGGGTCAGGGTTCAAACGTTCAACGTTCAATATCCAAACGCCCAACGTTCAACATTCAACGTCCAACGCCCGACATTCAACATCCAAACGTCCAACGTTCAACGCCCAACGTTCAACGTTCAATATCCAAACGTCCAACATCCAACGTTCAACGTTCAACGTCCGACATTTACCCAAACACCATCCCACAGATCGACACGACTGACGTTCCCTCGTCATCAGCCGGGCAGTGTGCATAGCCCACCAGTTCGCCTTCGACTGCGCCCATCAACCGGAGCGCCACGTAGGTCGGCGGCCAACCGCAGATATTCTGGCGATTACCCGTTGCAGCAATGACCCGGAAGAAACCATCGGCATCACCGGCGTGCATACGGTCGATCACCTGTTCATCCGAATCACGAAGCGCTGCTTTGTCGGATGCGCTCAACGGTGCACCGCCGAAAGCCGGACCGACGTGCGACATATCGCCGGAGATAACCACCAGCGCGCGCCGCGCCTCCAGCACCTGACGCAACGTTGCGATTAGCGCATCGAGACGCGGGTCGGTCGCCGGGTCTTCGCCGCCGATGTAGCGCGCAAAGGAACCAACCAGAATGGGAATGACCGGACATGGGGGTGTGCCACGCACATACTGCAACCATACTGCCGCCAGTTCGAGTGAATGTTCGACACGATGGTACAACTCGCCGGCAAATGCTGCCTCTTCACCAATGGCGTTTGCCAGCGCATCGACAATGGCGGTATCGGTGGGCAACACACCGAACGGTGTTGCGTAGCGCTGGTGCGTGAGTGTAATCGGTTCAGGGCTGTAGTGGTCTGTACCGATCAGGATCACAATCTCAGCGGCGCGTACCATGTCTGCCGCCCGTTGCCACACCTGCGCATACACCCGCCCGCCACGCTCATAGTCGATATGTGGACTGAGCACGCCGCGACCGGTCGGCGGCGCCGGGGTCACCTGACCAGCCGCAGCGACATAGCCATCGAGCAACCGCCGGAGTTCCACCGGATCAGCGGGATACGACTGCCCGGCAAGCGCCGGTTGACGGAACGGTGCGGCGCGATAGTCAGCCAGCGCACATGCCTGCGCCGTCTTGAAGCGCAGATTATCCAGCAGCAGCGCCTCGTCCAATGCATCGACCAGATTGTTCACCAGCGACACATCGACCGGTAAGCCGAAGATGGAGCGCAACTTACCGGCAATTGCCGTGCGGTTGTGCTTTCCATCGCAGAACAACAGTGCCGGACCGAGACCGTGTGAGATCACCAGGAAGCGATCCGAAATCTGGAGCGGATCGCGCAGCAACAGCGACGGTTGACCGTCGTGCATAACCTGGCGAATATCAATGGCGCGCAGTTTCGGATATTGCTCAGAGGGAAGCAGCATAGCGCAGTTCATCCCGATGATCGCGGATTTTGATTACCGCAGCGGCAACATCGTCCATCTCTTCTGGTTCGGCAAGCAGGAGCCACTGCGGCAGCCAGATCGCCTCACGACACGCCCGCTCGGCATTCGGGCAATGAGTAGCGCGCGCGAACTCCGCCCTCAGCGATGGTTGCCGGTAGATCGGGAAGGGATATCCGGTCGAACACGGAATACCTTCGGCTTCCAGCGCCTGTTCGAACCGATCGCGTGGCACGCCAAAGGCGTGTTCATCGTAGCGCACCATGTAGAGATGAAAGGCGTGCCGATCCGCGCGTTCGTCCCAGCGCATCGGCTGAATGCCTTCAACATCGGCGAAGAACGCATTCAGACGCCGCGCACATGCCATTCGCCGGTCGGTCTGTTCGTCGAGACGTTCCAGTTGCGCCAGAAGAACTGCTGCCTGCCAGGCAGAGAGCCGCATATTGCTTCCCAGGTTGGGGTGCTCATACCAGGCGCCGCCGATCGCGCGCCCCTGGTTGACCCGGCTGCGAATGGCATCGGCGAGCATCCGGTCGTTCGTCGTCAGCGTACCACCCTCACCGGCAGTCATATTCTTGCTGCTCTGGAAACTAAACGATCCGACATCGCCGAGCGATCCGCACATCCGACCGCGCCACGATGCACCGTGTGCGTGAGCGGCATCCTCGATCAGGATCAGACCGTGGCGTTGCGCCAGCGCTGTCAGGCGATCCATATCCGCCGCCTGACCGGCGAAGTGAACTGGAATGATTGCCCGTGTGCGCGACGTTATTGCGGCTTCTGCCGCCGCCGGATCGAGGTTGTAAGTATCCGCCTCGATGTCGGCGAAGACCGGCGTTGCGCCAACCAAGCGTACCGCTGATGCAGTGGCGATGAAGGTGTACGGCGGAACGATCACCTCATCGCCGCGACCGATGCCGGTCGCCATGAGCGCCGCTACCAGCGTCTGCGTGCCGTTGACGGCTGCAATGCCGAAGGCGGCGCCGTGGTGTTGCGCGAACGCACGCTCGAACTCTTCCACCACCGGCGCAAAACCGCCCCAATCGTCGCTGTGGAGCACATCGAGCACCCGCTGCTCTTCCCGTGCATCCCACTGTGGCCAGCGGGGCCAGGGGCGGCTGCGCACCGATGCGCCTCCGTTGATTGCAAGTTTCGCCATACCGCCCTTCCAGATGCCGTCAGAACGCGATGAAACACCAGTGCAAAGTAGCATAGCAATCGCTACTTGTCAATCACCAACACCGGCTTTTCCTGCATGCAACACCAGCAAATCACCAGTGGATCGCACCGACAGACGAAAAGAACAACACGTCGGTTTCTGACCGACGTGTTGTGTGAATTCGGAGAAGGCGACTGCCTTCATCCGTCCTTTATCCGACGCTCATCTGGCAACCATCATGCACACATCCAGGGCAGCACCATCGCCGGTTCGTACCCCAGCGCCCTCAGCCGCCCGGCAATGACGGCGTGACCGGCTGCATTCGGGTGATAGCCGTCGAATGAGAGATACAGTGAGGGCTGCTGAGGAGCGGTATAACTGCCATTGAACGCGGTGTAAACATTGGCGACCCTGACCCCGCATCCGGTCGCGTGAATGATATCGTTCGCCTGCTTGAGATATGGCAGTAACACCGGCAGGCGACCGCTGGCAGCGTCCTGGACAACGAACGGGTAGTACAGATCCATCGTGCGATAGACCGTTGGACGACCGCTGCGCAATCTTACAATTTCGCCCACGATAGCGCTCCAGTTGCCCCTGAAAGTTTCTACTGCGCTACGCAGACACTCCTGATTGTCCGAACCGCCACACGTACCGGCGATATACCGATCGCGGGCGTGCAAGAGGTCATTGCCGCCAATATCCCACGTCACGACCTGCGCCGATGCGACCGACAGACGGAATAGCCAGCGACTGCGCAGTGCAGCCAGCAGGTCGCTGCTCGTCCATCCAGGTACGCTGAGATTGATCAACGAAACCGTCGCGCCGGTGTCGGCAGCCAGTGCTGCCCCGTACCGGTACACATATCCTCCACGACTGAAATCCCACAGTCCGAATCCGAGCGAGTTGCCCAACGCAACATACGTGATCCGGGGTGACAATACGGTGACACTCGCCTGAGCTGGCACCGCCGGAACGAAGAATGTCAGCGCGATCAACACCAGGACGAAGAGAAGCACACGTTTGAGCAGCATACTTCCTTCCTTTCTGATCCGACGACGAGGGAAGAACTATGAGGGATTGGCAGAGGGATAGTGAGGACGACCCTCAGCCTGATCGTACACCCACTTTCAGGCATCCGGGATGACACTTTTGTTATCTCGACCATGATACGGGTTTCTGATTCTTTTCCTACGGCAACGCGCGAATGCGCGGCACAGCGACAACAATGGCCACTGCGACACCCAGCACCGCCAGCGCCCCGCTGATCACTGCTGCCGGTTCTCCCACCCGCTCGGCAACCATGCCGATCCACAACGATCCAACCGGCATCATACCGAAGAAGACCATGCTGTACACTGCCATCACCCGACCACGCAACGCATCAGGGGTCAACGTCTGCACCAGCGCATTCGCCAGATTCATGACCAGGATCACCGCCAGACCGGAAGCGACCAGGATCGCCAGAGTCAATGCCAGTTGATTGGTGAGAGTCATCAGGATCAGCAGGAGTGGAAAGGCGAACGTACCAACGGTGAGCAGGCGCCCTTTGAACTGAAAACGACTAAGCGATGCAATCAGCAAGGCCCCCAGTAATGCGCCCAGGCCGCGCGCCGATTGCAGCAGCCCGGTTGTTGTTGCGTCACCGCCCAGGATGCGCACTGCCCAGGCCGGGAAGAGGGTCGCAAACGAAATGCCGAAGCAACTCGTCGCCCCAACCAGCGCGATCAGCGTCCGCACCACCGGTTCATGCCGGATGTAACTCAGACCCTCACGGAGATCGCGCCACGCCGAGGTGTTGCGCGGCGCAACCGGACCGGACGCGATTCGCATCCGCCAGAGTGCGCCGATAACCGCCAGAAACGAGATGCCGTTGAGCATAAAACACCACGCCGGTCCGACCAGGTTGTACATCACGCCCGCTATTGCCGGTCCGGTCGTGGTCGCCAGGTTGAACATCGTCGCATTGAGTGCGATACCGTTTGTCAGGTCTTCCTTATCGACCAGCTCGCGCACGAATGCCAGGCGTGCAGGGGCATCGAAAGCATTGGCGACCCCCAGCAACAGCGACAGCAGGATGATGTGCCAGGGTTGAACAATGCCGCTGAAAACTAGCCCTGCGAGGATGAACGCCAGCGCCATCTGCGCTGTCTGCGTCACAATCAGGAGCGTACGGCGCGGTACGCGGTCGGCAACCACGCCGCCATACAGGGTCAATACCCACGCGGGTACGCCAGCGGCAAAACCGACGTACCCCAGATACGCCGGCGAGCCGGTCAACTGGAAAACCAGGAATCCCTGGGCAGTGGTCTGCATCCAGGAGCCAAAGAGCGACACCATCTGACCAAAGAACCAGAGCCGATAGTTGCGGTAGCGTAATGCCGCGAATGTCCTTGCGGCAAACGTGCTGCGCTGCGATGATGGAATGGTCATTGATTTATTGCGGAAAGATGCTCAGATCGTTCTTCAGTATCAGGGCAGGACGGTACGGTTCGATCATCTCAGCCGGTATGCCGAGTCCTTCTATCAGCACGTGGTAACGCGCGCATATGTCAGGGCTTGCGCCTGCCGCCAGCGTCGCATCGAGCAGGTTCAGCGCCAGGCAGCGACGTTGTGCGTGATTGAGTCGTTCACGTGCTTCGCGCAGAAAATCATCGAGCGCAACATGCTTCAATGAGTGCTCGACCCGTTCGATCAGATCGTGGTCGCGCGCCAGTCCACGACGCGGATCAGGCACAAAACCCATCAGCGCGCCTGTGCTGTCGTAGATGCTCGTTGCTCCGTACAGGTGTGCAAGCGCCGCCACAAACGCTGCACCGGGGGTCAGTGCGCCGGGCGGATACGCGGCGTCCAGTTCCGACCATGCACCCATTGCCAAACCTCCTTTCTGCTCACCGCTCCCAGCCAGGAAACGCGATTATACCACTCTGTAACTATTGCACATCGCGCTGCATCGTACCTTAACCAGACAGGATGTTGACAGGAAAGGGGCGAGCCATGTCATACGATGTCATGGTCATCTCCGCACACCCTGACGATGCAGAAGTGCAGATGGGCGGCACGATTGCGCTGCTTACCGGACAGGGAAAACGGGTGCTGCTGGTGGATCTCTGCGACGGCGAGCCGAGCGATTTCGCGCTGCCGGGAATGCGCGTCGATCAGGCGCGACGCGCGGCGGCGCACCTGGGGGCGGATCGTATCTTTCTCGACGGGCAGGACCGGCTGATCACCGACACACTTCATCTGCGGCTCGAAGTTGCCCGCCTGATCCGCATCCATCGTCCGTCACTCGTCTTTGCCACAACCGACGCCTGTGTCCATCCCGATCATGCCGCAGTCGGGAGTCTCGTCGGCGCAGCCGTCTTTTATGCGCGCCTCGATCACTGGGATCGCGTACCGGGTGGTGAGATGCTCGCTGATACGGAACCGTGGGCGATTGATCGGCTCTTCTACCCGCACTGCAAGATGGAACCGCCGTGGGGACGCGACTTCGCTTTTGCAGTGGATGTCGGCGCCACCTATGATCGCAAACGCGCTACGCTGGCGGAGTACGGTTCGATCTTCAAAGTCGAAGGTCATGACCGGTTGTTGTCCCTCTACGAAGCGGAAGACGCCTACACTGGCAGACTTTTCGGCGTGGCATATGCCGAGGCGTTCAAGAGTCACAGCCCGTTGCTCGTTTCCAGCCCGACCGTGTTCCTGCCAGCATTGCACGGGTGATGTAACGTTTCCTGCATCCGCTGCATCATACCCGCAGAACGAACCGGTATCTGTACATAAGGAGGCATGCACAATGGCGCTCTTAAACGATAAAGATCGAAAGATTGTGTGCGAGCAGCTGGACGAAGGATTGAAACGACCCGTAACAATGGCGTTTTTCAGCAGCAAGAACAACTGCGAACTATGCGATGTCACCGGTGAGCTGGTGGAAGAAGTCGTCAGCATTCATCCACTGCTGCGCGTATTGACATATGACCTGGAGGCAGACGCTGCGCGTGCCGCGGAACTGGGTATCGATAAGGCGCCGGCGATTGTTGTGCTCGGCGGTGAGGAACAGCAGAACTACGGCGTGCGGTTCTACGGCATTCCCAGCGGCTACGAGTTTGTCACCCTGCTCGAAGCCCTGCGCATGGTTGGCAGCGACGCAGTGGAACTGCAACCGGCAACGCGCAATTTTTTGAATGAACTGAAACAACCGATGCACCTCCAGGTCTTTGTAACACCTGGCTGCCCCTACTGCCCGCGTGCAGGGGTGCTGGCGCACCGTCTGGCGTATGCCAGCCCGTTGATCACCGCCGATGTTATCGAGGTCACCGAGTTTCCTGAACTCGGCGAGCGCTACGAGGTGATGGGGGTTCCCCGCACCGTCATCGACAATGTCGTCCACATCGAAGGCGCAGCGCCGGAGGAGATGCTGCTCGGCAAACTGCGCGAGGCGCTGGCAGCAGCGTGATGCGGCGCACCTGCCTCTTGCGGGTGTGGTTTTTGGGATACGTCACCGGCTGGCTGCATCCTGGTGCGTTTGTGTGCCCTTTCTCCCCACCCTGCTCCGCACAGGGCAGTGGGAGTCGAGACGCCCCCGTTGCAGGTGCGCCGGGAGTGGGGGGTACTCTCGCCTTGGAGCGCGGGCGTCCGCGCCCGCCAGTGTGTTCCGGGGCGGACAGAATGTACGATCTAACATAACCTCTGCCGCATCAGGATGCCCCGGCGCAGGCCAGCGCTCCCCTCTCCCGCAATGCGGGAGAGGGGCTGGGGTGAGGGTATTCAGGGTAACCCAACGCCTCTTTCCTGCAACGCAACACGCGCAGCGCGCTCACCCGCCATTGTACTCCATCCGCCCGGATCGCGCCCGGCAATGGGGTGATGCCGGCAGGCGTCCGTGTCTCAGGAAGACATCACGCCCATTTGTTGAGCGCCACCCCGCGCCGGAACAGTTCGACCGTATAGCGCCACCGCCCACCGTGTTCGTGAACCACATCATGGCGGCGCAGTGTCTGGAGTGCCTCAGCCACCGCGAGTTTAGAGAGTCTGCCTACACAGCTTCGTTGTAGAAAAGCGGAAACAGGGAACCGGGCATCTTCATGCTACTGCAAAAGTGATCCTTCATATACATAACGTTCAACGTTCAACGTCACAACCTGTGCTATACTATTTCCTGCCGGACAATGCCGCCTCTGGAGTCTCTGTTGCTCATAAAAGTTCAGAGCTGCTCTGGATGCGCTTGCGGAGTCGCAACACCCGGCGCGTGCGCCGGTTCCTGCCATAGATGGAAAGGAGGAGCGCGATGGCAACAATCGGTCGCGAGACGACGATCAGCTGGCTTGGACACGGCACCTTCCATATTCTGACCCCTGGCGGCAAAAAGGTTCTCATCGACGCCTGGGTTGACGGCAATCCGTCCTGCCCCGACGAGTGGAAGCAGCGCGTGCGAAGCGAGAGTCTCGACGTGATCTTCCTGACCCACGGGCATTTCGACCATATTGCCGATATTCTGGCGCTGGCAAACGAAACCGGCGCAACAATCGTCGGGCAGTTCGAGGTCACCTCCTGGATCGCATCGAAGGGTGTCAGCCAGGATCGCTTGGTTGGATTCAACAAGGGCGGCACCGTCGAGGTGGCCGGTATCCGCGCAACAATGACCCATGCGACCCACAGCAGCACCTACAACGACAATGGCGTGATTGTGCCCCTGGGAACCGAGGCGGGGTACGTGCTGCGCATGGAAAATGGCTTCACCATCTACCACACTGGTGATACTGCCGTGACCATGGATATGCAGATCATCGGCGACCTGTACCATCCCGAACTGGTGATCCTGCCGATAGGCGACCATTTCACGATGGATCCCATGCAGGCGGCGTATGCGCTGAAATTGATCCGACCGACATTTGCCATTCCTGAGCACTACGGCACCTTCCCGATCCTGCGCGGGACGCCGGAGCAGTTGCGTGAGCAGTGCCGCGCCTTCGGCGTAGATGTGACCGTCATCGATTTGAAGCCCGGCGAATCGGTCAGTTGATGACCGGCAATCGCCCGTCTGTGAGGTTTGCATGAAATTGATCATTCCGCAGGCTCTCGCTCCTCTGCTCGAACCACGCCTGGCGGAGATCGCGCCTGACCTGACGGTGGTGCGTTTTGACGATCAGGGCGAACCGGATGGCGACATCAGCGATGCGTCCATCCTGGTTCGCTGGTGGACACCGATAAGCGTTCTGCGCAGGATGCTAGCCGCAGCCCCCGGATTGCGCTGGATCCATACGCCGAGCGCCGGTGTCGAGCATCTGCTCATTCCCGAAATCCTCGAACGTGACATTGTGCTGACGAACTCGGCCGGCGCTCAGGCCATCCCGATCGCCGAGTTCGTGATGATGTACATGCTGAACCACGTCAAACGTGCGTTTGACCTCGGGGCGCTGGCGCCCGATGAGTGGGAACGTGGTGAAGCCATTCCCTGCGACGAGTTGTTCGAGCGTACGCTGCTGATCATCGGCTATGGGCATATCGGCGCGGAGATCGCAAAACGGGCGCGCGGTTTCGGCATGCGGGTGCTTGCCAGCCGTCGCCGCCCTCAACCGGTCGATGATGTCGATCTGATCGTCGGTGAACACGGCTGGCGCGATCTGCTCCCACAGGCGGATTTTGTTGTGCTTGCCACACCGCTGACCCCTGCGACCCGGGGCATGTTCGACGCCGATGCTTTCGCGCGGATGAAACCTGGCGCCTACCTGATCAATATCGCGCGCGGTCAGATTGTCGATACCGATGCGTTGCTGGACGCGCTCCATAGTGGCCGCATCGCCGGCGCGGCGCTCGACGCGCTGCCCATCGAGCCATTACCGCCGGATCATCCGCTCTGGAAAGCACCCAATACCTGGATCACGCCGCATATCTCGTATGCTTCACCGCGTACCCGCGAACGCATCATCAACCTGTTCTGCGACAATCTGCGTCGCTATCTGCGCGGTGAACCGCTGCTGAATGTGGTGGATAAACAGGCAGGATACTGAACGTTGCACCTTATATTCATTCGACAGGAGCCGACGATTCTCACTCCAACGCCAACGCGCGGCGACACCTCGTGGTTCGTCCATGATCGCTTCGGTATGTTCATTCACTGGGGATTGTATGCGCTTGCAGCGCGCCACGAGTGGGTGAAGAGCCGCGAAAAGATCGATGACGAAACGTATCAACGCTACTTCGACCACTTCGATCCCGATCTGTACGACCCCCGCATATGGGCGTGCGCTGCGCGCGAGGCGGGGATGAAGTATGTGGTGATCACGACCAAGCACCACGAGGGGTTCTGTCTGTGGGATACGCAGTATACGACCTATAAGGCGCCCAATACGCCGGCAAAGCGCGATCTGCTCAAGCCGTTCGTCGAGGCGTTCCGTGCCGAAGGGTTGCGTATCGGTTTCTACTACTCCCTCATCGACTGGCATCATCCCGATTTTCCGATCGATATCTTCCACCCCCTGCGCGACCATCCCAACGTCGCTGAACTGAATGCCCGGCGTGACATCCGGCGATATGCAGCGTATATGCGCAATCAGGTGCGCGAACTGCTGACCGGCTACGGACCGGTGGACATCATCTGGTTCGACTTCTCCTACCCCAACCGCACGTACAATGGGCTGCCGGGCAAGGGACGTGCCGATTGGGAGAGTGAGGCGCTGCTGCGGCTGGTGCGTGAACTGGCGCCGGATAGTATCATCAACAATCGTCTCGATCTGCCAACCGAGTTCGCCGACGTGCACACCCCTGAACAGTTTCAACCGCGTGAGTGGGTGCATGTCGATGGCAAACCGGTTGTATGGGAAACGTGTCAGACCTTTAGCGGATCATGGGGCTACCATCGCGACGAAATGACCTGGAAAAGCCCGGAGCAACTGATCCAGATGCTGATCAACTCGGTGGCGTGCGGTGGGAATCTGCTGATGAATGTCGGTCCCACCGCGCGCGGTACGTTCGATGACCGGGCGATGGCGGCGCTCAAGGTCTATGCCGATTGGATGCGCCTGCATAGCCGCTCGATCTACGGCTGCACCCAGAGCGAGTTCGTTGCCCCCGCCGATTGTCGCCTGACGCAGAATGGGAAGCGGCTCTATCTGCACATCTTTTCCTGGCCCTTCCGCCACCTGCACTTCGATGGCATGGCAGGCAGGGTAGAATATGCGCAACTCCTCCACGACGCCAGTGAGGTGAAACTGCTGGAACCGGGCAAACACAATGAATGGAGCATTGCTGAAACCGCCGCCGATACGCTGACGCTCGAATTGCCGGTCGTTAGACCCAGAGTAACGGTACCGGTGGTTGAACTGTTTCTGCGTTGAGGTGGTTGTTACTGCGAGGACGATGGTATGCGCCACGGGTACGTTCTGGGTATCGATGCCGGCGGTTCCAAGACCCACGCGCTGATTGCCGATCTGGAGGGGCGTGTCGTCGGTTGGGGTCAGAGCGGTCCCGGCAACTGGGAGGGTGTGGGTCTCGATGGCGCTGCTGCGGCGTATGCGCAGGCGGTCGATGCGGCGCTGGACGTGGCGGGCATTCCCCGCAGTGCGCTGATCGCCGCCGGATACGCGCTGGCAGGTCTCGACTGGGAGAGTGATCATGCGCGTCTCACGCCGGTTGTGACACGCCTGGGCATACCCGGACCGTTCATCCTGGTGAATGATGCGTTTGGCGCACTGCGCGCCGGTTCTGCCGATGGGTGCGGCGTTGTCGTCATTGCCGGCACGGGTTCGACCGTCGCCGGACGGAGTCGTCGCGGTGACACCTTCCGCACATTTGGTCTGGGAATGCTGTGGGGCGACTTTCACGGCGCTGCTGGACTGGTGTGGGAAGCAACCCGTGCTATCGGGCATGCCTGGATTGGACGCGGACCGACGACTGCACTGAGCGATGCTTTTGTGCAGGCGTATGGCGCTGCCGGTGTGCTCGATCTGGTTGAACGGGTCTCGCGCGGCGCAGCGCCGCCCCCCAACGGACGCCTCGCGCCGCTGGTCTTTGCAGCCGCACATGCGGGGGACGAGGTTGCCGTTCGCATCGTTCGTCAGACAGGGGAAGAGCTGGGACAGACAGCGGCGGCTGTCGCGCGTAAACTCGATCTTGGCGCTGAGCCATTTGACCTGGTGCTTGCCGGCGGTGTCTTTCGTTCGCGGAGTACGCTCCTGATCGAAACGCTTGCCGACCAGGTGCACCGGGTTGCTCCGGCAGCACAGGTTGTACAGCTCGAAGCGCCACCGGTAGTCGGCAGCGTCCTGCTGGCGTGCGATGCTGCCGGTCTGCCGACGCCGCCGCCGATCCGTGAACGGTTGCTGGCGGAAGCGCAACACTGCTTCGATATGCTTCAGAAAGGAACAGCGCAATGACCGTGATTGCGTTGATCGGTACGGGAAGAATGGCAACCGGCCTGGGGACTGGCTGGATGCGCGCCGGTCATCAGGTTGTGTTCGGTTCACGCACACCCGCCGAAAAACAGCACCTCGTCGCATCTCTGCCCGCAGCGCGGGTGACCGACTATGCCGGGGCGCTGGAGGACGCAACGATTGTGGTGATTACTTTACCCTACCGGGAGGTGGCGCCGTTTTGCCGTAACCACGCTGCGACGCTGCGCTCACGGCTAGTGATCGACATTTCCAACCCGTTCGACAATCTGCCCGACAACCGCGTCGCCGGCGCCGAAATCACCCGCGATGCCATCGGTTCTGGCGCGCGGGTCGTAGCGGCGTTCAAAACCAATTTCTGGACCACACTGCTGACGTCGCTCAATGCCGATGGCATCCAGCGCGATGTTTTCTACGCTGGCGATGATGAAGCCGACAAACGGATCGTTGCCGGTCTGATCGCCGACCTTGGATTCCGTCCGGTCGATTGTGGCTCGTTGCACAATGCGCGCATTCTCGACGGCATGGTGCCCCTGATCATCGAACTCGACAACCGGTACGGCGGCACGTGGCAAACAACATGGAAACTCCTGCCCTGACCATCCGCCGGTATGCATATGTGCTGGCAACCATTCTGCTGCTGGCAGCGTGCGGTCAACCCGCGGCGGCACTGCCGACCCCGACGCCAGTTCCCACAGTTGCACCGGCGACACCGGTAACGCCGCCTCCGTCGCCAACCGCTCTACCAACGGCAACGCCGCCACCCACACCCCCTCCTGCCCCCGAACCGCTGATGGTGTGGCTCGCCGGTGATCAATCGCAGATCGAAGCGCTGACCCGTCTGCTGACCGACGCCGCTGCCGAAGCCGGCGTTCCGGTTCGTATCACGAGCGGCAGCCCCGATGCGATGATCGCCCGGTTGCGCGTCGATCAACTCGATGGGCGACCACCGCCAGACCTGATCTGGGGGAGCGGCAATGACCTGGCAGTCCTGCGCACCATGGGAGTGATCCGCTCGACCCGGCAAAAGGCTTCACCTGATGAAATCCTGCCAGTGGTCATTACCGGCGCGACTACCGCCGGTCAGCAGTGGGGCGAGCCGGTAGCAGCTCAGGGATTTTTGCTGCTGCTCTACAATCGAAAACTTGTAGAACATCCACCGCGTACCGTCGATTCGCTGATCGCCACTGCACGCGCCACCACCGGCGGCAATCGGGTCGGACTGGTCGCCGGATGGACCGAGGCGCGCTGGTTTGCGGTATGGCTGGATATGACCGGTGGAACGATGCTGGATGCCGACGGCATGCCACTGCTCGACACCCCTGCGGTTATCGCGGCGCTCGACCTGCTGCGCACCGTGCGACGGTACGGACCGACCCCGCCTTCGACCTACGACGAAGGTGCACGGTTGTTCCGTCGCGGCAGGGCGGTGCTGGCTATTGATGGCGACTGGGCGCTGGAGAGTTATCGCGGGTTGACTGAGACGCTCGAGTTGGGCATTGCGCCACTGCCGTTGACCAGCCGCGGAACGCCAGCAGCAGCGCCTCTGACCGGTGTCTACCTGATGTACGGCGCCACGCTCGATGGCGCGCGCCTGGCGCAGGCGGAAACACTTGCACAAACGCTGCGCGAACCGGAGTGGCAGGCGCGTATTGCCCGCGACGTAGGGATGCTCCCGGCTTCCATCGCTGCACTGAGCGACCCGGCGGTCACCGACAATCCGGCGCTTGCCGCAGCGGCGCAGTACGCCAGAAACGCATCCGGCATTCCGCCCGACCGCCCGATCCGCTGCGCGTGGGATGCAATTGAAGCGGCGCTGCCGCCGTTCTTGCTCGGCAGGCGCACCGCAACTGAAACTGCATCGGCAATGCAACAGCGCGCCGACGCCTGTGTGCGTCAGTAGTCACTGCGTGATCTGCACATCGACCCCGCCATTCGCCAGCACGTTCACCCCGGCGCGGGTCACGCGAAAATCCACCCGTCGCTCGCCAACCCGCAGGTTACGCACTTCGACCATCGAGAGCCAGGGAGGTAGGTGTGGCGCAAGCCGCAGCGTATTCGCAAACGCATCGACTTCCAGCCCCAGTATGCTCTGCACAATCAGCAAGCCGGCGCCGGCAGCCCACGCTTGGGGGCGACAACTGACCGGATACGGAATAGGGCTATCGAACATCCCCGGCTCACGGTCGTACCCGCACATCAACTCAGGCAGGCGGCACAGATGAAACCGGGAAGCAGCCTCGATCAGACGACTGGCGATCTCGTTGGCTTCATCACGGAACCCGCTGCGCGCCAGACCCCAGACGATCAGGGAATTGTCGTGGGGCCAGACACTGCCGTTGTGATAACTCATCGGATTGTAATTCGGGTCTGCCGCACTGCGCGTGCGCACCCCCCAGCTCGACAGCATATCGGGCGCAACCAGGCGCGCCGCAACCTGCGCAGCGCGTTCCGGTGTCAGAATGCCGCACAGCAGCGCATGGCCCGGATTGCTGGTCACCTCATGGACAGGACCCCTGCCGACTTCGATAGCCTGAGCATAGAAGCCCTCTTCAGCAAGCCAGAAATCGACGTTGAATCGCTCTTTCAAGGCAGCAGCACCGGCGCGTACCTCCGCCGCGCGATCACGATCGCCCATCTGTTCCAGCAGATCGGCCAGCCATGTTCTGGCAGCATACGCATATGCCTGCACTTCCACCAGCGCCAGCGGCGGTGTGGCGAGTGTCCCATCCGGGTGCACCACCGAATCGCGCGAATCCTTCCAGCCCTGGATCCGCAATCCGGCTGATGAGCGCGGCTCGAATGCGATATACCCATCGCCATCCGCGTCGGCATACAGGTCCATCCAGTCGAGCGCAAGCAGCGCAGCCGGCAGCAGATCGTCATACAGCGCCCGATCGCCGGTCCAGCGCACGGTGGTAGCGAACAGCATCAGGAAGAGCAGCGTCGCATCGATGCTGCCGTAGTACGGGTTGAACGGTACACTGTTTGTATTGGCAAGCTCGCCAAAGCGCATCTCGTGGAGAATCTTGCCGGGTTGCTCGTCGCGCCAGGGGTTATCCTGCGTACCCTGATGCTCCGCCAGGTAGCGCAACGTCCCGCGCGCAAGATCAGGGTGAAACCAGAGTGTCTGGAGGCTGGTAATCAGCGAGTCGCGCCCGAAGGGCACAGCAAACCAGGGTATGCCGGCAACTGGCAGAACAACATTGCCAAAGCTGGCGGTCAGCGCGCGGAGATCAGCACTGCTGCGCCGCAACAACTGATTGAGCGTCGGGTGATCGGTCGTCACCATCACCGTTGCATCGTCCCACGCCTGATACGAAGCGCGCACCTCGTCCAGCGCCTGCTCGAATGTCAGGTCACATCCGTGTTCTGAAAACCCGACTGTGTGAATCGAAGGCGTAACAATCAGCGTTACGTCCCACGTAGCATGGGGCGCCAGTTCGACTCGCCAGTGAACCTGTGCGCGCGCCGGTGCAGGCAACTGGCGCAGATGCCGCGATCCCTCACCCTGCGGACCGGGTGAGGGCGGAGGTGTCTCAGCACCGAGAATGTTTGCTGTATCGGGGATTGTGCTCAGGACAATATCGGTGGTGCGCACCACGTCATCGGCACCACGATAGACGAAACGTAGCCGATTGCCCTGATAATCGACCGGCTCGATTGTTCCGCGAGGACCGCCGGCAAAGCCGCGCACCAGGAACATATCGGCGAAATCGACCGCCATTTCGATGGTCAGATCACACACAACAGGCGCGCGATTGTAACTGGTGAGCGTCAACCGCTCGAATACCGCCTCGCGCACTATCCGCTCACGTCGCACGGCTATCGTTTGACGATCAATGCTGCCTTCCGCGCCTCCAGACAGTCCGTTCGTCAGCAGGCATACCGCGTGGTAGACATGCTCATCGTTCCAGGACAGTAACTCGAGCGGTTGACCGTCGAGACGCACCTGAAGCGCGCTGAGGTGGCGCGTATCGTAAAAATAGAGACCCAGCGGCGTATCCTCGACAGGAATATCGCCATCGTGACGACTGATGATGAACGTGTGATTGTCCGAGACGACAAGATACTCCATGGTGGAAAACAAAAAGCCTCTTGCGAGGCAGTAGACAGAGTAATAATTGGGGTGCCTGATGGGTCTCGAACCCACAACCTCCTGAGCCACAGTCAGGCGCTCTGCCGTTGAGCTACAGGCACCACAGCAGCCGT
Organism: Roseiflexus sp.; assembly: GCA_034432635.1. GTDB lineage: Bacteria > Chloroflexota > Chloroflexia > Chloroflexales > Roseiflexaceae > Roseiflexus. Next base: position 63,042 of record DAOUBK010000061.1, read on the forward strand.
AGTATAGCACAGCGCGCGCAAAGCGTCAAACCGTTACAGTTCAGTTGCATAGTTACAACCCGTCGTTGTTGAACTTTCCACATACACGGTTTCATAAAGGCGGTATAAGGGATGCAGGCGATCAGGAGTCTCTGCAGCATGGCGGTAACGCCCGGTCACATCAACGTCGCGCGTGTTCTACGGAGGTCATATGAATCCTGCATCTCTTCAGGCGCTGCCGCTCTGTCCCGTCTGTGGCGCGCCTCAGCCATACGCCACCCGATTTTGCTCGCGCTGCGGTCATCCGCTGACCCAACCGCCGCAGACGTTCGAGATCCTGGTCACGCAGAGCAACGCACCACCAATGCGTATACCCATTCCCGCCGCAACCATCACAATCGGTCGGGCGCACGAAAGCACAATCCTGGTCGGCGATCCGAAGGTGTCACGCCGCTATCTGCAACTGACCTGGAACGGTGCAGCGTTCGTCGCCGAGGATGTCGGCAGCGGCGGCGGAATGCTCCTGAACAATACGCCGTTGTGCAGCCCGACGATCCTGCGACCGGGGGATACGCTTCTGATAGGAGATACCATCTGCGACTGGAGGTCGCGTCAGGCACAGCAACCGTGCTGACGCCTCCGTCCGAACCGGTGCCTTCCGTGCCACAGACGCCAACCACGCCTGCCCATGTCCAGCCACCTTCATCTGTATATGCGCAACCTTCTACGCCAGCACCGTATCAATCACCTTCATATGCATAACCCGCCGCGCCGCCACCCTATCAACCACCGATGCCTGTACAACCCGCCGTACCACCGCCTTACCAGACGCCGTATCGTCAGGAAATGGCTGGCTCTCCGTCGTCTCCGGCGTCCCCCGCTATGCCGCCATACCTGGGAATGGGGCAGATACTGGTGTCGCTGCCTCCCCGGCGTTCATCACACATGGGGATCATCCTCAGTATCGTGGCAGCGCTGATCCTGATCGGAGGAGGCGCAGCGGCACTGCTCATCGGTCCGTGGTGCAGCACCCTCGGCGACGTATTGCCACCGCCGCCTGACGATTGTCACGAGGTAGCAGACCCCTTCAGCAATAGCCCGCCAGAAGAGTAGGTGATGCAGTGCAACGGGCAGGTAGAAACCGAAATGGTCATCGAAATCTACAAAGATAGGGTGTTCATTCTGTCGGACATAAACGGGTTATCAGGGCAGGAGCATCGGCACGGACGCCTGTTGCTAGAGCGACAGCCGCGTAGCAGCGCTGTGATCTATCCACGTGCATGATCGTGGTGCGTGCATCGCGGAATGTAGCATGCCGTACACAGGTTGCGCGGCATGCTACAATCGTAGTGCGTGGTTATCAGTGGCACAGCGAGGAAGGTGTCGTGTCATTGTCTACAACCTGTATCCACTGCGGTGCGCCGTTGAGTCGTCCCGGCGCCAGATTTTGTACCCGCTGCGGTAAATCGCAGGAGACGGCAACCCCGGTCGGGGCAGCGTCAGCAATTGGGGTTTCTTCACCCGACAGTGCATCCCCGAAAACTCAGATATTCACGAGCCAGGGATCGGCTTCTGCGCCTCCTGCCTATGTTACCGGCGGCGAAGGTGCATCACAGGGCGGTGCACCGCTTTCGGGTCCGCTGTTGATCGTTCAGGATGTCGGACGAACGTTCGAGGTTGCACTCGGTCAGCAACCGATGGCGATCGGGCGTGCGCCGGACAATGATATCGTGATTACGTCGCGCTTCGTATCGGGGCGCCACGCGCGGATCGAACCTCACGGCGTGGCACACCAGATTATTGACATCGGCAGCACCAACGGCCTGCTCTTCGAAGGTCGTCGGCTTCCCGCCGGCACGCCTTACATCCTGGCTGACAGTGATGTCCTGCGGATCGGCGATCCGGCGACCGGCAATTTTGTGACCCTGACCTACCGTAACCCCCAGGCGCCAAAAGTCCAGCAGGCTGCCGCAGTAGCGCATCGTTATCGTCTTGACCCGACCGACCCGCAGATTACAGTTGGTCGTGAGGGATGCGAGATTTTGCTCGACAATCCCCAGGTATCACGCAAGCATGCGGTCATTGACCGCGTCAATGGACGACACGTGCTCCGCGATGTTGGCAGCACCAATGGCACATTCGTCAATGGGCGCCGGATCACCGAGCATACGCTAGTCAAAGGCGATATCATTCAGATCGGTGCGTTCAAACTGGTCTACACCGGTGAAAGCCTCGACCAGTACGACCAGCGCGGTGCGCTGCGCATCGATGCGCACAACCTGTGGCGTGAAGTGTCGCGTGACGGCAAAACACGCATGATCCTGAAGGATGTTTCGCTCTCGATTGCGCCACGTGAGTTCGTTGCACTCGTCGGCGGCAGCGGCACCGGCAAGAGCACGCTCCTCAACGCTCTTTCCGGCTTCGTGCAGGCCACCCACGGCAGCGTCCTGGTCAACGGCGACGATTACTACCGCAATTTCGACGCCTACCGCACGGTGCTTGGCTATGTGCCGCAGGACGACATCCTCCATCGCAGTCTGCCGGTCGAACGTGCGCTTGGGTATGCCGCCGAACTCCGCCTGCCTGCCGATACAGCGCCAGCGGAGATTCGTCAGCGGATCGACCGGGTGCTCGACGATGTTGAAATGACGCCACATCGCGAGAAACCGATCGAGAATCTGTCGGGCGGGCAGCGCAAACGGGTCAGCATCGGTGCTGAACTGCTGGCCGATCCTTCGCTCTTTTTCCTCGACGAACCAACTTCTGGTCTCGACCCCGGTCTCGAAAAAAAGATGATGTATACCCTGCGCCGCCTGGCGGATAGTGGCCGAACAATTGTTCTGGTAACCCACGCGACCGCCAATATCAATGTCTGCGACCATGTCGCCTTCATGTCGGATGGACGCATGGTGTTTTTCGGTCCGCCTTCCGAGGCGCTCAAGCTCTTCGGTGTGGCAAGCGGCGATTTTGCCGACATCTACACCCGCATCGACGGGCTGGCTGACCCGAACGATCCCGAACGGTGGGCGATTGTCCAGCGCGACCTTCAGGCAGAGTATGCCGCCTGGCAGCACCACCACCAACAGGCGTCGGGCGACAGGAAGCCATCGGTGCCAACGCTTGCAGAACTGTGGGAGATGAAGTTCCGCGCCTCGCCGCAGTACGCGGAATATGTCGCCGGACGCCTGGCGCAGGCGCCGGCAGGTCCGGTGTCCGGCAGCACCGGGGATCAAGGCGCTACGAAGCGTTCCGGCGTCTCGTCACTCCGACAGTTTGGCATCCTGATGCGCCGGTACTTTGACCTGACCCTGCAAGACCGGCGCAATCTGGCGATCCTGCTGCTTCAGGCGCCGATTATCGGGTTCCTGCTGATGCTGGTTGCCAAAGCAGATGCCATCGTCGGCGAAAACGCCTTTGCCAATGAAGCCAAAAAAGTGCTCTTCATGCTGGCAACGGTCGGCGTCTGGTTCGGCATTATCAACGCTGCGCGCGAGATCACCAAAGAAGCGCCGATCTACCGTCGTGAGCGTCTGGCGAATCTCCGCATTGGTCCGTATGTTCTCTCGAAGGTGGTGGTGCTGCTCCTGCTGGTGATTCTGCAGAGCGCCATCCTGCTGGCGCTGGTCGGCTTGAAAGTGCCGTTTCCCCAGCAGGGAGTGATGTTGCCGATCCAGCTGGAACTGTTCATCACCGCGGTATTGACGTCGCTGGCTGGAATGGCGATGGGGCTGGCTATTTCAGCATTCGCGGCAACGCCGGATCGAGCGATTTCGCTGGTGCCGCTGGCGCTTATCCCGCAGATCATTTTTGCCGGCGTGATTTTCAGCCTGGGGAACGGTATCACCGTGCAACGCATCCTCTCCTGGCTGACAATCAGCCGCTGGGCGATGGATGCCTACGGCACCTCGGTTAATATCAACAGCCTGCCGCTTCAGCCCGGAATGCTCCGTCTGCCCAATCCGCCAGAGGAGTACACTTTTACTCCAACTCACCTGCTCTCGCGCTGGGGTATCCTTTTGGGCTACACGGTCGTGTGTCTCGCGCTTACCGCCTGGCAATTGCATCAGCGCGACCGGCAACGCTAAACGTGGATCGATGCAATCTGCCTGGCGTTCTGTGGTACCATACAGAGACCATATCCGCCAGTACAACACGTGAGGAGACGAACAATGCGTCTGGTGACCTACCGCGACGGCGAGGGAGTTCACCTGGGTGCGTTACGCGGGGACAAGGTGGTGTCGCTTGCCGATGTAGCGCCCGATATGTTGAGCCTGATCGATGCCGCTCCTGCCGGACTGGACGCCGCGCGCGTTGCGGCGGAGCGCAGCGTGGGCGTGCCGCTGAGCGCCGTGACTCTCCTTGCCCCCATCCCGCGACCCCGGCAGAATGTCATCTGCCTGGGCATGAACTACGTTGCGCACACTATTGAGTCGTACCGCGCGCGGGGGCGGGAGCCGAAAATGCCGGAGTATCCGGTTTTCTTTACCAAAGCAGCGCATACCGTGTGTGGACCGGACGACGATATTCCGCTCGATCTGAAGGTGACAAACGAACTGGATTACGAAGTCGAGCTGGCATTCATCATCGGCAAAGCCGGAATGAACGTCCCGCGCGACGCGGCGATGGAGTATGTCTTCGGATATACGATTGTCAACGACATTTCAGCGCGTGATCTGCAAAGCCGGCACCAGCAGTTCTTCAAAGGGAAGAGCCTCCATCGCGCCTGCCCGATGGGACCGTGTATCGTTACAGCCGATGAGATCCCCAACCCTGCGGGTCTCGGCATACGATTGCGGTTGAACGGCGAGACGCGCCAGGACTCCCACACCGGTGACCTGATTTTTGATATTCCTGCGATTATCGAGCATCTGTCACTCGGTATGCCGCTGGAACCGGGTATGATCGTTGCAACCGGCACCCCGGCTGGCGTGGGGCTCGGTCGCACTCCGCCGGAATATATGCGCCCTGGCGATGTGATGGAAGCCGAGATCGACTCGATCGGCGTCCTGCGCAATCGGATTGTTGGCGTTGCATAGGAAAGCCATGTATGTGGTGATTGTCGCGAATGCTCCGTTGTTATCGCTCGACCCCTACCGTTCGCTGATCACCGATGCTGATGTGGTGATTGCTGCCGATGGCGGTGCAAATGCGATGGCAGAAGCGCGCCTTCGTCCATCGCTGGTGATCGGCGATCTCGACTCGCTCGACGATGCGCGGCTGGCGGCGCTGGCGGCGGATGGCGTCGAACTGCGCCGCTTCCCGCGCGAAAAGGACGAAACCGACCTGGAACTGGCGTTGCTGCATGCCGTAGCCATCGGCGCAGAGCGGATCGACATCCTCGGCGCCCTTGGCGGGCGCTGGGACCATACCTTCGCCAATGTCGCCATGCTGGCCATGCCTGAACTGCAAAGACGACAGGTACGCCTGATCGACGAGCAGCAACGCCTCTTCCTGGTGCGCGATCAGGCGACGCTCGACGGTTCCCCCGGCGACACCCTCTCGCTCCTGCCGCTGACGCCAGCGGTACACGGGATCACCACCCGCGGTTTGTTCTACGCGCTGAACGATGCAACGCTTTACTTCGAGCGCGCCCGCGGTGTCAGCAATATTTTGATCGATCCACCGGGGTTCGTTTCACTGCGCGAGGGGCTGCTCCTGGTCGTGCAGCACGACGATCGCGGCGCATTGCAGTGGAACGTTGGGCGTTGAAGGTTTCAGGCTCATTGTGAGCCGTCATTCTGGTGCGCGGTGCGTCTTCCATCGCGCCGCACCTGCTTGCAGCGTGGCGGTTTGTCTGGAAGCCGAGTGGCTGACCGGTGCATCGTCCAGACTGGATGGATGCACCGACGCCACTCCTGCCCATGCAGCGCGTGGTCGCCGATCCGGTCGTTGGCGGGAGCGTGCCTGTTCACTGCGACGCTGCGAACATACTCCGCACTCGCGCTACATACTCTTCGATGACCGCGCGCATATCGGCGATATTTTCACGGATCTGCGCTCTGGGGTCGATCTCCTGACTGTCCTCGGCTGGCACAAGGATCCACATTGCCAGGTACAACAGCGTGCCAAACCCGTTGAGCAGCGCAAGAAACAGAAACCCCAAACGTACAAACACGGGATCGATGTTCATTGCGCGTGCCACACCGGTAGCGACGCCGCCGAGAATACGCTCGCTGCGTATGCGTCGAAGTGGTCGAGTTTCCATCATCCATCACCGCGCGGACGGTACAATACCCTTGCTCGAACCGTAGCCTGCGCACTCCTTTCCGCTCATTACGACGCGACTGAGCCGGTGAATGTTGCATAGCGACCTATCTCGTCATTCTGCGCGAACCTTACCTGAGCCGCATTCTGAGGAGTGTTAAGACCATCGAGTCGCAGTTTCTGCGGGTGCGCACCGCGCCGTATGGTTGTGTCGCCGCCGGTGATCGATTGCTCCTGAAGCGTTCCGGCGGACCGGTAGTTGCAACCGCGCGGATTGCGAATGTGATGCTCTACGATAACCTGACGCCAGCGCGTGTCGCAGCATTGATCGATCAGTATGCCGCCGGGCTGTGTTTGGATGACAACATACTCGACCGGGCGCAGCGCAGCCGCTATGCTGTCCTTATCTGGTTGATCGACGTCGCCCCGATTGAGCATCCACCATTCCTAAACAAGCGCGATCGCCGCGCATGGGTCGTGCTCGAAAGTTGACGCAGTGCAGCGAAAATGTTACCATTCTGCGCAAGTTACGCACGAGTAGGGAGAGGAACAGGCGATGAAGCTGCACGAGTATCAGGCACGCGACATCCTGGCGCGCTACGGCATACCGGTGACCGGCGGTGGTGTGGCTACAACACCGGCGGAGGCATGTGCAATTGCGGAACAGATTGGCAGTCGCGTCGTTGTCAAGGCACAGGTCTTTGTCGGAGGGCGGGGCAAGGCAGGCGGCGTCAAACTTGCCGATACCCCAGAACAGGCGGAGCAGGTCGCAAGCCAGATCCTGGGCATGAACATCAAGGGATTGACCGTCGAGAAAGTGCTGGTTGCCGAAGCCATCACCTACGAGCGTGAAATCTATTTGGGCGCGATTATGGATCGCGCCTCACGCCGAATCGTGATGATGGCATCGGCTGAAGGTGGCGTTGAAATTGAAGAAGTCGCCAGAACCAAACCAGAGGCGATCGTCAAAGTCGCGGCGCACCCGATGATGGGATTGCTCGACTTCCAGGCGCGCGACCTTGCGTATGGCATTGGATTGACCGATGGCAAACAGGCGCGCCAGTTTGCGCAGATTGCGACGGCGCTCTACCGCGCCTATATGGATGTCGATGCGTCTCTGGCGGAGATTAACCCGCTGGTCGTGCGCGCCGATGGCTCGCTTCAGGCGCTCGACTCGAAGATTGTGCTGGACGATAGCGGGTTGTTTCGTCACCCCGACCTCGAAGCGATGCGCGACTCGTCGGATGAGCCGGAAGCCGAACAGCGTGCCCGTGAGGCTGGCATCACCTACATCAAACTCGACGGCAATATCGGCTGCATGGTGAACGGCGCCGGTCTGGCGATGGCAACGATGGATGTCGTCAAACTGTACGGCGGTGAACCCGCCAACTTCCTCGACATCGGCGGCGGCGCAAGTAAAGAAAAGGTCAAAGCCGCGCTCCAGATCATCCTCTCTGATCCGAACGTCAAAGCGGTGATGTTCAACATCTTCGGCGGCATCACCCGTGTCGATGAAGTGGCAAAGGGTATTGTCGCCGCCCTCGAAGAGGTCAGCACTGATGTTCCCATGATTGCGCGACTGGTCGGCACGAACGAGGAGGAAGGTCGGCGCATTCTGGCGGAGTCGGCGCTGATACCGGCAGCGACGCTGGCGGAAGCGGCGGAGAAGGCGGTTCAGGCGGCGCGATCATGGTAAGCCGGTAGTCGTCGTGCGGTCGAGACGTGGCGTATCACGTCCCGACCGGATCACGTTGATCGCTGGCGCGCATCCATCTGCGACAATCGCCAGATTGCCGTTGCCAGGCGCGCCATTTGCCGCTGACGTTCCGCCAGACGATCCACAGTCCAGTTCTCGTTCTGCTCCGCCACCTCACGCGTTAGCCGGATAGCGCTCTGCATATACACCGGTTTCTTCTCGCCGAAGGGCTTATTCACCGCCAGGCGATTGAGTGATGCTTCCAGCAAAGTTAGATTGCCGAGACGATAGATCCATTCGTCGATTGGTTCATTATCGAAATGTTCCCAGCCATCCGACGAGTTTTCCGGTAAGATATGCTCCAGTGAGTATGCTGGATTATCCATATCGTAATGATTGTTCGATATCTGTTCTTCGAGCATAAAAAGAATATAGCGTGCAACCTGGCGGTTACGTGAGGAAGTTGTTCGTAGCACTTTGTTGGCGAAGGCGTTACGAAATGTTTCATCATCGACATAAACCGGCGCGAGCGCGCGTATAACATCGGAAGACTGCTTCAGACCCCCCTTGCTGATGCGCTGCGCAATATCGTTGTACACCCGCTCCTGCTCATGGGTCAACATATTGCCGATAACATTGTAACGAAATGAAACAATACTGACAGCCCGCAGGATTTCGGTAAAGTCCTTCTCATCGAATGTACGATATGCGGCAAGTAGCAGCGACCATGGCTGGCGCACACTGAACATTCGGAGTTCGCGCACATATCGACGCTGTGGATCGGTCCATAGCCGATCTTCCAGGTTTGCAAGTGCAGCGTAGACTGGAGCATCAAGCTCCATACGTCGCAGAAGATCAAACACCTGACCTCTATCCGGCGTTACCTGACGAATAACTTTGAAGAGTTCAGACTCGCGCACAAGGCGCTCACGACTGTTCCAATGCGTTCGTAAAAAGGCGGGGAAGCTTTCACTTCCGAGTTGATCGATCATCCGATTCCAGCGTCGTTCCAGTGCTTCTATCTCTGTTTCATGCGCTCCACTCTGGTAGATCACCGAAAAGAGATGATTTTTGAGAAGGTCAGTGGGTGAGAGGCGAATACCGCGTGCATTGAGCGTCTCAAAGACCTTGAAAGCGTTGAGTTCATCATTAACGGTTATAACCGTAAAGAAAAGTTTATCGGCTACATCGCTCAAAAACCTTGCCAAATGAGCACCATCCTGGTGTATAGCGTATTCTTCGGTGACCCTGCTGTAGAACCACTCAAAACCTCGTCGCAATAAATGCTCTGACGACCTTAACCCACGTTGTGGCAGTGGTTGTAAAGGCACCAGTCGGTCACGGTAGAATGCATCATTGTTCCGGTTGAGCGTCAACTTGGTCTGAGGAACGAGCGTAACTGGGTCCAGATACCCGATAAAACTGTTCCTCAACTGTTCTGCACGACGACGGTTGTCCTCCGGTTGAATGTTGCGTTGCGCCAGATCATCGAGACATTTCAGCACCGCGAGCGCCAGCAGGCTCAATGTCGTTAGACGCTGCTGCCCATCGATAATGTTGAAACGCTTCTGATCCTGCGTTTGCAGCACCAGATATCCCATGTAGTGCGCCGGTTCGGCGCCGTTCAGGGTGTTGACGATATCCTGCCACAGGTCTTCCCATTCGTCCTGTGTCCAGCTATAGTCTCGCTGAAAGAGCGGCACGTGATAGGTCAGTCCGTTTCCCAGCAACTGCCGTAGCGTCATATTGGCAGTGTTGAAATTGATGACAGACATTATCGTTCCTCCCATCTGCATGGAGGGCAGGATGTGGTATGATTACGATCTCAGGTCACGTGGTGTATCCGGACATCGCTGCGTGATCGATCCAGTAGTGATCTATCGCGTCGTTAGTGTACCATACGAGGCTTATTCATGGCGCGTAAGCGTGCTCTCATTACCGGTATCACCGGGCAAGACGGATCGTATCTGGCAGAGTTCCTGCTCGAACAGGGGTATGAGGTTGTCGGTATGATCCGGCGCTCCAGCACGGTCAACTTCGAGCGTATCCGGCATATTCAGGATCGGGTGATACTGATCCCCGGCGATCTGCTCGATGAAGTCTCGCTCATCCATATGCTGCGCGAGCATCGCCCCACCGAAGTCTATAATCTGGCTGCCCAGAGTTTTGTTCAGACATCATTCTCACAACCGGTCTTTACCGGCGAGGTGACGGCGCTCGGAGTCACGCGCCTGCTCGATGCTATTCGGATCGTCGATCCTGAGATACGCTTCTACCAGGCCAGTTCATCCGAGATGTTCGGCAAAGTCGTCGAGACGCCGCAACGCGAGACGACGCCGTTCTATCCGCGTTCGCCGTATGGTGTCGCAAAGGTCTACGGGCACTGGATTACGGTCAACTACCGCGAAAGTTATGGCATGCACGCCAGCAGCGGCATTCTGTTCAACCACGAATCGCCGCGTCGTGGTCTCGAGTTCGTGACGCGCAAAATCTCACACGGCGTTGCACGCATTGCGCTCGGTCTCGATCGGGAACTGCGCCTGGGCAACCTTGATGCGCAGCGCGACTGGGGGTACGCTGGCGATTATGTGCGCGCGATGTGGCTGATGCTCCAGCAAGATCAACCCGGCGATTACGTTGTGGCAACCGGACAGACGCACTCGGTGCGGCGGTTCTGTGAACTGGCATTCGCGCATGTGGGGTTGGATTATCGTGATTATGTCGTGGTCGATGAGCGATTTTTCCGTCCTGCCGAGGTTGATCTGCTGGTTGGCGATCCTTCCCGCGCCCGCGAGAAACTGAGATGGAAGCCGGAAGTCTCTTTCGAGCAACTGGTCGAGATGATGGTCGAGGCTGACCTCCGCATGCTGCGTGGAGCGAAGGAATAGCGGGCTATTATTCTTCCGGGTCCTTATCGACGCACGGTTTTCTCCGGCGCTCCCGGCGTCGCTCTGGTCGGGTACGTGTATCTCCAGAAACAAGGACGTGCGGTTGAGCAGGATACAGCGAGCGACGTCGTGAGGCTGCCTATGTTCGTGGCGCCCTATTTCTTTGTGTGCTTCAACTGATCGGCATAGATCCGATCGAGCCGGTTCATCTCACGCACGGCAATCGTCTCGATGAAGCGCGGCATATCGCGTACCGGCAGGACTGCCTTGTAGCCAACGCGAAGGAACCGGTGAATGTCGCTCATGCCGAGCATATCTGCAAGCCCGCGCGTGCGGTCCAGCGCAATGCCCATCAACGGGTTGCGCGTCAGGCGCGCGACATTGTAGAGCGATTGGCGCACCAGTTCGATCTGGCGTCCTCGATCGGCATAATTGTCTGCCAGGCGATAGGCGCGTTCATACATCTCCATATCGAAATCCAGCGGCGCTCCCATTGCGATTAACTGCTCTACAACCTCCTCGTCCAGGCGATTGGTCAGGTCGAGCAATTCGAGTACCTGCTCGACATCACGAATAACCACGCCGGGGAAACTCTGGACGAGCAGGTGGAGACGGCGTGCCTGCGCATCACGCGCGCTGAAATCGCGCGGACCGTACAGTTCGGTAAAAAAGAACTCGCCAACTAACCGATACTGCGGTTCGGAGGCGAGGTCTGCATAATCACGACGGAGTCGGTCGGATTGCAATGCCTGAAGCGTAACCCGATACGGTGCACGGTGTGGCATGGTACCAGATGTTCGCGGAGCAATACCCCGCGCCTTGCTAAGACGCCAGCGCTTCTGCGAAGATGCACACAGCGTCGCGAATCTGCTGTTCCTCGACGATTAACGGCGGAATGAAACGGATGACGTTGTCGTATGGTCCGCAGGTCAACAGGAGCAATCCCCGATCGCGGCATGCCGTCACAATGTGTTTTGCCAGCGCAGTATCGGGTGTATTATCCGCCGCCGTCAGCTCGACGCCAATCATCAACCCTATCCCGCGCACATCGCCGATCGATGGAAACTGCGCTTTGAGCCGCAGCAGTTCTGTTTTCAACAACGCGCCCTGACGCGCCGCATTTTCGACCATGCGCTCGTCACGCATTGCCCGAATTGTGGCGACTGCCGCAGCACATGCAACTGCATTACCTCCGTAGGTGCCGCCATGCGACCCTGGCTGCCAGCGTTCCATGATGACGCGCCGTGCAATAATACCAGAAAGCGGAAGTCCTGATGCAATCCCTTTGGCAACCGTCAGAATGTCCGGCACGATACCGAAGTGTTCGATGGCGAAGAAACGACCGGTACGCCCGAACCCGCTCTGCACCTCGTCCACGATCAGGAGTATCCCATACCGGTCGCAGATACGTCGCAATCCCTGAAGAAACGAGACCGGCGGGACGATATAGCCGCCCTCGCCGAGCACCGGTTCGACCAGTATCGCCGCCACATCCTCCGGTGTCGTCTGAGTATGCAACATGTGTTCGATCTGATGGAGTGGATTACCGCAGCATCCCAGGTCATCGGGCGCTGCACCGGAGATGGCTACCGTGTCGGCGCCGGCTGCGCGGGCGATGGCGCAGCGGTAGCACGCAGCATACGGCGCGAAATGCACTCCTGCGGGCAACGGCGCGACTCGATGGCGATATTTCCCCTTGCTGCTGGTGAGCGCCATTGCGCCTGCGGTGCGCCCGTGGAAGCCGCCATCGAACGCGATAATGTCGCTGCGCCCCGTCGCCTGACGCGCCAGTTTGACCGCTCCTTCGACCGCCTCTGCACCGCTATTGCTGAAAAAGAAACTGTCGAGTTCTGGAGGCGCAATGGTGCGCAGTTCGGCAACCAGTTCGAGCATCGGGCGGTGATAGACGATGTTTGCCTGCCCGTGCAGCAGCAGACCGGCCTGCTCGCGGATCGCCTGCACCACGCGCAGATGGCAGTGCCCCGTGTTTGTCACACCGATGCCGCAGGTGAAATCGAGGTAGCGTCGCCCTTCGACATCGTACAGATAGACCCCTTCGCCGCGCTCAACGAGGATATCGCTGTAGCGCGCCCAGACAGGCGACAGATACGCTGTCTGTTCGATCAGCGACATTGCCGGTAGTGTTGTCATTGCAGGACTCCTTTGTCTAGCGGTCACTCATTTGCGCCAGTGCTGCGCGCGCTTCACCCGCCCAGAGCGTATCGTCGCTCTGATTGGCGACCGTCTCGAATGACCGGATTGCCGCGTTTAGATCTCCGAGTTGTTCTTCCGCCAATCCCTGATAATACCGCGCTTCGGGGTACGCGCCGCCTTGCCGGTTGACCGCTTCACGAAACCGGTTGAGCGCCGCCTGAAAGTTGCGTTGCGCAAAATAGACCCGTCCCAACCAGTAGTGCGCCTCGGCGAAGTTGGAGTCAAGGCGAGTTGCGATTTCGAGTTCCTCGCGTGCTTCGTTCAAGCGATCGGCGCGGATGAGCAGCAGTCCACGGCGGTAGTGCGGCTCCGCCAGGCGCGGATTGATCTCAATCGCCCGTTTATAGGTTTCGAGCGCGCGTGTGCTGTACCCCTGTCGTTCGTAAATCTTTCCCACCAGCAACGCTGCTTCAGCGTAGCGTGGGCGCAATTCCAGCGCACGGGTGACATCGCGTAGCGCCTCCTCGATGCGTCCTGCGCTATACTCTGCCTGCGCCAGTCCGAAATACGCTTCTGGAAAGTCGTTGCGTAGGTGGAGCGCCTGCTGATATGCTGCCATGGCGCCATCAATATCGTCGGTACGCACCCGTGCCTCGCCCAGCCAGAGCAGGGCATCGGCTGATTGCGGTTCACCCTGAACTGCATTCAGGAAATGTCCCGCTGCAATCGACCAGTTGCCGTCAGTCGCCGCCACTCGCCCAAGCCCGATGTGTGCTGCTGCCAGCGATGGGTTCTGCTGCAACGCCGCACGATACTGCTGTTCGGCTTCCGCCAGTTTGCCGCGTCGCAGTGCAATGTCTCCGAGTAACGCCAGCGCCTCCGGGTAGATATTGCGCCGCTCGATCGCCTGCCGCGCCGCTTCATACGCGGCATCGAGGCGCCCCACGCCCAGATATGCCAGCGCTGCACCATAGCGAAGTGTTGCGCTCGCCGGTTGCTGCGTGATCGCGCGTTCATATGCCATCACTGCGGTTTCGTACTCACGGAGTTCGAGCAGTGTTGCACCTATCTGCTCCAGCACGGCAGGATCGCCTGCGCCGGCATCGAGCGCCGCTGCGTAGCGACGCGCAGCCGCGCGGTCGTTCCCTGCGCGTCGGGCAAGTTGCGCCAGCGCCAGATGAGCGGGTACGTGGCGCGGGTTTGAATTGACCGCCGTCTCAAACTGGCGCTCAGCCAGCGGGATGTCGCCCAGATCGAGCAGCACCTGTCCGAGTTCATACGAAAGGTCGGCGAATACCGGCGCGCTGCGAGCAGTATTCTGTCGTCCCTCCTCCAGCACCTGGCGCGCTGCATCGGGTTGCCCGGCAGTCCGGTAGAGACGACTCAGTTCGATGATAGCAGCCGCATTATTACGCTCCACCAGCGGCAGAAGCGTCTGTTCGGCTTCCGCGTACCCTTCCGGTCCGCTGAGGCGAAGCGTGCGCGCCAGTACCAGCGTCTCATCGTTGCCGGGATGTTGCTCAGCCAGCCAGCGACGATGCACGAGCGCTTCCTGCCAGCGTTGGTCTTCTTCCGCCAGTTCCGCCAGACGGATGCGCGCCGGGAAGTAGTTCGGATCGCGATCCAGCGCCATGGCGAGCAACTGCTGCGCCTGCTCACGGTTCTGCGGCAATATCAACAACGCCTGATGGAACAGCGGCTCCGGTCGCTCAGGCGCCAGTCGCGCCGCCGTCTCGAATGCTCTGCGCGCTTCCTCCAATCGATCATTCACCACCAGCGATCTGCCGCGCAGCAGGGTCAGGTCAGCGTTGCCTGGTTGTGTCTTTTCGAGCATGTCGATCTGTCGTAGCGCATCGGTCGCTGGCGACCAGGTGCGCGTCAGACCTGCCCAGATAGCTGCAATACCCGTCGGTGGCTGTGTATCGCGCAATCGCGCGAGTTCGACCTCGACCGCCGCCAGCCAGAAACGATGCTGCCGCAGCGCGAGATCGGCACGTCGCGCCTGATGGATAGCGATGCTGCTATCAATATGTCGTTGTTCAGTATCAGCGGTTGCGGCACGTTTATTCCATTCCTGATTAAGCGTCGTCGCTTCGCGTAGCGCCAGCGAAAGGTCGCTGAGGACGGCGTTCAGCTCGGCTTCCGGTGACGGCAGTGCTGGTTTTTGCGTCCATGGCGGAGGTGTGATATCCAGTTCCCACAGGAGCGGACCGCGGGCATCGACCAGTTGCGCCAGACGCAAGAGTGCTCGCTCGCCCTGGACAGCCGCACGCAGGCGGGTACTCACGATTGGACGAAGATCGGCGGGAACATCGCGGTCATCGACATCAATCTGGCGGGCAGCGGCATTGAGCGTTTCCGTCGCTGCTTCCAGTTGCCCATCGAGACGGTAGGCTCTGGCAAGTGTCAACAACAGCGGTGTGGATGGCGTCAACAACCGGCGCGCCTGCTCGAGCGACACAGCCGCAGCCGCCGGATCGCCTGACCGCAGTTCTTCCAGCGCCAGACTGTACCGCAGCACGCCGAGATCTTCGCCTTGCAGCAACGCTATCGCCCGATTGAACGCTTCGCGGGATGCCGGGTCGCCCATGTCGTACTGAACTGCGCCAAGCGCGGCATACAACCGCGCCAGTTCGGCAGGCGACGCATCGGGCATGGCTGCGGTTGCCCGCTGGAACTCCGCGACCGACTGCTCATAGTCACCGCGCGCCCACCAGACCACAGCGCGCATGGTATGTAGCAATCCGGGGCGCAGCGCAGGGTGGTCGCGCTCGAGTGCATCGAACGTCGCCATGGCATTGCTGTACGCTCCTCGTTTGTAATCCGCCAGCGCGCGCACCAGACGCGGAATGACGACACGCCCGTTGATTGGTTGCGTCGCAAGCGGATACACCGATGGAAATGCGAAGCGCCCGACGAAGCCGTCGAGACTGTACAACGCCTGTATCCCTTCTGGCGCATAGATGAGAACGGGTGTCAGTGTTGCGGCGTCGAGCATTCCGCCGGTGGTTATCTCTCCCCAAATGAGGAGATCGGCGTGCTGGGTACGCACGAGCGCCTGTGCTGCGGCAAGATCGGCAGGCGCAATCTCGACCGATCGGACGGTAACGCCCGGTCCGGCAGTCGTTGCCAGCAGTTCTGCCAGTTCAACCGCCGCCATGCGTCCCGTAGCGCCGGGAACGCCGCCTGTTTCATAGAACGGCGCCACCAGAACGGTCAACTCATCAGCGCGTGTTGCGGGAAGCAGACGGGGCAATACCAGCAGAATCGATACCACCAGAAGAACGCTGATGCCGGCGGTACGGAGGCGTGCATTGAACAACGCCTCGCGCGCCCGTCCGGTCCAGGGCGCATCGGCAAGCACCGCATCGGGCAGATCGATCTCTTCGCCGGAACTGCTAATGATCGTTGCACTGCGCGTTAGCCGGGCGTATCTTTGAACAGACGCCCGCAACTGCCGTAACCAGAATTGTACCTGCGAGCGCAGCGGCGCTACCAGGAGAACCACCACACCGGCGGCGACGAGAAGCGCCAGACTGATGACTGCGACCTGCATACGCTACGATGCCTTTTGCGATAGGCTACGCACTTCGACGATCTTCGCGTGCAACTGTTCGTGATCGAGCGGCAACGAGAGGAAATGCCTGATCGTGCCGGGAGCAACGATACCGGAACTGTCCCCATTGGCAAGCGCAATGATCGGCAGCGTCGGTTGATGGGTAGCCAGGTTGCGACAGAACTCGCGCAGCGGTTTCCCCAACCGCATATCGACGATCACCAGGGCAGTTTCGGGATGGTAGGCAAGCAACCGTTCGGCATCGAGCACAGTCGGCGCATCGAGTGCACGCAGATCGGCTTGATCGAGCGTTGAGGTAATGACGCTGCGCAGCACGACATCGTCGGAAACGATCAGCGCCAGTGCAAGCGACGCACCACGGCGATCACGTTCGACAACCCACTCATCAGTACTGCGGATATCGACCGCATACGTGCTACCGGGTGACTGCTTGGCATACTGCTTCATCTCCGCCGCCACGCGACTGATCTCTTCGTAATCGGTGAAGCGCCGACGGTGGTTGGTAACCACCCCTATTGAAATCGTTGTAATCGGGAAATTGCGCGGCACCCCCTGTCGATCAACGCCGCGCAAATAGCCGCGTGCCAGGTCTTCCGGGTCGTAGAGGTCGCGCACCCGCTTATCGAACAGTGCAATAATGCCCTGACAGATCTCATCAAGGCATTCGGGCGATGTGAGCACTGCAAAGTCGTCACCACCGATATGCCCGATGAAGTCGCTGGCAGCGCCCTTTTCCTGTACCACATCTGTGAGCACCTCGGCAACCAGTTTGATCAAACGGTCACCACGTGCCGGTCCATAGGTATCGTTGAATGCCTTGAAGTTATCGAGATCGACATACAAAAGGGCGAAAGGCGTATCGTTCTTCAGGCGGTACTTCAGCTCTTCGGTCAGGAGCACATTCCCTGCCAGACCGGTGAGCGGATTATGCACGGGGGTCTGCGCCGCACGACGTAGATGTGCGCGAATGCGGGCAAGTAATTCGGGGATGTTGAACGGCTTGGTGACATAATCATCAGCGCCGGTATCAAACCCGGTCACCACATCCTCAGCAGTTGAGCGAGCAGTGAGAATGAGCATTGGCACGTGGGCAGTGCGGGTATCGTTGCGGAGTTGACGGATCGCCTCATACCCGTCCATCTGCGGCATCATCAGATCGATGATCACCAGGTCCGGAATCCACTCCTGTGCCATGCGCACGAGTTGATCGCCGTTCTGGGTCACCACCACCTCATATCCCTGAGAGCGCAAGACCAGTTCGAGCAGCTGGCGCACTGCCAGCTCATCATCTGCTATCAGGATGCGTTTGGTCATGGAATATGCCGCACACCACAGGTTGCGCGGGCAGTCGCTACTGTGACGCCTGTTAGTTAATCGAAACACCCGCGTCAGATCACGAGTTGAGCGTACAGGATTTCCAGTGTAAGATCCTGGCGCACCGTATCGGGCGATTCAAGTGTCAACGTTGCGGCGCTCACCCCCAGGCGCACTGCTTCGTCGATCGGAATATCGTGCAGCAACGCATATACCACCGTTGCCGTGAGCGCATCGCCAGCGCCGGTGGGATCAACGATTTCGACGTTAATTGCCGGAATGTGACCACTCGATGAAGGAGTTGCGTACACCAACCCCTGCTCCGCAAGGGTCACAATTGCAATCTCGACCCCTTCGGCGGTCAGGCGGCGAGCGGCAGTTATCGCCTGCGCGACATCCGTCACCTGCACACCGGACAGTGCTTCTGCTTCGATGGCATTCGGCACGACCATAAAGAACGAACCGATGAATGGACGGTAGCGCAGCGCCGGCTCGTATGCCACCGGGTCGAGCACAACCGGCACGTCGGCTGCGGCGCAGATGTCAAGCAGGGTCTTCGCACTTTCGACCGGTATATTGGCGTCCATCACCACCATTGGCGCATGCTGGAACAATGCGCGGTGTGCCGTGATCACCGTCGGAGTCAGCGCCTCGACCGCTTCGGTGTCATCGACGCCGGTGATCAACTGTCCCTCCGGCGAGAGCAATGCCACATACGCTGGCGAGTGATGCGTGCACACTCTGATGATATGGTCGGTATTGACCCCCGCGCGTGCTGTTTGCTGCACAATCGCCTGACCGAAATCATCGTCGCACACCACCGAGACCAGCGTTGTCGGATAGCCGAGGCGCGCCAGATTTTCGGCGACATTCCGCGCACATCCTCCCACACTGATGCGCACGTCTGCCGGATTCGAGGTGCTGGCGAGCACCTCGCCGCGCAGCCGACACTTGATGTCCAGACACGCCGCGCCGACAACGACCACCGGTTCGCCCGAATTGTCATGGTTTGTTTGCATGTCCCGGCTTCTTCTCTCCGCTCTTCGATGCATCGTTCAATGGTTTCGAGTTCGCAGGGGAGGGGAGCAGGTCATCGGTTTCGAGCAATTCTTGCAGCAGAATCGTATTGATGATGTCGGGTGATACCTCGATGCCTTCCTCGCGCAGCACTCGCACGATGCGCCGAATGCGCTCGGCTTCCGCCTGCGCTTCTGCTTCGCTCATCACGCGAATGCGCTTGGCTTCACGTTCGGCTTCTATCTCGCGCATTCGCGTTTCTCGCTCGATTGCTGCATCGGGATTGGCGGAACGGAAGCGATCCTCCGGAACATTGAAATAATCGATATCGACGCGGGTGACAACCACGCCCCAGCGGTGCGACAGTTCGTTCAGGCGGCGGAACACTTCGCGTGAGATGCGTTGTCGTTCCTGATACGCGATCACTGCGCTCTTAGTTTCGGCAAAGATCACCTCACGGACAATGTCATCGACTTCGTGGTGCAACTGTCGCGCCAGCAGTTTCTCCCAGAACGCTACGTCGAGACGCGCCTGTTCGAGGTCGCGTCCCATTTCACGCGCCACTTCGTTCTGGATCTGCCCCCGGTTGGGAATATTCGCCAGCGCAAACTCGGGATTCTGCACCCGATATCGCAGATGTACTTCGACTTCGTCGATGCTGTGCGAGCCGCCGGTATTGATCCTGGTAACTTTGACATCGTGGCTCAGTTCATAGAGCGGAATGGTCGCCACCCGTCGTTCCAGCAGCGGAACGAGCGGTGGTGCCAGCGGTGGTTGAAGGCGGTAGAGCGAACCGCTGTAGAACCGTGCAACCATGATGGCGTGATCCTCCGGCACCACGACAGTATGCTGCGAGATCCAGCGGAAGATGTAGATTAACACACCGCTCCAACCTATCGGAAACACAATGCCGCCAGTATCGCCCAGCACATCGCGCCCTAGAAAATACGCCGCCATTAGGGACGTCACCGCTGCAAGCGCCGCCATCATGCCAATCTCATTCCAGTCGCCATTGAGTGCGATAATTAGGCTGACTGCCATAATGACGACACAGAGAAAGGTGACCGCATCGCTCTGCGGCACCGTCAGATAGATCACGACGAGCGACACAAACATCAACCCCAGCGCCAGCGATGCGGCGGCGTAGCGTGCCGATTGATCATTCCGTCCGAAGAGGCTTTTTGACGCCATCTATACCTCCAGCAACACCTTCAACCGACCCGCTGCAGCAGCAAAGGCGCGTATGCCATCATACAGGGGAAATCGCGCGGCAATCAACGGTGCTGTGGCGATCAACCCGCCGTCCAGGGCGCGTAACGCGGCGGCAAAGGGACCGCAGCGCGAACCGATCAACCGGATCTCATCGACGACCAGCATCGTCAGGTTGCATTCCGATTCGGCGGCAAATGTGCTCTTTATAACCAGACATCCGCGCGGGCGCACTAACCGACGCGCCACGCTGAATCCGTGCGGCTGACCGGTGCAGTCGATGACGACATCGAAACCGGCGGTATGCGCCTCGTCAAGTTCATTCACGTGCATGGTGTGGATTGCCATGCAATTCAGAAACTCCCAGCGCTCCGGGTGCCGCCCAACCAGGGTTACATCGCAGCCAGGCAGTCGTGCCGCCTGAACGCAGAGCAGCCCAAGTTTCCCATCGCCAACGACCGCTACCCGATCCGTCGGGCGCAGATGTATCTGTTGCAGGATTTCGAGCGCCGCCGCAACCGGTTCGGTAAAGACAGCAACCGTGTCTGGCATACGATCCGGTACGCGATGCAGGCAGGCAACCGGAAGACTGAACAGTTCTGCCATCGCGCCGTCGTGCCGATCAATGCCGAGCGTTGTTCGATCAGGGCAATGGCTTTCATCTCCACGCCAGCAGACGGCGCAGGAACGGCATGCAGCGTTGATCTCACCCACCACGCGCTGACCGATCCACGCCGCATCTTCGCATGCAACGACGACGCCAACAAACTCGTGCCCCAGGATGCCACGGAAATTCATGTAGCCGCGCGTGATCTCAATATCGGTGTTGCAAATACCGACCAGAGAGGGGCGTATGAGCGCCTTGCCGGAACGCAGGACTGGTCGAGGATAGTCGTCGACCTGACGCAGTTTGCCATCGTATACAATGGCGTGCATTGGCGACTCGCGCTCTATCATGAATGCGGCATCAGGCTCTTTGGTCAGGAATATCCTGTGCCGTGCCAGTGTCTCGCCGCTGTATTATACTACACTGGTCATGAACTGTGCAATACAGGCAGATGTGGTTCGTGCCGTCGCATCCGACATATCAGACAGGTGATCCATGCCGCTGCGGATCGTGTTTCTTGGCAGTCCGGCTTTTGCCGTTCCCCCGCTCGAACGTCTGGTTGCAGACGATCGCTACCAGGTGGTGGGGGTTGTGACGCAACCTGATCGTCCGGCGGGGCGGGGGAGGGCGCCGGTTGCAACACCGGTCAAACAGGCGGCGCTTCGTCTGGGGGTGCCGGTGCTCACCCCCGAAACGTTGCGCGATCCGGATGCCGTGGCTGCGCTGGCAGCACTGCGCCCCGATGTGGGGGTCGTTGCTGCGTATGGCGAAATCCTGCGGCGCGATGTACTTGCCATCCCGCCGCTTGGCTATGTCAATATCCATCCGTCGCTCCTGCCGCTCTACCGTGGTCCGTCGCCGGTTGCAGGCGCGATCCTCAATGGCGATGTCGAAACTGGCGTCACAATTATGCTGATCGACGCAAAGATGGACTCTGGTCCCATCCTGGCGCAGCGCACTGTTCCGTTGCCGCCCAATGCACGCACCGGTTCTCTGACGCAGGAACTCTTCGCAATCGGCGCCGATATGCTGGTCGAAACGCTCGAGGCGTATACCAGGGGTGCGATAACGCCGCAACCGCAGGATCACGCACGTGCGACGGTCACGAAACTCCTTACTCGTGACGATGGGATCATCGACTGGGCCCAGCCTGCCGTCCGGATCGAGCGGATGACCCGCGCCTATGATCCCTGGCCCGGCGCAACGACGACTTGGCGCGGTGCGCCGCTCAAAATCATCGCAGCGCGTGTTATTGCCGACCGGTGCGAGGATGCGCCGCCCGGCACGCTCATCGATATCGCCGAGGGTCCGGCAGTGGCGACCGGTGACGGTTTGCTGGCGCTGGTCACAGTGCAACCGGCGGGCAAACGCCCGCTACCGGCAGCCGACTGGCGCCGTGGTCTGCGGCTGGTCGATGGAGAACGGTTGGGGCACACTGCCGCAGGGTTGCGAAGTGAGGATGGGGAAACCGCATCTGTGTCTGCAGAGGGGGCAGACGGTGAGTGACCGAACGAGATTTCGGTCTGTTTTTCCGGGAGCGCGGGCGTCCCCGCCCGCAGACGCGCCAGGCGTGCGGACGATGGGACGCCCGAAATGAATGACGGTCTACCTTATTCAAACGCTCGAACGTTCAGCCGTTCCACGCTCGAACACCCACCGCGCCTCGTGCTGCACCACCTGTGCAAAGCGGCTATCGTGCGGGATGCGCAGCCACTCGTCGAGAGTGTAGACCATGAGGTCTACCGGTACAGGGAGCGTATCAACATTCCACGCTGCAGCGCGCTGTTCAAAGGGCAGGTCCGACTGCGCGACGATCAGCAGTACGTCAAGATCGCTGCCAACGCTCCAGTCGCCGCGTGCATAGGAGCCAATGTACCCGACGCGCAACAGCTCCGGGCAGTGTTGCGCCTGTGCCTGCGCCCATTTCCGCAGCGCATGATCGACCGCCTGAGCATCAGGCCATTTGACGACGGACGAATGTGATGATTTCACGGGCATAGGCGATTGCCTGATCGCTCTGAAGCGTACCGTAGTGCTCATAGGGCGCTCCGGCCGGATGGCTGTTCGGATAACGGGTCGGAATGTAGAAATTGTCGAGCACTCGCGCCTTATCGACAAGATCGGCAGCAACCTGGATCGGCAGGTCGGTCAGCAGCCGTGCGATGATGTGTCCCCATGCCTCCTGCTTATGATGTAGGTGCAGCGCCTTCACTGCCTTCTCTGCCGCCTGATGAGCGGCAAAACATGCCCATTCATGCCGACCGGCGCGCTGTGAGTCGAGTGCCTGATCGAGGTCGCGTTCTGCCTGTTTGAGCCAGTCCAGCGATCGATCGGACATAGCGAGCGCCTCACCGGAGCGCCTGTTCGCGCTCGAATACCCACCGTGCCTCGTGCGGCAGGCGCGACCACTCGTTGAGGGTATAGACGTTCAGGCTTCCCGGAGCGGGTGGCGTACCTGCTTCCCAGGCAGCGGCGCGCTGCTCGAAGGGCAGGTCCGACTGCGCGACGATCAGCAGGACATTCAGAAGTTGGTTGTTGTGGCCATCTGCCCAGTTGCCGACATACCCGACGCGCAGCACCTCCGGGTGGCGTTCGACCAGCGCCTGTGACCACTCGCGCACGATCTGTTCGACGGTTTCGGTTGTCCGTTCGGTATCGGGCGGTGCTTCAGCGGATGCTGCCGCGTGTTGTCGGAGGTGGTGCGGCATTCCAGGAACATCCGCAGGCGACACGGGGCGAAAGGCAAAGATGACCTCGTCTGGCACCGGATCGTACCCGCCCTGTGCCCATGGATGGCAGCGCAGGATGCGACGAATGCCGAGATAGGTTCCTTTCAACGCACCGTGCTTTGCAATCGCCTGATAGGTATACTTCGAGCAACTCGGCTCATAGATGCAACTCGGCGGCAGCGCCGGCGAGATGAACAGTTGATAGAAACGGATGAGTTTGAGCAGTATCCAGCGAACCACGTTATGCCTCAAACGCGACAGATATCGCCTTCATCGAATGGTTTCCCATACCAGATGCGCGAGTTCCGGCACGATAAGTTTCTCCATCGCCAGACGAACGGCGGCTGGTGAACCGGGCAGACAGAAGATCAGCGAGCGCCGAAACACGCCTGCAGTCGCGCGTGAGAGCATGGCAGCCGGTCCGATATCCTGGTACGACAGCACGCGAAAAATCTCACCGAAGCCGGGCATACGTTTTTCGAGCAGCGCATCAATCGCCTCGAATGTGCTATCACGCTTTGCGATGCCGGTGCCGCCGCTGGTAATGATCACCTGGCACCTGGCGTCGGCAAACTCGTGCACGTGTGCAATGATCTGATCCGGTTCGTCTTTGACGACGATGTAGCGCAGTACCTTATGCCCCCCTTCCTCCAGCAGCGTGCGGATCAGGGCGCCGCCTGTATCGGTTTCTGGGGTGCGCGTGTCGCTAATCGTGATGATGCCGCATGTGACCGATGGGACCGCAGAGCGCGCGATCTGTTCGTGAACCGTGTGACTCATAGGTGTTGCACTGGTACAGACAGTACGGATTGCTGTCATTATACCATTCTACGCCTTATGGTGCAGTGGTACGTCTTGCTTATCACCGGCAGGAACGATCTCTCTGCCACCCTCGGTACGCCAAGGCGTCGATTCTGCAAAGGAGGGGCAGTGAGGAAGGGACGGCTTGACGTGGCATTGAGGAAAGATGAGGCGGTGTCGCCACTCCGTCACTTTGCGTATGCGAGTATGCAACTTGATCAGGGATTAGTCCTGAAGCCGTTCAGCAATCAAACGCAGCAGGCTCAGCAACACCTGTTTGACGCTCGTGCGATCACTCGCCACGCATGGCGGTACCGGTACGTCCGAAGGAACTCCCAGACGGCGACGAATATATGCCGGCGGTAACGCGGACGGGTGCGCCACAGTTCCAGCACGGCATCCCGTCGGGCCGCCGCGCGCCTGACCTGCGTCGAGGTCAGTTCGCCACCGCCCACCTGCTCGGTGATC
>DAOUBK010000062.1:0-45527 GCA_034432635.1 Roseiflexus sp.
CGGCGACGCCGACGAACACGAATACGCCGTCGGTAACCCCGTCCACTACTCCAACAGCAACGGCGACTGTTCCACCGGGAACAGGGATGCCGCGCCCCATCCTTGCATGTGTGGCACGGCGTTCACCTGCAAGTTATGTTGCCATCTTCGGGTACGAGATGGAGGGGACGGCGCCTGTGCGCATTCCGGTGGGTGGCGAAAACCGATTCAATCGCTATCGGGAAGACCTTGGTCAGCCGATCGCGTTTGAGCTGGGCGCGCGACGAGCAGCGTTCGCAGTGGTCTTCGATGGACTGCCGTTGACGTGGTCGCTGGCGGGGCGGCAGGTAACGGCATGGGCGAACTATCCGATCCGTTGCAGCAGCGATGCAGTGGTGCGCATCCAACCTATCCTGGAATGTACGCTGCCGGATGGCAATGGCACAACGATCGCGCGGTTTGGGTATCGCAATAACAATTCATTCAATGTCGCCGTACCAGTTCGGTGGCAAAACTTCTTCGTTCCGGCACCGCTCCAGCGCGGACAACCGGTGGTCTTCGCGCCTGGCAGACACAGGTTTATCTTTGAAACCGGTTTCTCACGAGGTGCGGTGGTATGGTTCCTTGATGGACGAATAGCAGTAGCAACCGATGCGCCGGTGCAGGTGTGCCGGTTCAACTGACCCTGCAACGATACCACCAGACCAGCGCGATCATGAGGCCCGACAGAGCCGCCACAACGGCGGTTACGACATTACTGACGGTTACGAAGACAAGTAACGCTACCAGCGGCACAATTATCAGTAAGAGGGCGCTGGGCGCTTCGGGCAGCAGGAAAGGCTCATTATCTGCAACTGAACGTTCGGTTTGAAGTGTGCCATAGCGTGGTCTGACACCGCCGTCCCCCTCTCCGCCTTCAAAAGCCTCCGGCGGCAATGGCGCCCCTGGAATGGGACGTTCCCGCGCCTCAACGAGGAAATGTGCGCGCCAGTCGCGCCCGTCGCGACGACTCTCGAACAGGTGGTAGGCGGCACGCTGAAGATAGGCGGGATGACCGGCGCTGAGATTGTTGAGCAATCGTAATTCGGCAGGTGTAAAACTGACGCCGGTGCCCTCCAGATAGGTTTCCGCGAAGAGGCGAACTTCGGCAGGCGCGAAGGAGCCCAGACGAATGCTGGCGAACCGCTCACTCAGCAAGGGCATCTCTCCTGCCAGCGCCACAACCAGGATCAATTGCCCGCCACGTGCAATGCGCGCCAGCGTGTTGAGCAGCGTGTCGCCCCAGCCGGCTTCCAGAGCGCGATGAGCATCATCAAGACAGAGGAGCACCGGCGTCTCCATCTCAAGCAGTGCAACTTCTAAAGCGGCGGACGTTGCACCTGGTATCCCCAATGCCTGGAGAACGGTCTCGTAGACATCCTCTGGTGTCGCTGCTTCGTGGAGCGCCAGATAGAACGACGGCAGCAGTGGCTCTTCGAGCTGTACCGCTGCCGATGCAGTGATATGCGTGAGCAGCGATGATTTGCCAATGCCCGGCGGACCGGTGACCATGACCGGTCGGTGCGCCTCGATTGCATCGAAAATCAGTGACAGTTCACGCCAGCGACCGGCAAAACGGCTGGCATCAGTGATGCGCGTGCGCTGGATGAAAGGATTCTCCAGACGTGGCGTGTCATTATCGGATGTTGTGCCAGAAGTCACAGGGTTCTCTCTTCTCGTGCTTCCCATCCGCGACGGGATACAGCGCTGCTACAGGCTCTCTGGGTCGTCCACGAGGTTCCGGGCAGTAGACCGAACACGGACGGAAGATGCACAATCTATCGTACCATATTCGCATCGGTATGTTTATAGCACGTTTGCGCATTGATGTGCGCTGTGCTGCATGCTACAATACCGCTGGAAGACAGGAGGCAACAGAATTGAAGGATGGGATGGCGCCTGTGAACCTGATTGCTGTCGCGACAACTGTTGGAAGTATCGAGGATGCGCGGAAACTTGCCACAGCGCTGGTCGAGCGACGGCTGGCAGCCTGCGCAGAGATCTCGCAGATCGAGAGTGTGTACCGCTGGAAGGGTGCGATCCAGCACGAACCAGAGTTTCGCGTGCTGTTCAAAACAACTGTTGCGCGCTATCGGAAGGTGGAAGAGGCGATTCGTGCGCTGCATCCGTATGAACTGCCGGCGATCTACGCTTTCGCAATCGAACATGTGTATGCGCCCTATGGCGAGTGGGTCGAAGAGAACAGCCGCGACATATAGCCCTCGACGCCGGAAGTCCTTCTCCCTCGGCAATCACCCGAAACCATCCCCGCTAGCATTCCCATGCAGGCATCCGAAACGTGCCGTTGCCGTGGGGCAGGCTCAGGGGTACCCCGATGAAACGATTACGCCACGATGTAAACATGCTGGTGAGTATCGCCCTGCTGGTTGCGACGACGATTGCTATTCTCACCGGCGTCATCGCTGATGTGTGGGATTTGACGGGATTTGTGTTCCACACCTATGCTGGATACGTTATGGCGGTGTTGGTCATGCTCCACGTGGCGCTGAACTGGGGGCGTCTGAGACGCCACGTACGTGTGCGCCTGTTTCGCTCAGGATCAACCGCCCGCGCCGGATCGCCCGCTGTTGCAACAGTTCATCCACCCCGCCCGACGGTTGAACGTCGCACTCCCGGCGTCGTGCGTGCGTTGCATACACGGCGCGGTTTCCTCGGTGCTCTGATCGGCGTTCTGACAGGTCTGGCAATCGGGCGCAGCACGGCGCGCACGCGACCGGATGTGCCGTCTGGAACCGATCTGGGAGTGGCATATCATCAGTGGAGCAAACCGGGGATGCGTGACCTGTTCGGCGCAATCACCAGCTGGGGGACGCAACCGCCTTTGTACAAAACATACCCCGACGTGCCGCGCATCGCGCTCCCTCCACCCGATGATCGACCGGGACTGGCGCTCGAAACCGTCATTCAACAGCGACGTTCCGTGCGTCATTTCATCGATGAACCGCTAACGCTGGCGGAACTTTCGCGACTGCTCTCCTGCACCGGCGGGATCAACGCCGAACGTTTTGGGGTGAAATTGCGCGCTGCACCCTCCGCCGGTGCGCTCTATCCAATCGAGACATACCTTGCTATTCACCGCGTTGCCGGAATACGTCCCGGAGTCTACCACTACAATGTCGCTGATCACGCCCTGTCACTGCTCCGCGATGCCGATGTGCGGCGTGAAACGGTGCGACAGGGGTTGATGCAGGAGTTTCTGGGAACGTGCAGCGCGGTGGTCTACTTCACAGTCATCCTTCAGCGTCTGCGCTGGCGCTACCAGGAGCGTGCATACCGCTATGCCCTGCTCGAAGCGGGACACCTAGCACAGAACCTGTATCTGGCAGCAACATCTCTCGGTATGGGGGTTTGCGCTGTTGGGGCCTTCCTGGATGATGATGTCAATACGATGCTTGGCGTGGATGGCGAGCAGGAAGCAGCTGTATATATGCTCGCGATTGGAAAAACGAGAGATCGGGTATAATCCGCACTGCGTACAATCGGCTTTGACGATCCCTTAAGGTTTCGATGTTACACCGTCGCCTGAAGTGCATCTTGCTCGTTGCTGCCATAACCCTGGCAGGTTGCGCCGGTCCGCCGCCGGTTCCCACGCCAACCGCAGAAATACCGCTGCCCACCGGTACGCCGGTGAGTACCGCCACACCTGCCTCCCCTCGTCCCACGCAACCCGTCATGCCGACCACAACGCCAATTCCGCCTACTCCTACCCCCGCACCCGCGCTAGCAACCTTCTTCGATGACCGACGACTAACCCATGAGCCAGGGTTCTACGCGATCCAGATCCAGGCGTTCCTCGACAGCCATCCCGGACCGCTGAAGCAGATCGTGGTGCCGGTTGGAGATCGGCAGCATACATTTGCAGAAGCGTTGACCGGTCAGGCGATCTACTACAGCGTCAACCCGAAGATCATTCTGGCGCTCATTGAACTGCACAGCGGACTGATCAGCGATCCGCAGCCAACCGCCGATCAGTTTGCATGGGCGGTTGGGTTTCGTGGCGAAAACGGACGACGACGCGGATTGCAGGCACAGGTGCGCTGGGTAGTCCGCGAGATGCTCTACGCACGGCGCGATTACCCACAGCGCGTTCTGCTCACCTTCGCCGATGGTCGTGTGGCGCCGCCAGCGGAAGAGATGTCGCTCGCCGGATATGCACTGGCGCGCGTCCTTGCCCCCACAACCGTTCCAGAGCGTCTTCCGGAATTGATGGAACGCTTTCGCGCCGTCTATACGAACCTGTTCGCTGACCCGCGTGTTCCGCCGGATGACTGGTTCCCGCCGTCCGAACCCTTTCTGACCCGTCCAATCGGGAAAGTCGTCCCGGTTACGTCGTTCTTCGACCACAGCGGTCCGTTCCTGATGCGCAACGCTAGGGATGGCGTCGGCACCTACTGGGGACGTGTGGAAACCGACCCAATCTTCGCATACAACGGTCACGATGGGTGGGATTACGCCGCAGCGCCGCCGGAACGAGCGCTGGCGGCTGCCGATGGCGAAGTCGTGTTCGCCGGAAATGCCGACGATGGTTGTGCCACCCGTGCGGTTGTCATCGACCATGAGAATGGCTATCGCACCCTCTACTGGCATCTCCACCGTGTGGATGTTGCGATCGGCGAGCGCGTGGCGCGTGGACAATCGATCGGTATCATCGGTAACACCGGATGTTCGTCTGGACCCCACCTGCACTTCGGCGTTCAGTATCTGGGGCGTAACACCG
This sequence comes from Roseiflexus sp., assembly GCA_034432635.1. Classification (GTDB taxonomy): domain Bacteria; phylum Chloroflexota; class Chloroflexia; order Chloroflexales; family Roseiflexaceae; genus Roseiflexus. The sequence continues at coordinate 4,757 of DAOUBK010000062.1, forward strand.
ATCCTTACGGCTGGTGTGGCACAGGAGAAGACCCGTGGCGCGCGCATCCTGCCGGCACGGTGAGCGTCTGGCTCTGGCAGGATCGCCCCTCGCCCTGCGCTCCACCGCCTGATGGAGCGGTCGCTGTAGACGCCGGACTCCCCGGCTTTCTGCGCGATGGGGAGGGATGGAAAAGCGCACCCGTAGGATACGGCGGCGAGTCGCTGTTTATCGCATCGGTGCGCGGCGCGGGGGAGCGTCCGTGGAAAGTGCGCCCGCTGAATCCACCCGCGCTGGCGATCTGGCGCGCTACACTGCCCTCGGCAGGACGGTACCGCGTGATCGCTTTCATTCCTTATGCCGTCAGTCGCCTGGGTGATGCAACAAACGTGCGCTATCTTGTACAGCACGTCGATGGAACTGCGGAAGTGATCGTCGATGCAGCAACACACGCGAACGACTGGGCGGAACTGGGAACTTACACATTCGAGACGACCGGCGCAGAAGTTGTGCTGACCAGCGCAGCAGAAGACGGGATGCTCAGCGTGTGGGCGGATGTCGTCATGTGGCTGCCCGTGCCGCCTGAAGAGTGACGAAGCACACATTCAGCCTGTCCATCCCCGCAAACGCTCGCTATTGCCGGGTCAGTTTGCTATAATATGCGTCGAAGGTCACAAAAATCTCGTCGTCTGGCAGGTTCGTATGCACAGCCCGCAAACCGCTTTTCTTCCCATGCTCGTGGAGGAACTGCGAGCGTCGCTGCCGAACATTTCGGAAGTGATCGATCAACTGGCTGCCAGTCAGTCGAACGAGCAACGGCGCGTCCTGTTGCGCCAGTTGGGAGCGCTCTGGTTTCGCCAGGACGGGGAGCCAGAGGTGCTGGCAGAACTCGGTCTGGCGCTTTCGGAATTGCACGGCGTCGAACCGGGGGTTGCACTCTCCGAGTTGCTGCTGGCATACGGCGCTGCGCGCGAAGAACAGCGCACCCGTGAATGGGAGAGTCATCTGGTGCGCCGCATGGCGGAACTCAAGGGTCTTCACCGCATCATCTCTGCCGCCAACTCCACCCTCGACCTGGATACATCGATGCAACTGGTGGTCGAGACGGTCGCTGAAGTGATCGGCGTGGAAGTTTGTTCGGTTTACCTGTACGACAAGAACACCGACGATCTGACGCTGCGGGCGACTCACGGGTTGAACAACGCTGCCGTCGGGCAGGTGCGCGTCCGCATCGGTGAGGGGATTACCGGATGGGCTGCGCGCGAGGGGCGCCCGATTGCGGTGCGCGATGTGCGTCGCGAACCACGCTTTCACATCGAGCCAGGGTTGGGTGAGGAACCGTACCGCTCGATGCTCGCCGTGCCAATTGTGCTGTTCAGCGTCGAACGGTTCCATCTGGGCGCCGCCAAGTTGCAGGGCGTAATCACGGTTCAAACATACGGTCCGCGCGATTTTACTGCCGAAGAGATCAACTTTGTCGAAACCGTCGCCGGCGAACTGGCGTTCTTTATCGTCAATGCGCAACTCTATCAGCAGACTGACGAACAGTTGCACCAGAAGGTGCGTGAACTGACCACCCTGCAACAGGTTTCGAAGAGTATTGCCGAGCAACTCAATCTCGAAGAGGTGTTGAAACTGATCGTTGCCAAGGCGGTGGAACTCGCGCGGGCTGAACGCGCGGATATTTTCCGCGTTGGCAATGATGGACGACTGGAACTTGCCGCCACGTATGGTGGCACGCCACGTGGCGAAATTCCCGGATTCATTGTGCAGGCAGTGCGCGAGGCGCGCCCGCTGGCGGTGCATAACGCTTTCAACGACTCGCGCTTCCCCGAACTCGCGGAAGTTGCAGCACGTGAGAACTTCTATTCGCTCTTCTGTATGCCCCTGCGTGTTCAGCAAAAGCGCACGATTGGCGCCATCTGCCTGTATACCCGTGAAGCGCGCCATTTCGATTATGAGCATATGCGTCTTCTTTCCACCTTTGCCGATGAAGCGGCGATTGCGATCGAGAATGCGCGGCTGTACGACGAAAGCCTGCGGGCGCTGGCGGTCAAATCGGCGATGTTACAGGAAATGCACCATCGCGTGCGCAACAACCTGCAAACCATCTCGGCATTGCTCACCATGCAACAGCGCCGCTTGGCGCCGAATGACCGTAGCGCAATTGCGTTACGTGACAGTGTGGCGCGTATTCAGGCAATTGCCGGTGTTCACAATCTGCTCTGTCGTGAGGATGTCGGCGTGACGACCGTCGATGCAGTAGCGCGTCAAATCGTCGAGAGCGCCCGACTCAGTCTCTCATCGCCCGAACGTCCGGTTCACTTCGAAATCCGTGGCGTTCACGCTCGGGTTGGATCGCGCGACGCCACTGTGCTGGCAATCGTTCTGAATGAACTGATTGTCAACGCGATGACCCACGGGCTTGCCATTGGAGGCGGCGTTATTATCATCGAAACGACCGAGCAGGATGATATGATCGCCGTCGAGGTTCGTGACGATGGTCCGAAACGTATGGCTTCTCTGGGATCGGCATCTGCCGAGTCGTTGGGCGGTGGTAGCGGCCTGGGGTTGCACATCATCCGCACCCTGGTGCAGGACGATCTTCAGGGCGAGTTTGCGCTCACCATCGGTGATGAATGGACCGTGGCACGGGTACGTTTCCCGCGTCACGAGCAGGAGACCCAGTAAATTCTGGCGTTGAACGTTCAACGTTCAGCACAAAAGGAACAGACCATGTCTCAGCGCATCACGCGCGTTCAGGAAGCACTGCGTCGCTACGGCTTCGATGCTCTGGCTATCGTTCCTGGCAGTAATCTGCGCTATCTTTCGGGAGTAACACTGCACGCCGGGTTGCGATTGACTCTGGCGCTAACTCCGGCTTCCGGGCAACCGGCACTGGTGGTTCCGGCGCTGGAGCATGCGCGCATTGCGGAGACAACCGGCGATCTGTTTCGCCTCTATCCCTGGAGCGACGCCGAAGGAGCGGAACAGGCGCTGGCGCGCGCGGTGCGTGATGTCGGTCTGGATGCAGGCAGCGTCATTGGCATCGAGCATACGGTGATGCGGGTGTTTGAACTTCGCGCGCTGGAACAGGCACTTCCAGGCGCGCAGACTGCGGATTCCACACCACTGCTGATGGAACTGCGCACCGTCAAAGACGCGGATGAACTGAATGCAATACGCCACGCAGTGCGCGTCATCGAAGACACACTGCGCCAGACGATAGCACAGGTACGGGCAGGCATGCGTGAGCGTGACATTGCCGACCTGTGGGAACGCGCTATTCGCGCTGCGGGATGCCTCCCCGCATTCGAGACAACCGTCGCCAGCGGACCAAACAGCGCCAACCCGCACCACACCAGTGGGGATCGCGCGCTGCAGGAAAGCGATCTGGTCGTGTTCGACGGCGGTGCAGTGTACCAGGGGTATGTATCGGACATTACACGCACGTTTGCGGTTGGTCATCTGTCCGATGAAGCACTGCAGATTCACAATCTCGTACAGGCGGCGAATGCTGCCGGGCGCACCGCAGCCGCGCAACCCGGCGCCACTGGCGAGTCGATCGATACGGCGGCACGGCAGATCATCGAACGCGGTGGGTACGGACCATACTTTATCCATCGCACCGGGCACGGGATCGGTCTTGATGTCCACGAATCGCCCTTCATCGTGGCAGGCAACCGGAGTCTGCTCCCGGTCGGCGCAACATTTACCATTGAGCCTGGTATCTACATTCGTGGTTTAGGCGGCGTGCGCATCGAGGATGACGTGGTCATCACTGCCGACGGTGCTGAGTCGCTGACGACCTTTCCGCGCGATGTGCAGTACCTCGCGTAAGGTCTGGCGGTCGCACGCAGGCACGCAGCGTGCTGCGCCATCCCCTGCGGGTGCCGGCCGCGCGGTTGTAGGGATGGCGGGTGTGGTTGAACTCGAAATAGTCGCATGGAACAATCCCGGTTGCTCGACATACCGCCCCAGCCGACGCCCACGACGGTGCAGTTGATCGAAGCGATCCTGTTCGTAGCCAGCGAACCGGTGACCATCACCGGGCTGGCGCAGACACTCGACCTGCCGCCTGATGCGGTAGAGCAGGCGCTCGACGAGCTGGAAGCAGCATGCAGCGAACGCGGCATCCGCCTCCAGCGCGATGCCGATCGTGTTCAGCTGGTCTCGGCGCCCGAAGTGGCGGCGGTTATCGAGCGTTTTCTTGGCGTTCCTCCTGCCACACGCCTCTCGAACGCCGCGCTCGAAGTGTTGACAATCATCGCCTACCGCCAGCCTATCACCCGCGCCCAGATTGAGGCGATCCGCGGCGTGGATAGCAGCGGCGTCTTGCGCGCACTGCTGGCGCGCGATCTCATCGCGGAAGGCGGACGGCTCGAAACCGCCGGCAGACCGATCCTGTACATCACCACTGCCGGGTTCCTCCGTCAGTTCGGTCTGAGCAGTCTGGCGGACCTGCCGCCCCTCGATCTGCCAGCGCCGCCGCCTGCCTGATTGTTATGATTGTGTGATGAAATCGATCCGCTTTTCCACATAATTCGGGATGTTATCCACAATTTTGTGGATAACATCCGCCAGACGTCTGAATCGCCGCATTGCTCATAAACAAGCCATAACGATCCCGCAGGATCGCCCCTTCTTTCAGAGTTATCCACGATTCTGATGACCGTTGCTCGACATAGCAACAGGGCAACATGTGGGATCTCACAATCACGACCACAGATCGGAGAGCACGTACTATAAGGAAGTGCGATAACCGGAAGCCTTCTTTCGGCTTGAAAAGTACGGAGGCATGGGGTATGATCGGCGGCACAAGCAACGCTTGCACGAAGGACCTCTCGTAAGGAAAGCGTCATCTGTGTCCGTCGCACAAATGCCGCGCTGGAGTCCAACGGTTGTACTCCAGGGGGATTGTGTTTGCCAACAACAGGGGGGTACAGTGAACCTCACCAAAGTCTGGAATACAACACTGGGATCACTCCAGGTTCAACTGCCGCGCCACGAGTACAACACGTGGGTACGCGGCGCCACCCTGCTCGACATCGACAACGGCGTGGCGATTGTTCGCGCGCCGAACGCCTTCATCAAAGAAGGGTTGGAAAGCCGATATCTCACGACCCTCCGTGAACAGTTGGGATCGGTAGTCGGCTTTCCAGTCGATGTCCGCGTTGTCCTTGGGTCGCCCGACTTTGAGTGCTTCGATGGTGCATCGCAAAACGGACGATCCCCGGAGTCCGAGACGCGCAGGCACGCACAAAGCGTACCGTTGCAACCGGGCGGCTACAGTAATGGCTTGAACCATCCGCTCGAACGGACGCCGCCACAGCAACTCGAACTGCATCGGGCTGTGCGTTCCAGCATGCTCAATCCGCGGTATACCTTCGACCGCTTCATTATCGGACCAAGCAATCGCCTCGCGAATGCCGCGTGTATGGCAGTGGCGGAACATCCGGCGCAGGCGTATAATCCGTTGTTCCTCTACGGCGGCGTGGGTCTGGGGAAGACGCACCTCCTGCACGCCATTGGCAACTTTGTGCTGGACCGTGACCCGGAGGTGAATGTGCTCTATGTCTCCTCCGAGACATTCACCAACGACCTGATCAACTCCATTCGCCGCCAGCAAACTGAAGAGTTTCGCATTCGGTACCGGAACATCGATATCTTGCTGATCGATGATATTCAATTCATTGCTGGCAAAGAGCAAACCCAGGAAGAGTTCTTTCACACCTTCAACACATTGCATTCCGCCGGGAAACAGATCGTCATATCGTCGGACCGATCACCCAAGGCGATCCTGACCCTCGAAGAGCGCCTGCGCTCGCGTTTCGAGTGGGGGTTGATCGTTGATGTGCAAATGCCCGATCTGGAGACGCGCACAGCAATTCTGCGTGCAAAAGCGGAGCAATCGCCGGTGCCGGTCCCTCAACCGGTGATCGACTTCCTCGCCCAGCGCATTCAGAGCCATATTCGCGAACTGGAAGGATGCCTCAACCGGGTGACGGCATTTGCGCAAATGTACAATGTTCCGGTGACCATCGAGGTAGCCACCACAGCACTGAGCGAACTGCTCGACACCAACCGGCGCAAACGGTTGACCCCCGATGCCATTCTGCGCGAAGTTGCTGCATTCTACAGTGTCGATCTGCGCGCGTTGCAGGGGCGCAGTCGCAGTCGCAATATCGTCATTCCCCGGCAGGTGGCGATGTATCTGCTGCGTGAAGAAACCGACTCAAGCCTGATGGAAATCGGTCAACTACTCGGTGGTCGTGATCATACGACTGTTATGTATGGCTGCGAGAAGATCACCGAAGAACTCAACTCGGATGCGCGATTGCGTCAGGAAGTTGCGACGATTCGTGAGCGCCTGCTGCACAGCGCCGGATAAACAGAGCCTGTCCAGTATATCTGTAAAATATGATCGCAGCATACGCTGGACAGGCGCTGTTGTTTGACAGAGACGCCCAATGCGGCTATGCTTGCGTAAGATATGGTGAAGACCGGACGGCTTCACGAAACGTTGCACCACTATTTATTCGAGGAAGTGCTATGCATCAGGATACCTGGACGCCATTGATGGGGCCGCGTCTTGCCCCTGAAGAGCATCTGACCTTTACGACTGCTGGCAACACCCAAAGTCCATTCGTTATCTGGTTTGCCCAGGGGTTGAGCGCGGCGCTGGAGCGCCACGGGCATGCGTTCATCGCGCCCAACCCCCCTGCGGACGACGAATCTCCCGAATCACCACCTGCACGTCTGGTGTTGAACCTGTGTGATAGCGATCGCCCACGTCCGATCCATCGCCGCGGTCAGGGTACATTTGTTGTGACTATTGTTGAAGGTGAAGACAATCAGCGTGACGTGATGAAGGCGGCATATCCGCTGATCGTGCGCTCACTGGCAAACATGGTCATCTACAATACGCGCGTCGATGGCGTGCTCGAAAGTCATTTCGTCACCATCGAGCAGGGGCACTACACAGTGCGTCTTGATGGCGACGAGCACATGTTCTTCGATCAGATCTATCAGCGCATTCAGCCACTGGCATGCAGTCATCTGGTGATCAACAACAAGTTCACGCCCGACCTGCCGGATTATCTGTGGGAGGGTGATGAAGTCACGCGCCAGATCAGCTGGGCAGGGCGGCAACTCGATGGCATGGGTTTGCTCCCGGCGGCGATCCCGATCCACGAGTACCTTTCCGAGCGCGAACTGCGCCACGTCAGGCGATTGTACGGTATTGGCGGTCTCAGTTACGGCAATCTCAGCGCCCGCGCGCTCCACAATCCGAATTATTTCTGGATGTCGGCATCGGGGGTTGACAAGAGCCGCCTCGAGGTGGTAGGACGTGACATTCTGCTGGTTACCGGTTATGATCCGGAAAATCTGCAGATCAATCTGAGCGTGCCGCTGCATATCGAGCCGCGCCGCGTGTCGGTCGACGCCATCGAGCACTATATGATCTACCGCGAGCATCCGCAGGTGCAGGCGATCATTCACATCCATGCCTGGTGGCGCGATCCCATTCCTTCAACTCAGGTCAACTATCCGTGCGGCACCTACGAACTCGCCGCCGAAGTGGCGGAACTGGTGCGTCAGGCGCCCGATCCGTCCCGCGCAGTGATTGGCCTGAAAAACCACGGTCTGACCATCACCGGTCATTCGATCCCGGAGATTTTCCGGCGTATCGACGGGATGATTGTCCCACAGGTGCCCATGTCGTAGCCGGCAGGATACGGTTGAAACGTATGCAACTCAGAGGGAACCGGGAAACGCTATGCTCGAAGGAAAGGTTGCGATTGTGACCGGTGGCGTCGGGGCGCTTGGCGGCGCTGTGGTGCAGGTGTTGCTCGACGCCGGTGCGACCGTGTGGGTTCCGTACATTAACCTGTCTGACTTCGACCATTTGCGTCAGCGTCTCGGCGCCGCTGCCGGTGCGCGGCTGGATGGCGCACTGCTGGACCTGACCGACGAAACGGCAGTACAGCATGCATATGCTCAGGTCGCCGATGCCTATGGTGGCATCGATATTCTGGTCAATGTTGCGGGAGGATTTGCCGGCGGTGAACCGGTGCACCGCACGTCCTGGGCGCTCTGGCAGCAGCAACTGGACATTAATCTCAAAACGGCGGTTCTTTCATGCACCGCTGCGGTACCACATATGCTGGCGCGTGGTGGCGGCGCGATTGTTAATGTCAGCAGTCGCACTGCAACACAGAGCGCCAGGAATGTTGCTGCGTATGGCGCTGCCAAACGTGCCGTTCTCCAGTTGACCGAGGCGCTCGCTGCTGAGCTGCGCGACTCGAACATCACTGCGAACGCCATTCTGCCCAGCGTGATCGATACCCCCGCCAATCGTGCCGCCGATCCCAAAGCCGATCACAGCCGCTGGGTCGCGCCAGAAGCGATTGCGCGCGTTGTGCTGTTTCTCGTCGGTCCCGATGCGCGGATCATCAGCGGCGCCGCAATTCCGGTGTACGGTCGTGCATAACTCGCGCTGGGGGCGTGCTGAGCCCTGTGCGTTCCCTCGCGCGCGGGGCATCAGAACACCAGGTCTGGTTCTTCTGTCTGTGTGAGATTAGAGAGTGGAGGACAGGTTCAGGAGCGGACAGAACATCCGAGCCAGCCGGCTTCTTCCACATTGAGACGCCCCAGCGCGCGACTCTGGTCGCGCCTCCCCCGTGTGCGGGTTTAGGGGTGGACAGAATATATGAGCTAGCACAACTTCTGCCGTATTGGAAAGCCCTGGCGCGTGGTTCCGGTCTCTCCTCTCCCGCGCTGCGGGAGAGGGGTAGGGGGGTGAGGGCCAACCAGCGCATCCCAACGCCATAAAGCTCCTTAACGCTTATGTGTTCTGTTCGCCCTTGAAGAACAACAGGCGCGGGCGCGTCAGAATGTGACGCCCCAAAACTCGCTGCAATAGCCGTAGGGGAATGTATCTACCAGGCTCTGGTTTGTATCGCTGGCGGGTGGATGAAGGTGCTGTCTTCCCTATCCGCGTGGCTGGAAAAACCCCGGCAGGACGCTTCACTTGAGAAGGCGCTAGCGCAGGCGCGCCACCGCTGTTACGATCAGCAGCGCCGTCCACAACCCGATCAACAGCAACTGTAGCACTGCGCCATTCAGAAGGGCGATAACACCGAATCCGAGGAGTGGCAGCGCACCCATCCCCAACCCAACCCCAACCGACGCCTGCATTGCGCGTCCGCGTTTGCGCGTCAACTGCTCGACGATGCGCACTGTCAGCGCACCCGTGAGCGGACCGGCCATCATTGCCAGGAACAACCCCAGAAATGGTATGCCCGAAAGCACCACAACCAGAACCGAACCGATCAGCGCGGCAAAGAAACCGACCACCACACCGATCAGCATGTGCGAAAGTTCCGCCTGATAGTGCGGTGGGCGGCGCGCCTTGCGACACTCGGGGCACAACTGTCCGACAGGGGTCATCTGCGCGCACGAGCCACAGATCGGGCGATTGCACTGCACACAGCGCAAACCGGTCTCGCGGTCGGGGTGGATGTAGCAGTACACCACATCGACCGTTGTGGTCGGCGGTTCCGGGGCGGAAAGCAACGGCGAGGCATTGCCGCTGGCGTGTTGTTCCTGGCGGCGATGTGAAGGAGCGATCTGCAACCCTTCCGCGAGCAACTTTTTGACATACGCCAGACTATCTGCCGCCTCGGTATTGGCCGGGTCGAGCGCCAGCACACGCTCGAGATAGTCGCGTTTTTCGGCAAGGATCGGAACGACGCTGCTCAGACCGAGCCACGCTTCGGGGTTCTCGCTGTCGAGTTCAGTGGCGCGGCGAAACCGGGCGCGCGCTGTGAATGTGTCGCCTGCCAGCGCTGCCGCTCGCCCTTCGGCGATCAACTGCTGTACTTCGGTCGCGGTCGATTCGGTCATGGGTTCCCCGGTCACCTGCATGGCTTTCTCTTTCTAGAATGCATTATACCCCTGTATTTGCACCCTTGCCCCAATCGAAGGAGACGTTCATCGTGCGAACCGTGTTTCCGGCTGCGCGGCGACGCCTCTGTTTCCCTGACATGCTTGCGTCGGTTCACGCAATCGGTTGGTTCATGAAATAGTACGTCTGGCACGGCAATCATGGTGCTCTGCCAGCATAAGGATTCGGTGAAAGAATTTGCCAGCCAGAAGGTTGCTTCGGTGTGGCGCTTCGGGCAGAGCAGCGCCGATCACGGTGTCAGAAAGCCAGGGAATGTTCCCTGGCTTTCGACAACGAGCGTTGGGGCTAATGGAAAACGGTTACGACGATGTTCCGCGAATGACATCCAACATTTCGGGAACGGTGGTCACCTTGACGCGCGGACGCCCCTGTTCGGCGCCGCGCGCAGTTTCATACGTATCGAGGCGCTTCCAGTCCGCATAGGTGACGAAATCGGGTTTACGAACGCGCAGCAGATCGACGATACGCTGCGGATCACGGTTCTCATCGGGGATGCCGGGCAATTTTGGCAGGTCTTCAACCATAGCCGCTACGGTGGCGGCAGCGTCGGGTTTGTTGGTGCCAATCACGCCGGACGGACCACGCTTTGCCCAACCCACCACATACTCGCCCAGAATGATCGCATCATCGCGCGGACGAATAACACGACCGTTGACATTCGGAATAATGAACGAGCCTTCCTGAAACGGCACTCCGGGCAACGGCACCCCGCGATACCCGACCGACCGCAGTACCAGCCCTGCTTCGATCGTATCGTAGATGCCAATGCCCTTTGCCCGCAGACCGCCGTTCTTATCGACCACCAGTTCGTTGCGTTCGACTTTCACCCGCACCACCCGACCATTCTCGCCGATCAGTTCGACCGGTGATGTCAGGAAACGCATCCGAATGCGGCGTGGGGCGCGATGATCCGTGCGCGCGGCGAACGAGCGCAAGATTTCGACGTTGCGCGCCGCCGACTTATCCTCCTGCACATGCTTGGCGCTCAGCGGGTCGAGTTCCAGGTCGGCGGGATCGACGATGACATCGACGCCGTCCAGTTCACCGAGTTCTTTGATCTCGGCGTTGGTGAATGCTGCCTGCGCCGGTCCACGCCGTCCCAGCATGACGACTTCGCGCACCTTGCTCTGCCGCAGCGCCTCTAGGGCGTAATCGGCAATATCGGTCTTCGCCAGTTTCTCGGGATCGGTCACCAGAATGCGCGCCACATCGATAGCTACATTGCCATTGCCGACCACGACGGCGCGCTCATGCGAAAGATCGAACGTCCAGTTGCAATAGTCGGGATGCCCATTGTACCAGCCGACGAACGCCGTCGCCGGGTAACTGCCAATCAGGTCTTCACCGGGAATACCCATCCGCCGGTCGGCTGGCGCACCAACCGCGTAGACAATCTGATCGTAGAACTGTTTCAGGTCTTCGTGGGTGATGTCGGCACCGAAGGTCACATTGCCGAAGTAACGCACGCGGGGATCGGAAGCGATGCGGTCATAAATGCGCGTTACAGACTTGATCGACTGATGGTCAGGAGCAACGCCTTCGCGCACCAGGCCATACGGTGTTGGAAAGCGGTTGAACATATCGATCAGGACACCGATGTTCGACTGTTTGAGCAATGCCTCGGCGGCATAGAACCCGGCGGGGCCAGCGCCAATGATTGCCACGCGCACGGGACGTCCTTCAGTTCCCAATTGTGCATCCACGCTCCAGGCTCCCTTCCTTCAAGAACTCAATCGAGGGCGCGGCTCAACACCCATCGGCGGCCGCGTCATCGTCGGTCGCCATCTTGATTGTGATGGATGGAACAGGTTGAGCGAAATTATACCACAACCCCCCGAGCTGATAGATCGTTCTTTTGGAGAGGAAAGGAGAGGGAACGTCTCAGACAGGCGGCCAGGGAATGTGGCGTGCAGCGCCGGGATCGGGGTAACAGCCGGTTTCGATCAGACGCTCGAGGCGGCGACGGAAAGCGCGCACCTCTTCAGGGGCGAGCAACCCTTCGAGTGCGCGGATGAAGAGTCCGCCGTTGCGAACATCTTCGCGCAACGCACGCAGATCTGCCATAATCTCTTCGCAGATCGGTTCACCGGCGAAGTCCCAGAGCACGGTTCGCAACTTCGGTTCGGCGTGAAAGCAAATACCGTGGTCAATCGCCCAGAGGCGCCCATCGGTTCCTTTCAGGCAATGACCACTCTTGCGATCGGCATTGTTCGAGAGGATGTCGAAGGCAGCCAGGCGCGCAAGTTGATCCTCATAACCGCTCTCTTTCTGCATCGTGAACAGATGCGCATCCTGGTCACAGTCGATATACAGTTGCACCGAGCCGTAGCCATACGGACCGTCGCGCAGAACGGTCGGCGGCACCAGCGACCAGCCGAGCGCTTCGCTGAGCAGGAAGGCGGCGAACTCCCGTTGACACAACGTACCGCGCGGAAAATCCCACAGCGGGCGTTCGCCACGGCGTGGCTTGTACACGGCGAGCCCCTGCAGGTCGCCGTCGCGCACGGTGACCAGCAACGTATAGTTGCTGCTCCAGGGCATCATGCCCTGGACTTCCATAGTGCCTTTCGTGAGCAGCGCTAGCACATCGCCAACACTCAACTCGGTGATCATGTCAGTTCATTTGTGGACAGAAGTGACCATCGGGATCGATTGGACGACCGCAGTTGCCGCAGATCTTTCGTCCGCGGGCAACCACACTCGTAGCATGCTCACTCAAAGCGCGCATTTGCTGGCGCGATGCGCCAAAACGTGCAGTTGGCGGGTCATCGTCATCGTCATTCTCACGGAACCCTTGCATCACCAGAATGACCATATCGCGTTCAGCATCGTACCCAATCCCCATCTGGGCAATACGAAAACGCGGTTCGATCGGTTCTTCCAGGCTCATATCGCTTGCCAGCAGCAGATCATCGGATGAGGAAAGGAGTGGATTCTTCTCCGCCAGTTCTTCGAGCAGGCGGTCGATTGCCTGAGCAAGCGCCCGAACCTGTTCTTTCTCGGCAATGAGCGATACCAGTTCACGTCCGCGACGCGCCTGGATATAGAAGACGCGCTGCCCCGGCGGACCGACCGCACTCGCCGTAATGCGCGTCACCGGGTCGAGATCATAGGTGAACTTTGCCATAGCCATATGCCAGTACAACCGCTTTGCATACCACTATGCCGATGTCGGCGAGCCGGTTGTCGCTTCTGCCGACGCCTCGACACCATTTCCCGACGCCTGATCGGTTGACGGCGACCCGGCAGATGCCGGCTGCGTTTCTTCTGGTTTCGGCTTTAGATGCGCCAGCGAACCGGTATCGTTATACGCCAGCAACCGTGGACCTATCCGGGTGAACCCGATGGCGGTCACCGAGCAGGGAGCGACTTCGAGCCGCTGGAACAGATCGATATGGATGCCGATATAGTACGCCGTTGCCAGTCGAATGGCATCGGCATGCGATACAACCACGATCAACCCTTTCGGGTGGCGCGCGCGCAGTGCATCGAGCGCAGCGACGATCCGCATCTGCGTTTCACCCAGCGTTTCACCGTTCGGAAAACGGGTGCCGCTGGGGTAATGCTGGATGCCGGGCCACAACTCATGCCTGTACAGTTCTTTGAGTTCAGCACCCTGCCATTCGCCATAGTCCACTTCTTGCAACGCTTCAACCAGGCGAATTGAAAGACCGCGCGGCGCTGCAATCGCTTCGGCGGTTTCGACCGTGCGATCCAGCGGGCTGGAATAGATCGCGTCGATCGGCAGGTCTACCAGGCGCGCGGCCAGATTGGCAGCCTGACGTCGCCCTTCCTCGTTCAGACGCACCCCAGGGAGACGCCCGGCAAGCCGACCGTACACCATGTCGTTTGCGCCGTGCCGAACCAGTAAGAGTACAGTCACGTTTCTATCCTCGTCAATGTTTCTCGTAGTACTATACCATACTTCGCCAACGCTTCAAAGACCTGAGAGGCGACTGTTCACAGATGTTTCTCCCCAACGCCTTCGTCTTGCTGCGCTCAGATTGCTGCGGGTGAAGCGCAAACAGTCAGGCGTGGTTCGAGTCTGTTCTTTGCGATAGTGAGGAATCGGTAAGGTGTACCGGTGGCAGGATTGCCACACTCCGTGCGATACCTGGTCAATTCTCCGCTGGCATCCGGCGATTATGCGCCGACGTATCCTGTTCAGAAGGTCGGTTTTCGCCAGGCGCGATGGAGATGAGCGATACACCGGTTACAGTCTGGATACCTGGAGACCAGTTGCTGCGCGTGCATCCGGCAATCGCAGCGGCGGAGACGCGCGTGGGGCGTGGGAATATCCGGGTGGTTCTGGTGGAAAGTGAGGCGCGGATCGAACAGTTGCCCTACCAGCGCAAGAAGATTGTTCTGATTCTGAGCGCGATGCGTCACTACGCGGCAGCGCTGCGCGAACGCGGGTATCTGGTCGATGAGGTGCAGGCGCCGTCGTTTGTGGAGGGGTTGCAACGTCACGTGGTGCAGCATCGGTCGCAGCGTCTGATGACCATGGCAGCCGCCGAGTATGAGACGCGATGCTTCCAGCAGGAAACGCTCCATGCCCTGCTTGGGATTCCGGTCGACGTATTGCCAAACACTCAGTTTCTTGTCGGTCAGTACAATCCTTTCCCGGCTATCGAGCTGTCGCAGCGCGTGGTCATGGAGCGCTTCTACCGCGCGATGCGCCGCCGCTTCGCGGTGTTGATCGAACCGGACGGCTCACCGACCGGGGGGGAGTGGAACTTCGACCGCCAGAATCGCCGTCCGTTGCCACGCACCGTCGCGCCACCGCCACCAATGACGTTCGAGCCGGACGCGATCACGCGCCAGGTGATGACCGAAGTCGATGCACGCGGTAGTGGGGTCGGCACGGCTGCCGGATTTGCGCTCGCTGTCACTCACGCCCAGGCGGAAGCGGCGCTCAACGACTTCATGACCCATCGCCTTGCAGCATTCGGTCCTTATGAGGACGCTATGAGCACGGCGCATGATGTGCTGTTTCACTCAATGCTCTCGCCCTACATCAATATCGGTTTGCTCGAACCGTTGCAGATGATACGCGCTGCTGAGGAGGCATACCGTGCCGGCGTCGCGCCAATCCAGTCCGTCGAAGGATTCGTGCGCCAGGTCATCGGCTGGCGCGAGTATATCTATTGGCAGTACTGGCGGTTGATGCCCGGACTGCGCGATGCGAACGCCTGGAATGCGACGCGCCCGTTGCCGCGCTTTTTCTGGAATGGTGAAACCGATATGCGTTGCCTGCGCCACGTTATCAGGCGTGCGATTGCGACCGGCTACACCCATCACATTGAACGCCTGATGGTGGTCTGCAACTTTTGCCTGCTGGCAGGCATTCGCCCTTCAGAGGTCAATGACTGGTTCCTGGCGCACTACATCGATGCCTACGATTGGGTGATGCAACCGAATGTGATCGGCATGGGGCTAAACGCCGACGGAGGGTTGACAGCGACCAAACCGTACATCGCCTCGGCTGCGTATATCGACCGGATGAGCGACTACTGCACCGGGTGTCGCTACAACCCGAAGCAGCGCATTGGACCGGATGCCTGTCCGTTCAATATGCTCTACTGGAACTTTTTGATCCAGCACGCAGCGACGCTCCGCTCCAACCCGCGGCTCGGTCCGGCAGTGCTGGGGCTGGCGCGACTCGACGCTGCCGAACGCGCGGCGATCGTGTGTGAGGCGACGTCTCTTTTGTCGCACATTGAAGCTGATGGGTGTCGGGTACCACGAATGTTGTTCGACAACTCTAGCGGTGTATCGATGGGTCAATGGTCAGATACCCAAACGTGAAGTCAGATTTGATATGATGCGTCTCACGAAGCGTTTGTCGGTTTTGAGGAGCATGCCATGCGGGGAGTGAAGAAGCAGCATTTGCCGAAAAAGATATGCGTCACGTGTGGTCGTCCTTTTGCGTGGCGCAAGAGTCTGGCAAAGAACTGGAACGACGTAAAATACTGCAGCGACGCATGCCGTATGCGTCGGCGGCGCAACATGATAGACTCGACATCACCGGAAACAACACGCGCGGAAGGTTGAGCATATGTCCGAAGATATGCGCCGTGAGTTTGCCAGCCGCGATGAGTTGATTGCCTACCTGCGCCATGAGTTTCCACAGGCTGCGGCACGGAGCGGTGAAGTGAGCGCGACCCGTGGCGGACGACAGGAAGCGGAGGCGCGCTTGCAGCGGATTGATCCGCGTCGCTATGCCGCCACGCGCAATTATCTGAACGGAGCAGTTACTCATCTGTCGCCGTACATCCGTCATGGTGTCCTCAGCATGGCGGAGGTGCGCGACGCTGCTCTCAGTCGAGTGCGTCGTCCTGCCGATGCCGCCAAACTGGTGAGTGAACTGGGATGGCGCGACTACTGGCAGCGGCTCTACGAACGTCTTGGTGACAATGTCTGGCGTGACCAGGAGCCGTACAAAACCGGTTATCGCGCCGACGAGTACGCCGCCGAACTACCAGATGACATTATCGAAGGACGTACAGGGCTGGCATGCATGGACGCATTCAGCCGCGACCTGCGCTCAACCGGTTATCTCCACAACCACGCGCGCATGTGGCTAGCATCGTATATCATCCACTGGCGACGAGTCGCATGGCAGGCGGGTGCGCGCTGGTTCCTCGAACACCTGCTCGACGGCGATCCGGCGAGCAACAATCTGTCGTGGCAATGGGTAGCAAGCACCTTCAGCCACAAGCCATACATGTTCAATCGTGAAAACCTGGAACGTTTTACCGATGGCATCTACTGCCGCACATGCCCCCTCTACGGTCGCTGTGACTTTGAAGGAACCTACGAGGCGCTGAATCGGCGCCTCTTCCCCAATGCAGCTGGCGCTGCTGGATGAGATGCTATGGGCTTTTATACATTGCGCAGGGAGCGCGCTCCCGAACAACTTGATGCAGTAACTCGTCTGAACATCGAAGACCTGATCGCTTCATTCAAACTCGACCACATCCGGCGCGGTCGTCGTCTGCTGAAGTTGATCTGCTGGCTCCCCGCACGCCGTTTTGCGCATCAGATACTGGCGTATGAACAGATGGTCGGCGCCACTGGCATGCACTTGGGAGCATCGTGGATTGTGCACACCTTCGCCCGCCGTCTCGAAATCTATGGTGCAGAACTGGTTCCCCGGCGAGGTCCGCTGCTGGTACTCTCGAACCATCCAGGGATGTCGGACGCAATGGCGCTGTTTACGGCACTGTGTCGCGCCGATCTGAAGGTCATCGCCGCCGATCGCAAACTGCTGCACCTGCTACCGAATATCAGCAGCCATCTGGTGTTCATCCCGGAAGGCGAGGGCGAGAGCCGCGCCCGTATGAGCGGTATGCGCGCAATCGCAACACATCTCCGGCGCGGCGGCGCGGCGCTGATCTATCCGGCAGGCAGGATTGAACCCGACCCGCTGGTTATGCCCGATGCTATCGATGCTCTGGCGAACTGGTCGGAAAGTGTGACCCTCTTTGCGCGACTGGTGCCGAAGGCGCTTGTGTTGCCGGTTGCAGTCGGTGGAACGATTTCGGCTGCCGCACTGCGCAATCCGATACCGCGTCTCTACCGCAAACGGCGTGACCGTGAGTGGGCAGCTGCGACGCTCCAGGTGCTGATACCCGCCTACCGACCACCGGTGGTGCGCGTTGTTTTTGCCGAGCCGTTCCAGGCTGCCAGTCTCGCAGACCTCGGCAGTCCGCCCGACATCATGCGCGCCATCACCGGGCGCGTTGCCGACGCTATGCGGCGCATGCAGGCGCCGGACCCGGTGAGTATCATCCGCGCGGGTGATGAGTCGATCATTGAGCAACCGGTCCACCTGACACCATCACGCGAGCACATTGGTGCGCATGAGTGACAGGCATACGGTTGGAGGTCACAGTCGTACAGGGTGGGGCAGATTTTTCCACAGGAAAGAGAGAACTCCCATGACGACGCACCAGTTCACACGCCCGATAGTGTGGGTTCACGGCGATTGTCTGAGTCCGCAAGGACCGGCGCTCACGGCGTACCCCGGCGCTCCGGCAATCTGGGTGTGGGACGATGCCCTGCTTGAGGAATGGCGGATCTCGCTGAAACGGATCGTCTTTATCTACGAGTGTTTGCTGGATTTGCCGGTTGTTATCCGGCGCGGCGATGTAGCCACCGAGGTCCTGGCATTCGCCCGTGAGCACGCTGCCGATGGCATTGCAACCGCTGTGAGTCCCAGCCCACGCTTCCGTGCAATCTGTAACCATCTGCGCAGGGCCTTGCCCGTCGCCGTTTTGCCGGTCGAGCCATTTCTGATGTATACTGGTCGCCTAGACCTCCGCCGTTTTTCACGTTACTGGGCAACGGCGGAGAAGTACGCCTTCGGGCAGAAATCACTCTTTGACGGACAATGAAAGCGCCTGTTCTTACGCTTCTCCTGAGCATCGTTCTCATCATTGCCGGTTGCAGTGCATCACCTGTGGCTGCGCCCCCAACGGTAGAACCGACTGTCGCGCCCTCCGTAACACCGTTGAGCGAAGAAGCGGCGCTCCTTGCCACCCTGGCGGCAAATGCGCCATCTCCCACAGCAGCGACGTCTGCTATCCCACTGCCGACCCCATTCCCGACAATTACCCTCGGACCGACAGCCGAACCGCGTCCATTGCCGGAAGGATGGTGGGACACGGCGGTGTGCTACGAAATCTTCGTTCGCTCATTCTACGACAGCAACGGTGACGGCATCGGCGACATCAACGGGTTGATCGAGAAACTCGACTATATCAACGACGGCGATCCGACCGGAGGCGATGATCTGGGCGCCACCTGCATCTGGTTGATGCCGGTGGCAGAAGCAGCCAGTTACCATGGCTACGATGTCATCGACTACTACACCATCGAAAAAGATTATGGCACAAATGACGATTTCAAGCGTCTGATCAAAGCAGCGAACGGGCGCGGCATCCGGGTGATTGTCGATCTGGTGTTGAACCATACCTCCAGTGCGCATCCCTGGTTTCTGTCGGCGCTGAACGATCCTTCATCTCCCTACCGCGACTGGTATATCTGGTCGCCGGTTGATCCTGGCTACCGCGGACCGTGGGGACAACAGGTGTGGCACCGTTCGCCAGCGCGCAACGAGTACTACTACGGTATCTTCGTCGCCGAAATGCCTGATCTGAACTATCGGAACCCGGAAGTCGTCGCCGAGGCGGAGCGGATCGCCGCCTTCTGGCTGAATGAGATGGGGGTCGATGGCTTCCGACTGGATGCGATTAAGCATATCGTCGAGAACGGCTCGGAGCAGGAAGGCACGCGCGAAACCCATGCCTGGATGCGTTCGTTCGAGGCGGCTATCGAACGGGTCAAACCGGGCGCGTTTACGGTCGGCGAAGTGTTTGGCGGGCGCGCCGGTTCGCTTGCTGCGTACTACCCCGATCAGCTCGATACCTACTTCGAGTTCGGGGTTGCGGAGGGAATCCTGCGCTCTGCAAACACCGGCGCGCCGGGACCATACCTCACCGCAGTGGAAGAGGCGCTGGCACGTCTTCCCTACCAGCGCTGGGCGCCGTTCCTTACCAACCACGATCAGGAGCGTGTGATGACCGTCCTCGGCGTCGATGTCGGCAAAGCGCGGGTTGCTGCAATTGCTTTGCTGACTCTGCCCGGTCTGCCGTTCATCTACTATGGCGAGGAGATCGGCATGACAGGCGCAAAACCGGATGAGCTCATCCGCACCCCAATGCAATGGATCGGTGAACCCAAAGCGGGATTTACCACCGGTACACCCTGGCAGGCGCCACAGAGCGACTTCACGACAGTGAATGTTGCTGCCCAGCAAGCCGATCCCGAATCGTTGCTCAACCTGTACCGCACGCTCATCCGGTTGCACACGACCCGTCTGGCGCTCGGTATAGGCGACTTCGTACCGGTGAACGCCACCGGTGGTGCAGCGGCTTTTCTCCGTCGCTACAATGAAGATATCGTACTGGTCGTCATCAACTTCAGCGCCAGCCGTTTGTCGGGCGTTACCCTTTCAGCAGCGCGAAGTACCCTTGAACCGGGCACGTACAACCCGCAAGTTCTGTTCGGCGGCGGCAACCTCCAACCGCTGACCGTCGGCGTCGATGGATCACTGAGCGCGTATACGCTGCCTGACATTCCGCCGCAGAGTGCGCTGATTGTGGGTCTTGGCAGATGAGCAATGCCGTACAACGTGGGGCGATTGCCGGTCTGATCACGGGCATCCTGGCGCTTGCAGGCGTTCTGGCGCTTGCGCTGCACTGCCTGCCGCTCCGCATTTCTGCTGCGATGCCCATGCCCTGGTACTGCGCCGATCCAGTGTACGGTGCTATCGGGTATCTGGCGTTTCCGGTGAACCTGTTGACCAGTGATCTGGCGCAAGCCATCCCGCTTGCTCCGCTTGCCCTGATTGCGTATACGCTGCTGGGAATGGCGATTGGATCCATCCTGCGAAAGGCTCGCTCGCCGCGTGGGTTCTGATGTTAACGTTGAACGTTACAATGTTGAATGTTGAATGTTGAACGTTGAACGTCATCCGTTATCCCGGTTGCGTGCCTTCAGGTTGTATGGCTGAACGTTGAACGTTTCAGCATTCAGCAGTTCCGCCACCGCCGTCCGGTGGATCTTCCCCGACGCGGTGCGCGGCAACTCGTTAACGACCCGGACGATGCGCGGTTGTTTGTATCCCGCCAGATGGGTGCGACCAAACGCCAGGATCTCACGCACGTCCACGGCTAGATCGCGCAGCACGAACACAGCACCGACCTGTTGCCCCCACTCCGGTGACGGGAGGCCGACAACCGCAACATCGGCAACGGCTGGATGCTGTCGTAACACCTGTTCGATCTCAGCCGGGTAGATATTCTCACCGCCGCTGATAATCAGGTCGCTGCGTCGCTGCACGATCCACAGATCGCCATCAATGTCGAAATAGCCAATATCTCCCGTAGCAAACCAGACGTCGGCATCGAGCGGCGGTTCGCCGAGATACCCGCGCATCAGGGTTGGTCCGCGTATCAGAATATCGCCGTAGACTCCGGGCGGTTGATCATGCCCCGCCTCATCGACGACACGCACGCCGGTAAATATCAGCGGTCGTCCGACGCTGCCGGGTTTGCGTTGCACCTGTTCGGGCAGTGCTGTGGCTACCTGTGACGCTGCCTCGGTCAAGCCATAAGTTGTGGCAAGCGACCATCCCGCCTGTAATGCGCGTTGCAGCAGGTCGGGCGATGCGGCAGCCCCGCCGAGCAGGACGAGCCGCAGGCGTGGTGGCGGCGGTTCATCGCCGAACAGATCCAGCAGACGGTGGAGCATTGTCGGCACGAGTGAGATCAGCGTCACTGGCGTGGTTGTCATCCGGCGGGCAATCGCAGCCGCGTCGAAGCGCTGCCAGAGATCAACGGCGGTTCCGTAGAGACAGGATCGGAGCAGAATGCTGAGTCCGCCAACATGGTACAACGGCAGTGCGCAGAGCCAACGATCATCGGGAAGAACGCCAATCCGATAGGCTGATGCCATCGCGCTGGCGAAGAATGCGCCACAGGTCAGGACTGCGCCTTTGGGACTGCCGCTTGTCCCCGAGGTGAATATGATTGCAAAAGGCGCATCAAGTTCGATCACACCTTCACGGAACGCTGCGGGATCAACGGTCGATTGATCGAGAGGTGCGGAGCGGAGATCATCGACCGGATCGACACAGAGCAGTCGAGGTGCAGATGGCAGCGCCAGCGCAGTCGGCAGGGTATCGCGGTCGCATATCAGAAAGCGGCACCCAGCGTTGCGCACCTGCATATCGAGTTCTGCCGGCGTGAGGCGGGTGTTGAACAGCGCCAGCGTCACACCGAGCCGCAGTGCAGCGTGAACCGCCAGCGCCGTTTCCAGACGGTTTGGCAACAGGATGCCCACTATATCGCCGCGTACCACACCGCCGGCGAACAGACGGGCAGCAAACTGCGCCGTCTGTTCGTTCAGGGCTTTGTAAGTCAGCATCGTCTCGCCGATGATCAGCGCCACTCCGTCGGGGCGCGCCATCGCCTGAGCTGCAAGCCAGTCGCGCATCATGGGCGGTGGGGGAACTTTGAGAAATCGGGCTTGCGCTTCTCCAGGTAGGCTTTCCTGCCCTCGTTGCCTTCCTCGGTCATATAGAAGAGCATTGTCGCATCGCCTGCCAGCACCTGAATGCCGGTCTGTCCGTCCAGATCGGCGTTGAAGCCTGCCTTGAGGAAGCGAATGGCAATCGGACTCTTCTCGAGAATCTCCTGCGCCCAGCGTACCGCTTCATCTTCCAGTTCATCAACCGGCACGATCGTGTTCACCAGACCCATCTCCAGCGCCTGTTGCGCGTTGTACTGGCGGCAGAGGTACCAGATCTCGCGCGCTTTCTTCTGCCCGACAATCGCTGCCAGATAACTCGCGCCAAAACCGGCATCGAAACTGCCAACGATCGGACCGGTCTGTCCAAAGATGGCATTGTCCGCTGCAATCGTCAGGTCGCAGATCACGTGCAGGACATGCCCGCCGCCAATAGCGTACCCGGCAACAGCAGCGATCACCGGCTTGGGCATGGTGCGAATATAGCGTTGCAGTTGCAGGACATTCAAACGGGCAATCCCCTGATCGTCGACGTACCCGGCGTGCCCGCGTACCGTCTGATCACCGCCGGAGCAGAAGGCGTATTTGCCATCCTTCGGGCTTGGACCATTGCCGGTCAGAATGACAACGCCGACTTCCTGGTTGTGCCAGGCGCTCAGAATGGCTTCGATCATCTCGTCAATCGTTTTCGGGCGGAAGGCATTGCGGATTTCCGGTCGGTTGAAGGCGATGCGTGCAATGCCGCCGCCGATGTGAAAGGTAATGTCTTCGTACTCCTTCACCTCGGTCCATTCGACAAGTGATGAAAGTTTGGGGGTAAAACGTGCCATACTATCGCTCCTTGCATAAAGTGACTACACTATGTGTCGACTCACAGTTGAACCAACCTGCACAATCGTCGTTCGACCTTCGACTGTGCGGAACGCCAATCATTCAGAGCCTCTTGCAGACCGGATCAGAGCCTGACGACGGGCGAGATCGGTGCGTGCATCGGTGCGGAGTTCGATGATCGTTGCGGCGCGCGCCGCGATGCTCTCGCGGAAGGCGCGCCGAAATGCCTCTCGCTCGCTCACCGGTACATACTCCAGTCCGTACATCTTTGCTGCGTGGGCAAAATTCAACCCATGCGGTGTCACAAAATAGTCGGTGAACTCTGGCTCGAAGCGGTTGATCGGCAGACGATGAAAAATGCCACCGCCGTCGTTGTTGAGCAACACAATCGTGATCGGAACACCGCAGCGCCGTACTGCTAGCAAGCCATTCATATCGTGGTAGAACGTAATATCGCCAACAATAGCTGCCATCGGTGTATCGGGTCGTCCCGCGCCGATGCCAAGTGCGGTCGAGATATTCCCATCAATGCCCGATGCACCCCGGTTCGCAAACGCATAGATGCGCCGAACCCCCGGTTTCCCGAACTGATCGAGATGACGCACCGGCAGGCTGTTGCCGACGAAGAGCGCTGCTCCGTCCGGCAGCAGACTCACCGCATCGTAGACTGCAGCGCCGTCGAAGTACGGCTCATCGGCAATGACGGCTTCGACTGCCGACCAGACCCGCGCTTCCGCTTCCTCGAATACCTGCGTCCATACGCCCCGTCGCACCTGCAGGTGCGGCAACAACGCACGAATGAAAGCAGACTCATCCGCCACGATGAAATGGCTCACTCGATGATTGTCATCTGCCCATACGCTGCTGGCGCGCACATGGATGACAGTAGACGGCGCTGCTGTGTCGAGGTACTGGTTGAGCCACTTCGAGGTGGGAACTGCGCCGAACCGCACGACCACATCGGGGGGCGGAAGCGAGTGTTCGCCGAAGAGGAACGTCTCATACCCGCCGATCACGCCCGGATAGCCGAAACGCATCCCCGATACACCATCAACCAGCGCCGGGTAGCCGGTGTGGTACGCCAGTTCACCCACCAGTGAGCCAAACTCCCCGCCGGGACAGCACGGACCACAGACGATCAGACCCCGTTCGTACCGCTGAAGGAGTGTTGCGATCTGTTCGATAACCGCTTCCGGCACTCCAGAGCGTGTTGCCGTCAGGCAGTGCGTGTACGGCGCACCCGCCTGGCGTGGTTGTGCTGCTTCCGGAGGGGCGGTTATGTCTCCGGCAACCGGCGTCGGTTCGAGCGGTGGACGGAAAGGGAGGTTCAGATGCACCACACCCGGCGGTTCACCCCCAGCAATCGCCATCGCTCGCGCCGCCAGCGTCCGCAGAGAGCGCACCACAACCGGCGGCGGGGAGGCTTCTGGCAACGCCAGATCGACGCTCCAACGCACAAAATTGCCAAACATTTTTATCTGATCGATGGTCTGGTTTGCGCCGCTCTCGCGCAGTTCGTGAGGGCGATCCGCCGTCAGCGCGAGCAGTGGTATGCCCGCCTGGTGCGCCTCTACGATTGCCGGAAAGAAATTTGCCGCTGCTGAACCGGACGTACAGACAACCGCTGCCGGCATACCGGTTGCCAGCGCCAGACCCAGCGCAAAAAACGCTGCGCTGCGCTCATCCAGGTGCGAAAAGACTTTGATAGCCGGATGGCGCGCGCATGCCAGCACCAGCGGCGTATTGCGCGAACCGGGCGCCAGACACACGAAACGTAGCCCTGCGCGGGCAAGTTCATCCACCAGTGTGGTTGCGTAGAAAATGTTGCGATTAGTCATGTGATGAGAACTGAGAACTGAGAACATCGAGAACCGAGAACCTGAGCCTTGCGCCTCACCACCGCCCATCGCCGGGTAAACCGAGCGCCTCCTGCATCGGACGAAACTTGAGGTTTGTCTCGTCCCACTCGCGCTGTGGATCACTCTCGGCGACGATGCCTGCCCCGGCATACAGCCAGGCGCGCGTCGTTTGTACGACCGCCGAACGAATGGCGACCCCGAACTGTCCATCGAGTCGCCGGTCGATCCAGCCAACCGGTGCTGCGTACCATCCGCGTGGCGCCGGTTCCAGTTCACCGATCAGACGCATCGCTGCCTCACGTGGCTCACCGCCGAGTGCCGGGGTTGGATGCAGTGTTGCGACGAGCGGCAGAACACCGTGCGGTTTGCGCAACATCCCTTCAATCGGCGTATACAGGTGTTGAATATTACTCAACGTCATCACACCGGTTGCACCGACCTCCAGATGACGGGTCAGCGGTGTCAGGCGCGTGCGTACCTCGTCCACCACAATGTGATGCTCGTGGCGATCTTTGGCGCTATCGAGCAGCGCTGCGGCAAGACGCTCATCTTCGTCAGGTGTCGCACCACGGCGGATACTGCCAGCCAGCGCCATCGTCACGACTCGGTCACCCTTCACCTGCACCAGCAATTCAGGCGTTGCACCGAAGAACGCACGACCTGGACGCGGCTCGAACAGAAAACGATAGGTATCGGGATAACTTCGTTCTAGGTGCGCCAGTGCACTATCGACATCTGCCGGTTCTTCGAAGGATGCCTCGGCAATACGCGCCAGCACGACCTTCTTCAAAACGCCAGCGCGGATCTGTTGCACGATCCGTTCCACACTGCACGACCACTGCTCGAACGGCATGGGATAGACCATGCGCGCCGGTGAATGATGAGCAGCGGGAGACGAAGATGAAGATACGCCCTGCAATCGATCAATCTGCGCCAGCAACGCCTCGCGCAGATCGGGCGCCAGCGTGCGCGGGTCTTCGTTGAGCGGTGCGTGGACGTTCAACGTCAGCCAGAAGGAGTCGCGCACACGCACCAGTTGATAATGCGGCAGCACGAAATGCGCTGGCGGAAAATCAGCCCACGCCAGATCGGGCACAAAATCGTCGCGAAACGAAAAACCTCCGAAGAGACGCGGTGCGGCGAGCGGCTCATGTTCATCGATCATGATTGCACGCTCGAACAGCGCCCGCGCCTGCTGTTCAATGTCAGCGAAACGATTGACCCCCCACGCCATCAGTTCAACCGCGATCCCCATGCCGGCGAATGCAATCCCATCACGTGCGCTCTCCCAGTATGATCGCGGTTGTCCACGCGCAACACGCAGGAGATCGGCAGGGGACACCCCCGGGCATGGCAGGCTCATGCTGATCAGGCGACCGTAGTGTTGCTGGTATGCGTTACGAAGCACTGCCCCGATCCTCCTCCACGGGATAGTTGACACTTCTCAACAACAGCGGCACCAGGGTTGGCGGAATGCGTTCGGCGGGCGGGTCACCAGTGATCACCCAGCGGATCACCAGATTGTAGATCGCACCCATCCAGGCGTGCGCCACGACTGTTGTATCGATCGGCTGGATCTCACCGACTGCAATCGCCTCATCGAGATGGCGTTTGATCATTGTCGCGAAGCGATCGGTTACTTCCAGGCGTTTCTTCTCGAACGTTGCCCCCAGCCCTACCGCCTGAACCAGCAGGATTTTCGCCGGACGACGATACTTGCCAAACGTATCGAGCACTGCCATCACTGCCGCACGTACCCGGTCGATCCCAACCTGCGGCTGGCGGGCGATGGCTTCCGTCGCCCGCCGTTCGATCAGGTCGGCAAACTGATCGATCAGCGCCAGAAAGAGGCGCTCCTTGTTGGGAAAGTAAAAGTAGATTGACCCCTTCGAGATATGCGCCGTCTCAACGATGTCATCCAGCCGCGCCGCGTGGTATCCCTTCGACGCAAACACATCGAGAGCGGCTTCCAGGATGCGCTCACGGGTACTTGCCGGCTCGGAACGTTTTTCGGTAGAGTGGGTCATGGTTCCTTCTAATCGACTGACTGGTCAGTACTGTTAATAGTATAGCATGGAAACGGGCGTCTTTCTGTTCTGCACCAAACGCCTTCTGCCCGTTGTTTAGAATTAACAACAGCACGGCAGTGCTCCTCTGAGCGTTGGCTCAGCGCGTGATAGCGGTTACAGTCTCGCCTCCACGTCACAATGCTGTGATGGAGAATGGTTATGAAACGGCTTACGGCAATTTTTATTCTCTGCCTGATTGCGCTGGTTCTGCCACAGGCTGTGCTGGCAGGCAAACAGGAGCGTTGCTTCCGCGAAACCGGCTACTGCATCTCTGGTCTGATTCTGCGCTACTGGGAGCGGAACGGCGGTCTGAGCACCTTTGGTTTCCCGATCAGTAATCAGGGGATGCAGATGGCTGAGGATCGGATGATACAGGTGCAGTGGTTCGAGCGTGACCGTCTAGAGATCCAGGCGGATGGACGGATCACTGCCGGTCGGCTAGGTGCACGCTACCTGGACTTGCAGGGTCGCCCCTGGCAGACATTCCCGACCGTTGATCAGGCAGATCCGGGTTGCGCATATTTTGCCATTACCCGACACCAGGTATGCGAGCCATTCCTGACGCAGTGGCGTACCCGCAGCGGTCTGGAGCGGTTCGGCTACCCGCTTACCGAACGCATACGCGAAGAGATCGAGGGCAATGTGTACGAGGTGCAGTACTTTGAACGCCGACGGATGGAAATCCACCCGGAACTTGCTGGAACCCCCTACGAAGTGCTGCTGGGGCGGTTAGGCGCAAAGGTTCTGCGCATTGACGGATGCCTGCAACTCGAACCCGGGTACGAACCAACCGCGTATGTCTATCGCAGGTTGCTCGGATGCCCGATAGCACTGTCGCGTGAACTGGTCAGCCCGACGAGTCCGATTCAACTGAGGATGCGTCCGGTACCAATTACCGTACAGCGTTTCGAGCGCGGCGTCATGCTGTGGATGCGTCGATGGGGCAACGTGCCGGCACCCAGCGAAAGCTTTGTTCTCACCTCCAGTTCGACCGATCCCTAGCGTTTTACCTGGCAGGTGTTTGCCGACGAATGGCCCGAAGGAACCCCCATCCACTTCGCCGAAACGCCGCCCCCCGGTTTGTACGTGCCGGAACGTGGATTTGGCTATGTATGGGTGCACAATGCAGAGGTGCGTTCCCGTTTAGGGTGGGCGGTTGAACCGGAACGGGGCGAAACCGGCGGATATCGGCCGTTTCATCGTGGTTTTATGATAACCCGCCCTTCGAATGATGCCGTGTTCATCATTCTCGACGGGGGCGAGGCGCTCCTGGTGCTGCGTGTGAAATGAGAGCCGGAAACTGAGAACTGAGAGCCAGGAGAGGGGGAGGGCAGGGATAAGAGGTGAGGCTTTGCGGCGGCTTGCACCGCCTCCCCACTGACCACCGGTTACGCACCGCCGCCGGAACCGGGAGCGTGGCGAGCCGGGATATTTTCCGATCGGACGCCGTTGTATTTCCACGTGCTGGTCGGTTATTAATATGACCTCATTTGTGTTTGTTGTACGTCTCGCAGATTATCGCGCGTTCGTCCTGCAGCAACCTGTGTGACCGGTTATCTCATTGGCGATGGCTCGACCGTTCACCGCAATGCGGCAATTCTGGGGAAATGCACCTACGCCGGAAAGTGGTCCGTGAGGCGGTTAGCCGGCAGTGGCGACGTGATGAACGGTCGCATTCGGATTTTCGATCTGGCCGCCGATACCGTCCGCCACGTCTCGATCGTTGCGTGGTACCGTGTCAGGCACATCTGGACCAGAGCAGAAGTCCGCGTTCCAAAAGAACTGCACATCTTTACTGCTGCCGATGGCGCCGACGCTCACGGTCAGATCAATAACCTGACACTGATGCAACAGGTTGTATTCGACTGACTGGACGAGATTTTCGGGTATGATGGTGCGGTCTAACCGCGCGTTGTAGCCGACGCTGCTCTGCTTTACTCCACGGTACAGGTGAAGCGCAGGCTATTGGTGCACCCTTGTAGAGAGCCACAATGACGAGTCAGGTCAGGAGGCAATGTGCGCGAACCTGTGCCCAACAGACGAGCCACGTGCTCGCTGATGCTGCTGAATGCGGCGAGCGCCGCAGACGCATCGGCAGAGGCGCATGGCCGCTCGCCCATGCTCCCTGGTTGCAATGCCGATGCGCCGAATCCGTGCTATGAGACGCCGCACCACGCGAATGTTCGACGGATGGTTCACGCATAGCACGAGAGGAGAAGGAAGCACGGAGGATGGCGTTGTGCCGGTGATGCACGTTACCGGGTGAGACAGAGCTACGCTGGCGCCCGGAGGTGTTCTACTGTCCTGTTTCAATGCGCCGGATCATTGGCGCCGCATACGTGTGACAGATTGCGACTGCCACCGCATCGGCGGCATCGTCGGGGCGTGGAATGGCGGAGAGGCGAAGGGTCAGCCGAACCATCTCCTGCATCTGGCGCTTATCGGCGCCGCCGTACCCCGCTAGCGCCTGTTTAACCTGCAGCGGCTTGTATTCGTACACAGGAATGCCAGCCTGCGCAAGAGTCAGGAGCACCACACCGCGCGCCTGCCCGACGGTCAGAGCGGTGTTGACATTCTTGCCGAAGAAGAGTTCTTCGATGGCGGCAGCTGCAGGGAGGTATTGTTCAATCAAATGGCGGAGGTCATTGTACAGCAGGAGCAACCGTTCCGCCTGCGATAGGTCTGCCGGTGTGGTCAACACACCGCAGGCGACCAGATGCAGCATTCCATCCGTTTCTTCGACGACCCCCCATCCCATCCGGGCTGTGCCGGGATCGATCCCGATTGTTCGCGTGACAGTCACACCTTAGCCCTGCACAAACTGTTCCGCCAGTTCGCTGGTAATATCCAGATTGCTGTAGACCTTCTGCACATCATCGAGATCTTCGAGTTTCTCGATCAGTTTCATCGCCTTGAGAGCGTCAGCCGTATCGGGTTGCACCGTTGTTTTGGCGATCATGGTCTTTTCGGCGCCGGTCACCGGCAACCCGGCGGTGATCAGTTGTTGACGCACTATGGCGAGTTGTTTGAAATCGGTGTACACCTCGACGATGTCGTCCTCGATCTGCACATCTTCTGCGCCGGCGTCAATGGCTATCAGCATCACTTCATCCGGATCAAGGCGTTTGACCGATAGATCGATGGTGATCAGCCCTTTGGTTTCGAACATCCAGCTGACCGAACCAGGTTCGCCGGGGCTGCCGCCATTTTTGGTCATCGTCGCGCGCACGTCGGACGCGGTGCGGTTGCGATTATCGGTAGCGGCTTCGATCAACAGTGCCACACCGCCGGGGGCGTACCCCTCGTAGTAGATCTCTTCAATTGCAGCGGCATCGCTTCCACCTTTGCCCAGACCGCGATCAATTGCGCGCTGAATGTTCTCCATCGGCATATTGGCGGCGCGCGCCTTATCGACTGCCAGGCGCAGGCGAAAATTTGCGTCGGGGTCGCCGCTGCCGCCCTCGCGCGTTGCAATCGTAATATCGCGCGCCAGTTTGGTGAAGAGTTGCCCGCGCCGCTGGTCGAGCACGCTCTTCGTGCGCCGTATCGAGTGCCATTTCGAGTGACCAGACATAACCAGATTCTCCAGAACTGCCGCATACCAGAAACTTTTACCTCATCATTCTGGCATTATAGCACACAAAAAAGCGAATTGCCGTCTAACTGCGGGGTCGGTTGCTTTTGCCATCTGCTGTCGGACGACCATCAGGATGACGTGTCAACCTGGCATCCGGGCGGAGCGAGGCGATGCCTGTCGGGTGGACGCCGAGGGTAACATGGCCGATAGAGTCAAACAGGGGAGGCATTGCCTCCCCTATTGCTGCTCGGCGCGGTGGTTTGCCTATGCAGATGGAATGTTCACACTCGATGAGGTGGTCAGCACACCATTGCCGCCGTTCACCCGTCCCTCGATCTCATCGATCTTCACCACGCGGCTGAGCAATTCTTTCAGCCGTTCACCGTCGAGCGTTTCGTACTCGATCAGTGCGCTCGCCATATCGTTCAGTACCTCGCGGTTATGCGTCAGGATCAGGCGTGTGCGCTCGTACGCTTCCGCAACGATGCGGTGCACTTCATTATCGATTTCGCGCGCAACATCGTCGCTGTAGTTACGTTGCTCGGTGATCTCGCGCCCGAGGAAGATCAACTCCTCGCGCTCGCCAAACGCGATCGGTCCAAGTTTTGGACTCATGCCATAGCGGGTCACCATTGCGCGAGCGATGCGCGTCACCTGCTGAATGTCACCCGCAGCGCCGGTCGAAACCTCATCGGGACCGAAAACGATCTCTTCCGCCACACGTCCGCCGAGCGCCGACACGAGTTGCGCGGCGAACTGCGATGCGGTGGTGTAGCGAATGCTATCTTCTTCCGGCAGATAGAGCGTGTACCCGCCAGCGCGTCCACGCGGCACGATTGTTACTTTTTGCACCGGGAAAGCTTTAGGCATGCCGGCAGCCGCGATAGCGTGCCCCGACTCGTGGTATGCGGTGAGCAATTTTTCGCGTTCGGTCAGCACGCGGCTGCGGCGCTCTGGACCGCCGAGCGCCACGCGCTCGATCGCGTCCTGCAACTCTGCCATACCGATCTTCTTCTTCGAGCGGCGCGCTGCCAGGATTGCCGCCTCATTCACCGCATTCGCCAGGTCTGCCCCGGAGAAGCCGGGAGTCTGACGCGCGATCACGTCGAACTGCACATCATCGGCGAGCGGCTTACCCTTGGTATGCACCTTGAGCACCTCAATGCGCCCCTTCACATCCGGCGCGTCGAGTACCACCTGGCGGTCGAAGCGACCGGGGCGCACCAGCGCCGGGTCGAGCACATCTGGACGGTTGGTTGCCGCGATGACGATAACGTTGGTATTGGTATCAAAGCCGTCCATTTCGACCAGAATCTGGTTAAGGGTCTGCTCGCGTTCGTCGTGGGAGCCGCCGAGCCCGGCGCCGCGCTGACGCCCGACTGCATCGATCTCGTCGATGAAGACGATACAGGGGGCATTACGCTTCGCCTGGTCGAACAGGTCACGCACGCGACTGGCGCCAACGCCGACGAACATCTCAACGAACTCTGAACCAGAGATCGAGAAGAACGGAACTCCGGCTTCACCGGCGACTGCGCGCGACAGGAGCGTCTTTCCGGTTCCTGGCGGACCCACCATCAACACACCCCGCGGAATACGCGCCCCAAGAGCAGCAAACTTGTCGGGAAACTTGAGAAACTCAACAACTTCTGTCAGATCCTGCTTGGCTTCTTCCTGACCGGCAACATCAGCAAATGTCACTGTCGGCTTATCGCCGGAAAACATCCGCGCCCGACTCTTGCCAAACGAGAGCGCCTGATTGTTCGACCCCTGTGCCTGGCGCATGAAGAAGATGAAGAAGCCGATCATGAGGAGTACCGGCAGCAGGAACGTGAAGACGTTCAGCAGACCGCCCCAGGCTGGCGCTGCGCGCACCTCGACATTCACTGCATCAAGTGGCACGCCTGCCTGCACAAGCAGCATCGTGATACTATCGTTCGACTCGATGCGCGAGCGCACCTTCGCCCTGGTATCGCGGTACGTCACCAGGATTTCGGAATTGCCCGATTGCGCTTCGATCTTTTCTACTCTGCCGGCTTTTGCATCGGCAAGCACCTGGTAGATGCCGCGTTCCTCCTGCTGACCCTGCGCATTGTTGAAGTAGTTGATGAACAGCGCCAATGCAGCAACAAGAATGATGAGGTAGACGAAACTATTTTTCAGCCAGCGATTGTCACCCATAATTGTTCACGTTCTAGGAGCGCTGCTCCTGATTGATCTTGCGCGGCAAGAAAGCGAACACAATCACACTGTGCCGGCCTCTTTCGACCTTCATTGATGATATTATACCAGACGCCTTCACGCCCGACAATGTAGCAAGATCACAATTTTTCGATCCGTGTGCGGTCTGGCACTACGGCTGATTACCCAGTGAACCGTTCACTGGGGCAGTGCTGTGCGATGACCGCTGTCTCAGGACATGACGGATGCGGATGTCGGGTGGATGTATCGTCGTCGGTCACCAGGGGATGCGGGTCGCTGTCAGTTCAACCATCCCAGGCGCAGCCATGCCAGAACGGCGAGATCGCGCAACATTAACAGGCGACGCACCGCAAAATAGACCAGTCGGTACAGGCGCCCTCTCCGCACCGGATCGTAGTCGATCAGAACGATACGATCCTCCGGATCGTGAACCAGCATCAGGTTGTGGGATCGCAGCAGTGTGCGTTCGACCAGAAAACTCCAGAGGCGTCGTGGCAGGCGCTTGATCGATTTGCTGGATCTGCGTTCATCGCTGTTTCTGGTGGATTGTCCGTACAGATCGGGCATGCTGCCGGTTGCCCGATAGAAAGCGTGTGTTCTGCGGAGGATCTCGCTGAGTTGTGCAGCAATGATTGCGCGCTGCGCCGGGAGCAATGCACGATAGTCAATGGTATCGAGGGGGCGTGCCTTGGACAGGAATGGCTGGATCGCCAGCGGGTGCACCCACCCATCGCGGCCGCGCGCCACGATGAAGTAGCTGGGAATAATGTAGCGTTCTCCAAGGCATGCGACGTGGCGCTCGGCAGTATCGCGCATCCACCGCGCCTGGCGGAGCGCCTCGTCGCGGGTGCCTCCCAGATCGTACTTGACTTTCACGACATAGCGCTGATCATCGGTTTTGTACACCTCGGTCTCACTGCCGCCTGCCAGACGTTGCAGAACACAGTCGTCGTCGAGCGGTGCGAATACGTCATCTGCGTGCAGCGTCATCGTATTGTGCTCCGGCGTGCAGTATACTCTTCTGCCGTTGAGACGCTTGAAATCGTCGGGTGGTTGCAATGGACTTGCTAGCTGCAGTCAGGAAGGGTGATACCCAGTTCTGCAAGGCGCGCCGGTGAGGGCTGACCCTGCTCGTCCCACCCGTGACGGCGGTAGTACTCCGGCAGCATCTCTTCGAGCATGGGCAATTTGCCCGCCGCCGGTCCGTCTTCGAGGGGTTCTTCTGTCCAGCGATGCGGTAGCGTGTCGCGTCCGGCGCCATAGCGGATCGCCAGTGCGCGTTCGAGGGTAACGATCCGTTCGCCGATCTTCGCCACATCAACGCTGGTAAACGGTCTTCCCAGGGTTGCCGAGAGCAGTTCGTTCAGGTCAGCCGGTGCGATCTGATACGCCAGCAGCGCCAGACGTCGGCATAATCCGGCGGCATCTACCGCTGCTGCAAAGCGTTCGTGCCAGATCAGGCGCGGCACTCTGCCATGGATGGTATGCGGATTGTTGGGGTCGTTGGGGAGCCACACGGGTGGTTCGGCGAGGAGCGGCTCATAGAACATTGCGTAGCGATAGTCGCCACCGATCGGCGCGGTTGCATCGGCGAGGGCAATTTCCGGCACGGCGCGTGGATCGATCGCCGGCAACGCCAGTTGCCGCGCCTGGGGTGCGAAGACGTTGCTGCCATAGTAGACTTCCTGCATTTCGCCGACACCCAGTGACAGAATATCGCGCTTCTCCTGACGCTGCCCCAATCGGCGAATAGCGCCGACCACTGCGTCGAGATCGCCCCAAGTCAGATTGCCTGCATTGCTCAAGCCTCGCTCACGGCATTCCATCATAAATGCCAGCGCTGCGCTAGTTTCGGTTACATCGAGACCCAGGCGCAGGCAGAGATCGTTGACCAGAATGATGGCGTCGGGTGTAGTCAGACCGCAACGCCAGCCAAAGCCAGCCAGCGCTTCGAGGTCGGGGTATGCGACCGGTTCGCCATTCTTGCGAATGTAGGCGCTATGACAGGCGAGCGGGCACCCATCGCATCCGCGCGGCTCGCGCCGACCGCGCTGCGCCAGAGCGGTACGACCGATCGCGCCTGCATGCGGCACGGTATGCGCCTGACCATTACGCGCGCTGAATGCCCCCAACTCTTCTGCGCGTTGAGCGTAGTACAGTCCGCCATACTGACGGAAGCCGGCAGCCACATCACTGGCAGCAATACGTCTGGCAATACCCGCCAGGGCTGTGTCGAGCCGTTGCCGGTCGACAACCGGGCAGGTGTTCGTGCCGCGCACTGCAATCGCTTTCACACGCTTGCGCGCCATGACCGCCCCGGCGCCTGCCGGTTCAATCGCAAAAGCGCCTTCGGCAACGATAGTGCTGTACGACACTCCTGCTTCAGCAGCCGGACCGACGCACACGATGGCATACTCGTCGCCAAGTTCTCTACGCAGCGTCTGATTGGTCGCCTGGGTATCAAGCCCGAGCAGATGCGGCGCCGGACGGATGTCCACCTGCGAACCGTCGATCCGGATCCAGCACCAGTCGGGGCTTTGCCCCTCAAGGATCAGCAAGTCGTGACCGGCGCGCCGGAGGTTTGCACCCCATCGCCCGGACGCCCACCCATGCGAAATGGAGTTGGTGATCGGTGAGCGGGTTGTCACGGTGATGCCGCTGAACGTCACACCGGCAAGTGGTCCGGCGCTGAAGATAAGGAGGTTGGCTGCCGCGAGGGGACCGATCTTCGCGGGGACGCGCCGGGCAAGGAGCCAGGTGGCAGCGCCGCGCCCGCCCAGAAACTGGTGTTCGACATCGGCAGGCAACTGTTCTGTCATCACACGCTGGTCGGTCAGTACAATCTGGAGTGCTTGCAGCGGCATGACATCTCCCTCCGTCCGCGCATTCAGGATCGAACTTCCGTGTTCTGTTCCGAAATGTGCCGGCTCAACCGGCAGTTCTGGTCGGTTGTCCCAAGTAGAGTGGTTCGAGCGTGGCAATGGCATCGCGCTCGCCGGCGGAGAGACGACGCCAGGCAAGTTCCGCCAGGTACGTTGGGCGGCGCATATTCGCAGCCGGCGATGGAAACCGGGCGCGATCGTGCAGCAAACGACGCAGAGTCGCCTGTGTTTCGGCGTCGATGTCGCCGCAGAAGAGCGTTGGTTCACTGACGGATGCAGCGAGTTCAGCCAGCGTCACATTCTCCGGTGTCAGCGCATCGTCGCCAAGCGTGGCTACTCTGCCGCGCCCCAGGTTGATGATCGGTACGACGCGCAGGGATGAGGTGCGGTGCTGATATGCCAGCGCCTGTAATGTGCCAATACCGAGGAGCGGCAGGTCGCGCGCCAGCGCGAAACCTTTGGCAACACTCATTCCAACCCGCAATCCACTCCAGCTTCCCGGTCCCAGCGCAACGGCAACCGCCCGAATATCGCTGCGTGCATAGCGGAGGTGGCGCAGCAGCAGATCAATCTGCGGCAGGAGTTGCGCCGTGTGGTCGCGTCCCGCGCGCCAGACGCACTCGCCGAGCACGCCGCGTTCTTCGTCATAGCAGGCGATGCCGGCATCGGCGGTGGAAGTGTCGATTGCGAGCAACATAGTCCTCAGTTGAACGCAGCTTTCTTCAGCGTATCGATCAGTTCTTCGTAGCGCCGACCCCGCGGCGCGAAGCGCACCACGCGCTTGGTTTCGCTCAGGTGACTGAGATGGATGTCGAGACGTTCATCGGGAAGCAACGGTTCTGCATGGTCTGCCCACTCGATCAGACACACGCCATCGCCATCGAGCAGTTCCTCCAGTCCAACGCCCCGCAACTCCGCCGGTCGCTCGATGCGGTACAGATCGGCGTGATAGATCGGCAGACCGCCGCGTTGTGCACCGGCGCGATACTGATTGATCAAAACGAAACTTGGGCTGTTGACAGTATCGGTCGATCCCAGCCCAAGAACGATTCCCTTGATCAGATGCGTCTTTCCCGTCCCCAGATCGCCACGCAACGCCACGACATCACCGCGCTGCAACAGTTCGCCCAGGCGCTGCCCGACACGGATGGTCTGTGCGACGCTGTGTGACACAAAATCCAGAATGTGTGGCGAACGGACGGTATGGACGTTGCGTGTATTCATGTCGCTCATTGTAGCATATGCCTGCGGGAGCGCCACACCCTTCGCCCGCTTTTCTCCAGCGCTGACCCCTCCGCGTTACGGTTCTCGCCGGCGCAGGGTACGGTAGCGCCGGATGAGCGCATTCGTTGAACTGTCGTGGGTCAGGTGTGGAGCAGACTCGTCCATCAACTCAGGAACAATGCGCACTGCCAGAACCTTCCCTAACTCGACGCCCCACTGATCGAATGGATTGATGTCCCAGATTGCGCCCTGGGTGAACACGCTCTGTTCATACAGGGCAACCAGTGCACCGAGTGTCGCCGGTGTCAACCGTTCCGCCAGAAGGGTATTCGACGGACGATTGCCGGCAAAGGTGCGGTGCGGCGCCAGCCATTCCGGTGTGCCTTCCGCCAGCGTCTCTTCCAGCGTTTTGCCGAACGCCAGTGCCTCAGCCTGGGCGAACATATTCGCTATCAGCAGATCATGATGGTTGCCGAGCGGATTGAGCGATTCGGCAAAACCGATGAAATCGCACAGCGCCAGGCGTGTGCCCTGATGGAGCAACTGATAGAACGAGTGCTGACCATTTGTGCCTGGCTCGCCCCAATAGATCAGGCCCGTCTGATACGAGACCGGTGCACCGGACAGGGTCACCGATTTGCCGTTGCTTTCCATCGTCAGTTGCTGGAGGTATGCCGGAAAGCGTTTGAGATAGTTGTCGTAGGGAAGGATCGCTACCGTCTCGATACCGAAGAAACCGGCATACCAGACGGTCAGCAAGCCATGGATCACCGGCAGATTACGGTCGAACGGTGCAGTGCGGAAGTGCTCGTCCATGGCGTGGAAGCCGGCGAGCAGTTCACGGAACCGTTCGGGACCGAGCGCGATCATGGTTGATAGCCCGATTGCCGATGTCATCGAGTACCGTCCGCCGACCCAGTCCCAGAAACCGAACATATTTGCCAGGTCGATGCCGAACTTCGCCACTTCGGCGGCGTTGGTCGAAACAGCGACAAAGTGGCGCGCAACCGCTGCCTCGTCGCCAAGCGCCGCCAGCGTCCAGGCGCGCGCAGTACGGGCATTGGTCATCGTCTCTAGCGTGGTGAACGTTTTCGACGCCACGATGAACAACGTTTCCGCCGGATCGAGATCGCGGGTCGCTTCGGCAAAATCGCTCCCATCGACGTTCGATACAAAGCGAAAGGTCAGATTGCGGTCACTGTAGTACCGCAACGCCTCATACGCCATCACCGGTCCCAGGTCGGACCCACCAATGCCGATATTGACAATGTTGCGGATCGGTTTGCCGGTGAACCCAGTCCACCTGCCGCTGCGCACCTGTTCGGCAAATGCAGCCATACGGTCGAGCACGGCGTGCACCTCTGGTACCACATTCACGCCATCCACCAGAATAACAGCGTCGCGCGGCGCACGCAGTGCCACGTGCAGTACGGCGCGGTTCTCGGTAGTGTTGATCCGTTCACCGCGGAACATTGCGTCGATTCGGGTGCGCAGATCGCATGCCTCTGCCAGTGCAATCAGCAGGCGCAGCGTCTCGTCGGTGATCCGATTCTTGGAAAAGTCGAAGTAGAAACCGGCGGCGCTGGCGTTCAGGCGTTCACCACGACCAGGGTCTTCGGCAAACAGCTGGCGCAGGTGCACATCACGGATTGCGTGATAGTGCGTCTCAAGCGCGCGCCATTCGGGGCGATGCGTCAGAACCGTCATGCACTACCTCCTCAGTCGCAGGACATTCTCATTCTCACGCCCTTCCTCGAAATCGGTGATGTTACGGATCGTCGTCTCGGCAATCGTTGTCATCGCCTCGCGGGTGAAAAATGCCTGGTGACCGGTGACCAGCACGTTGGGAAACGTCATCAACCGCGCCAGGGTATCATCGGTAATCACTCTGTCCGAAAGGTCGTGGAAGAAAACCCCCTCTTCCTCTTCATACACATCGAGACCGACACCGGCGATCCGTCCGGCACGCAATGTTTCGATCAGTGCTTCGGTATCGATCAGACCGCCGCGACTGGTGTTGATCAGGAATGCGTCCGGCTTCATCAGCGCCAGCGTCTCACGATTGATGAGGTGGTACGTTTCCGGCAGCAGCGGTACGTGCAGACTGACAATATCCGATGAACGCAGCAGTTCTTCGAGCGTCACATAGCGCATTCCCAGTGCCAGGCACTCCGGATTCTGGGAGACATCGTAACCGAGCAGCGAACACCCGAAGCCATGCATAATGCGTGCGAAGACCGCACCGATCTTGCCGGTGCCGACGATGCCAACTACCGAGCCGTGGATGTCGCGTCCGAGGAGACCGGCCAGGCGGAAGTTGAACTCGCGGGTGCGGTTGTAGGCGCGATGGATGCGCCGGTTGAGCGTTTGCAGTAAACCGACGGCAAACTCGGCTACTGAATAGGGAGAATAGTAACTGACGCGCATAACGGTGATACCGTACTGTTCGGCTGCCGCCAGATCGATGTTGTTGTACCCGGTGGATCGCTGAGCGATCAGGCGAACGCCGCTGGCTGCCAGTCGTTCGATGACATCTGCCGTCGCCTGATCGTTCACAAAACAGCAAATCGCCGGGAAACCCTGCGCGAGCGTTGCAGTGTGCAGGTCGAGCTGCGCAGCAGTATAGGTGAGTTGATGTCGTCCCTGGTTTGCAGTATCGAGAAATGTGCGGTCATATGAGTGCGCGTCATAAACGAGAACATCCATATATTCAGTACTCCTTATCAAATACTCGATGTGCTCCTTCCAGATTCTCTGGGAGCAGAGCGTTCAAACCCAATGACGCCGGGCGTCATCACGCGCGTATTGACGAAATACGGAAAATCGAAAGCGGTCATGTCGCCGGCGCGCAGACCAGGAATGGGCATGAGACGTGCGGTGAGCGGTTTACGTAATGCGATTGCCAGTACCGCCACCTCGGCAAGCATACCTTCGATCTGTTCAACCGGGGTATCGCCCGGCAACGGAACGGTATCGAGACCCGTGCCGCACACTGCGCTGAATGTCAGCAGATCGCGCCAGACGTAACGCCCCTCGGTGTTGCGCTGCGCCAGAATTGCATCCTCCAGCACCGGCAGCATCACGCCGCTGAACCCGATCAGGACGACCCGCGCCGCGCGGATTGCATCGGTGCAGGCGCGAATGGTTGCCAGCGTGCCGGGTTCGCCGAATGGCGCGCCGCTGACGCGCTCGATGGCTGCGCCGATGCTGCATGTTTCGTCAGGATGCGGTGCAAGCGACCAGTCGCATCCTGCAACATAAATGTCGCTGCCGATCTCCTGGAGAGCGGTACGAATACGGGTGTCGTGCGCTTCAATGCGCGCCGTCAGATACTGTGCGAAACGTTGAGTTCTGGCAGTGACGGATTGCGCCGAGCCGGGAGCATACTCCCCGGCAGATTCCTGTGCCGCTTCCACTGCCAGCGCTGCAGCTTCGAGACCAATTGCCAGCCACGGTTCGCCGCCGCTGTGATAACTTGCCGGGAAGAACGGCGAACCGGGCGCGACACATGCCAGCGCCGCAAAGCGCAGGTTGCCAAATCCGCTCGGCGTCGCTGCTGCCAGGGTTGTCATCAACTGTGCTGTCGCAGTAATCGCTGCCGGATCCAGCTTCCCATCACGCCCGGCAATGCGCGCGGAAGCGAATACTGTGTCAGTTGCGGCGAGAGCCTCCGCCAGTAGTGGCAGACGGTCATTTGCAACCCGCCCGATGGAGACATAGTCGAAGCCGGCATCGATTGCGAGCGCCTCAATGCCGCGCAACACCGTTGTGAGATCGGCGCAGCGGTTCGTGCCGGTTGTGTCGAGTGCCAGGCGCAGCGTCTGTACCGTGTAGCCGGCATCTTCGAGGCGCTGCCGCGCTGCACGCGCTGCACGCGCAGCGTGCGGTACATCCGCC
Organism: Roseiflexus sp.; assembly: GCA_034432635.1. Classification (GTDB taxonomy): domain Bacteria; phylum Chloroflexota; class Chloroflexia; order Chloroflexales; family Roseiflexaceae; genus Roseiflexus. The sequence goes on from DAOUBK010000062.1 coordinate 45,343, forward strand.
TCACATGCTCCAACCGTTATAGTGCGAATGCGCATATCGTCTTGTCCTGCGTGGTATTCTGAGTCAGACTGCGTGTCTGGATGCACATGCCTGCTAGGGTTCAGGGGCGAACAGAAAATATGAGCTAACGCAATTTCTACCGCATCAAGATGCCCCAACTTAAGCTTCTGCTCTCCCCTCTCCCG
>DAOUBK010000063.1:0-1905 GCA_034432635.1 Roseiflexus sp.
AAGATTTCGGCAATTTCGGCTCGTTGAAGAGCACTGAAACGCTGTCACAACCTCCGTCACAACCTCCGTCACAACATTTCGGCAATTTCGGCTCGTTGAAGAGCACTGAAACAACTTGCAGGAAGCACAGACGGCACGACTGTTGAGAAATTTCGGCAATTTCGGCTCGTTGAAGAGCACTGAAACTTGTCACAACCTGCTGTCACAACCTTGCTCATGTGATTTCGGCAATTTCGGCTCGTTGAAGAGCACTGAAACTGGTTACTTCACGTGTCAAGACGTTTGTTGCTCAGATTTCGGCAATTTCGGCTCGTTGAAGAGCACTGAAACATCCACGAGTTGACCAGCAGGGTTGAAGCATGGATTGATTTCGGCAATTTCGGCTCGTTGAAGAGCACTGAAACTCGAGGGGTTCACCCTGCCCGACCCCCCCACCACCCCCATTTCGGCAATTTCGGCTCGTTGAAGAGCACTGAAACGTTTAGTGAGTTAAGATATTCGCGAATCGGATGATAATTTCGGCAATTTCGGCTCGTTGAAGAGCACTGAAACATCGCGTCGAGCGTGCGTTCAAACGCACGCTCGTTCATTTCGGCAATTTCGGCTCGTTGAAGAGCACTGAAACGGCGGTGGTTGACCACCGCCAAAAATACGTGCTCGATTTCGGCAATTTCGGCTCGTTGAAGAGCACTGAAACCTTGTCAGCGTGCGTGATTGATAACGACTCGCCAGTATTTCGGCAATTTCGGCTCGTTGAAGAGCACTGAAACGCCGCGCAACGCAGTCGTCGCACACTGCGAGTGGCTATTTCGGCAATTTCGGCTCGTTGAAGAGCACTGAAACATTGAACATATCTCCTGGCCGCTCATCTGTTCGTGATTTCGGCAATTTCGGCTCGTTGAAGAGCACTGAAACTAGCAGCACGACCGATTGGCGACCGCTGCGTACTTCTATTTCGGCAATTTCGGCTCGTTGAAGAGCACTGAAACCCTTGATTATTTATGCGCTGCTGGAATAACCAGCAGCGATTTCGGCAATTTCGGCTCGTTGAAGAGCACTGAAACTGTCGATCTCGGCGACGATCCACGTCGCATCTGGAATTTCGGCAATTTCGGCTCGTTGAAGAGCACTGAAACGTCTTTGTCAGCACTATCGTTAAACAATACGAACACACATTTCGGCAATTTCGGCTCGTTGAAGAGCACTGAAACTTGTCATGCCTTCATTGTCGTTTTCAACGTTAAATAATTTCGGCAATTTCGGCTCGTTGAAGAGCACTGAAACCGTGGCTGCGCGAGGGACAACGCGCAGCGCGGATGGATTTCGGCAATTTCGGCTCGTTGAAGAGCACTGAAACCGTGCTCACACCAATTCGCAACGCGCTGCCACGAGTCATTTCGGCAATTTCGGCTCGTTGAAGAGCACTGAAACGTGCACAATTCGATATCGAAGCTGCAATCTCCGGCATTTCGGCAATTTCGGCTCGTTGAAGAGCACTGAAACTTTTGCATACGCAACAGCGTATGCGATGCGCCGACTTGATTTCGGCAATTTCGGCTCGTTGAAGAGCACTGAAACCACGTTTCAAAATCTCCCCGATCGTGACACGAAAATTTCGGCAATTTCGGCTCGTTGAAGAGCACTAAAACGTACACGATCCGCTCACTGTCATCAACAACAGTGAATTTCGGCAATTTCGGCTCGTTGAAGAGCACTGAAACGCGCGCTTCCGGAATGATAGATCGTCAACGCGGATATTTCGGCAATTTCGGCTCGTTGAAGAGCACTGAAACTGCTGCAAGCTGTTGGCGCGATTGAGCGTCGACATGGATTTCGGCAATTTCGGCTCGTTGAAGAGCACTGAAACGTGCGTTGGGATGACGCCTCGCACTCCTCTTCCGTTAC
>DAOUBK010000064.1:0-67028 GCA_034432635.1 Roseiflexus sp.
TACGCCGCGTTTCTGCCTTTCGCTTGTGCCTTGATCGCTTTTCGTGCATCCGGGTTATTCGGATAGGCTCTTAGACGCTGGTTTCAGTAAGAAGCGGTATGCGGTCAGGCTGGACGTTCTCATAATCGAGAGAACATAGTTGCGTTGTGCTGGCATACGTGTTTCCTGACACGACATGATACATACTCAGTATGCCAGGTGGGATAACCAGATTATAACCAGAAGAGAAACACAGGCGATGAAACCGATCATTGAAGTTCACGATGTCGTCAAAATCTATCGCATGGGAGATGTAGAGGTGCATGCGCTGCGTGGCGTGTCACTCGCCATCGACGAAGGCGAGATGGCCGCCATCATGGGTCCGTCCGGCAGCGGCAAAAGCACCCTTATGAATATGCTGGGGTGTCTCGATCAGCCGACGAGCGGAACCTACCTGCTCGACGGTGTCGATGTAGGCAGCCTGAACGATGACCAACTGGCAGCGATCCGCAACCAGAAGATCGGGTTTGTCTTCCAGCAGTATATGCTGCTGCCGCGCACCACCGCTTTGCGCAACGTCGAACTGCCACTCCTCTACAGCCCCAGCAACGGGCTTGATCGTACCGCGCGCGCACGCGCAGCGCTCGAAGCGGTCGGCATGGGTGACCGCATGCACCACAAGCCAAATGAACTCTCCGGTGGGCAGCAGCAGCGGGTCGCTATTGCACGGGCGCTGGTCAACAATCCACGCATTATTCTGGCGGACGAGCCGACCGGTGCGCTGGATACGAAAACTGGTGAGGAGATCATGGGCATTTTCGAGCGGTTGAACCGCGAGCGTGGCATCACCGTGATCCTGGTGACTCACGAGCATGATGTTGCCCGTCACGCCGAACGGATCATTCATATGCGTGACGGACAGATTGCCGACGTTACAGCACGCGTGTGATTCCGGCAAACAGTGCGCGCTCCTGGTTGGCAGCGGTTATGGCATCTTCATTTCCCATAACGACAAGCGCAGCATTTTCGCGCAAGGTGTCGAGAACATCGGCAAACGCGCGGAAGTCGGCCAGGGTCGTGCCCAACACCTCATCGCGCACCTGCTGGCGATAGGCATCATCGTCGCCGACGATATGGTGCGCCATAGCGGTAAAACCGCACGCGTCGGGGAGCTGGTACGCATCGAGTTCAGCGATGACACCGATGATGGCGCGAGTCAACTCTTTCTCACTCAATTCGAGGCGGCGCAAAAAGTCGGCGGAACGGTCGTAGACCTCGAGAGTGCGCAGCAGGTTGGGGTCGCGGTACGACATGTAACTGAACATGCCGGAGCGTGGGTTGAACGAACAGAAGCCACCATATGCTCCACCCTGCTCACGGATCTGTTCCCATAGCCAGGTGGTCATCAGATAGCGCGTCACCACCAGCGCCGAGCCGTGCAGCCGGTACCCCAGACGATACAGGCTGGCGCCTTTAGCGACGTAGTTAACATTTGCGGGAATGAGCAACCCTTCTGCTGGTGCACCAGGCTGCGGGTTCCACGTCGCCAGCGCAGGTCTGCCAGCGGGCAGCCGGGCGAGGAACGCTTCGAGATGGGCACGGAAACGCTCCCAACCGGCGGCGTCCACCGTCACGTTGACCAGCAGAGCGCTCTGATCGACCAGCAGAGTGCGCATGCGCTCCAGGGCAGCGTAGACCGTATCCCACTCCTCATCAATAGCCTGCTCGACACGGCGCAGGAACAGCAGGTAACTGACCCCGCCGATCTGCTCCACTGCCCAGTCGGCTTCGTTGAACTGTGCACGCAGACGCATATTGACAACCGTATGACCAGCCGGGATCAGGCTGGCTTCGCGCGACGCGCGTTCTTCGCGCACAATCTGGCGAATGCGATCGCGGTTGTCGAGACGGGCGGAGTGAACAACATCATGCAGGATGTTGAGCAGCGCCCCGCTTTTCTCCACAATTGCCTTGCCGCGCAGGAAGAGCCAGGCGACGCCGTCGCTCTGCCCACGCATTGCGGAAGTGAACGTTTGCGGAAAGATGCCGCCGGTATCACGCCCGATCCGCTGCGTCAACTGGATGATGTCGTCGTGCTGTGTACCGGTTTCGAGCAGCGCCCGCGCGAAAATAGTGACATACGGGAGCAACTCCTGCGGCAATGTGTGCAGGTTCATTCCCACATCGATATACACGATGCCGTTAGTAAAAAGATCGTGCAGCAACACACGGGTTGCACCAATGCGCATCTCTTCGGTAGGCGTTGTTTTGATCTTCCGGTCGAGATCGGCAATCGTCAGGCTAGGGATCAACGCAAGCGCCTCCGGCGGATCGGGTGTCTCCTGAATCTGTTTGAGACGCGCAGCGGTTGCGGCGATCTGTTCGATCTGCGCATCATCGAGGGTGGCGCGGATCGCCGCCAGGCGTTCGCGCTCGGCGGCATTCTGGTGGTTGGTCAGGTCGAGATCGGGCACGAGCACGACCGTTGTGCAATGCGGATTGCGCAGGAGTCGCTCTTCGATCAGGCGCTCGAAGAAGCGTTCGCCGTTGTGCAGCCGTTGCTTGACCGCGCGCAGCGGCGATTCGAACATCAACGGCGCCAGCGGATCTTCACCGTAGAGCCAGGTGTCGAGCGCGCGGATCAGCATCGCCAGACCACGCGGATACGAACCGGTATTGTTCTCGCGCAACTGAAACTCGACCGTGTTGACTGCCGCTTCGACCGTTTGCGGATCAATCCCGTCGTGCACTAGGCGTTCGAGCGTGTCGATAATCACATGCTCGACGGCGTGCACGTGATCACCTTTGACCCCTTTCAGACCCACGGTAAAGAACGTCTGCCGCAGACGGGCAAACCCCGAACCGGTGAGGTTCTCTCCCAGCCCGGAGTTGATCAGGGCTTTGCGCAGCGGGGAAGCCGGGGTACCGACCAGAGCATGCTCCAGGATATCGAGCGCCAGTGCTTCCTCGATATCGGGCGGATCGGGCAGGAGCCAGTTGACCGTCACCATATGTTTGTCGGCGCTGTTCGGACCGGCGGGATATGGGACCTCAAGGCGTTGCGGTTCGCGGAACGGCGGTTGCAGTGGAATTGTCACCTCAACAGAAAGGCGATCGAACGGCGCAAGTACACGCTCCAACAGGCGCAGACGCTCTTCCGGATCATCATCGCCGTAGAAGAAGATCAGAGCGTTGGACGGATGGTAGTAGCGCTCGTGAAACGCCTTGAACTGTTCATAGGTCAGGTTGGGAATAACCGCCGGATCACCACCAGAGTCGACGCTGTAGACATGACCGGGGAACAGCGAACGCTGGACTGCAACATAGAGCACCCGGTCGGGTGAAGCATTGGCACCCTTCATCTCATTGAAGACCACACCGCGGTATCCCAGCGATCCATCCTCGTTCAGTTCATAGCGCCACCCTTCCTGCTGCAACACCTCCGGCGTGATGCGCGGATGAAAGACAGCATCGAGATAGACATCGATCAGATTGTAGAAATCTTTCGTATTTGTGGAGGCAACCGGATAGACAGTTTTATCCGAAAAGGTTATGGCATTGAGAAAGGTTTTGAGCGATCCTTTGAGCAACTCGACAAACGGTTTCTTCAGCGGGTATTTCTTGGAGCCACACAGCACGCTGTGTTCGAGAATATGCGCCACGCCGGTCGAGTCGGGCGGCGGGGTGCGGAAGGTAATACCAAAGACCTTGTTTTCATCATCGTTGATCAGCGAGAGGAGTTCGGCGCCGGTAGCAACATGGCGATACAGACGCGCCAGGGTGTTCAACTCAGGGATCTGCTGCTCACGGAGCAGTTCGAAGCCGTGCGTGATATTCATTGCTGCCTCGATTCATGAACTATATTCAAGATTCTTAAAAATTGTACCAGATTTGGGTCAACCGCGAAGGAACCGTCGGTCGGCTCATTGCCTTTGTCGAATTGAGGAACGTTCGATGAACCGAGAACCACGAACCAGGAACTGAGAACCGTACTCTCTTCCCGACTGGGTGCGGCGGAGATGATGAACCTTGACTCGCCGGCAGAACCTCTCCGCCGAGATGCTGGGTATGCAGAGGATTCCATCAATCGTTCGCGCGTCTGCTGCGCCTTTGTGGTGAAATGACCTGTTTTTGCAGGAGACCCAGGCATTAAATCCAATCTAGAGCGTGTTATGAACGTTTCTTCTCGATGGATGCGGCATCGGCTGATCACGGTTACGCTGCACCACGCATCCCAGACACACGAGCGCCTGTCCCCAGCATCCTTCGTGGCGCGCTTTACTGCCGCGAATCGCGGCGCCAATTGACACCAGGGGAACGGTTCAGGGGCAGACAGAACATATGGGACAACGTACCTTTTGCCGTAGCGAGACACCCTGGCGCAGGTCTCTCGTCTCCCCTCTCTTGCTTGCGCAGGAGAAGGGGTGGGGGTGCGGGCTGGCGAGGCGGCGGGTTCAAACCCTGCCGCACGCCGTGGAAGCCCCTGCGGTGCCGGACGTGCTGCTGCTGGATAGCCCCGGCAGGGGAGCGCCGATCGACGGGTTGTGCGGCGCCGCGGGGGATGTCGTGCCCGCCTGTGGGTCAGGCGTCCCGCCAGCGCACCATCTGCCACGGCCAGCACCTGACGGCGGCGGCGGGGATGGCTGCACGCGGGCTGGCAGCCCGCGCCACGGGCGTTCCGCACCCCAGGAACGGTCGCGCTGGCGTGCTGACCATGCCGCAGGACGCTGCGGCGCGCATGACCGCCTGGTGTGTGTGACGAACGATGCGTCGTGTCCATCACGCTGTGCGATGAGGTGTTATACCGGCTGCTGGGTGACGTGTGGGTCATGCGCGCCGCAGCGCGGGAGAGGGGTCCGGGGGTGAGGGTATTCAGGGTAACTTCGGGTCCTATCTTCCGCACACGCTCATATGTTCTGTCCGCCCCTAAGAAGGAAACGGGGGGAAGCAATGCAGGTGTCGCCCCTGGTGATGCACGCCAGGCTAATCCCCTTCGCTCGTGACCGGCAGCGCGCGGAAGCCTGGCATCCACGCGCCAGCAGAGGCGACGTGCTCAGTCATCGATGTCGCAATTGCAAGCGCCTGGCATCCACGCACCAGCGGAAGCGACGTTACCGCGTTAATCACTGCGTCGATAATCTCCCTGGCATCCACGCGCCAGCGGAGGCGACCAGCGCCGACGCACGAACTTGTGACGCTCAACTCTGGCATCCACGCACCAGCGGAGGCGACGTTACCGCGTTAATCACTGCGTCGATAATCTCCCTGGCATCCACGCGCCAGCGGAGGCGACACTGGTGAGGGCGCGATGGCTGGTGATGTCATCCATACTTCCATTTGCCTACGACCCGTGTATTTCCTGTGTGCTCATAAGTGGAAAGGTGAAACGGGCAGGATGGTTCGGTCAGGATCCAAACGTACATCGCAGCCTCTGGCTCACACAGGCGGGCTTTTGCGCAGTAGAGCCGGAGGCTCTTCAGCCCATGGTCAGAACGTTCGGCACAGCGGATGAGCCGCCGGGCTATGGGGCGAATTCACCAGGCCGTAGACCTCGTGCGTTCCCCTGCACAGCGCGTTACACAGGTTCGGAGCAACCGGGCAACGGCGAGATCGGCGCACCGTCAGACGTCAATCACGGCCACTATCAGTCGTCGGTAGTCGAGATGGTCAGGCGCTCGATCCGAATGACGCAACACGCCCCGGCAGGATCATCAGGGTCGGTGCAGCGTTGTTCTACGCCCGGAGATCATATCCAGGCAATGCCCATGGATTACTCATGTGCAGCACGCGCTTGTTCCGGTGGGCAGCGGTCATCGGCATAGGAACAGAACACACAGCAATCGCCCGGTCTGGGGTGCAACAGCGTACCACACCGCGGGCATGGATACACAACAACGCACGCATCGTCAGGCATCAGCGCGTTGCTGTCGTCATGACAGACCGGACAATGGAGCATAGTTTCATGTTTCATATATCACCTCATGATCCATACCCTGTGGTTGGCATCGGCAACCTGGGTGCGAGAATCTGCCCAATGAGAAAACGGTAGATCCAATCGGCTTCGTCCGGACTGCGAAATTCGAAGGCGAACCGACCAAAAGCGGTCAGAATGATAATCTCGCCGCTCTGAAAGATCACCCCTTCGTCTGCCACTGCGACTCCGAGGATATTCTAGTATGGCAGAGAGACTGTCGTCTGCTTCTTCGCAATGAACCCTTGATTCATAGAAGATGATCCGAAGATCGGTTATCCCAACGAATCCAGTTCCAATACCTTTGCAGTCGTAGACGGCGTACAACGTTTCTCCGGGAAGAAGATACGCCCCAACTCGACGATACTGCATTTCATTATCATAGACAGGCCACCCTGACGACATATAACCTCCCACGCGTACCTGTTGCAGCAATTGCGTTTCGCTCGAACCTGGTTCGTCGTGCACGATAGCGCAGGTGCAGTGCAGGTTAGCCGCTACCTGCGATTTTTCAGATCGCCTGGCGCCTCCGAAAAGCGCGTCGCTGTCAGGCGGTCGTTCTACGGCCACCCTATACTTTACTTGCATGCAGCAAGGCAGAGCATGAATGTTTGCTTTCGCTTCTGCACTGCGTGACAGGCAACGTCTCACGGTAGATACTGCGAGCAAAGGTTTCGCCTCTCAATAGTACGCCTGTGAGCAATCAACCGGTTGACCTCAGGCTCTTCCGGGATTATAATGCGCTGCATAGCAGGCAATCCCCATACATGCCCGATGCGTATTCTGATCGTCGATGACAACCGCGATATTCTCGACCTTGTGCAGCGTGTTCTGCTGGCGGAAGGGCACGAGGTCATTGTTGCCCGCAACGGCGTGGAAGCACTTCAGCGCGAAGCGGAGCAGACGCCGGATTTGATTGTACTCGACATCAATCTGCCCTTCCTGGATGGATGGGAAGTCTGCCGGCAGATCAAAGCGCGGCGTTCCGTTCCGGTCATTATCCTTTCGGTGCGCGCTGAAGCCGTCGATCTGGAGCGTAGTCGCGCCGCTGGCGCCGACGATCATATCCTCAAACCGTTCGACCTTGATGATCTGGTAAACCGGATAGCCCGCCTGACCAGCGCACCTCCGGGATAGAAGCGAATGCGCCAGAGAGACCGGGCAGTAGTCTCTCCGGCGCTGTCGTATCCCCCGAACCATCAACCCAATTCAGGTGCGCCATTTGCGGCAGTGGATGACCGTCCCCTGCCCTTCAGCAGATTTGATATCAAATTCATCCATCAGACGCTTGGCGCCGGGCAACCCCATCCCCATGCCACGCGACGTGCTGTAGCCGTCCTGCATGACAAGATCGATGTCAGCGATGCCGGGTCCCTGGTCTTCACAAATAATTTCGATGCCTTTGCGTCCGCCGCGTTCGATCTCACGGATCGTCACCGTTCCGGTGCCGGCGTAGAGGAAGATATTCCGCGCCAGCTCACTGACGGCAGTCGCAATACGCGCCTGATCGATCGCACCAAAACCGAGCGCCTTTGCAGTGTCACGGGCCAGGGTGCGAGCGATCACGATATCGAGGTCGCTACGGATCGGCGCAACCTTAGCCTGTGCCATCGGCGTCCTCCTCAGCCTGTCGGCGGAGCATCGCCAGACCTTTCTCGAGATTGAGGGCAGTCATAACACCGGTCAGCTCCAGTCCCAGTTCTACCAGCGTAATCGCCACCGCCGGCTGAAGCCCGGTAATAACCACCTTCGTCCCCATCAGGCCGGCCATTGAAGCAATGTCACTGATCAGACGCCCGATAAAACTGTCGACAACATCGACAGCAGTGAGATCGACGATCAAGCCGCGTGCTTTGGTGTCGTAGATCTTCTGGAGCAGATCATCTTTGAACTGCACGGCGGAGGCGTCATGCAACGCCACCTGAATGGAAGCGATGAGCACATCGCCGATCTTAAGAATGGGTATCCTGAGGCTTTCCAACGAGACCTCCTGCACCCTCGAGGGAATATCCCTGTAACCAGGAAGTTATCAGGGAAGACGGTTGCCAACAGTATGACACACGCTGAACACAATAGACACCAATAACCATTATAACCCCGACTGCACACAATTATAATCCAGGTGCACCGTGCCCGTCTATGTGCTAACAGTCCTGCTGTGTGAATAGGTAATAATAGGTAATACCTTTCCTTTCACCGTATAGTATACTACCGTCGGAAACCGGTTCATTACCAGAGATTGCTATGTCAGCCATTACGCGCGATTTTACAGCGACCACATTTGTTGTTCACGAACGACGCACGCTGCTGTTGTTGCATCGCAAACTGAATATGTGGCTGCCGCCCGGCGGACACATCGACCCGCACGAATTGCCGGATGAGGCTGCCATTCGCGAGGTGCGCGAAGAAGCCGGGCTTGAGGTAGAACTGCTGATGACCGGCAGTGTGCTCGGCAACGTTCGCGTGCTTCCGCAACCGTACTGTATCTTGCTGGAAGATATTGCGCCCGGACATCAGCATATCGATCTGATCTACTTTGCGCGGGTGCGCGGCGGTGTGCTGAAACCTTCCGAACGCGAAACGCAGGCAGCGCGTTGGATAACTTGGGAAGAACTGGAAGCACCTGATATTTCTGAAGACATTCGCGAATTGGGACGGCGCGCCATCGAACTGTGCAGTTGAACTGAGAAAAAACCAACGCTCTGCGTCGGTCATCGTCAGACACCGCGGGACACCCAGAGGAACTCGCCTACCGTTGCTCCCTCTCGGTCCTGGCGGGGTTTGGCAAGTATCTGCCGCCCCGCGGTGCAGCGCACATTATAGCGTGTCCGCTGCGACGATGCAACTTATCGTTCAATCGCGCATGCTTTCGAGCGCCAGCGCCACTGCCCCGATTGCGACGCTATCCGGACCCAGAATGGCGGGGACCACCTGCACCGGTCGTTCGACCGCTTTACCGGTATAGGTGTGCATCCGTTCCCGGATGGCGTTGATGAACTCCTCGCCCCCGTTGCGCGCCACAACCCCGCCAATGACCACCATCTGCGGGTCGATGAGTGCAACGATCTGAGCGATCCGTACCGCCAGCACATCGATGGCTTCGGCGACGACCTGACGACCCACAGGATGATCGCTGAAAATGTCGCTCAACAGGTTAGTGTGGAAGCCAAGTTCTGCTGCGCGGTTCAGCAGCCCCTTGATCGACACACGCTCTTCCAGCGTTTTGGGTCGTTCACCGGGACGGGTCGGATCCACCGGACCGATAACCGCGTGACCGATCTCTCCGGCGGTTGTCGTTGCACCGTGGTACAGGCGCCCATCGAGCACCAGCCCGGCGCCAACACCGGTGCTCAGGTGAATGTACACCATGTGCTGGGTGTCGCGCCCAACCCCGAATGTGGCTTCTGCCAGCGCAATCAGGTTGGCATCGTTATCGACAACACACGAGGCGCCAAAAGCATTTTCGAGCGCTTCACGCAGCGGGTAGCGTTCCCAACCGGGCGCCCGTGGGGAGAGCAGAACAATACCCTGCCGGACATCCACCGGACCGCCGAAACCGGCGCCAACCCGAACCAGGTGGGCGGGGGTGATACTATGTGCTGTCATCAACTCATTCCCCAGATCGATGGCGCCGCCGACCAGTTCCTGTGGCGACTCGTCCGCCGGTTCGCAATGCATCGCATGAAAGGTATGCCGGCTGAGATCCACCAGTGCTGCCCGCAATCCGTAACTGCCGACATCGAAACCGAGGACGCATCCCTGACCGCCGAGTAGCCCCCAGCGGTTGTGTGTCAATCGCTCCTGGATGAGCGGCGTCGGATCGAGCATGGCAACCTCCCTGCGATAGCGCAACAGTGCGAACGAGTGTGGTTTGGGAACGCAATTATAGCACAGTGCACCATGCTGTGTCATATGTCGTATGACCATCCGGCGCCGCTGTCATCGGTGGTGCTGTGGTTCGCTGGCTGGCGCTGCTGCGATCGCACGCCCAGCCATCCGGCAGCGATCATCATAAGAATACCAGCGCTGATCCTGACGGCAATCAGCGGTGAAGCGACTCTGGCCGTCGACGTTGCCGCACCTAGAGGAGACACCGTTGCCGAAGGTGTAGGGGAGGGAGTGGCTGCCGGAGTAAGCGGTGCACCATACGCCGTATGCTCTTCCAACACAACGAATGGTACAGCAGTTGGCAATCCACCAGGCGCCCAGGCAGGTAGCCGGTCGTAAGGGCGGCGCGTGACGATCGGTGTGCCACGTTCCTTTCCAGTCCCAGGTGTGCCGGTCAAGAGTGACAGTGTGCGGGTCGGCGTCAGCATCCGCGTTGGTGACGGTGTGCGCGTTGGCGTCTGCGTGCGGGTTGGCGTCTGCGTCCGCGTCGGTGAGGGTGTGCGCATCGGGGTTGGCGTCTTTGTCGCGGAAGACGTCCGCGTTGCGGTCGGTTCGATGCCTGCGGTGGGTTCGCGCGTCGGCGAGGGTGTTCGCGTCGGCGAAGGTGTCCGCGTCGGCGAAGGTGTCCGCGTCGCGGTCGGCTCATCAGTCGCGGTCGGCTCTGCCGTCGGTGAGGGTGTCCGTGTCGGTGAGGGTGTCCGCGTTGGTGAGGGTGTTCGCGTTGGTGAGGGTGTCCGCGTCGCGGTCGGCTCATCAGTCACGGTCGGTTCAGCAGTCGGTGAGGGCGTCCGTGTCGGTGAGGGTGTCCGCGTCGCAGTCGGCTCTGCCGTCGGCGAGGGTGTCCGCGTCGGCACGGGTTCAGCGGGAGTGGTCGGCGACAACGTCTGCGTTTCTGTCGGCTCATCGGTTGCGGCTGGCGGCTCGGAGGGCGTAGAAGGGGAAGGGGTATCAGTTTCAGTGACGGGCGTTGCTTGTTCCGGTGAGGACGTGTATTCCGGTGTATCATCAGGGGCAATGGTCGGCTCAGCGGTATCGGTCGGCGATGGCAGGGGAGTGAGCGATGGCAGTCCAGGCGGCGTGTTCCATTGACCGGGTGATGGATCACTTTTGACCCAGATGGCGCCGGCATCCGGGATGCGGGCGAAACTTTTGCCAACTGTTGCTGAAGTGTAGGGAGCAACGTCAACCAGGGCGCCGGAGGCATCGAGCAGTGTCACAGCATCCGTACCGCTGTTGTTGAGAATGTGGGATTTCAGTTCGACAACCAGCAGACTGTATGGCGGAATGGTCGTGCCGGACGGAATGATGGTCTGTGACCCGCCTGGCGCATCATCATCGATTCTCCAACCGCTCACATCGAGCAGCGTGTCGCCGTAGTTGACGATCTCGACCCATTCCGGTCCACTTTCAGGCGCAGGCATGAATTCGTTGACCAGTGCAGCCGGTGGATCGGCGGTGTATGCCGGTCCGGTAACGAACACCCACAGGATAGCCAGGAACGTTGAGATGAGAAGCGACCGGCGCATAACACCTCCCGCTGGAGAGCCACAACCCTGCGTTGATCGTGCCACAGGTGTGCTGTTCATAAAAGAAGGACAATTGTCCCGGTCGGGAATGACCATTCGGATTGCAGACAACGGTACGATAATCCTCTGGCGGCGCCGAATCTGTCGGCGTAACTTTTTCAGGTGTGGTATCATCATAAGAGCGGCGGCGCAGGGAAGCCGCTCATTCAGTTCAAGGAGTCTGCGACATGCACAGCAAAGTCGTCATTATTGGTTCTGGTCCGGCGGGATTGACCGCAGCCCTCTATGCGGCGCGCGCAAATCTCGAGCCGCTGGTGATCCGGGGGTTGCAGCCGGGCGGTTTGATTGCAACGACCAGTGAAGTCGAGAACTACCCCGGCTTCATCGAAGGAATTGGCGGCTTTGAGCTTGCCGATAATATGGAAAAGCAGGCGGCGCGCTTTGGCGCCCGCTTTATGGATGCCATCGTTGAAGGCGTCGATCTCTCGCAGCGCCCGTTCCGCCTGGTGACCGACAGTGGCGAGGAAGTGACGGCTGATGCACTGATCATTTCAACCGGAGCGTCGCCGCGAAAACTGGGGGTTCCGGGGGAGGAACGGCTGGCAAACCGTGGTGTGTCGTACTGCGCTACATGCGATGGTTTCTTCTTCCGCGGCAAGCGGGTCGTGGTGGTTGGCGGCGGTAACAGCGCCCTGGATGAAGGTCTCTTCCTGACACGCTATGTTTCAGAGTTGAAGATTGTTCACCGGCGTGATGCGTTGCGCGCTGACCCGATCCTTCAGGAGCGCGCATTCTCCAACCCGAAGATCTCGTTCGTCTGGAATTCGGTCGTTGAGGAAATCCTGGGAGAGGACAAAGTTACAGGCGTGCGGGTGCGCAATCTGAAGACCGGTGAGGTTTCGGTGATCGAGACCGATGGTGTTTTCCCGTACATCGGGCATATTCCAAACACGTCGTTGTTCAAGGGTCAGCTCGAACTCGACGAGAACAGCTATATTGTTGCCGATCATCGGACACGCACCGCTATTCCAGGGGTGTTCGCAGCAGGTGATGTGGTTGATCACATCTACCGCCAGGCGATCACGGCTGCTGGTGAGGGGTGCAAAGCGGCTATGGAAGCGACCTGGTTCCTAAGTGAACAGGAGCACGCCACACGAAAGTCGGCTGAACTTGCCACAACACCAGCATAAGAGACGAACAGAGGACTGGTGATGCAACGCGAATCACCCTATCCAATGGTTCCGATCGACGAGGCGCAGCGCATCATCACTGCGCACGTCGCCCCCCTTGGCATCGAGGAGACGGACGTTCTCCGCAATATTGCTGATGGTCGCGTGCTGGCTGAGGATGTCTATGCAACCGATCCGTTACCCGACGTGCCCAAAGCGGCAGTTGACGGGTATGCGCTGCGTAGCGCCGACGGTGTTGCCCCGCGCCGCGTCATTGCCGAAGTGATTGCCGGTGCAGCGCCGGGGTTGCGCGTCGAGCCAGGGACTGCGGTTCGGGTCATGACCGGTGCGCCGGTGCCGGAAGGCGCCGACGCAGTGGTTATGGTAGAGCAAACAGAAGAGCACGAAGGCACTCTAACGGTACACCAGGCGCTTGGCGCTGGCGACAATATTCATACGGTCGGGCAGGATATTGCCGCAGGTCAATGTGTGCTGACGCGCGGCACGACACTCGGTGCTGCCGAGATCGGTTTGCTGGCAACGGTCGGGCGCGTCCGGGTGCAGGTCTACCGCCGTCCGATTGTTGCGGTGCTGGCGACCGGCGATGAGGTGTATGAACCCGATGGCGAGGTGTTTCCCGGCGGTGTGCGTGATAGTAATCGCTATACGCTGATGGCGGCGGCGCGTGAAGCCGGGTGTGTGGCGGTGTCGCTCGGTATTGCGCGCGATGACCTGTCTGTGCAGCGCGCTGCGATCCTCGACGCAGTCGATCGCGCCGATGTGTTGCTGACCAGCGGCGGCGTTTCGATGGGAACACGTGACCTGATCAAGCCGTTGCTGGCAGAACTGGGTACGGTGCATTTTGGACGCATCGCGTTCAAGCCGGGTAAGCCGACGACATTTGCCACCATTGACCGTCCGGGACGCGCCGATCCGCTCCTCGTCTTTGGATTACCCGGATTTCCGGTCTCGTCACTGGTTTCGTTCGAAGTATTCGTGCGTCCAGCGCTTCGTCGTCTTCAGGGGGACACATGTCCCGAACGTCCGCGTGTGCGGGTAACGCTGCGCGATCCTGTCCATCCATCCGCTGATCGCCCGGAGTATCAGCGCGCTATCGTCGTTTGGGCGGAAGGTCGCCTTGTGGCGCGCAGTACAGGCCGCCAGGGGAGCAGCCGCCTGATGTCGATGCTGGGTGCGAATGCGCTGCTCATGGTTCCACCGGGAACCCAGCCACTTCCGGTCGGCGCTGAACTCGAAGCGCTACTCACCGGTCCACTGGCGCTGTTCAACGAATAGCCCGGCGTACCTTCGCTGGCGGCGTTCGTAATCAACCAGGATCGTAGTGGACAGGTCGGAAAACTCCTTTTTTCTCGAACGTTCGGCAGAGACGCTTACCGGCGCCACCATTGCTCAGGGCGCTGCTCCGTTGCGTAACCGATACACATTTGCATACGCTTCGTCGATCACCAGATCGACCGGGATTCCGGCAACACTGTCCGGTTGCCCGACAAAGTAGACCGGGCGATCCGGATACCGCCGCTGCGCCCGGTCGAACCAGGGATCATCGCCTGGTTCGACAACATCGATCCAGACATCGGGACGAACGCTCTCCACCAGATGCAGGTAGAGCAGTGTCGTTCCCTGTTCCCAATGGGCTATGACAACCGCATCGGCTGACAGCACGGAGAAAGTTGCCGTGGCGAACTCACGGTAGAGCCAGAGGTGCTGCTTGGCTGACACCCGATAGCGCGTTGCACCCCACCCCAGCGTTAACGCTACCAGCACTGCAATCAGCGCCATCGAGCGCCAGGATGCACGCGGTGACTGCGCCCGGCGAATGAGCGCATCTGCGCCGACGCCCATCCACAGCGCCCACGGCAGCAACATCGGCAGGGTAAAGACCGGTGCATCGCCAACCGCAGGACCGAGCAGCAGAAGGTACGTCAGTGTTGCAAAGAACACCCAGGTGGACGCGCGCCAGATCCAGACAGAAGATCGCGCGATTACAATGCTCCCAATCACGCCCAACACCACGCCGATCGGTCCGAACTCGAACCAGAGCCGTCTGCCGACCATCTGGATGCCAGACAGCGCCGATGCAGTGTCAGGGAGACGAAAGATGCCACGCCGGACCTCGCCGCCTGTCAGCAGATCCACCACATCCCACCATGACTGCGGCGCCCCCCAGAAATAGTACCGTGGCAGCCCGTAATCCAGACCATCGAATGGACCGAAACGGGCGAACTGCACGAACGGATAAATCAATGGGGTCGTGCCGATGAGAAACCAGAGAGCAATAGAGGCAAGCATGATCGCCGCAGCGCGTAACGATGGATACGCACCATCGCAACGTATGACCGCGCCGCATCCAGCCACGAAGAGCGGAAGCGCAGTCACAACGAACAGGCCGTGGTGCGTACACCCCAACCCCGCGATCAGCGCAGCGGGAGCGAGATACGCCGGTATGCGGTGCGCCGGGTACTCGACCACGCGCTGCAACGCCAGTGCCAGCGCAACGATCAGGAGCGCCAGCAGCGCATAGATTTCGGCGAGTGTAGCGGCATTCCACAAACCGGGTGCAAATCCCAGCGCCAGCGCTCCGATGCACGCAGGCAGCCATTTCCCGATAACGCGGCGCACTAGCAGTACAAACAGCGCAACCGTCAGTGCGGCGCACAGCGCCGAAACCATGGTGACCCGCCAGGCAGGCGTACCGAACGGTACGAGGCGGGTTGCCAGATGCCCCATGAGTGTTGCCAGCGGATAGGTTGTCGGATGCGGCACGCCGGCCAACGTGGCGGCAAACTGGAACTCTGCCGAATCACCGGAGAGAACGTCGGGCGCTGCGGTGGCGCCATACACGAGAAGAAAGACCACAAACAGGAGACCGGAGCACGCAGCCGCAGTAACGTGTTCCCGTGGTATTCGAAGGCGTAGACAGGACAGCGCCATCATGCAGTGACGGTTGTAGCGGCGCAGGCGTAGAGTACCTCGATCAAATGCTGCCCGTGACGCACCAGATCGGGAAGGGGAATACATTCATTCGCGTCGAACATTGCGCTCGACGGGCGCGCAACGCCAATCGAGGCGACAGGAATGCCAAACGCCTCGGCGAAGTAGAACAGAGGCATAGTAAACGGACCGCGTGGCAAGATGGTGAGCGGTTGACCGTGAATATACCTGCCGACATCGCTCACCAGCCGCACAAAGGGATCGTCGATAGGCGATTGCGCCGGCGGGTATCCACCCGGCAGACGCTCGATCAGGATGTCGGTCAGACCTTTGGCAGCAAGGTGCGCTTGAAGCGCATCGACAACCGCCTGCGGGCGCTGTCGCGGCACCAGTTGAAAGTCCAGCCGCGCAACTGCACTGCGCGGGATCACCGGCGGGTCGCTGACCGGCTCGGTGTGCAGCGCATTGATGTTGCAGGTCGGCAGGGTCACTTCCGAGCGCACCAGCGGCGCACCTGTCAGACCGAAGAGAAACTGATCAACCTGCCAGGCATTGTGCCGCTCCACCTCGTCTACCAGCACAGTGCGCAGGAGGCGATTCTCGTCGGTGGTCGGACCTTCAATCGTATCGTAGAACCCACCGATCAGAATCTCCTCCTGATCGGTCTTGATCTGATTGAGCGCCCAGATCAAACGCCAGAGCGGACTGGGAACACTGGCTGCCATACCGGCCGGCAGTGCTGTTTGCGCCTCCTGCGACCGCAGTACGACCTGCACCAACCCTTTCACACCGCTGTAGCAGAGTGGCAATCCGCTGGCATCGCGATCCCCGCCGCTTGCCAGGCATGCATCGGCTCTGAAGAGTGCACGACGGTCGGCGACCAGTGAACCGAGGTAGGGACTTCCTGTCAGATAGTCGCCTTCCACCACGACCACCACGCCGCACGGCAACTCACCTTCCGCCTCGATCAATGCTGCAATCGCATTGAGGTGCGCCGCCAGCGGACCTTTGCCATGCGCCACGCCACGCCCATAGACCATCCCATCCCGCTCGGCGAGCTGAAACGGATCGTGCAGCCAGGCGCGCCACGGACCCGGAGAAGGGGTATCGTAGTGATGGTAGAGCAAAAGGGTGAACGGTTGACGTCCGTCACGCCAGCCGATCACAATCGGCGCGCCTGATGTTGGGCGCACTTCAACTTTCAAGCCGCGGCTGCGCATCATTGCCGCAATACGTGCAGCGACCACACGCAACTCGTCGGTTTGACCGGTGCTGCCCGCCATGCCAATGAGTTGATCCAGATCGCAGATCAGTTGATCGGTCGAGATAACGGCTGGTTCTGTCACAGAAGCGCTCCGTCGATGACGAAACTGTAACCGATTATAGCATGGCGCACAACCTTATTGGTATGCCTGGATTGGACAAATTGGCGCGACCCTGGTACACTCCCAGGGCGTATGATCCGACAACAACTCAGAAGCGCTGCACAGTTGATCGCGCTGCTTGCCCTTGCAGGCATCGCACTGGTAGGTTGCACAATCGAAGGCGGTGTTCCAACATCAACTGTCGCTCCAACAGCAGCGCCGATCAGCTCGACCCCCACCGGTGCGGTCATTGCTGAACGCATGGTGGAGCGCAGCGACACCTGGATGATCGGGACGCTCGATCTGCCGTCGGACATCTATCCGTATCCCCAATCGGCAGCCACCCAGCGAGCCATAGCGCCGGTTACCGAACTTCTCTTTCCATCACCGATCCTGACCTACAACTACGGGTATACCGTGACCGGCGTCCTCGATCGTATTCCGACCCTCGAAAATGGTGATGTCGAACTGCGCAAGGTCGATGTGTATCTCGACGCGACTGGCGCGATCACTACCACAGCGACCGATGTTGTCACCCAGGTTGATCAACTGGTCATCACCTATCGCTGGAACCCGCAACTGCGCTGGTCTGACGGTACGCCTGTTACCGCCGATGATTCGGTCTTTGCCTACGAACTGGCGAAAGCGGCGCCACCGGGCGATGCCGCAGCCGAGCTCCTGGCACGAACAGCCGCATACGAGAAAGTCGACAATCATACGACACGCGCCATCCTGCGCCCCGATTATGTCGGTGCGGCATATTTCATGAGTTACTGGACACCCCTGCCGCGCCATCTGCTTCAGAGCGTGGATCCATCACGGGTGCGCCAGAGTGAGTTTGCACAGCGTCCGGTCGGGTACGGTCCCTATGCACTTGTCGAACGAACGTCTGGCGAACTACGCTTCGAGCGCAATCCGTACTATTTTGGTCTGGCGCCTGCTGCATCACGCCTGGTGATCCGCGCTTTCGCCGATCTTGAACTGCTGCGCGCCAATCTGCTCAACGGCAATCTCGACCTGGGATTTGCCGATTACATCTCACCGGCGATGCTGGGTCGTTTCGACAGCGATGTCGGCGAACGAACACTACAGGTGATGACGGTTCCCAACCCTATCTGGGAGCATATTGTCTTCAACCTGGACGTTCCGATCCTTCAGGACATTCGCGTGCGACGCGCAATTGCATACGGTACGAACCGGCAGGCAATCGCCGATGCGCTTTTCGACGGACGGACGCCGGTGCTGGACAGTTGGGTGCTGCCAGGGGATCACCTCGCCGCTCTCCCTGACCAGTTGACCCGTTACCCCTACGATGCGGATCAGGCGCGACAGTTACTCGAAGAGGCGGGGTACACCGATCCCGACGGAGATGGCATCCGTGTTTCGACCGATGGGGTCACGCTCACCCTGCAATTGCTGACTACCCAGGGCAGCACGGTGCGCAGCGAGATTGCCCGCCGTTTCCAACAGGATATGCAGTCCATCGGCATCGAAATTGAGATCAACGAGACTCCGTCCGAGGACATGTTTGCTGCTGACGGTCCGCTCTACCTGCGACAGTTCGATCTGGCGCTGTTTGGATGGATTGCCGGTGCAGAGCCTGGCGGGTTGCAACTCTGGAGTTGTGCCGCGGTTCCCGCTGAAAGCAACGAGTACCGTGGTGAAAACTTTGCCGGTTGGTGCTTCCGCGATGCCGATCGCGCCGTGCGCACCGCCGATACGACCCTTGATCCGTTCGAACGCACGGAAGCATATTTGCTCCAGCAGCAACTCTGGACGCAGGAACTGCCGGCATTGCCCCTCTTTCAGCGGTTGAGCATTGTCGCGGCAAATCCCGACGTACAGGGGTTTTTGCCCGACGCGCTTGCCCCGATAACGTGGAATGTCGCCGTGTGGAAGCGAAAGTGAACCGTTTCCCGGCTTAGCCCTTGTTGCCTGATCGCTGCAATGCCTCCTGCGGGCTCCGAACAGTTGCAACAGAGCGTGCGGATTTCAGCGCGCAATTGCTCCATCGCTGCAATGCCTCCTGCGGGCTCCGAACAGTTGCAACGTCGCCGATTCCAATGCCCTGCTGCGTCAGAGTGAGCGCCACTTTCGACGAGATACCGCTCAACGTTACATCGCATCCGAGCAGTTTCAACGCCTGTGCCGTATCGACAATCGCTCTCGCAACCATCGAATCGACGGTTGATACGCCTGAAATATCGATGATGACATGGTGAATACGCTCGCTATGTGCTGCTTCGAGCAGGCGTTGCATCAGCGCCGACGCGCGACGACTGTCAACATGCCCGACGATCGGGGCAAACAGGACGCCATCGGCAAGCGTGATCGCGGGTGTTTCAAGGGTGGCAACCAGTTCGAGCAGACGACGTTGCTCTTCGAGTTGCGTCTGCTGCGCAGCATTGGCTTCTGCCAGCCATTCTACCAGCGACTCTGCCCGTGCACGGGCTTCTTCCGCCTGCCGCCGCGCCACTTCTACCTGCCGCGTGGTTGTGTTCAGGATGGCGCGCGCCAGCAGCATCAGCCCAACCACAATTGCGTAAACAATCAGGTTGAGCGGATCGAGATAGGGTCCGCTCCAGCTGGTACGCACCCCCATGAGAAGAACACCGACAACGGCAACCCCAATCACCCAGGGCGAGGAGAGCAGCACCAGCGCCAGCGCCGGTGGAACCAGCAGCGAAGGGCGATACACCGTTTCAACATCTGCGGCACCAAACACAATAAGGATCACAAACATACACACCAGAACATGCCGCGCATATTCCCAACGGCGCAGGTATGCCGCGAGTGTAAGCGTTACGATCAGCAGGCCGAGTAGACTGACGATCACCTGCGACCATTCGCCGGCAAAAATCGATAGTGCACCATAGAGCAACGCGCCGACACCAACTATAGTGCTGATAGCAATGAAACTCTGTCGCTGGGTGATGGTTACAGACATATGATGCTGCCTTTCGGAAGAGATGCTACGATGAACAACAACATTATCAGGTTACCTTACGCAGCCGATTGAACGGGTTGGAGTTCCTGCCGAGCGGCATAAGCCGACCGGATAGCACGTACCGGCAATCCCGTTACCGTCCAAGCTGGCATCGCTGGCGACCGGATGCTGGAGGCCTATCGAACCGTCTTCGTTCATGAAGGCGTGGTTGATAAGCAGTAGCGCAAAGTGTGCGCCTTCCAGAGAGAAGTCGTTGTTGCTCCGGTCTGCACGACGCTTCTCCTTGCCTGTCTGCGGGTCGAGGAGGCTTTCGATCTTCCGCGCTGCGCATGATCGTCGCACCGACAGATAATCTCACTTTCCCTCGTCCACAATTATCACGCCCTCTACACTTTCTATTGTGCGGACGTGCGACTTGATCACCCGCCATACATCTGTCGAAGTTTTTTGGCGCCCGCCAGCGTGCGTTGCACATGATCGGCGAAGATAGCCCCATTGCCGTGGTTTGCCCGAAGACGCTGATCAGATAATCACGGTACAGGTCCAGAAGTTGTCTGTTCTTCGTGCCGCTAAGTTTATCACAACTGCGTAAGGCGAGTTATTCTATACAGACTAGGATACCCTGTGTTTCTCCTATACAGGAACAGGTTTGAGAGTGACATTGCTTCGTGCCCCTGGGGTTCGGAAATGCTCCACTCCAAAAGCAGTGGGAGAGCGAAAGAAGAGCACAGGCGGACTACCACCCACCCCAGCCGACGCCGCCTTCCGTGGCCTAGCCGAGCCGGTCCGTCGGGTGCGCCCTGCAAACCTTTCGACAGGAAGTTGTCCTGTCAGGACGCTCTGTTGGGAGCGAAAAGTGCTATTGCTATAATGTACATAACATCATCCAGCCCTGAGCAGCAGGTGATGCGCAATGGCGGTCCATAATTTTACCATCGTGATTGAACCTGATGAGCAAGGCTTTCACGCTTACGAACCGGCTCTACCCGGTTGCCATACGTTTGCCGATACGATTGATGAGGCGCACAGAAACATCCTGGAAGCTCTCGAACTCCATTGCCAAAGTTTGTTTGAGGATGGTGAGTCTGTTCCGGTGGAGGGCGAGCCGGTATTCAGCACCTGCCTCTCCGTGCCGGTAGGTGTATGAGCGAGAAACTGCCGCGGATAGATTGCCAGGAATTGAAGAGTTCCGCAACTTGCCTTAAGCAAATCTGCCCAACATCCCCGCTACTATCCACAATAATCTCTTACACGTCCACAGGTTATCCACTTCACCGATCTCGCATGAGTGTGCTATACTTGCATTGTTGACGCCGACAATACCCGCTGTGCGCTGATTGTTATGTTGAGCCGCTGCATTCTGATGCATTCTGACTGACACCTGCCTGAAATGAGATCGGCAGGTGCTGCTTCACAGGGTATTGTTTGAATGAATCACCCATTCCAGGTGTAAAACATTTTCTGGATATCGCCAGGCTTTGCGGAGCACTCCTATGAACGATTTTGTCCATCTGCATGTTCACTCCGAGTACAGTCTGCTCGACGGCTACGCCGCCACGAGCGCCATCGCCGCGCGTGCAGTCGAATTGGGGATGGACAGTATCGCTCTGACCGACCATGGCGTGATGTATGGCGTCATGGAGTTCTACACCAACGCAAAGAAAGCAGGTATCAAACCGGTCATCGGGCTGGAAGCGTATATGGCGCCCGGATCACGTCGGGAAGCGACGAGTCGCGGCGCAAAAAACTATTACCATCTGCTGCTACTGGCGAAGAACGAGGTTGGCTACCGCAACCTGGTGCGCCTGACGACGCGCGCCCATCTTGATGGCATGGGAAAGGGCGTGTTCGCCCGTCCACGCATTGACCGGGAACTGCTCGAGCAGTATCACGATGGGTTGATCGTCACATCCGCCTGCATCGCCGGCGAAGTCATCCAGCGACTGACCGAAAAGCGAAAGGATCAGGCGCACGAAGTCGCTGCCTGGTACCGCGACCTGCTCGGACCCGACAACTATTTCATCGAATTGCAACTGCACGACAACACACCGGAACTCGAGGAGATCAACGATGAACTGGTGCGCATTGGGAAGGAACTGGGGATTCCGCTGGTCGTCACCAACGACACGCATTTTGTCCGCCCGGAAGACCTCGAAGCACACAAGATGATCCTGGCGCTCGGCTACAACATGACCCTCAAGGAGTTGTGCGCGAAGAACTATCAGATGGACGCCACCTACCACATTATGTCGGGTGAAGAGATGTGGCGCCGGTTCAAGAAATACGGCACGGCGCCGCTCGAAAATACCCGTCGCATCGCCGAGCGCTGCGACCTGACGCTGGAGTTCGGGCGCGTCCAGTTGCCGACGATTGATATTCCCGAAGGACACGATGCCGCCTCGTACCTCCGCCAGATCTGCGAAGAAGGATTGATGCGCCGGTTCAACGGCAATCCGCCCGAAGAGTACGTCAAACGCCTTGCGTATGAACTCGATGTGATTAATCAAACCGGCTTCCCCGACTATATGCTGATTGTCTGGGATTACGTCAAGTTTGCGCGGGCGCGCGGCATTCCCTGCCTGCCGCGCGGGTCGGCAGGCGCATCGTTGATCCTCTACTGCCTGGGCATCACCGATGTCGATCCGGTGAAGAACAAACTCCTCTTTGAACGCTTCCTCAGCCCGGAACGCCTGGAGATGCCGGATATCGACATCGATTTCGCCGATAGTCGCCGCCACGAGGTACTGGAGTACATCGCAACAAAGTATGGACGTGAAAACACGGCGCAGATCATCACCTACGGCACGCTTGGCGCGAAAGCCGCCCTGCGCGACATCGGGCGCGTCCTGGAGATTCCATTGAACGAGGTGGATCGCGTTGCGAAACTCATTCCGGCGCTGCCTGTCGGCACCACGATTGCGCAGGCGCTCGAACGGGTGCCGGAGTTGAAACAGATCTATACGTCGAACCCGGACCTGGCGCGACTGATCGATTGGGGGCAGAAAGTCGAAGGACGCATGAAAAGCGTCGGCACGCACGCCTGCGGCGTGGTCGTCAGTCGCACGCCGCTCGAAGACATTGTGCCACTGCAACGCACTACCAAGGACGAGAACGCGCTCATGGCGGCGTTTGAAGGTCCAACGTTGCAGAAGATGGGTCTGTTGAAGATGGACGTGCTCGGATTGACCAACCTCTCGGTCGTCGCCGAAGCGCTGGAGTATATTGCGCAGACGACTGGCAGAAAAATGGAACTCTCCGATATTCCGCTCGATGACCCGAAGGTGTTCGAGGCGCTCAGTCGTGGTGAAACCACCAACGTGTTCCAACTCGAAAGTCCGGGGATGACCCGCTATCTGATGCAACTCAAACCGACCCGCGTCGAAGACCTGTACGCAATGGTTGCCCTCTATCGCCCCGGTCCACTCGAGCAGATCCCGGTCTATATTCACAACAAGAACAACCCTCAGGCTATTAAGTACCTCCACCCGATCCTGAAACCGATCCTGGAAGACACCTATGGCGTCATTGTGTACCAGGAACAGATTATGCGCCTGCTCCAGGAGGTCGCTGACTATACCCTCGGTCAGGCGTACATCGTCATCAAAGCCATCAGTAAAAAAGACAAAAAGTTGATGGCAGAGAACGAGGTGAAGTTCAAGCAGGGGTGTCTCAGGAAAGGATTGACCCAGGAGCAGGCGGATCAGTTGTGGGAACTGATCCTGCCGTTCGCCGGATACTCGTTCAATCGACCGCACTCGACGCTCTACGGTCTGCTCAGTTATCAGACCGCCTGGCTCAAGGTGAACTATCCGGTCGAGTACATGGCAGCGGTGCTAAAGGGCTCCGGCGGCGTGACCGACGATATTGCCAAAGCGGTCAATGAATGCCGTCAGCGCGGCGTCCCGGTGCTCGGTCCCGACATCAATACTAGTGCGCTCGATTTCACGATCCGCGAATTTCGCGATCCGTCCGATGGTCAGATCCGGCGCGGCATCCTGTTCGGGCTGGCAGCGATCAAGAACGTCGGCGCCGGACCGATCGAGGCGATCCTGCGCGAGCGTGACGCGAACGGTCCGTTTCGGTCGCTGGAAGATGTGTGTGCACGGGTGGATCGTCATGCACTGAACAAACGCACGCTCGAAAGCCTGATCAAAGCCGGCGCGCTCGATCCGCTCCCCGGCACACGTCGGCAGAAGCTGGCGATCCTCGACACGGCGTTGGAGGCAGGCGCCCGCATCCAGAAGAACCGTGAAACCGGGCAGATCGACATGTTCGGCAATATCGTCGCCGATACCGACGCCGCGATCGGTGCGATCCCGCTGCCGACGATCAACGAAACCCCTGAAGATCGCAAAGAACAACTGGCATGGGAAAAAGAATTGCTCGGAGTCGTCTTTTCGAGCGACCCACGCAAGGCGGCGCTGGCAGATGCCGTCATCGACAATCGCGTACCTCTCGCCGTGCTCCGCGACCCCGAAGGGTTGCAGGAATACATGGGTCGGGTGCATACCTTTGCCGGCATGCTGACACGCGTTCGCGCAATTTCGACAAAAAAGGGCGACGCCATGCTGGTTGCGGCGCTCGAAGATGAACATGAAGATGTTGTCGAACTTGTTGCCTTCCCCAAAGCCTGCGAAAAATATCGCGATCTGCTCCGCCAGGATGCTCTGCTCATCGTCCAGGCAAAAGTCGACGAGCGCAATGGCGTTGTCCAACTGGTGCTCGAACAGGCGGCGCACCTCGATCTGTCGGCAGCCGTCCCACCACCAGATGCACCTGAAATGGACCTCGAAGGACTGGCGGAGGAGGACGGCAGCGTTCTTCCCCCTGAGGGCATTCCGGATGCAACAGTTCTGGATGAAGCGGTGCATCCCGCTGTGCCATCCGTGCCTGCAACCACAGTGGCAACGCCGGCGCCCAGAAATGGAGAGACAGGGGCAACATCTCCATCGCCGGCGCCTGCTGCATCACTGGTCACCACCCCTGTTTCGATCATCAAGCCGCACGCTACGCCGCGCCAGCGACCATCTGTGGCGCCGAACGGCAATGGGCATGACCACCATCCACCAC
This sequence comes from Roseiflexus sp., assembly GCA_034432635.1. Taxonomy (GTDB): domain Bacteria; phylum Chloroflexota; class Chloroflexia; order Chloroflexales; family Roseiflexaceae; genus Roseiflexus. The sequence goes on from DAOUBK010000064.1 coordinate 24,867, forward strand.
AGGTCAATGGCGGCTCTGCACAGGGACGTACCATGCACCTGCGTTTTCGTCGCACCAGCGATCACGATTCCGACATTCGCCTGATGCAGCACATTTACGATCTGCTGCGCGAACGTGACGGCATGGATCAGGTCGTGATACAACTGGACACTGCCGATCGGCGGGTGCTGCTGCGCATGCGTCGGACGATCACGTGCGATGAAAGACTGATCGGTGCGCTGCGTGATACGCTCGGACCTGAGTGCGTTTCGGTGGAATAGATCGCGTCCGGCATTGGGGATCACGCGCTCGCACAGACCAATGGATCGTGTCCGGAATTGGGGGATCGCTGCACCGGCGCAGCAGCGCCCTCCAGCCATCATGATTGCGCCGTCACGCTGCGAGGCATGAGGGCAGCGTGACGGTCATCTCCCGCTGCTCAGAATTATACATCAGCCTCCTCTGGATCTGCCCGAAATCTGTGCAAGCATGATGCAAACCTGTGCAACAAGAACACGGTCTCTTCATATCAGAATATCGCTTCATGCCTTTCTTATGCCATAGAAACCTGTCGTGGCGAAAGATGAAAGCAGGATGAGAAATCTTTTCAAAATATGTTCAAAACGTTGACAAAGGTTTGTAAACAATATATAATCGTAGTGTAGCAAAGGCGAGGTACACAGCCTCACGGGAAGAGAAAAGAGGTTCTTCCATGGTCAATCGATCTTCTGATGAGTACATTCGCACCGCAGCCGCCCCGTCCCATACCGACACTCCAGACGACCACATTTTGATCGCGGCAATCGCGCAGGGTGACAGCAGTGCGCTGGAAGTGCTTTATGATCGCTATTCGTCTGTCGTTTACCGCATGGCGCTGCGTATGTTGAAAAACCGCGAACTCGCAGAAGAGGTTGTCCAGGAAGTCTTCTGGCGTGTCTGGCGCCGTAGCGCGAGTTTTGACGTCGAGCGCGGTCGTGTGGCGCAGTGGTTGTTCGGCATTGCGCATAACCTGTGCATCGATGAGTTGCGCCGCATGCGCGCCCGCCCGACGCAGGTCTACGAGGATGTTGATCATCCTGTGATTCAGCAACTCGCCGATGATCAGATCGACGTGCCGGAAGCGGCGTGGGCATTTGAACAGCGGCGCGTTATCCGCGATGCTCTCGATCACCTTCCCGACACACAACGTGAGGCAGTTGAACTGGCGTACTTCGGCGGGTTGTCGCACCAGGAAATCGCCACGAAACTGAACCGTCCGCTTGGAACGATCAAGACACGGGTGCGCCTGGGGTTGCAGAAACTCGGCGCCTTGCTGACGGCGCGTGGTCTTCAGCCAGGGGATGCATCGTAAGCGCTGTACGTCCTTCCATGGCTTTCATAATCCAGCACTCTTTGCGTTATCAGCTCAGTGGTTCGCCGCTGGGCTTGATTATGTTCGAACATCCATCCACACGCCTGAATTCAGAGCATACTTTGTTGGGAAGGGGTTGTGCCGAATGAGGATGACCGAAATCAATTGCAGTCAACGGTCAGGGCGGCATCGACAATAGCCGATCGACAATGTGCACCGACCTGTATCTCGACATAGATCAGTGACTCATACGTATGCAGACCTGCCGCCATTGACAGACCTTCATGTGCGAAGTATCATGCCCCTCCGACGCCGGGTATGCAGTGCCGCGGCATCGCTGCAAGCAACATGGCGCGCGGCTGACCCGCGCTTCTGGAGAGACTTCCTTGGTGCGCAATTGGAAGTGGTGGCTGGGAATCATCGTGAGCGCCGTTTGTCTCTGGATTGCGCTGCGCGGTCTCGATTTCCAGACGTTCTGGCAGGTTATCCGTCAGGCGAACTACTGGTGGCTTGCGCCTGGCATCGGTGTTTATTTCCTCGCGGTCTGGGCGCGCACGTGGCGCTGGCACTACATGCTGCGTCACCTCGCGCCAATCCCTGTGTCGCGTCTGTTTCCTATCGTTGTTATCGGGTACATGGGCAATAATGTATACCCGGCGCGCGCAGGCGAGGTGCTACGATCGTATGTCTTGAAGCGGAAGGAGCACGTGCCGATCAGTGCATCCCTGGCGACCGTGGTGCTCGAGCGTCTCTTCGATGGTCTGGTGATGCTCCTGTTCGTCTTCGTGACGCTGCCGTTCGCCCCGCTGCCTCCGGTGTATTCCTCGCTGGTCACCATCCTCAGTGTCGTCTTCCTGGCAGCGCTGGCGGCGTTTCTGGTCATCGCCGCGCGTCCCGAACGCATAAGCCGGGCATATGCCTGGACGGTCGAGCGGTTCGTGCCAACACGGTTCCGCCCTCTGGTTCACGGGTTGTTCGACCGCTTCGTCGAAGGGTTGCAGTCGCTGCGTAGTCCACGTGACCTGGCGTTGATCTTTGTGTCATCGACGCTGATCTGGTTGACTGAAACCGGCAAGTACTGGTTCGTCATGCATGCCTTTCCGTTCGAGACATCGTTCCTGGTGCTGATGCTCATGACGGCAGTGGTGAATCTGTTTACGACCCTCCCTTCGACTCCCGGATACATCGGTACATTCCACGTGCCGGGTATTGCGGTGTTGATGGCGTTCGACGTCGATCAGGCAATTGCAACCAGTTATACCGTCGTGTTGCATGTGGCGCTCTGGTTGCCGATTACCGCACTTGGCGCCTGGTACATGCTCAGCGAGCGTCTGGGATGGGGCGATTTTGGCAGGACGACGGAGGCAGTGCGGTGAAGGTTGCAATTATCGGTGCTGGGGTTGCGGGATTGACCGCCGCGTATGATCTGGCGCGCCGCGGTCACACGATCGTGGTCTATGAAGCGGCGTCGGTTGCGGGCGGGCTTGCTTCGGGGTTCCGCGATGAACGCTGGGAGTGGCCCCTCGAACGCTTCTACCATCACCTGTTCGAGAGTGATACCGCTATCAGAGCGCTGGTGCAGGAGATTGGCTTCGCTGACCGCCTCTTCTTCCGCCGACCGATCACGGCGCAGTGGTGGAATGGTCGTGCATATGCACTCGATGGTGTGCTGCCGGTGCTGCGTTTTCCGGCGGTGCCATTTGTCGATCGTCTACGTTTTGGGGTGGTCGCCGCGTACCTGAAATATGTTACCAACGACTGGCAGAAACTGGAAAAGGTGACCGCAGCGGAGTGGACATCGCGCTGGTGCGGGCCGCGTGTGTACCGCGAAATCTGGCGTCCGCTACTGGAGGGCAAGTTTGGTCCGCATGCCGATGACGTCAACATGGCCTGGCTGTGGGCGCGTCTCAAGGCGCGCAGTTTCCGTCTCGGCTACTTCGTTGGCGGATTCCAGGCTTTCTGTGATGCACTGCTCGCACAGGTGCGCCGGCTGGGGGCAGTGGTGTATTTCGATGCACCCGTAGCGGCGCTCACGCCACTCGACGATGACGTCTGGCAGGTGACAGCCGACGGCGCGCTGTCCGATGCAGCGGAGGATGTCGATGCGGTGATTGTCACCGGTTCACCGACGCTGCTGGCGCGTCTGGCGCCGCAACTACCCGCCGCTTATCTCAGCCATTTGCGCGCGCTGCGCTCCATGGGGGCAGTGGTGTTGACAATCGCGCTGCGGCAACAGTTGTTGACCGACGGAACGTACTGGTTGATGCCCCCCAAACGTGAGTTCCCTTTCCTGGCGCTGGTCGAACACACGAACTTCATCGAACCATCACACTACGGCGGCGACCATCTGGTCTACTGCGGCGATTATCTCGATCCCCACCACGAGTATTTCCGCATGACCGCCGAAGAACTGTTGCAACGATTTCTCCCAGCGCTGGCGCGGGTCAACCCACACATCGATCCGTCGTGGGTGCGGGGGTACTGGCTCCACCGCGAACCCTACGCGCAGCCCATCGTTCCGGTTGACCATGCGCGCAACATTCCACCACTGGCAACGCCGCTTCGCGGTCTGTTCTGGGCAAGTATGAGTCAGGTGTACCCCTGGGATCGGGGGACGAACTATGCCGTCGAGTTGGGGCGGCGCGTGGCGATGGAATGTCACCGATACGCCGGGATGCTCCGGTTGCACGGCGGCGGTGTGGCGCTGTGCTCGCAGTGAAGGCCATGGCAGACGCAACTACAGCCTGGATTACAGCCGCCGGCGGTGTGTTGATGATTGTGCTGGCAGTTTTGATGCCCCGGCTCCGTTTGCGCCTCGGCGGACGCCCCTGGGATGAAATGTTCCGCGATCTGCGCCTGCGACGCATCGCACGCATTCAGGAGCGCCTGGCGCAGGGATCGCTGGGGGCAATGGGGGCAGGGTTTCTGGTGTCCGGCGCCGGCGTTTTGCTGCGCCTTCCCCCTGTACTAGCACAACTCGTCGCTTCGATCTGCTATGGACTGGCGCTCGCCGGACTCGTGGTGCAGGTGGCGTTGATCATTCGCTCACGGCGGATCGAGTGATCACGGTCTGGCTGCTGGTATCAGAGTGGCAGACTCTCACGCCAGATGCGTCGCAGAAAAGGGTTCTGCGCTGCAAATTGTTGTTCCATTTCCGCCCGGGTGTAGACGAGCAGGTTGGTTCCACGATCCAGATCAAAATAAGGCAGGAAAGTAAGGTCCAGGTTACCCTGAGCAGACCAATCTGCTGGCAAGGTGGACTCAGCTGCGCGCATAGAGCACCTTTCCCCGCCGCATGATTTCCAGATAGAAAGGGTCTCCCTGCATCAACCGGTAAGCCAGTTCCTCAGGGGTCAGCACAAGTGGCGAGAAGGGCACTCGCCGTTCTGGATCCGCACCCAGCCGACGCGCGTGGACACGGCGCGCAAGAGGTGGCTCGTCGGTTTCTTTGATGATCAGCAGATCGATGTCGCTGTCTGCGTCTGGCTCTCCATACGCAAGGGAGCCGAACAGCACAATGTGCTGAGGCTAGTAGGCTTCGATGAGAGACTGGACGATCTGCTGAAGTGTATCCTGAATCTCTCTGACTAGATACACGGCACAACCATTGCAAGGATACTGGCATGAACTTTCGAGTTTTGCATCATTGTACACCGTTTTGGTCATTGCAGCGAGAAGCCGGCTACCTCGTTTGCCTGAAACTCCTGGATCAGCACGGAGCGCACCACAGGCGAGGCGCTCCCCCGCAAGCGAATAGATCGCTCTGCTCAGCACAATGTAGAACAGTTGACCGTCGGAATCACACACAACGGGTGCACGAGCAAGACGCCGCGCTCCTTACAGGGGCAGGTTTTTCGCAAAGCGCTGGGTTGCTGCGCTCGTGTCGGGGATCAGGAGATTCCCCCTTCGCCCCTGGAGGCGAAGGGGGTTGGGAGATAGGGGGTAACATTACCCGAAAAAGATCGAGCGGCGCGTGGCGGTGCGCTCATCGAGCAGTGCCTGAATGCGGCGCTGAACGAGATTGTCGATCTGCGCCACAATCGTCGGATCGTCGGCAGCCTCAGCACCATAGGCGGATGGGTCAATCGGTGTGTCGAAAATGATCGACCATTTGCTCGGCAATGGTGCAATGCCCAGCAACCCAAACCACGGGAAGAGCGGCGTCAACGGGAAATAGGGCAGGTTCAGCAGTTGAGCCACCGGACGAACGTTGATGAGCATCGGGTAGATCTCTTCTGCGCCAATGACCGCAACCGGAATGATTAGCGCACCAACGCGCAATGCCGCCCGGATATACTCTCGCGCATCGAATCCGGTCAGGCGGTACCGATTCCAGAAGAGTTTCCCGGCGCCCTGCGCGCCTTCCGGAAAGGCGCAGACCAGATGCCCGTCCTCCAGCAGACGCGCAGCATTTTCCGGCAGCGCCGGCGCCTGACCGAACGCCGCAAGCGCCGGTGCGAGCCCCGGTGCATTTGTCATCCAGGGATCGTGGAGCGAACGCACCAGCCGCTGCGACGGATGATCTTCGAGGACGGCGGTCGCAATCATTGCGCTATCCCACGGCAGCACACCGGAATGGTTCGCCAGCAGGAGCGCAGGTCCCTCATCGGGCACACCATCAAGACCCTCGCTTGTGACCCGCCACCAGGAACGGTAGAGAAACCCGGCGACCGGACGCACCAGTTCGATCAGTTCAGAGTCCATGCCATACGCATCGACGGCGAACTCACCACGCAATCGACGCTGGATCAGCGCCGTCAGTTCGGTGACCTGGTACTGCAACACCATCGCAATGCCGCGCCAGAAGTCCGGGTCGAGGTAGTCGCTGTTGAACACATTCTGGCGCAACGCAGTCACAACGTTATCGAGCGCTGGCGGACGCAGACGTTCCAGGTTCTCACGGATCAGACGCAACAGTTCGGCAGCCAGGTCGCGGGTTTCTGCCGATCCCTCGGTCTGATTACGGATCTCGACCTCGAGTTCCTGAACGGCGGCGGCAGTTTCGGCGCGCAGGGTCTCGACAGCATCAACGGAAACAGCCGAATCAGTAGTTGAGGTAACATCGATCTCTTCTTCTGGCGCGGATGCGGTATCGGCAGGGGCAACCGACCCGGTGGTTGAGGTGACATCGATCTCTTCTTCCGGCGCGGGTGCGGTATCGGCGGTGGTTTCGACCGGCGCACCAGCCTCGTTCTGAACCGCAAACTGTTCTTCCACGGCAGGAACGGCGCTCGTTTCCTGAATGTCGCCGGCAGCCTGGATGCCATTGACGGGACGATCACCTGTATGTGCTTCTGGCGATTGTGACATATCCGCCTCCTGTGAGATGATTCGTGCGGTTATTTCGGAATGTTTGCCTGTTGATGCCCGCTTCCTGACCGAAGCGGCGCGTTTTTCGCTCTGCGGGAGTTTTGGCGCGCCGGAAAAGGGCGCTTTGCGTCTCCGGGAGCGATCAGCCGACGAGTCGGCATCGGGTGAGTTATCATCGTGTGGTTCCGCCATCGATATACCCTCTTCAGAGCGCGCAGTGTCCAGACGGATCACGCAGTGACCGGGGCGATTTCGCGCAGTGTTTCATCGGGTTGGCGTTGCGGCGTCCAGTGAAGTTCACGCGCAGCCCGACGGATGTCACCCACGCATGCGTGGGTCAGGTACTCAACCGGGAACGGTAGTGTGCCGATCAGCGCACGGATCGGCTCCAGAAACGACGCTGCTTGAAACGCAAAGGCGGGCAACGGCAGCGGTTGCCCGCCGGCGAGAAGGATCGCCTGTGACAGGATCTGCGGGGGATGGGCTGCGATATTGAAGGCGCCATCCACCTGATCGTTCAGTGCTGCAAGCGCCAGCGCCACTGCTGCATCGTGGATATGCAGCACCTGAATCCGAGGATCGAAACCGGCCAGCACCGGCGCGGGGCGACGGCTGAGAAACTGCACTACAGGTGAGCGCACACCGTTGCCGGCAACAGGTGCGCAGCGAATCATAACAATGCGCATATCGGGATGGCGTGCCTTGAAATCGCCAACCAACCGCTCGATCTCGATGTAATCCTGGAGCAAGCCAGGCGGTGCGCCTCCCGACAGCGGCGCAGATTCAGGGATGAAGGCCGGTGCATCGGGACGCGCACCGTACACCAGCAGACTGCTACGCATCACCACACGCGGCACTCCTGCAGCGTAACATGCCCCCAACACCTCGATAGTGCGGTACACATTGCCGCGACCGGTGATCTCGTAGGGAAGCACCTCCTCCTCGCCAGCAATGTCGAGGTGCACCACAACATCCACCCGCGCGGCGCGCATCATCGCGAGCAACGTTTCGCCGCGCATATCGCACACGCGCACCTCGACATCGGCAGGTGTGTATTCAGGGGCAACCCGCCCCACACCAACAACGCGCATATGGGGTTGTGATGCCAGAATACCAGCAACCAGGCTCCCCAGTACACTGCCAACACCGGTGACCAGCACTGTTGTCATGCTCACCTCTGTCAGGCTATGCCGGTTATGCCAGGCGCTGACGCAACCAGTGCTCAACTCCGCTGCGATCAAGATCGGAACTGGAAACGGAGCGCACCAGCCAGAGCAATTCCGCCTCAGCCACGTCGTTGCGCAGCGATGCATTGTTGAGGGTCAGAAAACGCAGCATGCAGAGCAGCGCCGTCGCTTCATTGGCGCTGACAAAGGGGCGGCTCTTGATCATCAGGAACATCAGCGCTGCAGCTTTACTCGGCAGATCGGGGTACAACTCCGCCTCGAAGAGCACCTGGCGCGGCGCCGTCACCACTGTCATCAACCGGTCGTGACTGGCGATCCCCAGGCGCCCGCCATACCGCAAGACCGCATACGTATGCAGGTCCAGCACGTCGTCTTTCGTCAGATAGTGCATCACTCAACACGTACTGCCCGTAGATATATGTCCCGCAACCCGCAGGCTCCTGGTTCCCGGTTCTCAGTTCTCGGTTCCCGTTCTCAGCCCCTCACAGTCCTGCCAGTTCACGGAACATTTTATCGTACCGATCGCTCACACCACGCGCCCATTCACGCAACTGCGGACTCATCGGGCGACGTAGCAACACCTCGTTCTCGGTGAAGATTAGTTCAACCAGTTCCTCATCGCCGAGTCCAACAGCGCGCAGCCATCCCTGGACCGTTTCCGGCAGATTCTCACGTTCGATAGTAAACGATCGTGGCAATGCTTCCTCCCCGTTTCCCATAGGTTGTACGCAACGTTTCTATCCGCCGTACAGTGCCGGTCATCTCTCAATCACGCGGACGCAGGTGGGGGAACAGGATGACTTCGCGGATACTTGGTTGATCGGTAAACAGCATTACCGTCCGGTCGATACCGATACCCAACCCACCGGTCGGCGGCATACCATACATCAGCGCATTGAGAAAATCAACATCCATCTGCTGCGCCTCATCGTCGCCGGCATCATACGCGCGCCCCTGTTCCAGAAAACGCTGCTCCTGGTCGAGTGGGTCGTTCAATTCGGTAAACGCGTTGCCGACTTCCATGCCGGCCACGATTGGCTCGAAGCGTTCCACCAGCAGCGGTTGGTCGGGACGGCGTTTTGCCAGCGGCGACAGCGCCACCGGATGATCGAGAACGAACGTTGGTTGAATCAATTCTGGTTGCACATAGACGCTAAAAAGTTCGTCAACCTGTTTGCCCCAACTGGGTTTGAGATCGACCTTCAGCCCGGTTGTGCGGATTGCGTGTTGCAACGGTTCGAGTTCAGTGAGTTCGAGAATATCGATGCCGGTACACGCGGCAATCGCCGTCGGGATCGACACACGCTGCCATGCAGGACCGAAATCGATGGTGCGCCCCTGAAAGACAATCGTCGTGCTGCCAGCAACTTCCAGCGCCAGGGTACGGTACAGGTCTTCAACCAGGCGCATCATATCGTTGTAATCAGCATACGCCTGGTAACATTCCATCATCGTGAACTCAGGGTTATGGGTACGATCAACCCCTTCGTTGCGAAAAACCTTGCTGATCTCGTAGACGCGCTCAAAGCCGCCGACAATCAGGCGCTTCAGGTAGAGTTCGACAGCGATGCGCAGGTAGAGATCCTGCTTCAACTGGTTATGGTGTGTAATGAACGGTCGAGCGGAAGCGCCGCCGTAGATCGGTTGCAGGGTTGGCGTTTCCACCTCGAGAAAGCCGTGGTCGTCGAGGAAGCGCCGCATCGTGCTGACGATCTTCGCGCGCGTGCGAAACACATCGCGCACTTCAGGGTTGACAATCAGGTCGAGGTAGCGTTGGCGATGGCGCTCTTCGATGTCCGAAAGACCGTGCCACTTTTCCGGCGGCGGGTTGAGCGATTTTGCCAGCACCCCCAGGCGCTCGACGAATACCGAAGGCTCGCCGCGCTGCGTGCGGCGCAACGTTCCGGTCGCTTCTACAATATCGAACGTATCGAGGTCGTCGCGAAACCGGTCGAACCATTCATCGCCAATGTCGCCACGACTAAGCCAGAGCTGGATGCGGCCCGATTCGTCTTCGATGTGGGCGAATGCCAGTTTGCCCAGGACACGCCGGGCTCCCACAATCCGGCCGGCAACGGTGACCCGTTCCCCGCGCTCCATCAACCAGTCGAAACCGGCAAGCACGGATCCGATGGTATGGGTGCGCCGGCTACGTGGCGGATATGGGTCGATACCGGCTGCGCGCAAGCGTTCCAGTTTTGCCAGGCGCTGTTGTTGCAGTTCGTTGAGTTCCATAGCGCCTATGATACGCGATTATGGTTAAAACGCAAACAGGGCGAGCGTGCCTCTCTGCCTGCGATTGACACATCACAAAGAATCCATCCTGGCAAAACGCGCGTGGATATCACCACTTTCGGGTGACATCCACGCGCGGTCGGTGCATGGAACCGAACAACGTCGAACTATTGGATAGCGACAATGGTTAGTTTCATGGTGCCAGAAGGAGTCTCGACCGTTACCTTCTGACGCGGGCGTTTGCCGAGGAGCGCCGAACCAATCGGCGACTCATTCGATATCTTGCCTTCGCTCGGTTTGGCTTCAGTGCTGCCGACAATCGTCCAGGTTTCTTCGCCGTCCTCGCCGTCGATACGCACTGTGACGCGTGAACCAATGCGAACTTCGTGATTGTCGCCGTTCTCCTCATCGATGATCTGGGCACGGGCAAGAATGCTCTTGATCTCGCGGATACGACCTTCGAGATGAGCCTGCTGGTTTTTGGCATCCTCGTATTCGCCGCTTTCGGAGATGTCGCCCAGTTCTTTTGCAGCATTGATACGCTCGGCAATCTCTTTGCGGCCTCTGGTGACAAGCTCTTCCAACTCGGCTTCGAGCCTGGCGCGCCCATCACGGGTGAGGTATGCTGGTTTGTCGCTCATCGTTAGTGCCTTCTTCCGATTTCCTGCTGAGTCCGCTTGCGTCGCGGCTTCCGCCGCCATCATGGAGCGGCATATCCGGTCCTGCGGGGCATAACCCACATGGCGCGTTCACACATACGCTCTCTGCTACGATGCCCAGGCGCACGTCGCAACAGACCCGACGCACAAGTGCGCCCGGTCGCCTCGTCGCCGGTTCTCCTGGAGAGGGAGACCCCAGCGTGTGTGGTCACCCGTCGCATCGTGTGCGTAAATGAAACGACTGAGAGCATGCTCTCAGCCTGCCTGTCGGGTTTGCCCCAACCCAACGTTATCTATTGCATAACGTTGGCAATACTCATTATATGCGATTGCACACCATTTGTAAAGCATGTTCGATCCTTGTCATCATCGGCAGAACGTGCGGGAACGCTGCGCGGAGTGATGACCCCGGCATGCTATAATGCAGCCTGAAACCCGGACACTATATGATGTCGCGCCTGACGAACCACGAAGTCGCTGAAATCTTCAGCGCTATTGCCGATCTGATGGAGATCCTGGACGAGGATCGGTTCCGCGTTCAGGCGTATCGTCGTGCCAGCGACGCTATTCGTGATCTGCCGGCGCCACTGGCGACATACCGCGACCGCGGTGAACTGGAGGCAATTCCTGGGGTCGGCAAGGCGATTGCTGCGAAGATTGGCGAACTGCTCGACACGGGTGAGTTGCAGTACTACAACCGCCTCCAGGAGAAGGCGCCGCCCGGTGTCCGCGAGTTGTTGCGTGTCCCCGGCGTCGGTCCGCGCACCGCCGGTCGTCTCTACCGCGAACTCGGAATTACCAGCCTGGCAGAACTGAAACGTGCGGCTGAGGAGGGACGCCTGGCGACGCTCAAAGGTTTCGGCGCAAAGATGATCAAAGGCATTCTCCAGGGTATCAGCGTTGCAGAGCGACAGGAGCAACGGATGCTGCTGGCGCATGCGCTCGAAACCGCTGAGGAATTGATCTTTGCGCTGCACGTCGCTGCCCCCAAATTACACCAGGCAACATACGCCGGAAGTTTGCGCCGTGGACGCCCGACCATCGGTGATCTCGACATCCTGGTTGCTGCTGATGATGCACCTGCTGTCGTGCGCGCCTTTACGACGCTCCCACTCGTGGCGCGGGTCGAGTCGGCGGGTGACGAAAAAGCCAGTATTCTGCTCCATAACGGCACAAAGGCAGATCTGATCGCTGTACCCCCAACGCTCTGGGGATCAGCGTTGCAGCACTTTACCGGCAGCAAGGCGCACAATATTCGCTTTCGTGAACTGGCGCTGGCGCGCGGTTTGAGTTTCAGCGAGCATGGGTTCCGCCGCGCCGATGGAACCATGTTGACCTGCGCAACAGAAGACGAGGTGTATGCAGCCATCGATCTTCCCTGGATTCCGCCAGAATTGCGCGAGGACGAGGGGGAATTCGAGGCGGCGCGCGCCGGTGCACTGCCGCACCTGGTCGAACTGAGCGATATTCGCGCCGATCTCCATATGCACAGCACCTGGAGCGATGGACGCGCCGACATTCGTACCATGGCGGAAGCGGCGCGCGCTCGTGGCTATTCCTGCATTGCGATGACCGATCACAGCGCGTATATCGGTCTGACCCACGGATTGGATGCGGATCGGTTGCGTGCGCAGCGCCAGGAGATCGTGGCGCTGAACGCAGCGTATGCTGCGCAGGGCGTTCCGTTTCGCATCTTGTGCGGCGTCGAGGTCGATATTACGCCCGAAGGACATCTGGCGCTTCCCGATGATGTGCTGGCAGAACTCGATATTGTGGTCGCATCGGCACATGTCCAGTTGCGTCAGTCGCCCGAAGCCGCCACCGAACGCTTACTACGTGCGGTGCGCAATCCGCACGTCGATATCATCGGTCATCCGGTGGGGCGAATGCTCGGATCGCGCGAGGGAGCGCCGGTCGATATCGATGCCCTGGCGCGCGCGGCAGCGGAACACGGGGTGCTGCTCGAAGTGAACAGCGGACCAACCCGTCTCGACCTGGAGGGTCCGGCAGTCCGGCGCGCGCTGGAACTGGGCGCGACCATTGTGATCGACAGCGACGCGCACCATCCCGACAATCTGGACTGGATCCGGTTTGGAGTGATCACCGCGCGGCGGGGTTGGGCGAGTGCCGCGCAGGTGGCGAATACCTGGAGTCTCGCAACGCTCCAGGAGTGGTTGCGCCGACGTTGAGCGTTGTTCTGTTTACCGGGAGGAGGAAGCATGCCATCCGTCTTTTCGCGCATTGTAAGTGGTGAATTGCCGTCAGCCAAAGTGTACGAGGATGACGAGACGCTGGCGTTCATGGATGTCAATCCTGCCAGCCGGGGGCATACGCTGGTGATTTGCAAGGAAGAGCACCCCGATATTTTTACCACCCCCCCTCATCTGGTTGCAGCCGTTGCGCGGACGGCACAGAAAGTGGCGCTAGCGCTCCGCGAGGCACTCGATATCGACGGATTGAATATCGTTCAGAATAACGGCGCGGCGGCAGGGCAGGTGGTATTCCATTACCACGTGCACCTGATCCCACGCTGGAAGGGCGACCACGTGCTGCGACCCTGGACGCCGCATCCGGCCGACCCGTCTGAATTGCACGGGATAGCAGAACAGATCCGGGCGGCGATAAAGGAAAGTTGAAGGTTCAGCGCTATCCTGAAGGTGCGGTCAGTTCGATGGCGGCGCGCGGATGAAAGGGCACTGACTGAAGCTGCCTGCACACAGACGACCGGGGTTGCGCAAACGAGGCTCCCATGCCTGAGATAGATATCCAGCAGTTGCAACACCAGATTGAAACGATCGTTCACACGCAACCTGTGGTGCGCCTTGTCTACCTCTTCGGCTCGCAGGTGAGCAGAATGACCGGTCCGCTCAGCGACGTCGATCTGGCAGTGTTGCTGGCGCACGAAGCATCGGCACTACACGTCTTCGTGCAGCTTGAACACCTCTTTTCGCTGGCGCTGGAAGGGCAGACCGTAGACCTTGTCATCCTCAACCAGGCGCCGATTGAGTTGGCATTTGCGGTCATTGCTCAGGGCAGGATCATCTACCAGCGTTCAACTGCCGAACGAGTCGAGTATGAAGCGGAGGTCATGAGTCGCTACGGAGATTTTCTGCCTTTCCTGCGTGCGCAACAGCGGGATATTGTGAAAGGAACGGGCAATGAGCGTCGAGTTCAGCGGTATAGAGAGGCGCTGGACGAACTCAGCGAACGCCTGGCACGTCTGACGCCGCTACGCGACCGACCGAAGACTGAGTTCATGAGCGATCCGTACCTACGCGACATTGTGGAGCGTAATCTGGGGGTGGCGGCGCAGTGCTGCATCGCCATCTGCCACCGGATTATCACCCTGGAAGGCGCTCAGAAACTGCGGAGCTACTATGAAGCGATTCCGCGTATGGGAGAACTGGGTGGGTTGCCGCCGGACTTTGCCGAACGCCTTGCCCCCATTGCCGGTCTGCGAAATATTCTGATCCACGAATATCTGACTGTGGATTGGAACGAGGTGTACACCAACCTGGCGAAACTGGATGACCTGTCGCGTTTTGCAGAGCTGATCCGCAGGTGGCTTGACGATCGCTGCTCAATCAGCCCATGATCGTATCTACCTACCCAGAGCACACACGTTGCGGAGAACGGAAAGCCCTGACCCAGTCCACGGAAGACCTCCGAGCTATTGCCGGGGCAGAGATAGTCGAAACAAGAGGTGTAGAGGTTGCTCATGAACAACGACACCGGTCATACCCAATCAAACACGACCGAGGAACTGACCGACAATGGCATGAGTGCGCGGCGCAAAGCCCTTTCGGCAATTTTGCTGCTCGTGCTGTTGCTGTTGATCCTGCTGCTGTTCGCCGCCGCTATTGAGCGGACCGATATTATCAATTTCACATCTGCGCACCTGATGCCGCTTACGTGAGTGGAAGACGACGTTCACACACTTGCCGCCGAGCAGGGGCTTGATCTCGAAACCCTGCGCGCCGCACTGACCGCCCTGCGCCTGCACGCGGGAGGTGATGCGTTTTATGTTTTCTGGACGCCTCGTGGGAGCGCCTCTTCGACGCAGACGAACAAACGCGCTCGTATATTACTGGCTTTCCCATCTCCCGACGCCGCACTGGGTTTTGCGCAACGCAATCGGTTGACCCAACCACCAGCCGTGCCACGTCTGCGTCGCCTCTCACTGGTCCAACTGTTGCGGGCTGTGTTGCGTGAACCGGCAATCACCGCACTACACCTGGTGTTCGACGCCGATGATCTGCAGACGTATCCACCGGGTCATCTTCCCCCCGGTCTGCATTTGACCCGTGATGATCTGCTGCGCCTGGTCGGGGGGCAATCACCCCGTGACTCGATGCTACCCGGCGTGGGATAATCACGCTCATATGCGCACAGAGATGCGGCGTTTGCAGATGCCGGGACGTGGACATATCGATGAGGAGCGATCCAACCGCTTGCGCTTCGGTCACCGTGACACGTCACGACCTCCGAAGCCGCGTCATATCAGATCTGGTGGAATGGACGTCATGGCACGCGATCGCATCATCACCCTGGCACTGCATCCGGGCGACGCAGCGCTGTGCGCAGGATCTGGTATGCCCCCTGAGCGCGCGCGCCTCCGGCGCGCTCACAACGTGGAATAACATGGCTGCCACCCGCAGACCAGGCGACTCCCGCCCCCAGCGCGGGCAGGCCGGGGTGGGGGACTTCCCGCCCCAGCGCGGGCGGGCCGGGGTGGGGTCTTCCCGCCCCCAGCAGGTTCAGGGGCGGACAGAATATGTGAGATAACACAACTTTTGCCGCATTGGAACGCCCTGGCGCGTGGTTCTGGTCTCCCCTCTCCCGCACGCGGGAGAGGGGCCGGGGGTGAGGGCGTTCAGGGCATTCTCAAGCCCTATCGTCTGCATACGCTCGCATGTACTGTTCGCCCTTACACCCTGAAGCAGGAGAGAAGCGGGTACAAGAATATCCGTACTTCGCACTGCTGCGGTGAGGTAACGTGATGCGTTCCGGGTTTCGCAGGATGTTCCGTTGCAGTGCCAGGCGGAGGATCAGCGACACGTCCCCTCCCAACCTCCCCCCACTGGGGGAGGATTCGCATGCATTCTCCTACCCCAGTCGGGGCGGGCTGGGGTGAAGGACTTCCCGCATTGCGACGACCCGCCAGCGGCGCGCCGGGGGTGCGCCTGAGAGCACGCAGCACGCGGATGCCATCTGCATGATGCCCATCTTTGAGCGAGAGTTGATATAACGTATGTGATTCGGTTGCTGCACGCCCAAGCCAGAGGGGGTTCGTATGCACGCCTGTGAGTCGCCATCCTGCGCAGTCCATAACCATCTGGCAGATGCTGTTTCTCGCAACTTCAGCGAGCCGGTGAAATTTCACCGATAGCCCACACCCGGGTAACATACGAACTCAGACGCGCCTGGAACGAAACTCTGGCGGAAACTCGCGCAGGTTGCGTTGCGGATCGAGACAGGCCAGTTCCACATCGGCTTCCACGCATATCTGTCCCTCGCGCTCGATGCGCTGTTTGAACAGCCCACGGTACGGCGATTGCAGGCTGAATGTGGAAACAACTTCGAGTGTGTCGCCGAGTTGCGCCGCACGTTTGAAACGAATGTTCATCGCGTAAACGACGATGTAGTATCCCGACCGGTTCCACTCCCAGATCGGCTTGCCAAATTGCTCGACATACTCGCTGCGCGCGCGCTCCATGTACTTCAAGTAGTTGGCATGATAAACGACGCCCAGGGCGTCGGTATCTTCGTAGTAAACTTTGCAGATCAGACGGTGCTCCACACGCACTCCTGTTCGCTTCAATCACTCTGACGCTCCCACGCCGCGAGCCTGGCGTTGTGTCGTCAAGAGGTGTAGTGTGTGTCTATCTGCCGCGAGACAGTTCACCGCTTCACGGGTGTTCATCTTCGGGCGCGAGACCGCATGCGCTTCTGTGGCTTCAGCCCATCGACAGGGGCGAACACCCGGACGCTCCTGCCGGAAGCCAATACCACTTGCTCACGTGAACGTTCAGCCAGGGTGCAGCATATCATCGACGCGCTGCGGAAAACATTCCGTCAGGCACGCAAACCATTGTCCTGGGCATCACAGAATTCGGTTGCGCAACCGGAGAATCTCACACGGTGATGCCTAGAAGCCGTCACCGGTCTTCCGGCGTATACCCGGTCATCTCGATATACCCGCTGCCCGTGGCGCTGCCGCTGATGGCAACTGCACCTTCCCAGTAGACGACGGTGACCGGCAGTTCCTGATCTGCCAGCAGCGGTGTCAGCGTCAGGTCAATCGCTTCGTCAGGCACGCGCAGCCGCCAGCGCGCCGGGTAGGTTGCACCGCTGCGCGGGCTTGTCCAGTAATCGAGGGGTTCTGCCAGCACCTCATCGCGACTCAAACGCCGCGCATTTCCGGCAACATCAACCAGCACTCCTTTACTGAACGGATCGATGCCACCATCACGCAGACGCAAGCGGTAGAACATCAGGTCGCGTCCGTCATCCAGGTGCAATGCGAACCAGTCCCAGCCAACCTGATCCTCGCCGAGCGCACTGGTGCTCCACTCGCGATCCATCCACCCCAGCCCGCTGACCTGATACAGTATTTCGCCGATGCGCACGGTTCCGCTGATCGGCATGCGGGTGAAGGAATAGTAGTACGATGCGTTGCCAGCCTCGGCGCTCTTCTGGCTCAAACCGCGGTCGCCCTGTAACACCGGTGGTTTGCCGGCTGTTAGGGTCAGGTCGAGCGCTACATTATCTTCGGCAGCACGCAGGCGCATCGGGGTTCCATCGGCGCCGAGACCTTCGGCGCTCCAGTCTTCGAGCCAGACGCGGAACGGTTCGCTCTGCGCCCCCGCAAGCCCGGCTGCACCGCGGCTGAACCGTTCAAAGGCGTAGAATCTGCCGCCGCTTATGTCGCTGAGGGCGAAATGTGCCATGTAGATGCTGCTGGCAGCCCATGCCGACGATCGCTCCGGTTCACCGGGCATCAGTCCGGTACGAAAAATGGTGAATTGAAAACCGAAGCGTCGCCCCTCGACCGACTGCAGGTTGCCAGTGTAGTACCACCATTCGATGGCGTACTCCGGGTGTGGTCCGTGGTCACGGGGGAAGGTGAAGGGGCGCGGCGCCGTCGCGCGGGCGAAGCCATCAGCGTTGCCGCCTGCCATAGCCTCGGCAACGGCAAGCCGGGCGCGGGGCTCGACGACCGTCGCCGGCGCGCCGCATGCAACGAGGATTGTCAGCGCCATCACGAGCGCAACGATCTGAGTCATCATCAAGCTCTCCAGAGTGCCGGAACAGCGATTGGCACACTGCCGCAAGGCTCGCAATCGGACGGCATAGTTGGGTCTGGTTCAGCAGTAGAACACACCGGAGCAGCGGTTTCCCCCCTCTTCGCAGAGAGAAGAAGCGGCTGCACAGAGCAGTTAACGTTCAGCCATGTTCAGAGAAAGTCTGTGCAATCCGTCATATTCCGCGTCCCAACGTACCATCCCTGTTTTGCTGCTCTCCACCGATTACGGATATTTCTGCGTCTTGCGAGCAGTTGCCGTGAAACGCCGCCGACCATCGATTGTCATCAACCCTTCTCACACCGCTGCGCCTTCGTGCATCCTGCTCCTCCCCGGCAGGCTGACCGGCGTCAACAGACATCACTCTGCGTCTCTGCGACCTGGCGTTCCCAGTGTGACCAGTCTGGATGCAACAGATTGTCCGGCGACAGTGCACTGATTGCGCATTTGCACCAGGAGCCGCACAAGACAGTTGCCGGAACGTGTGTCGAAATGGCGACACCGCAGGATCAACCGAAAGCGTTACGCCAGCGTTTCGGCGACATCCTCCTCAGCGCGTTCACGGGCAGAGCCAATCGAGAAGTATTTTGCTTCGGGATGATGGATCACAATTGCTGCGGTGCTCTGCTCAGGCACCAATTGCCAGGCTTCGGTGAGCGTCACGCCGATCGCATCCGCCGGAAGCACCCGGAACAACTTCTCGTGCTCTTCCAGGTCGGGGCAGGCGGGATACCCCCAGGAGTAGCGCTTGCCCTGTGTTCCTTTCAGCCCCAGTTGCTGGCGGATGAGACGGTTTGTATACTCGGCGAGCGCCTCCGCCAGCGACACCCCCAACCCATGGATGAAGTACGCACGCGAATAATCGCCGGATTGCTGCAACGTCTCGGTCAGGTCATCGACTTTGCGCCCCATCGTAACGATCTGCAACCCAACCACATCGTACTCGCCGCTCTCGCGTGAGCGGAAGTAATCGGCGAGGCAGAGACGTTCACGCTCCGGTTGACGCGGAAAGACGAAGCGCGTGAGTTCGCGCGGTTGGGCGCCGTTGAGCACCGATGACGGGTCGTAGACGATGACCTCGTGCCCGTCGCTCTGACAGGGATAGTAGCCGTAGACGACTTTCGGCTCGAGCCAGCCATCGCGTTCGGCTTCGCGGATCAGGTCACGCACTTTTGCATCAAAATCCGCCTTCAGCCGTTCCCATTCTTCGCCTTTGGCATTTTTTGCCCCCCACTGAAGCCGGTAGAGCGCATTGCGATCCAGGCATTCGACCACATCCGCCAGTTTGATGCGCTTCAACACGCGCGCACCCCAGAACGGCGGCGTCGGAACCGGCACATCGGTGCGCACCGCCGAGCGCACCTTCGCTGCATCGCTCAATGTGGCGCGCCCCAGTTCCGCCAGTGCAACCCGACCGCGCTGCTTCTTGCCGAGCGCCTCAGCCGCTTCCGCTTTCGTGCGCTCAACGAATGCCTCGCGGGTGGATGGATCCGTCAGCGCGTCGACCATTTCCAGACCCTCGAATGCGTCTTTACAGTAGAAGACACCAGGCTCGTAAGGGGTGTGTTCATCAACGAACAGAATGCGCTGTCCGTACTGCTTGTTGATCGCCGCACCGCCGACCAGCACCGGGAATTTGAGACCACGCCGATGCAATTCCTGCACACAGAGCGGCATCTGCTTCGAGGTGCTCACCAGGAGCGCCGACAGACCGATCGCATCGGCGTTGACTTCGACCGCCTTCTCGATGATCGTGTTGATCGGCACCTGCTTCCCCAGGTCGTACACGGTATAGCCGTTGTTGGCGAGGATCGTATGAACCAGATTTTTGCCGATGTCGTGGACATCGCCGTACACCGTTGCCAGGACGATCTTGCCTTTGGTGACCCCTTCGAGTTTTTCCAGATACTGCTCCAGGTGCGCAACCGCTTTTTTCATCACCTCGGCGCTCTGCAACACGAAGGGAAGGATCAACTGCCCTGCACCGAACAGGTCGCCGACTTCCCTCATCGCAGGGAGCAGAACGGTGTTGAGCACATCGACCGCAGCCCTATTGCGGAAGGGTGAGGCAAGGATTGCTTCCGGCGCAGGATGCGCCGGATCGATGGCGCTATCGTGGATGCCTGCACGCACTTCCGCCTCACGGATGCGTTCGGCGATGACCGTATCGATATCCTGCTCGATACCCTCTTTCTTGCGGTGCACGATCTTCCAGTGAACGCGCTGCGCTGCTGTCATCCCCTCCGTCGGGTCGGCACGTTCGGCTTTTGCCGTCGATCCGTGCTCCTCGAAGAACTGAATGAAGCGTGCCAGCACCTGATCGTCGCGGTCGAAGATCAGGTCTTCACAGACCCTGATCTGCTCCGGCGGAATCTCGGCATACGGCATCACGTGCGCCGGATTGATGATCGCCGTATCGAGACCGGCATCGACTGCGTGTTTCAGAAACACCGAGTTGAGCGCTGCGCGCGCGTGGGGTGCAACACCAAAACTCAGGTTGCTGACGCCAAGGGTGGTGAAACATCCAGGGATGTGCTGTTTCACCAGACGAATACCTTCGATGGTCTCGATTGCGGCGCGGCGCAACTCAGGCTGGCCGGTCGTGATCGGGAACGTCAACACATCGAAGATCAGCGCTTCGGGCGGCACGCCATACTCGTCCTGCGCGATCTGTGCAATACGTTGTGCAATCGCCAGTTTGCGCTCGGCGGTATGCGCCATGCCCTCTTCGTCGATGGTCATGGCGATGGTTGCTGCACCATAGCGCGCCACCAGCGGCATCGTGCGGTCGATCTTATCGCCGCGACCACCTTCGAGCGACACCGAGTTGACAATCGCGCGACCAGGGTAGATCGCCAGCGCTGCATTGAGCACATCGGCTTCGGTCGTATCGATCGCCAGCGGCAGTTCGATATTCATGGTCAACTTCTTCAACAGTTTGACCATCATCTCACGCTCGTCGCTTCGTTCGGTCATTGCCACGCACACATCGAGAATATGCGCTCCTGAGTCGACCTGTTCGCGCGCGACTTCGAGCACGCCGTCGTAGTCATCGTTCAGCAGCAGGCGCTTGACTTTGCGCGAACCAAGGGTGTTGACCCGTTCACCGATGATTGTCAACGTCCCTTCCTGGCGCAACGCAGCCGCGCGCACCCCCGACGAAACGCTGGGGATGTACTCGACATCACGCACTTTTGGCGGCGTCGCCTCGCCAACCACCTCACGCAAACGGCGAATATGCGCCGGGCGAGTGCCGCAGCATCCGCCAACGACCGCCACCCCATACTCGTGAACGTACTCCCCCAGAATGCGGGCGAACGGCTCCGGCTCCATCGGGTAGACTGTCTCACCGTTCACTTCGATCGGCAGACCGGCGTTGGGGATGCAGGAAATCGGCTTGCGCGAGTGGCGGGTCATATAGCGGATCGCCTCGCGCATATGTTCAGGACCGGTCGAACAGTTCAACCCGATAACATCGACCGGTATCGCTTCCAGGGTGGCAACCAGCGCCGGCACTTCCGTGCCGAGCAGCATCTTGCCGGAGAGATCGAGGAACACCTGCGCCTGTACAGCGACATCGGGGCGGTTGAGATTCGCTTTTGCGCGACGAATACCGTCGAGTGCTGCTTTCACTTCGAGAATATCAACACTCGTCTCGACCAGCAGCACATCGACGCCGCCTTCGATCAGCGCCACTGCCTGTTCGTAGAAGATATCGGAGAGTTGATCGAACGTGATATCTGAGAGCGACGGATCATCGGAAGAGGGCAACTTCCCGGTCGGTCCCATCGAGCCGGCGACATACCGTGGGCGACCGTCACGCGCCTCGAACGTATCAGCCACACGCCGCGCCAGGCGCGCAGCGGCGACATTGATCGCATGCGTCTGATCGGCAAGCCCCCATTCCTCGAGCCGGATGCGGGTTGACTGGAATGTGCATGTTTCGAGCACATCTGCGCCCGCTTCCAGAAACGAGGCGTGGATCTGCTCGATGACATCCGGGCGCGTTATCACCAGATAATCACGAGCACCGAAGGTGTTTTCGCCGCCATAGTCCGCAGCCGTGAGATGGAATGTATCGATACTGGTACCCATGGCGCCATCGTAGATCAGGACGCGCTCGCGCAGGGCTTCGACGTAGGTTGGCTTCTTCAAGGAAACACCTCGTGATACTTCATATCCAGACTGTTCGCACGTAATGATCTGGCTGGCGGATGCGACGATTGCGCTTTCTGGCTTGTTCAGCAAAAAACCTCACGCGCCTGCGTGAGGTTCCGGAAGCCTCATCACCACTCATCTTCCAGCCTGAGCTGCCGGAATTGCCACCCTATAGCCTGCCAGCGTCGAGAAGCGGTACACGTCGCACCGGCTGCTCGATCCAGTGGCTACGGGTTGGCGGAGCTTCATCGGGCCGGTCCCTCCACTCCTCTGGATGAGCAAATTTGTCTGATAGTATAGCACGGCGAAAGAAACAGCGTCAATGTCAATTGATTCATTCAACGCCTTCCGCCTTCGCTTTGCTTGACATCCCGTGCACAGAGTGCTACCATATATTTCGTGAAAGGGCGGTTAGCTCAGCTGGTTAGAGCGCCACGTTGACATCGTGGAGGTCACTGGTTCGAGTCCAGTATCGCCCACCAGTTTCGGAAATGAGAACTGGACACGAGGCGTAGCGTCTCCTAGCCGGTTCTCGTTTCTTTGTTTACAGGGTTGACGCCCGCTTCCTACCTCTCCATGAAGCGAATGGTGCGCGTTTTGTTCCTGAGTCTCCTGTTGATCTGCCCGGCATGTGAGCGCGGACGCATGTTTCGTTCGCGTTTTACGATGAATGTGCGGTGCCCGGTATGCGGCATAGTGTTCGAGCGTGGCGCGGGGGAGTTTAGCGGTGGAATGGCGATCAACACGGTTGCCACCTCCTCGGTGGCGGTGACCGGCGCTGCGCTGGCTTTTTTTACCGATCTGCCGGTGTTGCCGCTGATCGTGGCGCTGACCCTGGTCTCAACCGTTTTTGCCCTCTGGTTCTACCGTCATGCCCGCGCACTGTGGGCAGGTATTCTTTTCCTCACCGGTTCAGTACGGGAAGATTGACGATGGCCATGTTTGATGGTTGCCGCGATATTCTGGTGCGACTGGTTCTCGAGCGCCCGGCAACACAGCAATCGATCTCTGCATGGGCGGATGCACTTGCCGCGTCCGGGGCGAAACTCAAGACGCGTATGGCGGCAAGCGCCGATACGCCCGCCAATCGGCGCCAGATCCGGCACATCATCGGGCTGGAACGCTGGGGGCAGCGTCGTATACGTGTTGCGCTCGGCGAGCCGTTCATCAACGACGAGATGGATGGGTATCAACCGCCGGCCGACCTGAACCTGGCGAAGCTGATCAATGTGTTCCTCAATACACGCGACGAAACGGTACACCTCGCCCGCCAGTGCGCCGCCGATCCCCGCGCCGAAACAGCGCTCGTGCGCCACAACCAGTTAGGACCGCTCAGCATTCGAGGGTGGCTGCGGTATCTCGACATGCACGCCAGTCTGGAAGCCCTTCGTTTGCGCTGAGTGCGGCGACAAAGGCTTCGAGCCAGCACCAGACTGCTGCCAGCGCCTCGACATCGGCGACCAGATAAACGAGTGCTGGCGCAAGCATCTCGATGGCGGCAAGCGGAGACGGCTGCTGAACCCAGCGCCGGTACGACTCCCAGGCCAGTGTCCAGTGGTCTGCGCCGGGGGACCATGCGCATCCAAGCCAGCGCGCAATGGCTTTCAACCCGCCGCCGCGCTGGTCGCTCAGGCGAGGTACAGGAAGCACGACTCGCCTGCCAAGTTCGTGCCGGGCATCGACCAGGAGCGGCGCAAGTTTCCGATATACCGACTGTTCAGCGCTCTGTTCGAGCATCAGACGCTCTGCTTCGCCCCAGTGCGCCAGCCTGCCGCCTCTTTCCTGCACTGCAGCCAGGACGCGCCGCCATCCCTGCTGAACATCCCGTGCCAGGATGAGTGGCACGCCGTTCGGTGCGGTGGAACGCCCTTCCAGGGTTGGATGAATGACGATGATCGTGCAATCGCCCGGCGCGCCTGCCAGACCGAATGCCCATGGTTCGCGAGTCAGCGGATCGCTTTCGATGTCGAGAAAGAAACCGACGCCAGGGATCGGTGAAGCGCCAGCATCGGTTGGCTGCGGTTGATCACGGATCAGCGCCTGTGCCTGCAATCGCAGGCGATCGCCGCCGTAGGGCGGACGATCCGGCAACATTGCGAGAATGCCAGGTTCGAGCGACACAACCTGTTCTATCCGATGGATGCCGCGCTGACGCAGCGCAATACCCTGCCGGCGGCTCAATCCAGGGATGAGCACAATGTCGCGCGTTTCACGCGCAGCCGCGTCGCACGCTGTTCGCCAGGTACAGAAAGGGCAATGGTCGCTGTCGAACCAGATCGGCGGGGCTTCTCTGGTTGCAATGACGGCAGTGCGCCAGACCTGAGACGTGAAAGTGGCAAGCGACGTTGACTGACGTTTGATCAATGCCGGTCCATCCCCGTCGGCGCCAAGCCAGAGTTCACCGGGCGGACTGATCGCTGCCCCGTGAGTCTGCCACACCAGCCACCGCCATGCATCGAGCAACAGTCGATCCCAGCGTGTCGGGCGGGTGTGCAGCACAATTGCCACAGGGCGGTAAGACCACGCGCCCGACGTGGTACCGGTGTGGATCAGCAGATCGGGAGCGCCGCGCAGCATGCGGTTGGCGACAGGCGCTTCGAGCGCGGCACCGGCAATCGCTGACGCGCCGTGCTGCATCAACCGATGGGTCTGGATGACACGCTCAGACCATTCAAGTGTGGACAGGTCTGCGAGATCGGGAATCCCGGCGAGGATATGTCGTTTGTGCGCAGCACGAAGCAACATTCTCGCGCGCGCATCGGCACTGGGTAGCGCCGGCGGCGGATGACCGAACCGTCGATCGAGCCAGACCCGACGTTCGCAGCGCGCCAGCCACGCCAGATCGTCGGCGTCGAGCGATGAGGGAGGGGAGGAGGGAACCGCTGGAACTGTTGTAACCGGCTGGGTTTGTTCGTCAGTCATACACCTCCCTGCAACATGACCGTCATTTCCCGTAGTTGCGCAACAATACCCGGCAAGACGTCCAGAACCGCATCGACATCGGCAGCGGTATTCTCACGCCCAAAGGTGAAGCGCACTGCACTGGGGAGTGCAGCCGCAATTTCCGGCGCCTGTTCCATTCCGGAGGCACGCGCCAGTGCAATCAACACGTGCGATGGCTCCAGTGATCCGCTGGTGCAGGCAGAGCCACTCGAAGCAGCAATACCGTGCTGATCGAGCAACAGGAGGATGCTCTCACCCTCTACCCCATCGAACGAAAGGCTGGCATTGTTGGGCAGTCGTCGCGTCGGATGACCATTGAGACGCGCTCCGGGCACACGTTCCAGAATCCCCGCTACCAACCGGTCGCGCAGGCGCGCACAGTGGGCGCTGTCGTGCACACGTCGTTCTTCCGCCAGACGCAGCGCTGTTGCCATCCCGACGATACCGGGAACATTCTCGGTGCCGGCGCGGCGGCGTCGTTCCTGTCCGCCGCCGGTGATCTGCGGCTGGAGCGGCGTGCCCCGACGAACGTAGAGCGCCCCCACACCTTTAGGACCGTAGAATTTGTGCGCAGCAATGGTCATAAGATCAACATTGAGCACGCGCACGTCGAGTGGTAATGCACCGGGCGCCTGCACTGCATCGGTGTGGAAAGGAATGCCGCGCTCGCGACAGATGGCGCCCAGTTCCGCAATCGGCTGGATCGTGCCAATTTCGTTGTTGGCGTACATGATCGATACCAGCACCGTGTCCGGGCGCAACGCCGCGCGCAGGTCCTCCGGCTGTACCAGACCGTGGTGATCGACGGGCAGGAAGGTCGCCTCGAAACCATATGCCTGCAGGTGTTCAACGGTATGCAGCACCGCGTGATGCTCGATGGCGCTGGTAATAATGTGCGCTCCCCGTCCAGCCTGGCGTTGCGCCAGTGCGACGCCGCGGATCGCAAGGTTATTGCTCTCTGAACCGCTTCCCGTAAAAATAATCTCGCGCGGCGACGATCCCAGGATCGAAGCGATCTGATCGCGTGCCTCGTCGAGTGCATGCAGTGCGGTGCGTCCAATGCGATAGATACTCGAGGGATTGCCAAAATGGGTGGTGAAATAAGGAAGCATTGCCTCGAGCACCACCGGATCGACCGGTGTCGTCGCCGCATGATCAAGGTAGATGAGTCGATCAGTCACACACTCCTCACTTTGCAGAGACATCAGGGCGCTTCCAGACCGTGCGCTTCGAGCAGCGCCTGATCGGCGAGCAGCAGAGCGGTAGGTCCATTGGGTCCGACCAGCGCCACCTTCTCGCCGCGCGCAACCACGAGCGTTACGCCGCAGAGCGCAACGTGCCCATCGGGATAGGTGAAGTGCAGGTCTTCGATCAGGAGCTCTGGCGGTTCGGCGTCCGGCGACGGTGCGACCGCAATGTCGAGATCACGAAGCAGCATGGACGTGTCCTGAAACAGTATTGCTCGACACTATTGTAGCGCATTCCGTCACCTGTCGGATGGATCGCTGAGGAGTGGGAACTGAGAACCGGCAACTGAGAGCCGGGAACCAGGGTGTTACATCAGCATTTCCGCCATATGGACGAGCGCCAGGGCGATCACAGTTACCGCCAGCGTCCACCAGTCGTGTGCGTGCATCTGGTGCGAAGTGGCAGTTAGAAAGCATCCATCGAAGCCCCGCGCCAGCAGCGCCTGATACACCCGCTGGCTGCGATCATAACTACGCAGGAACAGTTGCCCGACCATGTTGCCTGTCACCTGCACGCGCCAGAGCAGCGAGCCGCCGCTTCCCACGCTACGCGCATCGCGAGCGCGCATCAGGCGCAGCGCCGCATCGCTCAGAACGGTCAGGTAGCGTACCATGAGACCGATCACTGCAACCAGCAGCGGAGGTACGCGAAGGTGGCGAAGCACGTGCAACAGAAATTTCCAGAAACAAGGATACACCTTCCCGATCCTCAGAACCCGCGCATTCAGAACCGCCAGTTGTTCACCCAGCTGGCCCGCATCCACATGCTGATCGGCGACTGCCTGTTTGCGCACTATCGCCGTCTCGTCCAGTCAGTGGAAAAAACATGGACGAGGTTGCCCGAGAGTATGCCAGACTCGCCGCTTCATTCGTCGACGAACCCGCTGCGGATGTTCAGCGGGTCGATGATTGTTTACGCTACGCTATCCGCCACTACGCGCTGGCGTTCGAGTATGATCGTCTGTACAATCTCAGCGATCCCGGTGGGTTGCGCGCACAAAACAAAGTGTATAGCCGGCTCAAGGATCTGGACGCAGCGGAACTGGATATTGCTGCGCAGGCGGTGCGCGCCGTCGAGCGCGACTACCCGACAGGCAGATCGGCGATGCGCAACCTGCTCGAAAGTCGGGCGCTGCTGATCGAATAGGAGCCTATTCGAAACATCTGCCGGGGCAAACGAAAGCATTGCCTTCGCCTGCCCCTCAGTCGAGTCTAGTATACCGGCACGCACTACTAAGGTGTGGCGGCGTAGCGCTCCGTTCCCCTGCGTACTTCAGCAAACGCAACCCTTCCAGACGCAGGACTTCCGGGAAGAGCGTCTGGTAGATACAACAGTTCGGTGATCTGACATCGAAGCGCCCCGTCATACGGTGCGTCAGCGCCGGACATCCGCCGGCGCACCAGTAGCGCCACGTGCACGTTCGACATCCCTCTTTGGCATCAACCGGAATGTACTGAATGCTGGTGGTGTCTTCGCGGATCAGGCGCAGCGGATCGGGTGCATCAACGCTGGTCACGGTACGCTCGATCTCCATGTGACACTTTGCGACCCTGCCACGCTGGTCGATGACCATATAAGCGCGCCCAACACCGTAGGGATGGTCGTGCGGCGCATCGAGCCGCACCAGATCGAGCAGCGCTCCCGGTAAACGGTATGGTGGCAGGCGCTGTTCGATCACTGCAAACGCAGCCTTGATCGCTGCAATGATCTCTTCCTCTACGAATGCAAGATCGGCCTGACCGGCAGCATAGTCGTTCGCGCGATAAAAATTCAGTGAAAACGGTAACCCCCGATCCAGCGCATACGCGACTGTCTCGGGGAGTCCTGCAAGATTGCGGTGTGACAGGGTTATTGAGAGCGAAGGTGTCACGCCGTGCTGTGCCAGCCGGTCGAGCGTTCGTGCCACATGGCTAAACGAGCCGTGACCGTTGGCGAACCGTCGCCGTGCATCGTGCATGTCACCGATACCGTCGAGCGAGATCATCAGGCGCAGTCTGCTCTCGCGGATCTGACGGATATGGCGGTTACCGAGCGCCACGCCATTGCTGAGGATAACCCCATCGAGGGTAAGGTGATGCCGGGATGCACAGTCGCGCGCATACTGGTGCAGTGCAATGATCAACGGCAGGTTGAGTGTCGCCTCTCCACCAGCATACTTCAGTTTCACCCGCCGAAACCGGTGCGCTACGGCAGAGCGCATGATGGCATCAATCGCCTGCAGACCACGTTCCTCATCGATTGCTTCAGGAGTCTTGTTGAGGTAGCAGTATCGCAACGTAGGTTACACGCATTCGTGAAATGCAGCTAGGCGGTCAATGTCTGGGATGTGGAAGGTTGCATGACTGCTGGTCGATCAGTGCGCTGGATCAACCCCAACCCGGCGAGGCGCAGCACGCCGTGCTGAACCATCTGAAGATTGTCACCCTCATCGGCGGCATCGAACAACTGTCGGGGCTGGCGAAACCGGTTGAGCAGCGTCCACGCCGCCTGATCGAGCACAACCACGCCGGCATTGCCCTGCGGGTTGAACGCCAGCATCCGCTGCCCTGGCAGGGTATCGATGTGGAGTTCCGGCAGTGCATACAGCACTGCCAGATCGATGTCGGGGGTGAGTGACGGATCGGCGCAGTCGTCCGGGCACGCGCAATCAGTCTCCGGTGGCGCGAAGCAGTCAGTCTCGATTGCATGCGCCGCGTGCGCCGCCACGTCCATCGCGCACAGGATCACCAGCATCGAGCGAATCGGTGCAGCGCCAGAGTCGTTCATCGTGCGTCTCCCTCTTCCATTTCCGCCTGAAACAATTTCTGCTAACGCCAGATACGCGGCAACCTCGTGGACAATCGTGTGCGTACACGGAACCGGTTTCAAAACCGTACTGTAGGGAAGGCACTGCCTGCACCCTTCGTCAGTATCTTCACATCGCCGCTTTCATCATCGCACGCGAGTTTTGAGCGTTGAGTTCATGGCTACTATACGCCATTTTTGTGGCCTGTCTAACCGTATGGTGAATAGAGTGCGATCCGGCGCAAGCGGTGAGCATCCGGTGAGCCGCGCGTTGTCTCTTGCTGAGCCATACGATGCCAGAACGCAGGCAATCCCTCACCTGGGTCGCAGGTCGCACGGGGGCGATTCCGGTATGCTGCAATCGTGGAAACAGTCTTTAGGGCGTCGTAGAAGGGGGGGGATCATGGAACTCGACTTCCTGCTGACGATTATCTTCGCGGTCATTCTGGTTGGCGCAGCACGCTGGATGATCGGCGTCCTGGCCTGGCTGTTGAACAGTTTGCGATAAACATGGATCAACCGGTCGGCGTAACCGCCCCGTCCGGTTGCACTGACCACAGGATACAGCGCAGGAGGTGGCGTCTTCCTGAAAAGAAGAAACCTCGCCGGGGAGACGACGAGGTTTACCGGTGTACCGCCCTCATGGAGCGGGAGACGGGATTCGAACCCGCAGCCCTCTGCTTGGGAAGCAGATGCGCTACCATTGCGCCACTCCCGCATGCTCTGATACTGTACCAGTTTCAGCGGCTTCTGTCAAGATCAATTCGCTTGCTCGCCTGTCTTGACAAATCCTGCGTCTGCCGCTATATTTATTGTTGTAATGACACTAATTGGGGTGCGGTGATGGCAGACGCAACCGACGAAACCGCCGAAACCTACGATCCCACGCGCTACGAACGCCCCTCTGTCACCGTCGATGTGGTGATCTTCACGCTGATCGACCGAGAACTCCACGTTCTGTTGGTACGACGCAAACGCTGGCCCTACGAAGGATTCTGGGCGATTCCCGGTGGTTTCGTGCAGATGCACGAGTCGCTCGAGGACGCTGCGCGCCGTGAGCTCGAAGAAGAAACCGGTGTGCGCGACATCTATATCGAGCAGTTGTACACATTTGGCGACCCGGATCGCGACCCACGCACACGGGTGATCAGCGTCGCCTATTTTGCCCTGGTTCGCGCCGATCGACAGCGTCTGCGGGTTTCGGACGAAAGCCTCGATGTACGCTGGTTCCCGGTGCGCGAGATCCCATCGCCGCTCGCCTTCGACCACGACCGCATCCTGGCGACGGCGCTGGCACGGCTGCGCTCAAAACTGGAGTATACAACCCTGGCGTTCGAACTGCTGCCGGAAGTCT
The DNA here is from genome assembly GCA_034432635.1 of Roseiflexus sp. Lineage (GTDB taxonomy): Bacteria > Chloroflexota > Chloroflexia > Chloroflexales > Roseiflexaceae > Roseiflexus. The sequence goes on from DAOUBK010000064.1 coordinate 55,379, forward strand.
TTTCGATCCTCGAACTGAAACACATCTACGAACAAATTTTCGGTGAAGAACTGGACAAAGGCAATTTCTATCGTAAAATTAAGGACGCCGGCGTGCTGGAGGAGACCGGTCTGCTGCGCGAGGGGCGTGGTCGTCCGACGCGGCTGTATCGTTTCCGCCGTGATCGCGGCGATGGGCAGTTCGTCTTCCGCTGGCGCGAGGCGCGCATCGACGCCGATGACTCACAGGAGCATCATCCGTCGTCGTAACATGAAACCGGTTTGCGCCGGTGTGCTCCGCAGCCCGGCAACAGTGCATCGCTCTGAGGAGGAATCTATGCCTGCCCGGATGAACTTGGCTGATCACGCACGTGCGTTCCTGACCTATCTCGATGAATGGTTTGGCGCGTTGCAGGATGTACCGCTGGTAGATATTGTCGCCGGTGAACCTGAACGTGTCGCCGTGCTGTCGATCGATGTCATCAATGGTTTTTGTTCGAGTGGTCCGCTGGCGAGCGAGCGTGTTGGTCGGATTGTGCGCCCGGTCGCCGACCTGTTCAGACGTGCCCACGCGCTGGGGGTGCGCAACTTTGCGTTGACGCAGGACGCGCACGATCCGCAGACGCCGGAGTTTGACGCATACCCGCCGCACTGTATCGCCGGCAGTGCTGAGAGCGATACTGTCGAGGAGTTGAGATCGCTGCCATTCTTCGGCGATATTGCGGTGTTTCCCAAGAACTCGATCAGTTCGATGATCGGCACGGGTCTGGGCGACTGGATCGGCGCTCGTCCGCAGGTTGATCGGTTCATCGTCGTCGGCGATTGCACCGACCTCTGTACCTATCAGGGCGCGATGCACCTGCGCCTGGAAGCGAATGCGCATGGCATCCGGCGACGTGTCATTGTGCCGGCGAATGCGGTGGATACGTTCGATACGCCGGTATCGACAGCGCGTGAACTGCGCATCAAGGCGCACGATGGCGATCTGCACCACGTGTTGTTCCTGCACCACATGGCAATGAACGGGATCGAAGTGGTGCGGGCGCTGGTATAATGGCGGAACGATCCATGTGCATCGACGGATTCGGAAAGGAAGGGGTATGGCGGTAGCCCTGACGCTCTGTGACCGGTCGGATGAAATGGTACGCGCGTGGCGGCGATATTTTCCGCTCGATCTCGGCGTGCGGATCGTGAAAGGGAATATCCTGACGCTGACGGTCGAGGCGCTGGCGGTGCCGGCAAACTCCTTCGGGTATACCGACGGTGGCGTCGATCTGGCGATCAGCCGTGAAATCTTCGACTGGCGCCTGCAAGAACGGTTGCGCGCCGTGATCGACCGTCAGTACGCCGGAGAGTTGCTCGTCGGTCAGGCGCTGGTGATGGCGACCGGCAGTGATCGCTTCCGCTATGTGGTGGTAGCGCCGACAATGCGCGTTCCCGGCGATGTCAGTGCAACAATTAACGCCTACCTGGCAATGCGTGGCATTCTGCTCGCTGTCGAAGCACATAACCAGACCGCGACATTCGAACATGAGCGCATTCGTTCGATTGCCGTGCCAGGGCTGGCGACCGGCGTCGGCAAGATGCCGCCAGAACGATCTGCATTCCAGATGTACACCGCCTACCGCAGCATTGTCCTGAGCGACCTGGAGTGGACTGCATCGCTCGATAAACAGGTGGAGTATGATCGGAAGATGCGCGAGATCGGGACGGTGCACACAGGTGACTCATGACAGATCTTTCCGCAATCCTGAGAGAGTTGAACCCGGCGCAGCAGCAGGCGGTCACGGTTGATTCCGGTCCGGTGCTGGTGCTCGCCGGTCCGGGGAGCGGGAAGACGCGCGTGCTGACCTATCGTGTCGCGTATCTGATCGGCGCTAGGGGCGTCGATCCGCACACGATTCTGGCTGTGACGTTCACGAACAAGGCGGCACGTGAGATGCGCGACCGCCTTGATGCATTGATCAGTGCAGGGCAGTCGGCGGCGTTGACAGTTGGTACCTTTCACAGTATCTGCGCCCGCTTTCTGCGCGGCGACATCATTCACCTGGGACGGGAGCGCGATTTTGCGATTTACGATACCGATGATCAACTGCGGGTGATGAAGCGCGTCCTGCGCGACCTGAATCTCGATGAGAAGAAGCATCCGCCGCGTGCTATTCACGCTGCCATTTCACGCGCCAAGAATGAACTGATCACGCCGTCCGACTATAGCCGCCACGCGCGTTCGTACTTCGAGGAGGTGACGGCGCGATGCTTTGCGCGGTATCAGGAACTGTTGCGCGACTCGAATGCGCTCGATTTCGACGATCTGCTGGTGGAAACGGTGCGTCTCTTCGATCTGCACCCGGCTGTGCTCGAACGTTATCAGGAGCGCTATCGCTTCCTCCTGGCGGATGAGTACCAGGATACGAACCGGGCGCAGTACGTTTTGCTGAAGCAGCTGGTAGCGCGGCATCACAATATCTTCGTGGTCGGCGACGAGGATCAGTCGATCTATGCGTTTCGCGGCGCCGATATTCGGAATATCCTCTCGTTCGAGCACGATTACCCTGATGCCCGGGTCATTCTGCTGGAGCAGAATTACCGCAGCACACAGGCAATCCTCGATGTTGCTCAGGCGGTCATCAACCGCGGCGCACAGCGACGCCGCGAAAAACGCCTCTGGACTCGTAATGGCGCGGGTGCGAAGGTTCAGGTGCTCGAGGGGTATGATCAGGACGAAGAGGCGCAACTGGTTGCTGCGGAAATTGCCCGTTTGCTTGCCGGCGGCGCGTGTCAGCCGGGAGACATTGCCATCATGTATCGCACAAACGCGCAATCGCGTGCAATTGAGGAGGCATTGCTTGCGCGTCAGTTGCGCTATGTGATCGTCGGCGGTACGCGCTTCTACGAGCGGAAAGAGATCAAAGACGCGCTCGCCTATCTGCGTCTGGCGCTCAATCCATTCGATGACATCAGCCTGAGTCGGGTGCTGAACTGGCCCGTGCGCGGCATCGGGCAGCGCACGCAGAATGACCTGGAGCGGCGTGCGCGCGCGGCTTCCGTGCCGTTGTACGTGGCATTGCAGATGCTTGCTGCCGAGACCGATCCGGCGGGGCAGGCGAATCCTTCCGCGTCTGTGCTCACCGACGATCTGACGGCGCGCGCGCGCAATGCCCTGCTTGGCTTTCTTGCCCTGATCTATGAGGTGATCGCTCAACGTCAGCGTCTGCCCCTCGGCGCATTGATGGAATGGCTGTTCGCGCAGGTGGGTTTCCGTGAGGCGTTGCAGCATGAGTATGGTGAAGAAGAGGGGGAGGATCGCTGGAATAACGTGCTGGAATTGCGCAACGTCGCCGAAAACTATGTCACGCTGCCGCTTGAGAGTCAGTTACCAACATTCCTCGAAGAGGTTGCCCTGGTCTCCGACATCGATACGCTTCAGGAAGATCGCGACGCTGTCACGTGTATTACGCTGCATCAGGCGAAAGGTCTGGAGTTTCCGGTCGTCTTTCTGGTCGGTCTCGAAGAAGGGTTGCTCCCGCATACCCGCTCGACCGATGACCGCGACGCACTCGACGAGGAGCGTCGCCTGTTCTATGTCGGCGCGACCCGTGCAAAAGAGCGTCTTTACCTGCTTCACGCCTTTCGACGCGCCACATACGGGCGTGCTGAAGTTGCCACACCGTCGCGCTTTCTCCACGATATTCCGCCCGACCTGCTGCAACGCGCGCCAAAACGCGGGTATGCCACTGTACAGCAGTCGTCACTGTTCACCAATCGCGCGGCAATTGCGCGCGAGCAGCGCCACGAACGCCCGCAGCCGTCGCACCGTGCCACACCTGACGGACCACGCGAAGTCGCCTTCTTTGCCGGTCAGAAAGTGCGCCACGCACAGTTTGGCGAGGGGATCGTCGTCAGTTCGAAACTGGTCGAAGGCGATGAGGAAGTAACGGTCGCTTTTGTGGGTAAAGAGGTGAAGCGTCTGCTGGCGAGTTTCGCCAATCTGCAGCGCGCCGATGACTGACCGGATTCCGACGGCTATCCCACCGGCTCGGTTATCGTCTTGAGGACGCGGTGCGCCTTGAGCGCTAGCCACAGCGCCAGCCGGTCTTCCGCCACGTCGGGGTCGCGCCCGCTGATCTCCTTGATGCGCGTCAGGCGGTAGAGGAGTGTGTTGCGGTGAATGTGCAGCGCATCGGCGGTGCGCGCCAGATTGCCGTTGTGCTCGAAGAATGCTTCGAGCGTTTTCAGCAGCTCACCGTGCTGGTCGCGGTCGTACTCGACGAGGGTGGCAAGCGTACTGCGATAGAACTCCCACAGTTCGGGCGACTCGCGGAGCAACAGGAGCAGGCGATACACTCCTAGATCGCTGAAGTCGAGCACGCGCCCATTGCCGACCAGTTCCCGTCCGATCAGGAGCGCCTGTTCGGCTTCGCGCAGCGAGCGCGACCAGGAAGCGAACGTTGGCGCTTCGCGCCCGATTGCCACCAGCACATCGGGAATGTCGTTCGCCAGCCGCGCGTGCAGCAGGTCTGCCACTTCGTGGAACCGTCGCCCGCGACTGACCGCCGGAATGTAACAGAGCACATCATCGATCCGGCGCATCATCGGCGCAGCGACCCCAAGAGCGTTGAGCGCGGCGCTGAGTGTATCGGCAAGCCGTGCAATTGTGCGATCATCCCCATCGACGACGCCGCAGAGCAGAGCGACGTGTGGTTGACGCAGGTCGTAGCCCAGTTCGCGCCCACGCTGCACCAGAGTTTTGTCGTCGGTTGCAGCGCCGACGAGTACTGCCTGCACAAAATCGCCGCGCAGACGTTCTTCGGCAGCCAGCACCGCCTGTTCTTTTGCCAGTTCCAGCGCCAGCGCCGACGCGCCTTGCTGTGCCGCCAGTCGATCCCAGTCGTCGAGTGTGTCGCCACAGAGTGCCAGGTAGCCAAAGTTGCGCCCGGCTGCATCGCCGGATGCCATCTGCCCGATCTGTTGCACCCAGATGTGCTGCCCCAGATGTGAGACTGCACCGGTCGCGCGTGGTTGCAGCGTCTGCAACGCGACACGCGCCGGTCCGCGCGCCCGTAATGCGCGCACCTCTCCGCCTGGACTGTAGTACGCGAGGCTGCGTCCGGTACGTTCGACGAGGGTTTCCAGCAACCCGTTGACCTCGGCGCCTGCCAGCGAACGTTGCGTCAACACCGCGCCGAGTTGCGCGGCGCGACGCTCGATCTGCGCATCATAGTCGCTGATCAGTCGCTGAACCTCACGTTCGACCTCGCGAATGTCACACGAATCGGGAAGACGAATGAGCGGCAGCCGCATGCTCTCAGCAGTCGTATACGCCTGATCGGGGATGTCGCCCTGCACGGCGATGGCAGCCACCGGCACCTGCGCTAGGCGTTCGATCAGGTTGGCGAGCGTCAGACGCTCATCGAGCGCGCGCAGCGCGCCGGTGGCCACGACCACGCATTCACCACCACGCAGGTTGGTAAATGCCGGTGGCGTCGCGCGCGGCGTCGTCACCCAGCTCACCTGATGGTTGAGACCGGCGTTGCCAGCAACGACTTCCGAGCCATCTGGCAATGCCAGACGCAAGACATCCTGAACGGTCACAGGGGGCATGGATCAACCTCAACCGGTCGTGTGCCAGACCACGATCATCGGGTACGCTGGTCTATTCTACAACAATCCGGTACAGGACGCCATTATTATACCCGGTGACGTACAACTCGCCGGTTTCGTCTTCGCCGAATGAAGCGATCTGCAAGCCGGATTGCAACAGTTCGACACGCTCCCATCCCGCGCCAGATGGACGCAACCCCCAGATACGCCCGCTGCAAAAGTCACCGAAGACATAGACGCCCTGCAAGGCGGGAAACGCCACACCACGGTAGACATGTCCGCCGGTAACAGAGCACCCCAGGCTATGCGGATAAACATCGATCGGTAGATCGAAAGCGCTACGCTCGCAGTTGTCGCGGCGGAAGCACTCATCCCCTTCCATTACATTCCAGCCCAGATTCGCCCCCGCAACCTGCCCGGCGCGCAGCAGGTGCACCTCTTCGAGTCGGTTCTGCCCGACATCGGCGACAAACAGGTCGCCGGTTGCACGGTCGAACGAGAAGCGCCACGGATTACGCACGCCGATCACCCAGTTTTCCTGTCGACCATCGACGCCATCTGCCCAGGGATTGTCAGGTGGAATAGTGTACGGGAGATCTTCGACATTGATGCGCAGTATCTTTCCAAGCAGCGTCGAACGATCCTGCCCCGCGCCCAGTGGATCCCCGGCGCTGCCGCCGTCACCCATCCCGATATAGAGCATTCCGTCAGGACCAAAGACAACCAGTCCACCATTGTGGTTAGCGAAGGGTTGTTCAATGGTCAACACCACCTGTTCGCTACCCGGATCGGCTCGGTCGCCGGTCGCGTTGAACCGTGAGACGACGGTATCGCCGTCGTTATCGGTGTAATTGACGAAGAGCCAGCCATTCTCGCGGTAGCGCGGATGGAATGCGACACTCAGCAAGCCCTGCTCATTGGCGCGCGATCCTACCCGATCGGTAATATCCAGGAATGGTTCGGGTGCCACCTGTCCATCGCGCACGATCTTGATGCGCCCAACCTTCTCCACTACGAAGAGCCGTCCACTGCCATCGCCGGCGTGTGTGACGTGCAACGGACGATCAAACCCGTCGGCTATCTGTTGCAGTGCAATTGTGGGGGATCGCGTCCCGGACGGTTGCGGCGCAGGGGTGGCAACCGGCGCCACCGGTGCAGTGTCAGGTGTCGGCGGAACGGCAGTCGGTTGTGCAGGTGGCGCTGGCGTGGTTGCCGTTGTCGGTTGCGTAGGTGGCGCCGGCGTGGTCGCCATTATCGGTTGCGCAGGCGGTACCGGCGTCGTTACTGCGGTCGGTATCAACGTTCCCGTCGGTCGGTCGGCAAGCGGCGCGCGGGCAGGTAGCGCATTGCAAGCGGCGAGCGCCACGATTAGGAAAAGGAACAGGATCGAAAGAAAACGCATCACATACTCCTTATGGTTTGTTCGATAGCAGAGGCGCGCTTCGCGTCAATCTGCCGGTTCACTCCCCGGATCGGCGTCGGTCCGAACCGCTGGCGGTGGCGAAGCGATCGTCCGGCAACTGTTATGATCCATTATGCCCGATCCCGCCCGACGCTTCTCATCTTGCATATGAGAAACTGCTGAGAAATCGCTGGCGCGTTTGACATCGGAGTACGTTCGGGGTATGCTTCTGAAGGTTCATAACCACAGACCGACAAATCTATGATGCATGCCATGTCTCTCCCGCTTCCGGACGACATCGCCGAAGATCTCGCGGAAGTGGAACAGATCATTACCGTGCGGATGCACGCTCGTCCAATCGTCGCTCAAACTGCGAATACCGCAATGCGCGACACGGATAGAGTACGTCTGCGTGCTGCGCTTGTCATGCTGGCAGCACGTCCCGGTCGCTACGACTCGCGCCGGGTGGTTCACGCCGCCGCTGCTGCCGAACTTATTCACAGCGCCACAATCGTTCACGACAGCCTGATCAACGAAGCAGCGCGTCGCCTTGGGAAGCCGGTCGGCGATCAGCACTGGAACGGCGATGTGGCATTGATGACAGGCGACTATCTGCTGGCGCTAGCTGCGGCTGAGATGGCGCTGGCGCCGGATGCGCGCATCATCGGGATGTACTCGCGGGTGGTCATGACGTTCTGTGAGGGAAAACTGGCGCCAGTAACCGTTCTCGATCCACTCGATCAGGCGCTGGCGCAGCACGAGTTCGTCGCTGAAAGCCGGACTGCCGCGCTGCTCGAAGCCGCTGCGCGCGTCGGTGTGGTATGCGGCAGTGGCGACGAGACACTGGGCGATTGCCTTGGGCAGTTTGGTCGGGCGCTTGGCATGGCGCTTCACGTCGCTATCGAAGTGCGTGATTATGAGAGGGAAGGCAGTGATGCCGGGCGTGACCTGCGCGCCGGGCGGATCACGCTACCGTTGATCTGCGCTGCACACGCCGAGGGTGGCGACGAAATGGCAACAGTAATCAATCAGCATCCGCCCGATGCGCGCCACGCAGCAGAAGTTATCGCGCTGGTGCGGCGTGTCGGCGTTCCGCCGGCGCGTGCCAGAGCACAGCGTTATGTGCAACAGGCGATCGAGACATTGACAGCGCTGCCGCCGAGCGATACCCGCAACGCGCTTGTGGCGCTTGCGGATTGGGTTGCTGCGATGTAACACCAGGTCTTCAGGTCGATCGAGACGCGCTCCCATGGCTACTTTCACCCTGCGTTCCACCCGCCACGCACTGATTGTGACCCTGGCGGAACTCGAACTTGAGTTCTCTCTCGACGATGGCGGGTTACGCGCACTGCGCCGACCGGGTGGACCGGACGTGATCGGGCGAGGCGCGCCGCAATCAGGCGTTGATGTCTCGCTCGCGGAAACCGGCTGGCTGTCCCAGCGTTCGTTCGCTCGCTATCTCAACCATTTCCTCTACGATATTCCCGGCGGCGTCGAGATCGTCATTGTCGTCGGTCTTGGTCCGCTGAAGATCTACGACCGCTATCGCGCGTTTGGGTCGTTCATAACACGCCGTATCAGTATCGAAAATACCGGTGACGAGGAACTGGCATTGTGTGGAGTACGCCTGACGCTCAGCGGTGTGTGCGTCGGCGTGCCGGAACGCTGTCGCTTCGAAGCGCCGGCAAATGTCGTCCGTCCGCGTCTGCCGATTGCCCGTCTGCGCGGCGATCCGCATCACCGTCACTGGTCGGACACATCGGCGCTGGAGATTCCGGCGTTTGCTCTGGCTCCCGCCGATGCCCCCGGTTTGCTTGCCCTGCATAACGACATGGTCGGTGAAACACTGGCGTGCTGGTACGAAGACCCTTCCAACCCGGCGCGTCCGCGGGTCGAGAGCGATGGCAGCGCCGTCACTCTGTTTCACGACATTCGCATTGCGGAGCGCCTGCGGACCGAGGTGGCGCTGTCTGTCGGGGTGCAGGCGCTGCTGCTGGAGCGCGCACCCTGGCGCATCGCCCTGCCGCGGATCCAGCAGGTCATGACGCGCAGCCGGGCAAACCCGCCAACACCACCCGCATGGGTTGCAGATGCAGCCGTGTTTGTAACACATCCGACGCATTTCAAGGGCGCGAGTGGATTGGTCGAGGCGCTCGACGCCATTCAGTACCTCGGTTGCGCGGCGCTCTGCCTTCTGCCGGTTCACGATATTGCCTCCCCCCAGCAGTACGCGGAAGAATGGTCGCCGGCGCAACCGGAAGACCTCTACGCATTACGCTCGTTTGCGGCACTTGCGCCGGAGAGTGGAGGGATCGAAGGGTTGCGTGACGTTGTGGCTGCTGCCCACGCGCGCGGTATGCGGGTGATCCTCGATCTGCCTCTCTCCGGGTGCGCCGCCGACTCGCCTTATGTAACAGAACATCCAGACTGGTTCTGCCTCGATCAGAGTGGACAGTTTATTCGCTTTACCGGGGAGGTTGATACCTTCTATTTCGACTGGCGAAACGATGCCCTGCGATCCCATGCCGTCGGTGAACTGATAAGGCTTATGGAACAGACCGGCATCGATGGTTTTCGCGTGCTGGTTGCACGCGATGTACCGCCGGGATGGCCCCTCGGCGCAGCGATCGGCGGCAGCAGCAGCATGGGTGTGGTGCGTCTGATCGAGATGTTGTACGCCGAAATGCACCAGGTTCGACCCGATGCGGTGCTGGTCACCGATCTGGCGGGACTGCTGCCTGCGCCCTGTCGGGATCTGATCATCGACAAACCGGCGCACCATATGTTTACCTATCTCGCAATTGGAACGCTTGGCGCGGCGGAAATGCGGGAGTGGCTGATCGACAACCTGGTGATCGGCGATTCGGGGGGGCTGCGCGCGTGTTTCACCGAAAGTCATCATTCGTGCGTGAGCAACCCGCTGGCTGATGCGCTTCGCGGTTCGCGTCCGGCGCGCATGATCCTTGCCGGTATAGTGGGGTGCGGCTATGTGCCGTTGATCCGCGCCGGTCAGGAACAGGAACCCGGCGACCGTGACGCTATTACCCGTCTGCTCAATGCGCGGGCGCGCAGCATCGCACTGCGCCGCGGCGCAATCGATCCGGACGGTGTGCGCTGTGATGACCCGGCAGTCTTTACAGTTCTGCGACGACACCCGGAAGAGTGTGTCGTTACCTTCCTGAACGTCAGCCCCATACGTCGTCGTGTGACGCTTGGGTTGCCGCTTGTAGACCTGCCGGACGGCGATTATGTGATCGATGATCTGCTCAGTGACGATCCGACGCAGAACTCGACCGGCATGTTTCAGCGCGACGATCTGGCAGCATTATCGATAACGCTGGCGCCGTTCGCAGCACGTATGCTGGCGTTGCGTCTCTTGCCGCTGCATCCCAGCAACGGCGTCGTCGGTCATACCGTTCATTCGGAAAACGCGCCGCAGGAGGCATAGCGCCTGTGATGCGCGTTTCTTCCTGATGGATGCAGCATCGACCGATCACGTTCACGCCGCAGCGTGCATCCTAGGCACGCAAGAGCCTGTCCAAATCAATCGACACTGGCTCTCTTTGATACAGAGAATCTCTGTCAACCATGGATGCCAGGAGAACGGGCAGAGGCAGCGCATGCGTCGCTCCTGCTAGAGCGCGCGAGGGCAATTCCACGTGCGCGTGACCGGTTCCACCTTCATTATTCCGTACAGCTACCTCTACTCCACGCTGATACCGGTCTGCCTTTGGACAATCGTACACACCATGGCAAAGAGTTTGGGAGAACATACCAGCAGGAATGGCGTCCCTCCTTTGCGGTACAACGTCAACACCCGCTGCTGCCGGTCGACCTCTACCTGCTCCACCTCCTGCCAGCGGATACGGTCACTGGCGCGCATAACCAGGTCAGCGCCCATCACGGTTAGCTGACTGCTCAACAGCTCCCCGATCCGAACCGTCCGAAAGAACAGCTTTGTGCCCCCGCTGAGCGTTGACTTGACACCGGCGGCATCGAGGACAAAGCGCTGTTCGTAGCCTATCAGCGCCAGGAACCCGACCACAAGCAAGAGAAGCACTGTGATGATCCCGGCGGTGATGCCCATAACCTGCAATGTCACGAGCCAGCGATTCTCTTCACTGATGAGGAATATCAGCAGTCCGAGGGAAAGGACTGGTATCCCGAATGCCAGTATCGTCTGTTTGAATATCAGGCGATTGCGCAACAACGAAAGGCGCGCTGTCCATGCAAGTGTGAAGGGTTCCATGGTGCGTCTCCTGAAAACTGGATCGTGCATTGAGTGAAGCCTATCGCAGGGTGTGTTGAGGTACAAGCCAAAATTGAGCAATTCAGGTAATTGCCGAACAATTTTTGTGGCTGCTATCCTATCCCGCTGTGTGCTTTGTGTGTCGGTGGTTGTATGTGCATCACCGAGGCTCAGAGGGCACAGCGGGTTGTATCGATTTGTACACCTGTGCGCTCCATGTTTCTGTGATGCACAGGGGTGGATAACGTGCCAATTTCCTGTGAACACATTGCATTCATCTGTGTGCAGGAGCGGGTATGTCCCCTCTCTCAGGTGTAGGGTCTGGGGGTTGTGAGCCCCCAGGTAGAAAGGCGTATTGAAGGCGCGGCATCCGTCTGGTCCGATGCGGGTTACTACGACCAGAGCCGTACCAGGAGCACT